>NZ_JBMPPE010000003.1:0-493289 GCF_049339445.1 Undibacterium sp. RuTC16W | reverse complement strand
ATCAGCCGGAAGTGCATCTGCGGCCCAACAAGCTGGTGGCGTACAAGTCGGTAGCCCATGTGATGGCAACGGCACAGCGCCTTGGTGTCACTAAGATCGGGATGGTTGGTAATGAGCAGTTCTTGAAGTGATACCAGTGCTGAATGGATGACGTTTGAATGATGTTGGATGGAGCAGGGTGGCAGTCTGTAAGTGAGCTAAGCGAAGGCGCTGTAAGAGAAATAGTGTATGGTCAGGTCAAAAGATTTTTAGATACCACTTAAATACCTATTGACAACCACTGTAGATAAGACCTACGATGAGACCTGTGCTGGATTATCTACTGAAAATTACGTTTTAACACGAATTTTTCAGAGGGAAATCGGCGACATTGAGCAGAATGATTTATGACAGAAATGAACGTGACTAAACAATACCAATACTTGATCGGCGTTGATGGCGGTGGCACCGGAACCCGTGTGCGCCTGCTCGCCCGTCAAGGCGTGCAAGCTAATAGCACTGCCGCTGATGCTGTATCTGCCATCTCGGCTGTTGGTACTGCGGGCCCTTCTGGCCTGATGCATGGTGCAGAGGCGGCGTGGAATTCGATACTCGCAGCGACCAGGCAAGCGTTTTTTGAAGCGGGTCTCAGCATGCCTGCCTTGGGTGAAATTGCGGCAGGTTGCGGTCTGGCAGGAATTAATAATCGCCAATGGGCGGCTGAGTTTGTCTCCGCGAATCCGGGCTTTGGCCTGCTCGTGATTGAGACCGATGCTGGTACTACTTTGCTTGGCGCACATCAGGGTAAGGCAGGGGCGATTATTGCGCTTGGTACGGGTAGTGTTGGCGAGGTCATGCTGAGTGACGGATCGCGCCGTGAAGTCGGGGGCTGGGGATTTCCTTCCAGCGATGAAGCCAGCGGCGCCTGGTTAGGTTTGCGGGCGATGAATCATGCACAGCATGTGCTGGATGGTCGTAGTCCTGCGGATGTTTTTTCAGCGGTGGTAATTGCGCATTGCGGTGGCGATAAAGATGCGGTATTTCGCTGGCTGGCCCAAGCGAATCAGACACGTTACGCGCAACTCGCACCGATGGTCATTGCACATGCTGGCAGCGTTGCCAGAGCCAGCGCCATTATGTCTGCAGCGGGATACGAGGTAGGTAAGATGGCGATGGCACTTGATCCGTCTGCTACCTTGCCGATTGCTTTATGTGGCGGACTGGCGGAGTCAATGAACGATTTTCTGCCGGAAGATTTACGCCCCCGTATCGTCAAGCCGCATGCTGATTCTGCTGCTGGTGCATTAATACTGATTCAGAACCGATTGTTGAGCATTCAATAGAAAGAACACTATGCAAGCGCAATTAAGTGATTTCAAGCCGGATAGCGATAGTTCTACGCCGCTGTATTTGCAGCTCGCTAACAAGCTCGCGACCGGTATACATAGCGGCATCTGGCAGCCTGATGAAGCACTGCCTTCCGAGCGTTTGCTATCTGAAGCGCTGGATATCTCGCGCGTCACTGCGCGTAAAGCAATCGACATGTTGTGCGAACGCGGATTGCTGACCCGCAAGCATGGGTCCGGTACTTACATCACGCCCAAACTGGAGCAACCCTTATCCCGTCTGACCAACTTTAGTGAAGAGTTGCGTCAGCGTGGTTTTGCTCCGGGATCGCAATGGATTTCACGTGAGACGGGGATCGCAGCACCGGAGGAAATCTTGTCATTAGGCCTGTCGCCGAATACTGTCGTATCGCGTTTGAAGCGTCTGCGTACCGCCGATAACGTCGTGATGGCGATTGAAAGTACGACGATTCCGGCGATCTATTTGCCGAATCCTAAATTGGTAACTGATAGCCTGTACGGTTATCTCGAATCAAATAACGTGACCCCGACACGCGCCTTGCAGCATATCCGTGCCGTCAATGCGACCGCCGAGCAGGCGAAACTCGCGGGTATTAAACAGGGAGCGGCGATGTTATTTATTACCCGTGTCGGTTACCTGCCGACTGGTGCTGCCGTAGAGCTGACGCATTCTTATTGCCGCAGTGATTATTATGATTTTGTCGCGGAGTTGTTCAGATGAGTGGAAGCTTGCAAGGTAATGTCCTGACGTCAGCAGGTTGGGTCAATGGCTCTATTGATTTTGCTGAACGCGTCACCGCTATTCATGGCGAGAAAAATGATCCGGCGGATAATTCGCAGCTGTATATCTTGCCTGGTTTTGTTGACCTGCATGTGCACGGTGCAGGTGGCAAAGACACGATGGAGGCGGGCGATGCTGCGGAGGTCATCGCGCGCATGCATGCGCAACATGGCACGACGAGTTTACTCGCAACTACCATGACAGCACCGATGGCGGATCTGGAGGCGGCATTGTCCGCATTGAAATCGATATGCGAGACCAGAGCCAAAGGTGCAGCGCGGGTACTTGGTGTACATCTGGAAGGCCCGTATATCAATCCAGGCAAGCTCGGTGCACAACCGGATTTTGCGCGAATTGCCTCACTGGAGCAGGTCAAACAGTTGCATGCGATCGCACCGATCAGGCTGATTACCGTTGCGCCGGAAATGGAAGGCCATTTGCAACTGGTGCGCGACCTGGCAGAGATGGGGATGGTCGTGCAACTTGGCCACACATTAGGTACCTATGAAGAGGGTGTTGCTGCTTTAGAAAACGGTGCTAAAGGCTTTACGCATTTGTATAACGCTATGTCGCGTCTCGATCACCGTGCTCCTGGCATGGTCGGAGCGGCGCTCGCGCATGCGCAATTTTCTGAAATTATTCCCGATCTTTTGCATGTACATCCCGGTGCGATCAAGGCGGCAATGCGGGCGATACCACAGTTGTATTGCGTGACGGACTCGACCGCAGCATCCGGTATGCCGGATGGTCAGTACATGCTTGGTCGTCAGGTAGTGCATAAATGCCTGGGTGGTGTGCGTCTGGCAGATGGCACGCTGGCTGGCAGTACGCTGACGATGGATCAGGCATTGCGTAATCTGGTCAGCATCGGTCTTGATATTGCAGATGCCTCCAGGCGCGTGTCCACCTATGCCGCCGATTATCTCGGCTTATCTGATCGTGGTCGTTTGCACGTGGATAGTTACGCCGATATCGTCGTACTCGATCGCAAACTGAACCTGGTCGCTGTTTACGTAGAAGGAGAAAAGATTGACCTCGCAAATGCTTAAAGAAGCCTGTTCGTCCGCCGAGTTTGTGGCACATCAACTGACCCAGGATAGAGATCGTTACATCGCCCTGGGAAATCATCTCAGAGACAATCCACCGTCATCGGTTTTGACAGTGGCGCGGGGCAGTTCCGACCATGCCGCCAATTATGCCGCCTACCTGATCATGTCGCGTCTGGGACGCATCGTTGCCTCTTTGCCGATGTCGCTGGTTACACTAAACAAATCCCCTTTGCATGCTCGTGATGCACTGGCAATTGCGATCTCGCAGTCCGGACAAAGTCCCGATGTCATTGAGCCGATTCGTTATTTCCGTGAAGGCGGTGCCTCGACGGTCGCGCTGGTCAATGACGCTGCCTCACCGCTGGCGCAGAGTGCCGAATGGACTTTGCCTTTGCATGCAGGTCCGGAGCTCAGCGTCGCCGCAACGAAAAGTTTTATTACCTCACTGGTTGCAGGTGCACGGGTCGCGGGCAATTGGCAAAATGATGCGGACTTCTTAAGCGCGATTGAGATGCTGCCAGAGGCCCTGGACGCAGCAACGCGTTGTGACTGGTCGAATGCGTTAGAGGTATTGACGCCGGCCTCGCGCATTATGACTGTGGGGCGTGGTATCAGCTTCCCGGTTGCGCTGGAATCCGCGCTGAAATTTAAAGAGACTTCCGTGATCCAGGCAGAGGCATTTAGCGGGGCAGAGATCAAACATGGTCCGATGGCGCTGATTGACGACGGCTATCCATTATTGATTTTTGCAACCCGTGGTCCTGCCCAGGCTGGCCTGATCAAACTCGCCGAAGAAATGCGCGGTCGCGGTGCGAACGTGCTGCTGGCAGCGCCGGTCGATATTAAAGAACGTAATCTGACTTTGCCTACTGCGGCGACGCCAGACCTGGATCCGATTGTCGCGATCCAGGCGTTTTATGTGATGGCGGCACACTTGTCTATTGCACGTGGATTAGATCCTGATAAGCCGCGTCATTTAAGCAAGGTGACTAAGACGAATTGAGCTTAAGGCGAATTAGGTTTAATGCGACTTGCATCTAATACGACTTGAATCTAATACGACTTGCATCAGTGTGAAACGATTGAATTTATTTGTGGATTTATAGCCGTGTTTTTTAAAAACCTCTCGCGCTCGCGGGAGGATATTTCAAACATATTCATCACATACTCCTATCTAGTATATTTTCAAACGCTAATGTAAATATACGGATTTGACTGGTTTTTATAAAAAAATAGGGGAGTATTGCTCCAGTGGGCAAGATTCGATTTTCGGTAACGGGCACAATTCAGCGATTAAATGCGGCAAGCTCAAGCGCCATGTCTACGATGCAATCCATCACACTGATATTGCTATTGATGTGCGCGCACGGCAGTGCCAGCGCGGCGGAAAAAATCGAATTCTGGACCATGAGCTTAAAGCCGAAGTTCATTCCGTATTTTCAAACGCTAGTCAAAACTTATGAGGTACAACACCCCGGCGTCAAAGTCGAGTGGGTAGATTTCCCGTGGGATATTTTGCAACTGAAACTCATTACCTCGATTGCTGCAGGTACACCCCCGTCACTGGTCAATCTCAGCGTGCCGTGGGCAGAAGAATTTGCGCGTGATGGTTTGATCGAACCGGTTGACGGTCTGATGAGGAACAAAGCGGTCTACACCAAAGGCGCGCTCGATGATCTGACGTTTCGTGGCAAGCTCTACGGTTTTCCGCATTACAGCAACGTCAATGTGATTGCTTATAACCGCAAAATTCTCGGCGCCGCCGGGATCACACAAGCACCAAAAAATATGGACGAGCTGCTCGCGTATGCGCGTCAGATTGCGGCTAAAACTGGGAAAGCAGGTTATGCGCCTGCGCTAGGCAAGATCGATGGTTTTTTGATGCAGCAAGGCTTGCCGCTGATCAAAGATGGCAAGGCTGTCTTTAATTCGTCCGCCCATATCGCCTTGATCAAAAAACTTGCTGACACTTATAAGGCGAACGGTTTTTTGAAAGACAAGTTATTCGCCGAGGATAATTTCCCCGCTGTGGTTGATGCCTATCTGGGCGGTCGCCTCGGCATGATGGTCAGTGCGCCAACCGCGCTAAAGCGTATCCAGGCTGACTCTGCCGAAATCTATGCAAACACCGGTATTTTCCCTGCACCTGTCGGTCCAACGGGTATTGCCGATGGTGGCTGGATGTTTAACTTCGCTGTGCCAAAAGGAGTTAATCCCCGATCGCTCCCCGCCATCGCCGAGTTCGCCCAATTTCTGACGAATGACGAGAACCAATTAGCCTTTGCCAAGATCGCCAAAGTTATGCCGACTACAGTCAAGGCGCTTGCAAATCCTTACTTTGCAGAGATACCTGATCATGCTGGCGCAGCAGACGTCGCACAAACTATTGCTGCTGGATCGATGCAGTATTCACGCAGTCTGTATGTGGATGGCATCACTGATTATGATGAGTTGCGACGGTTTCTGGTGCAGGCAGTAGAGGCGGGTATGACCGGCAAAAAAGACATTAAGCTAGCACTCGATGAGGCAGTGGCGATCTGGAATAAAAAGCTGGCTGCCGATGCTCATATCCGGCTGATGCCAAAGGAAGGTAACTGATCATGTCCGCTTTCCGACGACATAATGTCCTCGCTTATGTATTTCTCGCGCCGGCTTTGTTATTGCTTGCCTTATTTTCATTCTGGCCGGTGTTATATGGCTCCTACTTGAGCTTTACTGATTTTAGTTTAGTCCGCACGACGCATTGGGTCGGTTGGGATAATTATCGCACTATCTTCGGAAATGCGATGTTTGTCAGCGGTCTTAAAAACTCTCTGCTATTTTTGCTAATCGTCCCGTTTATTCAGATCGGTGGAATCGTACTGGCGACGCTGGTCAATACCCAATTGCCAGCGATACGCTGGTTTCGTGCGGCTTATTATGTGCCGGTGGTGACCACGGTTGCGGTGGTCGGGATTATGTGGGGATTTATGTTCCATGATCAGGGCGCGTTGAATTATATGCTCCTGAAACTGCACGCCATCAATCAACCGTTGGGCTGGTTATCGGATGACAGTCTGGCGATTTTTTCGATTATGTTTGTCTCGCTCTGGCGCGGCCTGGGTTGGTATATGGTGATGTATCTGGCAGCGCTGCAATCCATCCCGGCCGAGATGCAAGAAGCCGCCACGTTAGACGGTGCAAATCTATGGCAACGGTTTTGGAAAATCACCGTACCCATGCTATTTCCAACCATCATGGTCTGTACCATCATGTCAGTATTGGCTGCACTGAAGGCGTATCAGGAAGTGGATGTTTTGACCCAAGGTGGCCCGATGAATTCGACTTTTACTGCGCTCTACTATGCCTACGATCAAGGCTTAAAGCATTTGAAATTGCCGCGCGGTCTTGCTGCAAGTTTTGTGATGTCGTTGTCTTGTATTGCCATCGCACTAGTCTGCCTGCGCTACCTGAAGCCGAGGCACCGGTGATGCCATATTCTGTTCAGCGTCTGTCTAAAATTATTCTGCAATATGCGGTGCTTATCGCATTAGCGGTGTTATGCGTATTCCCGTTCTGGTGGACGCTAGTGGTGGCAGTGTCGACTGAAGGTAATCTCTTTGAATTCCCACCTAGCTTTATGCCACAAGCGGTATCGCTAGACAATTTTATTGAAGTATTCCGCGTCATCCCGATGATCGCGTTTTATAAAAATTCCTTGCTGATTACAGTCGCAACCGTGTGCGGGAAATTACTACTGTGTTCGCTAGCTGCCTATCCGCTGTCACGTATGCGCTTCAGCGGCAGCAAGCTGGTATTCGGACTGATACTGGCAACCATGATTTTGCCCTCAGAAGTAAATTTTCTGGTGAACTTTATCACCCTGACCAAGATAGGTCTGGTCAATACTTATACCGGTGTGATCTTGCCGAATGTCGTGACCGCCGTATCAATACTATTGTTGAAACAAGCCTTTGATGAAGTACCACAAGACCTGATTGATGCTGCGCGGGTTGATGGTGCACCGGAGTGGATTATTTTTTGGAAAATCGTCTTGCCATTGATTTTTCCATGGCTGGCAACCGTGGGTATTTTGACTGCAGTGGAGGCATGGAATGACTATATCTGGCCATCCATCGTGATTAGCAAGCCTGATGATTTTCCTTTGTCGGCAGGCGTTTTGTACTTACGCGGCACCTATGGCAGCAGCACGCGGGTGATTGCCGCCGGCACCATTTTGACGATTGCGCCAATACTCGTCGCATTTTTATTTACCCAGCGCTTTTTTATGCGCGGCATGGATGGAGCAGTGAAATGACTTTAGACGTTAAGCAGTCGAATGCAAAGCCAATGACAGACTCAGTTGTCAACTTAAGTGCAAAAAAAATCGCCGGTCAACTGATCATGATACGCATGCCTAGCACCTCGCTTGATGCCGAGATGGCGCAATTTTTACGTGACAATCATATCCGCGCGGTGTGCCTGTTTCGCCAGAATATGGTGGATGCTCAGCAGTTGTCTAAGTTCACATCGGATTTGCGTGATGTGATGGGGCCCGATGCCTTGATCGGTATTGATCAAGAGGGTGGTGCGGTCGTACGTGCGACCTGGGTGCCGCAGCCGCCTGCTGCAATGTCATTGGGTGCTAGCGATGATCCGGCGCTATGCCGCGCAGTCGGTGCAGCGGTCGCGCGTGCTGTGAAAAGCTTGGGCTTTAACTGGAACTTTGCTCCGGTGCTGGATCTCAATAATAACCTCGATAACCCTGTTATCTCTGAACGTTCGTTTGGTTCCGATCCGCAAAAAGCTAGTCGTTTAGCACTGGCATGGATGGAAGGGAGTTTGTCCGAGGGCGTGGCTTGCTGCGTAAAACATTTCCCCGGACATGGCGATACCAATGTCGATTCGCATCGTGATTTGCCGACGGTCAATAAGTCGCGTGCAGAACTGGATGCAATGGAGTTTGCGCCTTTCCATATAGCCAAAGAAGCTGCTCCAGCCATGATGACGGCGCATATCGTTTATCCCGCATTAGACGCCGATTATCCCGCCACGATGTCGAAAAAAATCCTGACTGGCATCTTGCGTGACGAGTGGAACTATCAAGGTGTTGTTATTACTGATGGCATGGACATGCACGCAATTGCCGGTCGCTACGGTGCAGGTAAAGCTGCCGTGATCGCATTGGATGCTGGCGCTGATCTGGTGATGGCGCTGGGTACCAGAGAAACCCAGATCGAGACACTGGCAGCCTTGACCGACGCAATACAAAGTGGGCAGATTGATGCTGCTGGATTACAGCAACGCCTAGCGCGTATCGCTAGGCTGACGCAACAGTATCCATGTCAGCAAACTGGGTTTCAAATCGCTTATCAAACTGAAGCACAAGATGTGCAATTAATGGCAGAGGGCTGGAAGCGCGGATTGACGCCTTACCACAACCCCAAAGCCCCGGCACCTGGTAGTAAAGTCCGTCTGGTGATCAGTGCCAACGTCGTCAGCGATGGCGTCTCGGAAGCGGGTATCCGTTCCGAAAAAGTTACTGCGATGTTGAGCGAAATTTATGACGTCGATACCGTGCAATTTGATCGGGCGAACGAATTTGACTGGAGCGCATTGCCGGATGATGGCCGCTTTACGATACTCGCATCGACGATCCGTTTGCGCTACAGCGAAAAAATACGCCGGGAGTGGAAGCCTGATTTGCATCTGGTGTTATGGAACCCGTTTCAATCGTTGGACATCCAGTCGCCTGCTCTGATCACCTATGGTTTTGCTACGCCAGCGATAGCTGCTGTAGCAGCCTGGCTTCGTGGAGATATTGTTGCTGATGGTAAGTTGCCTGTGGCTGGTTTTGATGCTTGAGAAATATGGTGGCGGGAGTGGTGCGCATGGCACACCCTACTTATCTCATCGGAGCTTCTAGAGCCTCTTTAGGCTTTTGATGTATTTGTTGGTGGAGGTATTTCGGACGCCGCGGGGTCCTCACTCCCGGCCTGTCGCTACGAAGTATAAAAATATTAGTTCGAGAGAACACCGGAACAAAAATGGCTCAAGTCCAATTAAGTAATATCACCAAACACTACAGCGACACCAAAGTCATTCAAGGTATCAATCTTGATATCAACGATGGTGAATTCATTGTTTTTGTCGGCCCCTCCGGCTGTGGTAAATCGACTTTGCTCCGTATGATCGCCGGATTAGAAGACATCACCGATGGCGAGCTATTCATTGATGGAGAAATAGCTAATGATATCCCGCCAGCTAAGCGCGGTCTGGCGATGGTGTTCCAGTCCTATGCCTTGTATCCGCATATGTCGGTGTACGACAACATGGCATTTAGTTTGAAAATGGCGGGACAAAAAAAGCAGCAAATTGACGATGCCGTACAGCAGGCTGCTGGCATATTGCAAATCAGCCATTTACTGCAACGTAAACCAAAAGAGTTGTCCGGTGGTCAGCGTCAGCGTGTCGCGATTGGTCGCGCGATTGTGCGTCAGCCCAAGCTGTTTTTATTTGATGAGCCACTTTCTAATCTCGACGCCAGTCTGCGTGTGCAGATGCGGATTGAGTTGAGCCGATTGCATCAGGATTTAAAAACGACAATGATTTATGTGACTCATGATCAGGTGGAGGCGATGACCTTGGGGCAGCGTATTGTCGTTTTCAATGCTGGAAAAATAGAGCAAGTCGGCACGCCATTAGAGTTGTACGAACGTCCCGCCAATTTGTTCGTCGCAGGATTTTTGGGTGCGCCTAAAATGAATTTTCTGAGCGCGGAAGTGACTGCACTCAATGGTACTAATGCACAGTTAAAATTAAACGATGGAACTAGTTTGAGCTTGCCTATGATTACATCACAAGTCGCTATTGGTGATGTCGTCACGCTGGGGGTACGTGCAGAACAACTGACTCTGCCGCCGATAGTCGGCGCTTCACAGGAGGCGCCCTTATTGCAGATTATCATCGATTTTGTTGAGCATCTCGGCGACGCCTCGGTCATTTACGGACATCTTGCAAACGCCGTACACGATCAGCAAAATCTTTCCATTAAATTGAGTGCAGATCTGTGCGCGACCTTGCCCGCGTTAAAGTCGGGTAGTCAGATCGATGTCGCGATGCCTTTATCGCGTTGCCATTTGTTTGATGCATCAGGCCGTGCCTGTGGTACCTAGGCGATTTATATAGCAGGTTAGGAAGAAATAAAAACGCATTCTGTTTTTTGAGAATGCGCTTCAGGGTCGATGATAATTGCTAGTCTTGCGTCGTGCTCCGCGAAGGGATGATCAGACTGTCTCAGTTACTTTCTGCTCATCCTTGATTTTTAAAAATCGCGATAAGATCAAAACTGGGATTGCAGAAATCAGTGCCCAGATAAAGAAATTTTTGTACCCCAAGGCGATCTGAATATCGCCACTGATCATTTTAAAAATAATGAAACCTAACTGCATTACACCAGAGCCCAGTGCGTAGTGCGCGGTCTGGTATTTGCCAACCGCCACCACCTGCATGATGAATAAAATAATGCCGACAAAGCCAAAACCATAACCAAACATTTCTATGCACAATGCCGCAGTAATGATGCCCAGATTGCCAGGCAAATTGCTACTCAGGAAAACAAATACCAAAATCGGCAGGTTCATCGCGATAATAAGGTAAGGTAGTGCGCGTTTTAGTCCCAACCAAGAGGTGAAGTAACCACCGAGTACGCTGCCTGTCAGAAATGCGATGGTCCCCGCTGTGCCATACACGATGCCGACCTCATCGGTGGTCAAACCTAAGCCACCAAGCTCTTTTGCTTCACGTAAAAATAGTGGCCCTATAGTTTGTACCTGACCCTCACCGGCACGGAATAAGATGATGAAAATGATCGCGATCCAGATGCCTGGTTTTTGAAAAAAATCAATGATGACGTCTTTTAAAATCCAGAATGCGCCTTTGAGTGAGGTTTCCATTGGCGCATTTTTTGTCCCCGGTAAGGCCCACAAATTATAGAGCGCAAGCACGATCAGCATCACGCTGAGAATCCCGAAGATGATCATCCAAGCATGCGCCGGGTCCATATGTTTTTCGAGATAGCCAGCTAAATAAACTAGGCCGCCTAATGAAAAAAATCTGGCTGCGTTAAAAAATGCGCCTTGCCATCCTGCATAGGCAGCTTGCTGTTTATTGCTAAGACTTGCCATGTACAAACCATCGCAGGCGATATCGTGAGTTGCGGACGCAAACGCCACTACCGCGAGTAAGGCAATACTGATCGCGAAATACATGGGTAATTGCAACGAGAGTGCGACCAGACCCAAGCTTACGCCACCGATGAGCTGAAAAATAACCACCACGGATTTTTTACTGCTAGCCAGTTCCAGAAGCGGACTCCACAAGGATTTGAATACCCAGGCAGCACCGATGAGTCCGGTCCATCGCGCGATCTGATCATTGGGCATCCCCATACTTTTGTACATCAGGCCCGCGACCAATGCGACGGCATAAAATGGTAAGCCTTGCGCAAAATACAGTGTAGGAATCCAGCGCATAGGATGTCGGCGAGTGGTCTGTTCAGTGGTCATCGTGATGGTCCCTCAAGGTGTGGGGCTGATAGTCAAGCTAACGGGGTTTTGTTTGATGCAATGCCCTGCAGAGGCAGTGGAGGAATTAAATCAAATTTGTCTCAGCGCACAACATACAAGGCACGCAAAAACAGGTCAACTGGTTTTGTTTAATTAATGCCACTTTAATTCCACTGATGCGATATTTGATCGCTGAATTCATTAACTTCATTTAAATTTGTAGTAAATCCTTTTACATCGTTTAAATAAAATTTTTTTTATTTTCTTAGGTGTTGTGACTTTGCTGCAAAAAACATCAGATTGAGGAACTGGTATGGTGTTTTTTTTTGATGAAAAATACAGCAGTCTGGACCAGATGGACGTGCCGCGAATTTTTTTGCATTCTAAATCAGCGTATGCCTGATCGGTCTGAGGAAGGATTGTTGCAAAAACTGGTATTTGCGCAGCTTTGCCGGCGCTCTCCGTTTACCCACGCTGTGACATCCTTGGCGTAGTTATTTATTCAGGCTCGCCACTCGAGCGCCCTTAATCTGGACAATGAATGAGATGGGGATGCAAGTCAGATGTGCTAACGAAATGTACAAATAAGATGAGTAAATAAGATGCGCCGATGCTGGTCAGCGCATCTTTATTTTTTCGATGAATAAATCTGCAGAGCAGTTCTTGATTGATCGCCTACACTTTTGCTGGTTTGACGACCAGGGCGACACCGAGCAGGGCGATCACCATGCCGATCGCGGCAGTTATGGTAAATTTTTCGCCAAACATTAACCAGGCCATGACGGCGGTGACTGGTGGAACCAGATACATGTAACTGGTGACTTTGGTGGCTTCACCGTGACGTATCAGAATAAACAAGACCGAGATGCCGACGCCGGACAGTACAAAGACGGACCATGCCATTGCGGCAAAAAATTGTGGTGTCCACTGAATAGTTTGTGTTTCCAATAGCAGAGCGAATGGCAAGGTCAGCAATAGTGATGCGGCGAACTGGATCACCTGGCCGGTACGTACATCAAACGAGGGACAGGTTTTCTTTTGGTAGAGTGTTCCTATCGTCATCGATAGCAGTGCCATGACGGCCAGCGCAATACTGCCGCCAGACAGGCCGACGACTGAGATTTTATTGGCGACGACCAGACCAACGCCGAGCAGGCCAAATCCCAGACCTAGCCATTGCTTGCCTTGCGTTTTTTCACCAATCGCAGGGCCGAGTATCGCGGTCAGAATAGGTTGGGTATTGACGATAAGCGCAGCAAGACCCGCGGGCATGCCGAGTTTGACTGCGCACCAGACACCGCCAAGATAGCCTGCCTGCATGAGTATGCCCGCCACTGCAATATGCGGCCAGGCCTGACGTTTAGGCCAGGGAGCACGCATGCTTATCGCAAGCACGCCCATGAACAAAATAACCCCGAGATAGCGCAGGCAGAGGAAAGTCAGTGGCTCAGCATACGGCAAGCCATATTTAGCAACGACATAACCAGAAGCCCAGATGAAAATAAAAATAACAGGAGCGAAGCGAAGCAGGGGGGATTTGTGTGAAGTCATTGAACAGGGTACAAGCCAGCAGGATGAAAAAATACTGACGAAGCTAATGGAGAAAACCTACCGTATTTTCACATGAAACGCTTCTGTCATGGACCAGGCAGGACCAATTAACAGATGAAAAAAACCTGCATTTATACGAGATAAGTGCAGGTTTTTTCATGTGCCCTGGATGTGTTTTTTGTGCGTTTTTGTGTATTGCCCAGCACTGGTGTGCGCTGGTCAGATCAACACTACATCACAATCCAATCAAAGCCGGATCAGCTCATCTCAGGCGGACTCAAGTGGACTCAGCCCAGATTGGCAGCCGCAAAATCCCAGTTGACCAAAGCCCAGAATGCTTCCAGGTATTTTGGACGTGCATTGCGGTAGTCGATGTAGTAAGCGTGTTCCCACAGATCGCAAGTTACCAGTGGCTTGTCTGTCGTGGTCAGTGGTGTTGCGGCGTTCGATGTGTTGACGATATCTAAGCTGCCATCCGCTTTTTTTACCAGCCATGTCCATGAAGAGCCGAAATTGCCGATACAGGATTTGGTGAAAGCGTCTTTGAAGGCATCGAATGAGCCCCATTTCGCGTTGATGGCGTCAGCCAGTGCGCCGCTTGGTGCGCCGCCGCCATTTGGCTTCAACCCGTTCCAGTAAAACGTGTGATTCCAGATCTGAGCAGAATTATTGAATACGCCACCGGAGGATTTTTTTACGATTTCTTCCAGAGAAGAGTTTTCAAACTCTGTCCCTTTGATCAGGTTGTTCAGATTGGTCACATAAGTCTGGTGGTGTTTGCCATAGTGATATTCCAAGGTTTCTTTGGAGATATGTGGTGCCAAAGCGTCCAGTGCATAGGGCAATGCCGGTAGGGTATGTTCCATTGTGCTTCCTTTGTTGTTCGTGGTTCGGGAAAACCTTCATTGTAATAGCTTAATGCCATGCTTGCAGCTATGTGATGATTTTCAAGGCGGAATCTGGTTTTGTTGATTCAGAAAAAAGTAAAAAATACTTGAATCCATTTCCCGATGGCTTGCGTAAATTCACGTGACTAGCACAGTCTCAGGTCGGCAAGCGGTGTCAACGTCAACCGTTGCCATATTGCGATGCACGACCTTCTACCTCACACTTATCAGGAGATTTGAATGAAAACAGCCCTTCGCTTACTTTCCGGCGCATCGATAATCGCTGCTCTGGCTGCTTGCAGTTCCGCGATGAGAGCACCAGACGCTCCCGCCGCTGTTACGGTGCCAGCTGGTAATAAACTAGTACTGAGCCTGGTTGGTGCGGGTGACCTGACTTACGAGTGCCGTGTCAAGGCGGCGATGCCAGGCGCGTATGAATGGGTTTTTGCTGGTCCGACTGCGGTGTTGTCTGATCAGAGCGGTAAAGCACTGGGAAAATATTATGCTGGCCCGACCTGGGAATCCAATGACGGTAGCAAAGTCACTGGCAAGCAGTTAGCCGTTGCACCGGGCGCTGCGAATGCGATTCCACTGCAACTGGTCAAAGCGAATCCCTCAACGGGGAACGGTGCGATGACGGATATTACCTACATTCAGCGTTTGAATACCATGGGTGGTGTTGCGCCATCGGACAGCTGTGCTGCGGATAATGCTGGTGCTAAAAAATTGGTCAAATATCAAGCGGACTATTTGTTTTACAAGGCGAATTAACTTCAGACTGGCTGATATTCAAACCTGTGGTGAATGTCAGCCGGTGATATAGAAGGGAGTGTTATCTGTGAATGGTATCAATGCGTGGTATCGATCATGGTACCAACGAGTGGCATCACGAACCTGCATCAATCAATATTAATTCAAGCTGGTTTGCACGCTGCTGATACCAATTTCCGCTTCACCGTCAGCAAGGCGTACGGAGACCAGGCTGTGCGCTTGCAGATTTTTACTTGAACGTATCAGCTTACCTTTGTGGTCGCTGAGGATCGCATAGCCGCGCTCCAGTGTTCTTTGGGGATTCAGCATTTCCAGCTGTGCGCTGAGATGCATTAATGCCTGATTTTGCGTATCTGTCTGAAGCTTAATGGCAGAGGCAAATCGTCTTTTCTGCTCTAGCAGACGCTGGCGTTCCTGGTCGGAATCCGGGCGTTGTGCGTTGAGTCTGGTGTGCAAATTGGTCAGTCGTGAATGCGCGTGCTGACGCGGCATGGCACTTGCGTAACGCAGGCTCTGAGCGGCGCTTTCCAGTGCCAGACGTTTGGCCTGAATGGCATTGATCGGGCTGACCAGGCGTCGCGTCAGCCAGTCGATTGTCTGATTGTGTGCTGCTAGTTGTCTTTGAATAGCACGGCCTGCATGCCGGCGATATTGCATCAGATTGTCTAGCCAGTCGATTCGCGGTGTTGCAGCTAATTCTGCGGCCGCGGTTGGTGTTGCGGCCCGCACATCAGCCACAAAATCGGCAATCGTAAAATCGGTTTCATGACCCACACCGCTAATCACGGGCATCACGCAGTTCACGATGGTTCTGGCGACAATTTCCTCATTAAACGCCCATAAATCTTCGATGCTGCCACCACCCCGGCAGACCAATAAGACATCACATTCGTCTCGTGCTGAGGCTGTGGCGATCGCCTGTGCAATTTTATTCGCAGCACCTTCACCTTGCACCGGAGTCGGATACAAAATCACGTGAACATGTGGTGCGCGCCTTTGCAAGGTGGTCAGGATGTCACGTAAAGCCGCTGCTTGCGGGCTACTCACGATACCGACGGTCTTTACAAAGACCGGAATAGGGCGCTTACGTTCTATGTCGAATAGTCCCTCTTCACCGAGTCGGGCTTTCAATTGTAGAAATGCCTCGTATAAATTGCCCATGCCGGCACGCCGTATCGCTTCGACATTAATCTGATAATCGCCGCGCGCGGCGTATAAGCTGACCAGCGCGCGGACTTCTACCTTGTCGCCTTCGCGTGGCATGAAATCGGCATATTGGGCCCGGCCTCGAAACATCACGGCACGCACCTGTGCTCCGGCATCCTTCAGGGTGAAATACCAATGTCCAGATGCGGCGCGGGTGAAATTCGATATTTCGCCGGAAACCCACGTCAATGGGATGTTTCGCTCCAATAATTGCGCCACTGCTTGATTCAGCGCCGAGACTGTGATCACGGAGGGCATGGTTATTGGACTTGGGGAGTGAAAATCAAAGGTCATAAAGCGCTTGAGGGTAAAAGCTGTCCACAGAAAGTGGTGGCGGTCATCAGAATGTCATTAACTGTTGCGTATGTCAAAAGCAATCGAGAATCTATACTTAAGTAGTTGATTTTTAAGGGATTAAATTTTTGCCCGTTTTTTGGGCAAAAAAGGAAAGTCCTTATAAATCAAGGGCTTTAGCGATTATTCTTGAGCTTGTTCACAAAGTTATCCACAGTATTCGTGAACAATGATGAGCCATTTTGAGAATTTTTGAGGCCATGAGGCAATCGTTTGCCTTGCCTAAATTATTTGCACCAAACCAATGTTTAATAAAAACAAAGACTTAGCGACAATCACCATGCTTTTGCACAATCTTGTCCACAATTTATGTGCAAAAGTACGCAGCGTTTGTGGATAAATAGCAGAAACGCCGATATTCTGCTGTCAAAATAACATGAATTTATGGAATTGTGTCATATGCTTAATTTGCAGGCATGTGGTGTAAATTGATATAAATCAAAGGCTTAGTATTATCTACAGTGCTTCTTCACAGTCTTATCCACAAAAAATGTGCAGAAACCCAAACTTATACACATACCGTTCACTTTCCTTAAAAAAATGGGGATAACTGAGAATAAACGCCTGTATTCTGGTCAAAATTATGAATTTGCCTGTTATTTAGGCAAACGTATAATCGCTTTGAAATCAGCGACTTAAGCTCTTGTGCTTACCTTGTTCACAATGTTGTCCACATAAACTGTGCAGAACTTCGTCGCAGTGATCACTGTTTTGCTGGTAAAAATAGGTAATCAGAGACTGTATCCATGCTGCCTAAATCTGTGGCAGTGATGTTAAGTTGAATAAAATCAAATGCTTAGCTAGTTCATTCATACTTATCCACAATCTTGCACACAGAATTTGTGCAGAACTCGGTAAAAAAACTGACTTGTTCACATCCTTAAAATCTAATTGCAGATTTTCATCTTGTGTACTTGCTCACACGCACGCAACGCGCTACATTGCGGGATTGAATCGTATTTGTTTTCATGGCGTGCATGAAGCCTGAACCGGATTGCTGAGCCTCATACTTTCAGCTTAGTAACATGGGTGTGATCCGCATCGTGTTAACCTGATGAAAGTAAAGCTGCCGGGCGCATGTTGTATGACGCCTGATACCCGAGCGAAATGCGCGAACCCTCTTCGCACTACCAAGGACTAAGGAGTCACTTTTGTTTGCCATTATTCAAGCGGCTGGTTGGCCAATCTATCTTTTACTGGTTGCATCGATTATTGCACTGGCTTTAATCATTGAGCGTAGTTTGTCGCTGCGTCGCCAGCGTATCCTGCCGCGCACTTTACTCGACGAGGTGATTCGCGTTTATCACGCCGGTAAAATCAAACAAGAAGTCATCGATCAACTGTCGAACAATTCCCCGCTGGGTAAAGTGCTCGCCGCCGGTTTGCGCAATGTCAATGCGCCACGTGAGGTCATGAAAGAATCGATCGAAGAAGCGGGGCGCGGTGTCGCGCACGAGTTAGAACGTTTCTTGACTACCTTGGGTACGATTGCGTCTCTGGCGCCATTGATGGGGCTGTTCGGTACCGTGGTTGGTATGATTGAAATCTTTGGTTCACAAAACGCATCCGGAGCGAATCCTGCGCAACTCGCGCATGGTATTTCTGTCGCTCTTTACAACACGGGTTTCGGTTTGCTGATCGCGATGCCTGCTTTGATTTTTTATCGTCATTTCCGTGCGCTGGTAGATAGCCTGGTAGTGGATATGGAACAGCAGGCAGTGAAATTTGTTGATACTGTCCACAGCGCGAGAAAATAATGAATTTTCGTAAAGGACAGGGGCGTGAAGACCCTGAGATCAATCTGATTCCTTTCATTGACGTTTTGTTGGTGATTCTGATCTTTTTGATGGTGACGACGACGTATAGCCGTTTTACCGAATTACAGATCACGCTGCCGACGGCCGATGCTGAAAAGGCGCAGGATAAGCCGAACCAGATCGATATCGGGATTGACGCGCAAGGTCGCTACAAGATCAATAATCAGGCGGTGTCGTTTCTTGATACGGCGACTCTGGCGCAGGACCTGAAGCAAGCGGCAACGGCTTTAGAGGCGGGCAAAGAAGGTGCTCAGCGTGATCCTATTGTAGTTATCAATGCTGATCGTGCCGCAACGCATCAGTCCGTGATCGATGTTCTGGAAGCTGCGCGTATCGCTGGCCTGGCAAAAGTGACATTCGCAGCGCAAGCCTCAGGGAAATCGAAATAGCGTTGAACACGCCTCGCAGCAAGCTGCTTCCGAGCGCTGGCGGCAAGACACAAAAAAATGTAAAAAAATAGAATAAATCGGGAGTATCTTCATTAAATGGCCTGTTCCGCACAATCCAAGTGCGCAATAGGCCATTTAATCTTGATACTCCCGTAGAGTATGGTTGAGGATATCTTGCAGTCATTTCGTTCAATGTTAGAAACTGGATTGATGCGCGCATGGCTGCGGCGCGGTGTGCTGGCGTGCCTGCTATGGCCGTTCGCTAAAGTATTTCAGTTGCTGATTGGCTTCCGGCTCGGCTTGATTTTGCTCGGCTACAAAGCGCAGACGCAACTCACAGTCCCGGTCATCGTGGTTGGCAATATTTTTGTCGGTGGCACTGGCAAGACGCCACTGGTGATGTACCTGGTGCAGCAATTGCGGGCTGCGGGCTGGACGCCTGGCGTTATCTCGCGCGGCTATGCGGCTGATGCCGGTGCTGTTACGCTGGTGGATACGAATTCGCTAGCGCAGATCGTCGGTGATGAGCCTCTCCTGATACATACGCGCACCAACACCCCGGTGGCAGTCGGCCGGCAGCGGGTGGCTGCAGCACAGATGCTATTGCTGGCACATCCTGAGGTAAATGTAATTATTTCTGATGACGGTCTTCAGCACTATGCGCTGGCGCGCGACGTAGAAATCGTCTTGTTTGATCAGCGCGGTGTCGGTAATGGCTGGTTGTTACCCGCCGGCCCCCTGCGCGAACCAGCACAGAGAAGACGGGATTTTACGGTAGTCAATGCGCCTGCTGTCGCTGCCTTGCCGGAGCTTGGTAGCGGATCCGATACCCCAGTCTCACGCATGCAATTGTTGCCGGGCGCTGCATATCAGCTATGCGATCCTCGCAATACACAAACATTAGTGCAATTTGCAAATGATCCCCTGATAATTCGCACAATCACTGCCGTTGCGGGTATCGGCAATCCACAGCGGTTCTTTACCATGCTCGCCAGAGCGGGAGTGGAGTGTGAAGGTCTGCCTTTGCCAGATCACTATACATTTAATGCCGGCAGTTTTGCGCAGATTCGGTCTGACATCATTCTGATTACCGAAAAGGATGCAGTAAAATGTCGGCAGATAGTGGCATTGCAACAAGATGCCCGCGTATGGGTGGTGCCAGTGGATGCACAACTGGATGCCCGTTTTGCACAACAAATAATTGAACTGATTTCGGAGAAACAACATGGACGCACGCTTGCTTGATGTCTTGGTCTGCCCTTTGTGCAAAAGTCCTCTGGTGTACGATAAAGCGGCACAAGAATTAATTTGTAATGCCGATAAACTGGCTTTTCCGATTCGGGACGATATTCCTATCATGTGGGTAGATCAGGCTCGTCAATTGCCCGCAGCCTAAGCCTTGGAATTGAAGATTAGTCTATGAGCTTTACCGTTATTATTCCAGCGCGTCTGGCATCGAGTCGTTTGCCAAATAAGCCTTTAGCCGATCTGGGCGGCAAACCGATGGTGGTGCGCACTGCTGAGCGGGCTTTATTGTCTGGCGCCTCGCAGATCATGGTGGCAACCGATCATGCAGATATTCTGGCCGCTTGCCGCGACCACGGTATTCCGGCTTGTATGACACGAGCGGATCATCCGTCTGGCACAGACCGGATTGCCGAGGTCTCCGCTTTGATGGCGTTACCAGCCGATGCTGTGGTCGTCAATGTACAAGGTGATGAGCCCCTGATCGATCCGGCACTGATTGCCGCGACTGCTGGCCTGGTCAGTGCGACCGTACCGATGGCGACAGCCGCACATCCGCTGCACGACATACAGGACGTGTTTAATCCGAATGTCGTCAAAGTGGTGCTCGATAAATTCGGCCGCGCTTTGACTTTTTCGCGTGCGACGATTCCCTGGCACCGGGATGGATTTGCTGTCACGCGTGACATTCTGCCAGCGGGATATGCGCCGCTGCGGCATATTGGCTTATACGCCTACCGGAATGATTTTTTATTGTCCTACCCGACACTCGATTTATCACCTCTTGAGCAGATTGAGGCGCTGGAACAATTGCGGGTGTTGTGGAATGGTCATGCTATTGCAGTCCATGTCACACATGCTAGTCCGGCACCGGGTGTGGACACACCGGAAGACCTGGAGAGGGTACGGACATTCTATTAAAGCAATTGAAGGAGCAATTAAAGTAAACTGAACGTATTAGCGGAAGCTTCGCGAAATTTACATGAAAAATCTTGATGAAGCACATGATTTCATGGCAAAGCATCAATAATATAAAAAATTGTGGTAAGTTTCGTGAAAAGATACTGTGATATTACTAGTGCGTCATTTCTATAAAAATAATAAGCACTAAGAGCAAAATCACGGTTTCGCAGAAAAATATCGCATCGCAGCCCCAGGTTGTCATGCACAAGGATACAAACAAACAATTCACACTATTCAAACTCGTCTTTTAGGAAATAACATGCGTCTTATTTTGTTGGGAGCGCCTGGTGCTGGCAAAGGCACACAAGCTAATTACATCAAAGAAAAATTCAATATTCCACAAATCTCTACCGGTGACATGCTCAGAGCTGCTGTGAAAGCAGGCACGCCTCTGGGACTGGCTGCCAAAGCGGTGATGGATGCGGGTGGCCTGGTGTCGGATGACATCATCATCGGTCTGGTGAAAGATCGTTTGCAGCAAGCGGATTGTGCAAATGGCTATCTGTTCGACGGATTTCCTCGCACGACGCCTCAGGCCGATGCGATGAAAGACGCTGGCGTTACGATTGATTATGTATTGGAAATCGATGTTCCAGATGCTGCCATCATTGATCGTATGAGCGGTCGTCGCGTACACCCGGGTTCTGGCCGCGTGTATCACGTCAAATACAATCCTCCCAAAGTTGAGGGCAAAGACGATGTTACGGGTGAGGAATTGATACAGCGTGATGACGACAAAGAAGAAACCGTCAAAAAACGTCTGAGTGTCTACCACGAACAAACGGAAGTGCTGGTTGGCTACTACGGAGATTGGGCAAAATCCGGCAAGCCAGGCGCACCGAAATATCGCAAGATTGCCGGTGTCGGACCGGTAGAAACTATCAGAGACAGTGCCTTCGCCGCACTCTCGGAATAAACGAAAAGCGGACCTGTTGGTCCGCTTTTTTCTTGCTAGCCCTGGCAAATGATTCTCCAATAAACAAGGGTAACGGTTCAGTTGTGCAGTACGCAGGATTCATGATTCTACCTTGTTGATACAAGTGCGGAATAGATGAAAAGTCGTGGTTGTTTCACGTGGTCGCCGTTTTATATTGTCACAAAAAGGCAAGTTTGCATTACCCATGCAAAGGAAGCCCATAACAATTGGAGGAGTCAACATGGCAGCAGGTCTATGGTTTGTGATTGCGTGCGGAGTCATCGCCGTGCTTTACGGTTTGGTGTCGCGAAACTGGATTTTAAAACAGGATGCAGGTAACGCCCGGATGCAGGAAATTGCTACGGCGATACAGCAAGGCGCGGCTGCGTACCTGGCCAGGCAGTATCGAACGATCGCGATTGTCGGCGTTGTCTTATTTGTTGCGATTGCCTTGGTACCGGGATTGGGATTAACGACTGCAATGGGCTTTTTGGTTGGTGCAGTTTTATCCGGAGCATGCGGATTTATCGGGATGAATGTCTCGGTACGGGCCAACGTCAGGACTGCACAGGCAGCGACCCGCGGCATGAATGAGGCGCTCGATGTCGCGTTTAAAGGCGGCGCCATTACCGGTATGCTGGTTGTCGGCCTTGGCTTGTTGGGCGTGACGATTTTTTACTGGATACTGATGTTGTCCGCACCGCATGACTCGGGCTCTGCCTCTGCCTTGAATCAGCATGATGTGATCAAGCCTTTGATCGGATTGGCTTTCGGGGCGTCACTGATTTCGATTTTTGCGCGTCTTGGTGGCGGTATTTTTACTAAGGGTGCGGACGTCGGCGCGGATCTGGTTGGTAAGGTCGAGGCGGGTATTCCGGAGGACGATCCGCGTAATCCTGCCGTGATTGCCGATAATGTCGGCGATAACGTCGGCGATTGCGCCGGTATGGCAGCTGATTTGTTTGAGACCTATGTCGTGACCCTGATTGCGACGATGTTGCTTGGTGCTCTGGTTATCACAAACGCCACAACCCAGGCAATCGTCTATCCCTTGATGCTCGGTGCGGTATCTATTCTGGCATCGATCGTCGGCTGTTCTATGGTAAAGGCGAAACCAGGAAAAAAAATCATGTCGGCGTTATACACCGGACTTTGGTGGGCGGCTGGTTTATCACTGATCGGTTTTGCGATCGTCACCTGGACGGTAATGCCCGAAGATATGCGCATGCCAATGATGGGCTCAACGATCGTGGGGATTGTGTTGACCGGATTGATGGTCTACATCACTGAGTACTACACGGGAACGGATTTCAAACCGGTACAGCATGTGGCGCAGGCATCAACCACTGGTCATGGCACCAATATCATTGCGGGTCTCGGGGTATCGATGAAGTCGACCGCCTATCCGGTGCTAGCTGTATGTGCGGCTATTCTGGTGTCTTACTGGCTCGCCGGTTTGTACGGCATCGCGATTGCAGCGACATCGATGTTATCGATGGCGGGAATCATCGTAGCGCTCGATGCGTACGGGCCGATTACTGATAATGCCGGTGGGATTGCTGAAATGTCAGAAATGCCTGCTTCGGTGCGTGCCATTACGGATCCTCTGGATGCGGTAGGAAACACCACCAAGGCAGTGACCAAAGGCTATGCAATCGGTTCGGCTGGTTTGGCCGCGCTGGTCTTATTTGCCGACTATACCCATGCACTCGATTCTGTCGGTAAAAGTACTTCGTTTGATCTGTCTAACCCACAAGTGATTGTCGGCTTGTTTATTGGTGGTCTGATCCCTTATTTGTTCGGTGCAATGGCGATGGAAGCGGTCGGACGTGCCGCTGGTGCTGTGGTAGTCGAGGTGCGTCGCCAGTTTAAAGAGATCAAAGGCATTATGGATGGCAGTGGCAAGCCTGAATACGATAAAGCCGTTGATATGCTGACGACCTCGGCCATTAAGGAAATGATACTGCCGTCTTTGTTGCCGGTCATTGTGCCTGTTCTGGTGGGGTTGTTATTGGGGCCAGCCGCGCTGGGTGGTTTGCTGATGGGCACCATCGTGACAGGTCTATTTGTGGCGATTTCGATGACCACCGGCGGCGGTGCCTGGGATAATGCGAAGAAATATATTGAGGACGGACATCACGGTGGCAAGGGTTCGGAAGCGCATAAGGCCGCAGTGACGGGTGACACGGTCGGCGATCCCTATAAGGACACTGCCGGTCCAGCGATTAATCCTTTAATCAAAATTATCAATATCGTCGCTTTGCTGTTAGTGCCGCTGTTGCCGGGAACGGGAACTAGCATGGCAACGATGCATCCGACAGCGCCGCCGCCATCGATATCGGCGAGTGCCAGCGCTGTCATTGCAGCTGGCATCCCTGCCGAGCCGGCCATAATGCCAGCAACGATGGCGGCTGCGAGCGAACCAGGGGTGCTCTCATCCCCGGCATCAGCATCGTCTGCAGCAGCAAGCGCCCCAGCAAAATAAGCAGGCAATCAAAACGGGAAAGGGCGGCGCGAGTCGCCTTTTTTCTATTTTGAACGAATAATTTTCGGTACAATATAAACATAGTGACGTTTACGTAAACGTAAATTAAGTTCAACATAGTCTTAAATGCCTATGTTGTACGCGTCACATCGATTAGCCTTGTATTGTCGGATGCAGTGTCCCGGCGGTATAACTCCACAGTAACAACTGGAAAAAAAACAGGAAGACATAGGAAGAGACATTATGGATATTCAAAATAGCGTTTTTATTATCACTGGCGGTGCTTCAGGCCTGGGCGCGGCAACAGCCCGTATGTTGGTTGCGAATGGCGGGAAAGTAGTTCTGGCTGATGTACAAGTCGAAGCCGGTGAAAAACTGGCAGCAGAACTGAACGGCACATTCGTAAAATGCGATGTCACCTCTGAAGCCGATGGTCTGGCAGTTATTGCCGCTGCAACAGCGATGGGAACTCTGCGCGGACTGGTGAATTGCGCCGGCGTCGCTCCCGCCATCAAAACTGTAGGAAAAGACGGTCCACATCCTCTTGACGTATTTCAGCGCGTAGTCAACATCAACCTGATCGGTACTTTCAATATGTGCCGTTTAGCCGCTGACGCCATGGGTAAAACCGATGCGACTGCGCAAGGTGAGCGTGGCGTGATTATTAATACAGCCTCAGTTGCTGCATATGACGGGCAAATCGGGCAGGCTGCCTATGCATCGTCTAAAGCGGCGGTAGTTGGCCTGACTTTGCCGATGGCTCGTGATTTATCACGCAGCGGCATCCGTGTGATGACGATTGCGCCAGGTATTTTTGAGACGCCGATGTTGTTAGGTATGCCGCAAGAAGTACAGG
Organism: Undibacterium sp. RuTC16W; assembly: GCF_049339445.1. Lineage (NCBI taxonomy): Bacteria > Pseudomonadati > Pseudomonadota > Betaproteobacteria > Burkholderiales > Oxalobacteraceae > Undibacterium > Undibacterium sp. RuTC16W. Next base: position 468,127 of record NZ_JBMPPE010000003.1, on the reverse strand, counting down.
ACGCGCTTGGTAAAATGGTACCTTTCCCACCGCGTCTGGGTAAGCCTGATGAATATGCGCATCTTGCCAAGTCCATCATCGAAAACGTGATGTTGAACGGCGAAACGATTCGTCTCGATGGCGCAATTCGTATGCAACCGAAATAAGCATGTTGTTATTTGTCAGTTCACGACGGAATACATTGCGTGCAACATGACTTTTTGACAGTCAGCTAATACACTAAGGCAAGCTTTCGGCTTGCCTTTTTTATTTTGGGCATGGAGACAAAAAAAGTGTTCTTGCGAACGCTTCAATTAAAAGAAACTCATGAATAGTAATGCCACTACAGGATTGATTTTGACGGGCGGCGGTGCCCGCGCAGCCTATCAGGTTGGCGTGCTCAAGGCGATTTCAGATATTTTGCTGGAAGCAGGATGGGCGCGTGAGCGCAATCCTTTTGGCATTATTTGCGGCACGTCTGCCGGCGCTATTAATGCTACTGCTCTAGCCTGCCGTGCCGACAATTTTCGCGAATCGGTGTCCAGTATTTTGTATGTCTGGGAAAATTTTCAGGCCGCCCAAGTGTACAGGGCTGATTCACTGGGCGTAATCCGCTCGGGTGCACGCTGGTTGTCACTGATGTCATTTGGCTGGCTGCTTAACAAATGGCGCAAATCACCGCCCAATTCGCTGCTCGACAATTCACCTCTGGAAGATTTATTGAATCGTATGCTAGACCTGACGCGATTGGATCAGGCGCTGGCAAGCGGTGTGCTGAAGGCATTGGCCGTTACTGCCTCTTCTTATACGGCGGGGCAGCATTTAACCTTTTATCAGACACTGGCAGATATTGAACCCTGGATCCGCAGCCAGCGCCTTGCGCAGAGGGATTTTATCGGAGTTCAGCATCTGCTGGCGTCATCGGCCATTCCATTTATTTTTCCATCGGTTCCGTTGAACTGGGGCGGTCGCCTGGAATATTGCGGTGACGGCTCTATGCGCCAACTGGCACCTATTTCACCAGCCATCCATCTTGGCGCGAAGAAAGTGCTGATCGTCGGCGCCGGTCGCTTATCTGAGCCGCCACGTGAGTCAAATGAGGTCGCTCAGTATCCGAGTCTGGCGCAGATCGCAGGCCATGCGATGTCAAGTATCTTTCTCGATAGTCTGGCAGTTGATATAGAACGGCTGATGCGCATTAACAAAACATTGTCCATGCTGCCGCCGGAAGCTTTGCAAAACACGCCGTTGAAGCCAGTGGACTTGCTGGTGATCGCGCCATCGCAACGACTCGACGAAATTGCCAGTCGTCACACCAGCAGTTTGCCGCTCCCGGTCAGGACCATGCTGGGTGGCATCGGTGCAACGGAGGTCCGTGGATCCGCGTTGGCATCTTACTTGTTGTTCGAATCGAGCTATACCAGGGAACTGATTGAGCTGGGTAAAAAAGATACCTGGGCCAGACAGGATGATGTGTTGAAATTTTTCGCGGATGACGCTGAAAAGCTGAGCGCTGAAGCAGCAAAGTCACAATAGTTTTATTGCCTTTTGAATAATAAAGATTGATTCGTTTTACACAAAACGTTAATCTATGACATTGAATTACATCGTTGCCTGACAAAATGTTAAACAATTTCAACGCAACATTTTTAAAAAAATATCTGCTTTTGCTGGCGATGCTGCTGTTGTCGTCTGTTGTTTCTGCCAAGGATTTTTACGGATTACAGAGTATTTCTGTATCGGATTTACCTAAAGAAGCCCAAGTAACAATGGTGCTGATTAAGCAGGGCGGCCCGTTTCCCTATGACAAAGACGGTGTCGTCTTCGGTAATTACGAAGCCAGATTGCCTAAGCAAAAACGTGGTTATTACCACGAGTTCACCGTCAAGACACCCCGGTCGAGAAGTCGCGGTGCACGTCGCATCATTGCGGGTGGTGATTCCAGGACGTCGGGGGAATACTATTATACCGACGATCATTACGAGAGTTTTAAACGAGTAAAAGAGTAATCTCTTTGAAGATAGACCTTAGCAAGCCGGAACCTATGACAATAATCTCACCAGCAGAGGGAGAAATGAGTGTGCTCAAAACAGTAGCGCCGAATGTTGTGCAATCCATTCGTGCTTTCCGGGTGCCTGATTTACAAAAAGAAGCGGCTAGCCTTGGGCAGCATTTTTTATATGCTTATTGCCTGGAAGCCGCGACCAAGCAACAGGTTCTGGGAAAAATTGCCACGTCATTCGGCTTTCCCAAGCATTTTGGTAAAAATTTTGATGCACTGTCGGATTGCCTGACGGATCTCATCCATCAATCTGGTTCCCAGCCAGGTTTTGTGGTTGTACTGGAGCAATTACCTAATACACCGAAGTTTGATAAAGAAGCGCGGGAAACCTTACTAGATGTTTTTAGGGATGCCGCTGAGTTTTGGGCGGACAGGAAAGTTGCTTTCAGAGTTTTTTATTCATTCGAATAAGCAATAGCATAATAATTTGCCATCAAATATAGACCTTGCCTATGGCAGATGACATGTATTTTTTGTTCAAAGTGACAATGTCGTCTGGTGCCGATGATCGAATTATTTGAGGCTCAGGCCCTTACAGCGGTACAATGCCGCCATGAAAAAGATTGTGATTTTAATTTCTGGACGTGGCAGCAACATGCAAGCGATCGTTCAGGCAGCTAAAACAGAGCAATGGGCAGCGCAAATTGCGGCGGTAATTAGTAATCGGGCAGATGCTAGCGGACTTGAGTACGCCGCCAGCATGGGCATCCCGGCTATCGTCGTTCCAAGCAAGAATTTCACCTCACGCGATGCATTCGACGCAGAGTTGAAAAGAGTCATTGATAAATTCTCCCCAGATCTGGTTGTGCTGGCGGGATTCATGCGTATTCTGACTGCATCGTTTGTCGAGCATTACATGGGGCGCATGATCAATATTCATCCGTCTTTATTGCCTAGTTTCGTTGGTCTGGCCACGCATCAGCAGGCCTTGGATGCTGGTGTCAAGATCCATGGCGTTACTGTGCATTTTGTTACGCCGGAACTTGATCACGGGCCGATTATCGATCAGGCCGTGATACCGGTATTCTATGACGATACAGTAGACAGTCTTTCTCATCGTGCTCTTGAGCAGGAACACATCATCTATCCCAGAGCGGTGAAATGGTTTATCGACGATAAACTAAGTATTGTTGGTCAGCGCGTTCGCGTAGAGCTACACTGATTTGCTCGTATTACCGTTCGCCCGGACTCTTTTTGCAATGAGTCGCGTGCTGCAGTCAACTAAAGAATTGAAAAAGGAAACCAAATGAGATTACCTCCGGCCATTGTTGGTCACACAGAAGAAGTGTTGCGTGAAATTCTGCGCTTTACAGGTCCCGCAGACGTGACCTTGTCGCGCTATTTCCGCGAGCATCCTCGCCTCGGGTCGCGTGAACGTGGCGTTGTTGCGGAGGGTATTTACGGTCTTTTGCGCAATAAAAGTGTTTACACGAGTTTTTCTGAGTCCGGCAGCGGCCCGGCGATGCGTCGTCTGACACTATTGGGGCTGGCAGATGCGGTAGGTGTTGATTCTTTGGGTGGTCTGAGTGAAGAAGAGACTGAATGGTTGCAGCGTGTCATGCTGATCGACCGTAGCCATTTGCCTCCTGCATTGAAATCGAATTTGCCAGGGTGGTTGTGGGAAAAATTTTTGGCTAAATTTGGTGAACCAGAAGCTTTGGCTTTGGCCGATGCCTTAAATACCCCAGCCTCACTGGATCTGCGTGTCAATACGCTGAAGGGGAATCGCGACGACGTGATTGCCGCTTTAGCCCAGGCGCCGATTATTGCGGAGCCTACGCCTTATTCTGCACTGGGATTGCGCATCAAGAAAAAACCAACCATCCAAAATTTACCCTTGTTTAAAGACGGCACAATCGAAGTGCAAGACGAAGGTAGCCAGATTCTTGCCCAACTAGTGGGTGCGAAGCGCGGTGAGATGGTGGCCGACTTCTGTGCTGGTGCTGGCGGTAAAACTTTGGCGCTGGGCGCCAGTATGCGTAACACCGGCCGTTTATACGCCTTTGATATATCTGAAAAACGTCTGGCAAAGTTAAAGCCACGCCTCGCAAGAAGCGGTTTGTCAAACGTGCACCCAGTTGTGATCGCGCACGAAAAAGACGCCAAAATCAAGCGTCTCGCAGGTAAATTAGACCGTGTTCTGGTCGATGCACCGTGCAGTGGTTTGGGTACTTTGCGTCGTAATCCGGATGTGAAGTGGCGTCAGACGCAAGTCGGTGTTGCTGAGTTGAACGTCAAACAGGCATCGATACTTGATAGCGCGGCAAGACTGGTCAAGGCAGGTGGTCGCCTGGTTTATGCAACATGTAGTGTTCTTGATGAAGAAAATGAAGCGATTGTTCAGGCTTTTATTGCTGCGCATCCTGATTTCAGCTTATTACCAGTGTCGCAGGTGCTGACTGAGCAAAAAATTGATTTGGAAATGGGCGACTATTTAAAGCTGATGCCGCATGTGCACCAGACTGATGGCTTTTTTGCCGCTGTCTTGGAACGCAATAAATAATTGATCAAGCCTTTTTATTTGCTGCGTTGATGAATACACCTTTACTGGCTAGCCTGCTATCCGATTTATCGGATGATCTACACGATACCAACTTCTTATGGCAGGTAGGAACGGTGCTGCTGTGCTTTTTCCTGGCATGGTATCTGGCAGGATTGCTACGAAAAAGCTTTTCCAGCTCGGAGAGTGCTTCCGGAATGATGAAGATGGGAGTCGAGAGCTTCCATCGCGTCTTATTTCCCAGCCTGTCCCTGATATTCATTCTGACCGCCAAAGGTATTTTAGGCCGCTGGCAACATACTCATTTGCTGAGTCTGCTTTTTCCTATCATCGGTTCACTGGCATTAATTCGCTTCGGCTTTTATGTGGTCAGAAAAACTTTTGTTAAGGAAGGCAAGATCGGCGCTTTTCTGACAATTTTTGAAAAATTATTTGCCGGGTTAGTCTGGCTGGGCGTGGTGTTGCACTTCACCGGCTTGTGGCAGGAATTATTGACGAGTCTGGATGACGCGGTTTTGCCAATTGGACATAACAAGGTATCGGTATTGTCCATACTACAGGCGCTTGTTTCGGTTGCGGTGACGCTGATCGTGGCGTTGTGGGCGAGCGCAGCGCTAGAGGCTCGCCTGATGTTATTGCCGACTATGCATACCTCCTTAAAGGTAGTGTTATCGCGATTTGGCCGTGCCGTACTCATTTTACTGGCGATTCTGATCAGTCTGACCATTGTCGGTATCGATTTGACTGTTTTATCGGTATTCGGTGGTGCGTTGGGTGTTGGTCTTGGTTTCGGTTTGCAAAAAATTACCAGTAGCTATGTGTCTGGCTTCATTATTTTGCTCGACCGGAGTTTATCCATAGGCGACATGATTGCAGTCGATAAATTTAATGGTCGTGTGACACAAATTAACACTCGGTATACGGTATTAAAGGGGCTCGATGGTGGAGAATCTGTCATACCGAATGAAATGTTGGTGTCGAATCCGGTGCAAAATTTTTCTTTAAGCGACAGTTCTGTGGCGATGGGAACGGATATTACGGTAGCTTATCAGACCGACGTTGAAGCTTTGCTGCCGCTGCTTGCGCAAACTGCTGCTGATGTGTCTCGTGTATCAAAAGATACTCCGCCTTCTGCTTACTTAATGAGGTTCGGTACCGATGGACTGGAATTGCGTGTCGGCTTCTGGATATCAGACCCTGAAAATGGACGCTCTAATGTTTTATCTGAAGTAAATCGTGCAATATGGAAATTATTGCAGGAACGTAAAATCGAAGTTCCATACCCTCAACGGGTTCTGACCTTCATCAATACGCCAGAGAAAGTTTCAGGGCAGACTTAAAAAGAGCGTACAATACAAAAAATTTTAGAAAATTTTTGACACTTTGCTTTTGTCAATAGACGACAAGATAGTGTCATTAACCATGGAGTACATGTCATTTTGAGCACTTTTATCGATACCGCAATTGATTTTTTGTCTAACGGCATTACTCGTGCCACGGCTTGGCAAGTATTCATCTTCACGATGGTCGTTACCCATATTACGATTGCCAGCGTCACGATCTTTTTGCATCGTTGCCAGGCACATCGTGCTCTGGAACTGCATGCGATTCCAAGTCATTTCTTCCGCTTCTGGCTCTGGCTTACTACTGGCCAAGTGACCAAGGAGTGGGCGGCAATTCACCGTAAGCATCACGCAAAGTGCGAAACTGAGGAAGATCCTCACAGCCCGGTGACGCGCGGTATTAAAAAAGTGTTTTGGCAAGGCGCTGAGTTATACAGAGCAGAGTCAAAAAACATGGAAACCATGCAAAAGTATGGGCATGGCACACCTGGTGACTGGATTGAACGTAATCTGTACACCCGATTTAGCTGGCAGGGCGTTGCATTGATGCTGATCATCGATCTTATTTTGTTCGGTGTAATTGGTATTACGGTGTGGGCTGTTCAAATGTTGTGGATCCCCGTAACAGCGGCTGGCATTATCAATGGTATTGGTCACTATTGGGGATATCGCAATTACGATTGCGTAGATGCATCTCGTAACATCGTACCTTTTGGTATTTTGATTGGCGGCGAAGAACTGCATAACAACCACCATACCTTCGGTACTTCAGCTAAATTGTCGTCTAAATGGTATGAATTTGATATCGGCTGGTTATATATCCGTACAATGGAGATTGTCGGTCTGGCTACCGTTAAAAAAGTTGCGCCTGAACCGAAGTTTGCCGAGATTAAATCCGTGATTGATATGGATACACTGCAAGCGGTTATTACAAATCGCTATGACGTAATGGCAAAGTACACAAAATCCTTGCGCCGTGCCTGGAGAGATGAAGTTGCCCAGTTGCGCGAAAAAGCCCAGTTTGAGGCGAGCTTGCTTAAATCGACAAAAACACTTTTGCAGCGTGAGCCTACTAAACTAGAGGCACCGCAAAAGCAACAATTGTCAGAAGTATTGGCACACAGCAGTGCTCTGAAAACGATGCACGACATGCGTGTGGAGTTGGGCTTAATCTGGGAACGCTCTACAGTGAGCCGTGAGCAATTGGTACATCAATTGCAAGACTGGTGCGTGCGTGCCGAGGCCTCAGGTATTCAGACTTTGCATGATTTCTCGCTTAGATTACGTACTTACGCGTAAATTATTGAGCCTGATCTAAAAAGCACCTTCGGGTGCTTTTTTATTGCGCTCGGATCTCTGGTAACAGTGGGTGCTAATCCACAAACACTGTGGCAATAGAAAATAAAAGGCGAAAAAAAACCTGCAAATTGCAGGTTTTTTTGAGATAACTAAAATTATTTAATCTTAGTTTCTTTGTAGATTACATGCTTACGTGCCTTGGGATCAAACTTCATGATCTCCATTTTTTCAGGCATTGTGCGCTTGTTTTTTGATGTGGTATAGAAATGACCTGTACCAGCAGTCGATTCCAGTTTGATTTTGTCGCGACCAGATTTAGCCATGATATTTTCCTAACAGTGATTTTCGCTTAAACTTTTTCGCCGCGAGCACGCAGATCAGTCAAAACCGCATCAATGCCGATTTTGTCAATGACGCGCAGACCAGCGTTAGACAAACGCAGGGAAACCCAGCGATTTTCTGATTCTACGAAGAAGCGACGATTTTGCAGGTTAGGCAAAAAGCGACGTTTAGTTTTGTTGTTCGCATGGGATACGTTGTTGCCAACCATTGGCCCCTTCCCAGTTACTTGGCAAACACGTGCCATGTTTAACTCCTTAAATGTTTCCGAATTTGGAAAAAATAGGATTATAACGAAAATCCTACTAAATATCAACGACTTGCGAAAAACAATTGTGTCTTGTGTTTTTATTTTATTTAACAATTGAAAATTTCAAGGCTTTTGAATGAATTCACGCACTTGTTATTTAGATTTGCCCATGTTCGGCGAATGAGTAGACATGAGGATTAGCTACAATGAAATGATCCAGTACTCTGACATCAACTAGTGCCAGAGTTTGTTTTAAGGTTCTGGTCAAAGCAATGTCCGCATCGCTCGGCTCTGCGCTGCCAGAGGGGTGATTGTGCGCCAAAATGATACTTGCCGCGTTATGTTGCAACGCTGCTTTGACTACCTCTCTCGGATACACACTGGCTTGACTAAGGCTACCCCGGAAGAGTTCGGATGAGGTAATGAGTCGATTTTTGATGTCGAGAAACAACACGGCAAATGATTCGTAAGGTTTGCTGCCAATCATGAGTTGTAAATAGCTTTTGACGGCTTGCGGTGAGGACAGTAGCGGAGCAGCTTGTAACTCTTCAGAAATAGCGCGCTTAGCCAGTTCTAGGACAGCATGTAATTGGGCATATTTGGCATTACCTAAACCATGCATTGCAGAAAAATTTTTGATATCCGCAGCGAATAACCCAGTCAATGAACCAAATTGGCTCAACATGTCGCGCCCCAAATCTACGGCGCTTTTACCGCTGACGCCTACTCGCAAGAAAACTGCTAATAACTCGGCATCAGACAACGCCTGAGCACCAAATTTAATTAATCGTTCACGCGGACGCTGATCTTCGGGCCAGTCAGTAATCGCCATCAAAAGTCCTTTACAAAATGAGAGAATAATCAGTACTTCATCGAGCTGGCATACAATAGAGGCTTGATTGGACTTCACTTTAACTATGTCAAACCACGCTATCCCTGTCGTTACACCCGATGCTTATCTGACTTTGCATTATCGCCTTGCCACACTGGATGGTGAGGATATTATCAGTACTTTTAAGGAAAGTCCGGCGACTTTGCAAATGGGAAATGGTCAGCTAGCTCCTGAGCTGGAGAGGGCGTTGCTAAATCTTGAGGAAGGTTCTCATACGACACAGGAGCTTGCGCCGGAGCAGGCATTTGGTCCGCGCAATCCCGAGCTGATACAGCGTGTTTCCCGCGCAACTTTAAAAGAAAATTCCGCTTTTGGTGAGCAGTACATCATTGGTGATCTGGTTGAATTTGCCGCCCCCTCTGGCGGGCGTTTTGCCGGGATTCTCAGAGCAATTGATGAGGACGGTGCATTATTTGATTTTAACCATCCGCTGGCAGGACAGACTGTCCTGTTTGAAACAAAAATCATCGGTATTTTATGACTATGGATAAAGAAATTGTATTGGCGCAGCCGCGTGGGTTTTGCGCAGGAGTTGATCGTGCTATTGAAATCGTGGAGCGTGCATTGCGGCAGTTTGGTGCGCCTATCTATGTTCGCCATGAGATTGTACACAACGCTTATGTGGTCAATGATCTGCGTCAGAAGGGAGCTATTTTTATAGAGGAATTGGCTGATGTGCCTGCTGGTAATACGGTGATTTTTTCTGCACATGGCGTTTCTCAATCGGTTCGTGAAGAAGCAAGCGCAAGAGGTCTGACAGTTTTTGATGCAACTTGTCCTCTGGTTACTAAAGTCCATATTGAAGTCGCGAAAATGCGCAAAGAAGGTCGTGAAGTCATCATGATCGGTCATCAAGGGCACCCGGAAGTTGAAGGGACAATGGGGCAGACGGAAGGCGGGATGCATCTCGTTGAAACAGTCGATGATGTGACTAAGTTGAAGGTGGCCAATCCTGATTTACTTGCGTATGTGTCTCAGACAACTTTGTCGGTTGACGACACTATTGAGATCATTGCTGCACTCAAAACTAAATTTCCTCAGATAAGTGAGCCAAAAAAGGGCGATATTTGCTATGCCACAACGAATCGCCAGGAAGCTGTTAAGTTTATGGCGCCACAAGTTGACCTGGTCATTGTAGTGGGCAGTGCGAATAGTTCGAACTCCAATCGTCTGCGTGAAGTGGCTGAGAAAAAAGGTGCGGCATCCTACATGGTAGATAACGCTTCCCAGATCCAGGCAGACTGGTTGAGAGATTCCCGTCGTATCGGCGTCACAGCGGGCGCATCTGCCCCTGAGGTTTTGGTACAACAAGTTATTGATCGACTGAAACAATTAGGGGCGCAAAGTGTGCGTACTTTGGATGGTGCTGAAGAAAATGTGACTTTCCCTATGCCAAAGGGGTTGACGGGGTAATGCAAAATACACCCTTACTAAGCGCTTTTTGATCTTGCGTAAATAATAATTTGCCATGTGCTGTTTATTCAGTATTTTATTTCGTGAATTCATCGCTAACATTGCTGAACTTTGATTGACCGCGAGTCATTTTTTACACTGTGCAGTATCAGACCAGTATAGTAGTATGAGTTCGGGCTTAATATGGTGGTAGTATTTTTGTTCATACTTTCCAGTCAATCTCTGTATAATCCGGCCGAATTTCACAGCCTTCCTCTCGGTTAAGCGGACAGGCGTGGAGTCGGTTACATAAAAATATTACAAAAGCTTTTTGCCAAAAGTTGTTGAGGAGAGTTTTACTATGCGTCATTCCACTATTTCAATTGCTCCACATTGCATGAAGCGTCTTTTCGGATAACAGGCGCTTAAATTGAGCGGCACACAAGAGTTACTTGGTGCCGTTTTTGTTATCAGGAATGATTTTTGCTGAGTAGTCTTTAAGTGAGATATTCATGTATCTCGGTAAAAATTCCCATCCGTTCATAAAGAGAGAAGCAATATGGATACATTTATCCAACAAATAATAAATGGCCTGGTATTAGGGTCTATGTATGCTTTGGTCGCGCTGGGGTACACCATGGTTTATGGTGTACTGAATCTGATCAACTTCGCTCATGGCGATGTACTCATGGTCGGTGCTATGGCGGGACTAAGTATCTTGAAGTTACTCGGTGTTATTGCACCAGATCTGCCCGGTATCGTTCAATTGCTGATTGCGATTATCGGTGCCATTCCCGTTTGTATTATCGTGAACGTAGTGATTGAGCGTGTTGCATATCGCAGATTGCGTAATGCACCGCGTCTGGCTCCATTGATTACTGCGATTGGCATTTCTCAATTGGTTCAGGTGTTCGCCATGATTATCTGGGGACGCAGTCCGATTTCCTTCCCAAGTGTGATGCCATCAACGCCGATTCCCGTCGGTGGCGCAGTGATTTCGCAAACTCAGGTTTTATTACTTGTTCTTGCGACTCTTGCGATGGTTGGCTTAGTTTTACTGGTCGAAAAGACGAAGATGGGGCGAGCGATGCGCGCTACCGCAGAGAACCCGCGTGTGGCCGGTTTGATGGGCGTTGATTCTAATAAAGTCATTGTGGCAACCTTTGCCATCGGCGCTTCACTTGCAGCAATTGCGGGTGTGATGTGGGCAGCTAACTATTCGTCTGCACAGTTCGCAATGGGCTTCTTGCCGGGCCTGAAAGCCTTCTCTGCTGCGGTCTTGGGTGGTATCGGTAATATTTATGGTGCGATGGTCGGTGGCATTATTCTTGGCCTGATCGAGAGCCTGGGAGCGGGTTACATCGGTGAATTGACTGGTGGTCTGCTCGGTAGCCAGTACCAGGATATTTTCGCGTTTGTTGTATTGATTATCGTGTTGACTCTGCGCCCATCCGGCATCATGGGTGAACGTGTTGCTGACCGTGCATAAGGAGAGCATGAATGTCGAATTTTTTTGATATAAAAGCGAATCCAAGCAAGGCCTACACGAGCTTTGCAGTCTTGGGTGTCGTCTTGGTGTTATTCCCATTTATTGCTGCCAATTTTGGTAACTCATGGGTTCGTATTATTGATTTTGCCTTGCTCTACATTATGTTGGCGCTAGGGTTGAATATTGTGGTCGGCTTTGCCGGCTTGCTGGATCTGGGTTACATCGCGTTTTATGCTGTCGGTGCTTACATGGCAGGTTTGCTGGCATCACCGCAGTTTGCTGTTGTACTCGAATCCTTTGTGAACAATTATCCGGCAGTCGGTAATTTTCTGATGTGGGTGTTCGGACCTGAGATCGCACAGACGGGTCTGCATTTGTCTGTCTGGGTTATTGTGCCGCTGGCAGCTGCGCTGGCTGGTCTGTTTGGTGCATTGTTAGGCGCACCAACTTTAAAGCTACGCGGCGATTATCTGGCAATCGTGACTTTAGGTTTTGGTGAAATTATTCGTATTTTTATGAATAATATGAACTCGCCGGTGAATATTACTAATGGTCCTCAGGGTATCAACATGATTGATCCCATCCGCATCTTTGGGGTGTCCCTGTCAGGTGAAGCTGGCTCTAATGCGACAGTCCATTTTGGTTTCATCAGTATGCCGTCCGTGAATGCCTACTACTTCCTGTTCCTGGCTCTGTGCATCGGTATTATTTTTGTTTCTTTGCGTTTGCAAGACTCTCGCTTAGGTCGTGCCTGGGTCGCAATTCGTGAAGACGAAATTGCAGCTAAGGCGATGGGAATTAATACACGTAATATCAAATTGCTGGCGTTCTCCATGGGAGCATCTTTTGGTGGTGTTTCTGGTGCAATGTTCGCATCATTCCAAGGCTTTGTCTCACCGGAATCCTTCTCTCTGACGGAGTCAATCGTGGTGCTGGCAATGGTTGTTTTGGGCGGAATTGGTCATATCCCGGGAGTGATTCTTGGATCGATACTGCTTGCCGCATTGCCTGAGATTTTGCGTCATAGCGTTGAACCTATTCAGAATCTGTTATTTGGCAAAATTTTGATTGAAGCTGAAGTCCTGCGTCAATTGCTATACGGTCTGGCTATGGTATTGATTATGCTGAACAGACCAGCCGGTTTGTGGCCAGCGCCCAAGCATGAAGACAGAATAACCAGCAGCAACGATACGCCAGCTGCGGCTTAAGGAATACCGACATGACTGAAAAAACTATATTAAAAATCGAGGGAGCAAATAAGCGCTTCGGCGGTTTGCAAGCTTTGTCGAATGTTGGGATCAATATTAAACAGGGTCAAATTTATGGCCTGATTGGTCCTAACGGTGCCGGCAAAACGACATTCTTTAACGTCATTACAGGCTTATATCAGCCGGACACTGGGACGTTTGAACTTGATGGCAAGCCTTACTCACCATCAGCTCCTCACGAAGTAGCAAAAGCGGGTATTGCACGTACCTTCCAAAATATCCGCTTGTTCGGTGAAATGACTGCACTCGAAAATGTCATGGTTGGACGGCATATCCGTACTCATCAGGGTGTTTTGGGCGCGGTCTTTCGCGGTAAGTCAGCCCGCAAAGAGGAGGCCGATATCAAAGCTCGTGCCCAGGAGTTGCTCGATTTTGTCGGAATTGGACAGTTTGCAGATCGTACTTCCAAGTATTTGTCGTACGGCGATCAGCGTCGTCTCGAAATCGCGCGTGCATTAGCAACAGATCCAAAATTGCTGGCACTTGATGAACCGGCTGCAGGTATGAATGCGACCGAGAAACTGGCTCTGCGTGAGTTGCTGGTTAAAATCAAAGCGGAAGGCAAGACAATTTTGCTGATCGAACATGACGTCAAACTGATGATGGGTTTATGCGACAGAATCACGGTGTTAGATTACGGCAAGCCAATTGCTGAAGGCGTACCTGCGGACATTCAGAAAAATCCAGCAGTGATTGAAGCGTATTTGGGAGGTTCTCACTAATGGTTGATAACGTATTAAAGATTAGTAACCTCAAGGTTGCTTACGGTGGCATTAAAGCGGTTAAGGGCATTGATTTAGAAGTCAATAAAGGTGAGCTGATTACCTTGATTGGTGCCAACGGCGCAGGTAAAACCACGACGCTCAAAGCCATTACAGGTACTTTGCCAAGCTGCAAGGTTGAAGGAGAAATCCTCTATGACGGCAAATCTATTCGTGGCATTAACTCATTTGAGCTGGTGAATAATCATCTGGCGATGGTACCGGAGGGACGGGGTGTTTTCACTCGCATGACTATTCTGGAAAATCTCATGATGGGGGCATTCACTCGCAACGATAAAGCAGGCATCAATCAGGATATCGAAAAATGGTTCGCCGTTTTCCCGCGCCTGAAAGAGCGTGCAGCGCAGTTAGCTGGTACTTTGTCAGGCGGTGAGCAGCAGATGCTGGCAATGGCCCGTGCTTTGATGAGCCACCCAAAATTGTTGTTGCTGGATGAACCGTCCATGGGCTTGTCTCCGATCATGGTAGAAAAAATCTTTGAAGTCGTGCGTAATGTTTCTGCGCAAGGTGTGACTATTTTATTAGTCGAGCAAAATGCGAAGCTCGCGCTGCAAGCCGCCCATCGTGGTTACGTGATGGATTCCGGCGCGATCACGATGACGGGCAAAGGTAAAGATATGTTGAACGATCCTAAAGTGCAGGCAGCCTACCTGGGCGAATAAACTGAATGGAATGCGAAAAAGCCTCGATTTATATCGAGGCTTTTTTTATATCGAGGCTTTTTTATTTCAAACAACGCCAGAAGGCCTTGTTTGAAGAAATGATACTGAGGACGCTGAAATTATTTCTTGGAGCGAGTCGTTGCTTTTTCAGTCGCTGTAGAGATCTGGGTTACTGCATTATTCAGATTAGCTTCCAATGCTTCTACTGCTTGCTTGCTCGATTTAGTGAATTGATCGTAGCTTGCATTGGCATTATTGAATGCCGTCTTTACAAATGCGACGACGTTTTCTGTACCGGCCGGTGCATTTTTGGAGACTTCGTCAAACAATGCCAGAACTTTACGGTTTGTTTCAGCGATTTGAGTTTCTGCAGCACGTGTAAATTCGGCTTGTGTACTGGACGCGATGTTCGACAGGTGACGACCGTAAGCCAAGGCTTTTTCAGCGTTCGGCTGAGCTTGTGCTGCAGACAGGCTGAAAAATTCTTGTGGATCTTTTGCCGACAATAATTGCTTTGTGGCTGCCGTAGATTCTTCCAGCGATGTTTTTGCAACGGTCAGATTTAATTCGACAAATTTCTCTACACCTTCAAATGCTTTGCCAGTCAACGCAGTGATCAGTGCCAGTTGTGCATCGAAGTTTGCTTTAGTAGCGGCGGAAAACTGTTCAGGTACGGAAAACATAGATTTCTCCTAAAAGGGATGAGTCAGTTTGATGAAGTATCGGATTTGTTACAGTAAGTGATGTTGCGTTAATGCTGCGTTTTGTGCGCCGCAATATGGTGCATTTTATTGATTAGTAGAGGAAAGTCAAGAAAAATTGTGCAATGCAATAAAAATGTCTTTTTTAAAACAAACTAGATTTCCAATAAAATATTTCACCAGCTCTCTTGAAGTAAATTATTGTTAATCATTCATGATTATCTGTAGAAATTGTGACTGGTTCATGAAACAGTGCGGCTAAAATTAATTCTCTATGCAAGTTACCAGACGCGATTGTTGCGTCTTAAATTGCTAAAAAAATGTTGCGAAAGCAAAATGATGAAAATTTTTAAATGGAACTGATACGTTGCTCTGTAATAAGCTTTGTATATCAGGCTGTGGCAATGGAGATTTTTGCCAGATATTTACCCGAAGTGATCAATAGGCAGCAACAGTTAGCGCCTTAGCTAGCCAGTAGCTAACTTTAAAAGCAGTGTCTATTTTTGAGGAAAAAATGGCGATAGAAGCAAAAAACCGAAGGCAATTCCAACATTTTCATACGATACAGACACGTTGGATGGATAACGACGCTTATGGACATGTGAATAACGTCATCTACTACAGTTGGTTTGATACTGTGGTCAATCAGTTTCTGATCGTCAATCAGGCGTTGGACATAGAGAAGAGCAAAGAGATCGGTCTAGTAATCGAGACGCAATGTAATTATCTGGCTTCAGTCGCTTTTCCCGATGTGATATCCGCAGGCGTGACGGTCAGCAAACTGGGTAACTCCAGCGTTCGTTATGAGATCGGTATTTTTAAAAACGATGAAGACATGGCCGCGGCTCAAGGCCATTTTGTGCATGTCTATGTGGACAGGGAAAGTCGTCGGCCTGTACCCATTCCGGAAAAAATTCGCAGCTTGTTATCTACTTTAGAGGTATCTGTCTGATGATCCAGTCACCAACCCAGCAATGTGTCGATGAAGTGATAACTTCTCGTCGTTCGATTCGTGCTTTTTTACCGACTGCGGTAGAGCGTGAAGACATTCAGGCGATATTGGAGGTTGCAGCGCGCGCACCCTCCGGCAGTAATACACAGCCATGGAAGGTCTATGTCTTAACAGGTAACACATTGACGCAGTTAAGCTCCGCGATTCTGGCGGCGCATAATGATAGTGAGCAGGTGCAAGCCCACAAAGAGGAATATAACTATTACCCTGTCAAATGGATCACTCCTTATCTTGAACGTCGGCGCAAAGTAGGCTGGGATCTGTACGCATTGTTAGGCTTGGGACGAGAAAATAAAGCCGGTATGCATGCACAGCACGGACGCAATTACGCTTTTTTTGATGCGCCGGTTGGTCTGATATTGACGATTGATCGCGTGATGGAGCAGGGTTCGTGGTTGGATTACGGCATGTTTTTGCAAAATATCATGCTGGCAGCGCGCGCCAGAGGCCTGGATACGTGTCCGCAAGCCGCATTTACCCAATATCATAAAATTATCCATGACGTTTTGACATTGCCAGAAAACGAAATGCTGGTCTGCGGCATGTCGCTGGGATATGCAGATCAGAGCAAAATTGAAAACAGTCTGGTTACTGAGCGTGATGAGATTGCAAAGTTCACACAATTCCTAGATTAAGAGATATCAATAAACAATAAGAGACATCGCGTTAAATCAATAAGGTATCGGAAATTTACAAAATATTTCTCAAACGTGATCGCAGGCAATTGAGCTTCAGAGAAATGTTGTATTGATAAGCACGATGCCTGTTCAGTTACGTGAAAAAATAAGTAAAAATGATATAGGTCGTCACAGAACCCCGGCACCTTGCTCCGCTTGCACTAAATTCTGTGATTGTTTCCAATAGATGACACTAGATTTTTGTTCAAGTAAATAGCATAAGCCTTTAATTCTCTTGCGAATTTTCACAATTTTGCTACACTGCACTAAATTTTTTTTATTTGCATGAGGAGCGATTGATGGTGAAATTTACCCGTCAAGCACTAATAGTTATTGCCGCGATGCTGCCAGCATCCCTCGTGTTTGCTGAAGCCACGCATCACAAAAAACATATTGTTCATAAGAAAGTCGTTACCAAGCTTGCAGCCGGCAAATTGGTCAAACGCACGATTGTCGTGAACGGCAAACGCAAAATCATTACAGAACGTGTCGCTGTCGCACATATCGTCCCTGAAAAACCAACGGCGGGTGACATTGCGGGACTGAAGCATTCAGAAGATCCCCTGACATTGCAATCAAATGTCGCTTTCGTTGTTGACCAGGCGAGTTCCAAAGTGTTGTTCGATAAAAATTCGAACGTGTCTTTGCCGATTGCATCCATTACCAAGCTGATGACCAGCCTTGTTGTGGTTGAAGCGAATCAAGATATGAATGAAGAAATCGAGATCACGAATGACGATCTTGATAAAGAAAAAGGTACAGGCTCACGTCTTAAAGTCGGCGCAAAATTATCGCGTGCTGATTTGCTTCACATTGCTTTGATGAGTTCTGAAAACCGTGCAGCATCCGCTTTGGGGCGCAATTATATCGGAGGCTTGCCAGCTTTTGTCGCAGCGATGAATGCCAAGGCAAAGCAACTCGGTATGACAGAAACGCATTATGTCGATTCATCCGGTCTGTCTAGTCAGAATGTGGCCAGTGCACAGGATCTGGTGAAGCTCATCAATGCGGCGTATCAGCATCCGCTGATTCGTCAATACTCTACTGATTCCAGCTATGTTGTTGCGCCAGGCGGTGGTCGTCCATTGCAATATTCAACCACGAATAAACTAGTAGTCAATCCAACTTGGGATATCGGTTTGCAAAAGACAGGTTATATCTCCGAAGCAGGTCGTTGTCTGGTCATGCAGGCGATGATACAAGGCCGTGCAATCGTCATGGTCTTTCTGGACTCTAAGGGTAAATATTCTCGTTTGGCTGATGCAGGACGCATCCGCAAATGGTTGGAGACGGTCAAACCGCAGGCATAACGCATACATGACGCAAGTAGGGCAAAGGTATGAGTCGAGTCTGTCAATAAACGTCTGAACATCAGCGTACCAAGCCTGTTGATATAAAGATCAACAGGCTTTTTTTATTCCAGCAAGCCGTGCCAGAGAGTTTTCGTGCTCTGAATTTCATTCAAGACTTGCTCCCGTTCGACGCGTGCTTTTTCTATCCCTTGCAACCGCTGATTGTGCTGGAGTTTGCGGAACAGCCGATAAGCATCGGCGTTCCCGGCAGCCAGGCTGGCATCAATTAAGCCGAGCTCTCCGCATAATTTTAGTAGCGCGATATTGCCAATATTTGCGGTCAGTTGCGGATAAGTGTGCGCATGCTGCAGGACCAAAAATTGGACTATGAATTCAATATCGATCATCCCGCCCACATCCTGTTTCAGGTCAAACAGGTCGGTCCGGTTGGGATGAGCGTCCTGCATTTTTTTACGCATGCTGACGACTTCCTGTTTTAGCTTGCCAGTATCGCGAGCTTGTCTCAATACTTTCTCTCTGATCTGATCAAACATTGGCGCGATGCGGAGGTCGCCTGCGCAAAAGCGTGCACGCGTCAGTGCCTGATGCTCCCATAGCCAGGCAGACTGCTCCTGATAACGGGCGAAGGCACTGACTGAAGACACCAGCAAGCCACTCGCGCCATCAGGACGCAGGGCAATATCGATGTCAAATAAAATGCCTGCCGGTGTGTGCGACGTCATCCAGGTAATGAAACGCTGCGCCAGTTTCGCATAGTTTGCAGGAGCCTCCTGATCATCATCGTCGTATAAAAAAATCACATCAAGGTCGGACGCATAACCCAGTTCTTTGCCACCTAATTTACCGTAAGCGATTACCGCAAATTGCGGTTGCTCACGATGGCGGCTGGCGATAGTTTGCCATGCTGCCTGCAATGTTGCAGCGACCACCAGATCGGCTAGTTGCGACAATTCATCCGCCAGATGTTCGACGCTGACTTGTCCCTCCAGATCTTGTGCGAGCAAGCGGAACTGCAACGCGTGATGCATCTCTCGCAGAGTTTCTAACTGACGTTCCGTATCGTCGGTATGCTGGTCGAGTTGTTGTTGCAGTTCTGCGCTAAAGCTGGCCCAGTCCGGGTCTTGCCGCAACGCTGTTTCGTCAAGTAACTCATCCAGCAGGATAGGATGGCGCGTTAAAAATTTGGCTGCCCAGTCACTGGCGCCCATCATCCTGACAACTCGTTCCAGCGTATGAGGGTATTCGGTAAGTAGGGCGAGGTAGGCTGTTCTGCGGGCGATTGCTTCGATAAAGTCGAGCAGGCGATTCAGTGTCGCCAGATGGCCGTGCGCTTGTTTCGCAATTTGCGGCAAGGCGCTGTTGACAATGGCAACCAGCTTATTGCGGCTGATCTCGCTAAGCGATTGCAGGCGAGGAGATTGCCATGTGCTCATCAGGCGTTGAACGGCGTCAGTCACATCCTGAAAATGCAAGGCGCTTAAATGTGCCTCCAGCATTTCATCGCTATCCGCTGCCGCCAGCGTCGCTGCTAGTGCGTGGTCATCGGTATGTTTTTGCGATGTTTTTTTCTCTTTAAAAATGGCGTCGAATTGCTCGGCGACGAATTGCCGGTGTGGTGCAAGCTGATTGAGTAAGTCTTCTGTTGTCGCACATCCCATCATGTGTGCAATTGTCGTCTGATCTTCTTCTTTCACCGGAAAGGTATGAGTCTGCGCATCATCCAGATATTGCAAGCGATGTTCAAGATTGCGTAAAAAACGATAAGAACTTAATAGTTGCTCAACTATGCTAGGTTCCAGAATGTTTTTTTCTGCCAGCATGAGCAGGGTGGTTCTGGTCGAACGATCGCGTAAATTCGCTTCACGCCCTCCGCGTATTAACTGAAAAACCTGACTCAGAAATTCAATCTCACGGATACCGCCGCGACCGAGTTTGACGTTGTCGCTGCGCTCGGGATGCCGGGTTTCTTGTCGGATGACTTCTGCGCGAATTTGCCCGTGCATTGAACGTAGCGAGTCGATCACGCCATAGTCCAGATAGCGGCGATAGACGAAGGGCCGGATGATTTTGTCGAGCGCCGGGATATCGTCGGGTTTGCCGGTGATTGCTCTTGCCTTGACCCAGGCATAGCGTTCCCATTCACGGCCCTGTATTAAAAAATACTCTTCAACCATCGCAAAACTGGCAACTAAGGGGCCTGAGTTGCCGTTAGGACGCAAGGCCATGTCAACCCGAAAACTAAAGCCATCTTCCGTCACCTCTGAGATTGCAGCGATCAGTTTTTTTCCCAGCCGGCTGAAGAATTCATGATTGGAAAGACTGCGTTGCTCGGCATTATCTGTGTGGGTGTCGCCATCTTCGGCGTAACAAAAGATCAAATCGATATCGGAAGAAACGTTGAGTTCCATTCCGCCTAACTTGCCCATGCCCAGTACGATCAATTCTTGCGGTGCTCCGGAGTCCTCGCCTGTCGGCGTGCCGTATAGGGCAATCGCTTCCTGCATTAACGCGGACAAATGCTGCTGCACCGCAAAATCGGCAAACTGACTGATCGTCGTGACAACTTCATCCATATCAGCCGCACCTGTCAGGTCTCGGGCAATTAAGCTCGATACGACCAGGTTGCGCAAGCGGCGCATCACTTTGTTAAGAGGAATACCAGCCTGTATTTCTTTTTGTAAAATCTGAGCAAAAATCTGCGGGCTCAAGGATAATCTGCTGTGTTCTTCCAGTAAGCTGATACGCGTGGTATCTGCTTGTAACCAACGTTTGACGAAGCGTGAGAGTTGCGCAGTGTTAATCAGGTCGGATGGGATTGCCAGTGCTGGTGTCATGGAGGATTTCATGAATGATCGTGGCATCGATTTTAAAGCTAAACAGGTAGGGTCGGAGCTGTCGCGCTGGATAAGTTTGCGCTCTGCCATCAGTGTGAATTTGATTGGCTGGATAGATTGACTGGCATGCCGGGTGCTGCCACAGCATGCTGATTTTTTATAGTGCTGAAGCATACTCCTGGGTAGTAATTATGTTTGCCTACGTAGAACGTGCGGGCTGGGCTTGTTTTTATAAAATATCGGGGGAGTATATTGTTTTTCGCGTTTTTTCAGAAAATGTTGTCAAGCTGTTTTGCTGCCGCAAGAGAGTGCTAAACCATTGTGTCAGTGATGAATAAAACGCCCGTGCCACCATCAGATGAAGCAGTCCCGGCTCTTGCGCCCGGGCTTGGGCCTGACCACGCGCCGGCCACGGCCTTGCAACAACGTCGTGGTGTGATGGATAACTGTCGTTCTGCGGCGGCATTTTGTGGTCGTGGTGCACGCATCCTGGTGAAGTTGCTGGTGCTCTGTTATTTCCTCTTCTGCGTTTTGTTCTTGGCGTTGCGCTACGGTGTCTTGCCGAATGTGGAACGTTATAAAACTGATGTCGAACAATTCGCCAGTCAGTCCATTGGCCGTCAGGTCGAGATCGCCAGTCTGCAGGCGAGCTGGTATCGCCTTAATCCCGTTCTGGCATTGAAAGACGTGGTTGTGCGTGATCAGAAAGGGCAGGCCGCTCTGGTATTGCCCGAAGTTTCTGCCACTGTTTCTTGGTGGTCGGTCCTGTTATTTGAACTACGGCTGGATAAACTTGATATCGCGCATCCGTCTTTAACAATACAAAAACAAGCGGATGGCAAATTACTGGTCGGCGGGTTTTTTATCGACCCTGCGCAGGCGGGGGATGGGAAAGGTTTGGACTGGATACTGGCGCAACGCGACATCGTGATCCGTGACGGCAACCTGCGCTGGATTGACCAATACCGTAATGCGCCTGAGCTCCATCTTGCCTCAGTCAATTTCGTACTGAATAATCAATGGCGTCATCATAAATTTGCGTTGAAAGCAACGCCGCCAGCAGCGCTGGCGGCACCGGTTGATATCCGCGGAGACTTCCAGCATGCAGTATTTAATCGCCGTACTACAGAGCTCAGCAGCTGGAGCGGCGACCTATATACCGATCTGGCGCAGTCGGATATCAGCATGCTTAAAGCGTATGTGGATTTGCCTGCCGATGTGAAAAAAGCACATGGTGCAATACGAGCCTGGTTGCATCTGGATAAAGGCCGGGTGGCCGAGCTGACTGCCGATGTCAGGTTGACCGATGTGCTCGGGACTTTTCGCAAGGATTTGCCGGTTCTCGATATGGCGCAAGTCAGCGGCAGGCTGATTGCCAGTGAACGCGCTGCGTTTGGCCGTCAGTATTTGCGGGGTCTTTTTGGGCAGGCCGGACATCAAATTTCTCTGATCAACTTCTCCATGCAGGCACGTGATGGTCAGATCTTGCCTGCAACTACTATCAGCGAAAGCTATGTTCCTGCGCAAAAAGGGCAACCGGAAAAAGTCGAACTATTCGCCAGGCAACTGGACTTGCATACCTTGGCGAATTTTGCAGAACATTTGCCTTTGCCACCGGACCAGCGTCGTATGTTTGTCGATTTTTCGCCCAAAGGCCAGCTCAAAGATTTCAGTGCAAAATGGCAGGGGACTTATCCGGAGACGGTTTCCTACAGCCTGAAAGGACAATTCCTTAACCTCTCGCTGAAGGCACAACCCGCACAATTGGCGCTCGCCAAGACCAGCACGACCCCTGCCAGAGCGGCAGTGCCTGCCATACCCGGGTTTGAGAATTTGTCCGGTACCGTAGATGCCAGCGATAAGGGCGGCAGTTTTATGCTCGACTCGCAGGATTTATCTCTGCAACTGTCCAGTTATTTTGTCGATCCTGTCATGCCGTTTAAGCGATTGCAGATGCTGGCGCGCTGGCAATTTGAAGCCGATGATAAGCTCGCTTTACAGATCGGCAAAATGGAGTTTGAACAGGACAGCATGATCGCTTCCATTTCAGGAAGGCACACCATGTCGATGCGGGCAAACAAAGCGGCGGGACAAGAAGCTCATCCTGGTGAGGTTGATCTGATCGGTAAATTTACCGGGTTTGACCTCAAGCAGATTGATCGCTTTATCCCGGTGAATGCGCCAGAGGATTTACGCCACTGGCTGGTCGGCGCTTTGCTCGACGGTCGTGCAGATGATGTTAGTTTGCGTATCAAGGGCGACCTCAGCCATTTTCCTTTTGCCGGGCATGACGGCAAACCTAATCCCAAAGGGGAGTTTTGGGTCAAAGGCACGATTGTTGATGGCAAGCTCGATTTCGCTCCGGGTCATTTCGCCGACGATGGCAAGGCGCCGTTGTGGCCGGTTATTGATAGTATTAATGGCAGTTTTGTATTTGACCGTGCGCGTATGGAAATTCGCGGAGAAACTGCAAAGACGTCAGGTGCTGATCTGAGCAAAGTCAAAGCGATTATTCCCGATCTGATGACCCACAATAGTGTCCTATCGATTGATGGCACTGCTAGCGGTAATTTACAAACGATGTTGCAATATGTGAGTGCTAGTCCGGTTGATGGCTGGCTCGGGCATTTTTTGAAAGACAGCAAGGCCAGTGCGAACGCGCAACTGGGCCTGAAGCTGCAACTGCCTTTGCAGCATATTGTTGATTCTAAAGTTCAGGGGATATTGCAATTTGCTGGCAATGAGGTGCTGTTGCAGGGCGGTATTCCTCCTGTCAGTGCCGTCAACGGCAAACTTGAGTTCACGGAAAAAGGCGTGAATCTCAATACGCTGAAGGGCAATTTGCTCGGTGGCGCTGTACAGGCAACGGGTGGGTCGCAAAAAGATGGCAGTATCAGGATTCGTCTTGACGGGCAGGCGACGGCAGATGGCTTGCGTAAAAATTTCCCTGTGTTAGCGAACGAACGCCTAAGCGACAAGCTGACGGGAGCTACCCGTTATAGCGCGAATATCAGCGTGAAAAAGCGCCAATTAGAATTGCAGATAGATTCCAGCCTGCAAGGCCTGGCTTTGGGTTTCCCCGCGCCGCTGCGCAAGGTCGCGAATGATAATCTGCCTCTGCATTTTGAACTCATCCCACAATTGTCGATAGACACGAACCAATTACGCGACGAGATTAAAGTGACACTGGGTAGTGCAATTAATGCGCGTTATCAAAGGCAGAAATCGACGGAGGCAAATGCTAGCTGGCAGGTAGTGCGCGGCGGGATAGGCGTGAATGCACCTGCACCGGAGCCAGATAGCGGCCTGAGTGTCAATATCGATTCCAAGGTAGTCAATGTGGATGAATGGCGACGACTGGTCGTGACCGGGGCTAATCCCGTTGCCAGTATGGGGAGCAGTGTTAATAGCATGAACGGTACTGCAGTAAACACGCTTGCAAATAACGCTGCTAATGTAGCCACTAATGTCTCCACTAACCTCGCCACTAATAATGCCAGCGATCTGGATATTGCTGCTTACATTGAGCCAAACGTGATCGCAGCACGCACAGCAGAGCTGACCGTGATGGGGAAGAAGTTAGACAATGTTGTGGTCGGTGCTTCTCGTCAAAAAGGATTATGGCAAGCTAATATCGATTCAAACCAGGCCTCCGGTTATCTGACCTGGAGTGATTCGGGTGCTGGCGGGCAGGGCTTGGGTAATGTCTCTGCCCGCCTGAGCAAGCTGATCATTCCGCAGTCAGCTGCTTCTGATGTGTCTGATTTACTTGAAGGTAAAAACAGTGATACACAGATCCCGAGTCTGGATATCGCAGCAGACAACTTTGAATTATTTAATAAAAAATTGGGCCGCCTGGAGCTGATGGCGAGCAACGCAATGACCACGGTAGGGCGCGAGTGGCGTATCCATAAAGTATTCTTGAAAAATGAGGATGCTGAGCTCAAAGGCACCGGGAAGTGGAGTAATCGCAACGGTGACAGCATGACTAGCCTGAACTATGTGCTGGACATTAATAGTGCGGGTAAATTGCTCGACAGAGTCGGGTTTGCGAATGTCATGCGCGGCGGGCGTGGCAAGCTACAGGGTGAGGTTACATGGAACGGTTTGCCATTTGCCATGGATGTGCCCAGCATGTCAGGGCAGATTCAACTAGAACTGGCGGCAGGTCAGTTTTTAAAAGTCGATCCGGGTGCGGCAAAATTGCTGGGTGTGCTGAGTATGCAGTCGCTGCCCAGACGATTAACACTTGATTTTCGCGATGTATTTTCAGACGGCTTTGCTTTTGACTCCATCACCGGAACTGCCCAGATTCAGAAGGGTATCGCGAAGACCGAGAATCTGAAGATGCGCAGTGTCAATGCTGCGGTATTAATGGATGGTACGGCAGATATCGTGAACGAGTCTCAACAGTTGCATGTGGCAGTGATTCCTGAAATTAATGCCGGCACTGCGTCTGTCGTGTATGGACTGGCGGTGAATCCGGTCATTGGCTTGGGTACCTTTTTAGCGCAATTGTTTTTGCGTGAACCGCTGGCGCGCGCCTTTACCTACGAGTATATGATTACAGGCGGATGGAAAGAGCCAACTGTCACTAAGATCGATCATAAAGAGGCAGAAATTCCGCCACCCAAAAAAGAAGCAAGCGCTGCTAAGTAGTCAGCGCGGACGCGCAATCTCAATCGATGTAGAAGGGCAAAGCAATGAATATCGCTGCGATACAAATGGTATCCACCCCGGTGCTGCAAGAGAACATGGTCACGGCAGAGCGCTTATTACAGCAGGCGGCAAGTAGGGGGGCGCAACTCCTGCTTCTGCCTGAATACTGGCCGGTAATGGGTTTGCACGAAAGAGATAAGTTTCTGGTTGCAGAACAGCAAGGTACCGGCCCGATACAGGCGTTCCTTGCAGAGCAGGCTCGCCAGCTTGGTGTCTGGATTATCGGCGGCACGATACCGCTGTTATCTATAGAGCCCGACAAAGTGCTGAACACGACCCTGGTGTTTAATCCTCAAGGTGAGGCGGTTGCTCGTTATGACAAGATTCACTTATTCGGCTTTACCAAAGGTGATGACTCGTATGAGGAGTCCCGCACGATTACGCCTGGTCAGCAGGTGGTGACATTTGATGCCGGTTTTGCAAAAGTGGGATTATCGGTCTGCTACGATGTGCGTTTTCCAGAACTGTATCGGGCAATGGGTGAGTGTAGCTTGCTCGTTGTTCCCGCCGCTTTCACTCACACGACAGGACAAGCGCACTGGGAAATTCTCTTGCGTGCCAGAGCAATCGAAAATCAGTGTTATGTTCTGGCGTCGGCGCAAGGTGGCATCCATATGAATGGTCGCCGCACCTGGGGGCACAGTATGTTGATTGATCCTTGGGGCAAGATTGTCGACGAGTTGGCAGAGGGCGAGGGGATAGTTGGTGGCGAACTTGATCTGGCAAACATCGATGCGGTAAGGATGAGTCTGCCTGCATTAAAGCACCGCAAATTAATGTAGATATTGCTGCAAGTTCAATTAAATCCAATTTAAATCAATTCGGATATGCCGTGTAGACGCATTCAAACGACTGATTTCATTGCCAAGAGGCGCTGAATAATCTCGGTATGTCTTTTGTCAAAATGATTCAAAAAAGCCATGATGGGTAGAGATGTTCGACTTGCTCTACAATTCATACATCAACCATTTATAGCATTGTTAGAAAAATATGATTCCAATTGACTCAAATCTGCGCCATTTAGCCATCGCCCGCGACATTTTGTTAACGCCGTTCGGACTGGATGAGGCTAAGTTGGGCAAGGTACTTGGCGCCATGTTTACGCATAAGGTGGATTATGCGGATCTTTATTTTCAGTTCACCAAAAGCGAAGGCTGGAGCCTGGAAGAGGGCATCGTCAAGACGGGTAGTTTTTCTATTGATCAGGGCGTTGGTGTTCGTGCGATTTCCGGCGATAAGACTGCATTTTCTTATTCGGACGAAATTTCAGAAAAAGCCTTACAAGATGCCGTGCAGGCGACCCGTACTATCGCCAGACAAGGCGCAGGGAAAATCAAAGTCGCCTCCAGCATGCAAAATGTTGGCAGCCGCTCGCTGTATCTGCAACAAGATCCTCTTGCGTCTTTGGATGCGACCCAAAAAGTCAATTTGTTAGAGCGCCTGGAAAAAATCGCCAGAGCCAAAGATCCCCGTGTGGTGCAGGTCATGGCGAATCTCGTAGGTGAATATGATGTCGTACTGGTCGCGCGTAGCGATGGTGTTATTGCTGCGGATATCCGGCCTTTAGTACGAGTATCTCTGACCGTGATTGTGGAGCAAAACGGTCGTCGTGAGATGGCGTCAAGCGGCGGTGGCGGGCGCTACGATTATGCTTATTTTTCTGATGCGTTGCTAGAGAAATATGCCGATGAGGCGGTCAAGTCCGCCTTGGTGAATCTGGATGCCCGACCTGCACCGGCGGGTCCGATGACGGTAGTGTTGGGGCCAGGATGGCCGGGTGTGTTGTTGCATGAGGCGATAGGTCATGGTCTGGAGGGTGATTTTAATCGCAAGGGTTCCAGCACTTTTTCTGGACGCATCGGTGACAGGGTTGCGGCTAAAGGCGTGACGGTGGTCGATGACGGCACCATGAAGGACCGTCGCGGCTCATTGAATATGGATGATGAGGGTAATCCGACGCAGTGTACGACTTTGATCGAAGACGGCATTTTGAAGGGCTATGTGCAAGATACGATGAATGCTCGCCTGATGAAGATGCCGGTTACCGGTAACGCACGTCGCGAATCCTTCGCCCATTTACCGATGCCAAGGATGACAAATACGTATATGTTGGCTGGGGATAAAGATCCCGCTGAGATTTTGGCCTCCGTTAAAAATGGACTATACGCTGTGAATTTTGGTGGCGGTCAGGTCGATATCACGAATGGCAAATTTGTATTCTCCGCCAGCGAAGCCTATATGATAGAAAACGGCAAAGTCACCTATCCGGTAAAAGGTGCAACCCTGATCGGTAACGGTCCTGAAGTTTTAAATCGCGTCTCAATGATCGGTAATGATTTACAACTAGATTCTGGTGTCGGAGTATGTGGCAAGGAGGGGCAGAGTTTGCCTGTTGGCGTCGGACAGCCGACATTGCGCATCGACGGATTGACCGTTGGCGGTACTGCCTGATCCTTA
Organism: Undibacterium sp. RuTC16W; assembly: GCF_049339445.1. NCBI lineage: Bacteria > Pseudomonadati > Pseudomonadota > Betaproteobacteria > Burkholderiales > Oxalobacteraceae > Undibacterium > Undibacterium sp. RuTC16W. Next base: position 440,157 of record NZ_JBMPPE010000003.1, on the reverse strand, counting down.
CATTGATAGACTTGGCGATGATTGAATTTTCTCTTCCGGAGCAGAGACTATGCCGGTAATTGCGGTCGTCTCAGCCAAAGGCGGTGTTGGCAAAACAACGATGACTGCAAACCTCAGTCTGGGTTTTGTACAGCGTGGTTTTTCTGTGCTGGTACTTGATCTTGATCCGCAAAACGCGATTCAGTGGCATATGGGTGGATTGCCGCCTGATGTTGTCAGTGGACTCAGTATCATTGCTGAAGACAGAGCACCCAAGCTGTGGGACGTTGCTTTCTCCAGTGCGTTGGGTGTGGATTTTGTCCCTTACGGTAGTGCCGGTGAGCAGCAACGCATCGGTTTTGAGCAAGTGCTGGAGCAGCAAGCAGAGTGGCTGCTGAAATCATTGAAGCGCGCTAAGTTACCAAAAAATACAATAGTCTTGCTTGATACTCCGCCCGGACCATCGGCTTACTTAACGCAGGCGATGCGTGCTGCCGACTTTTTACTGACTGTGGTGTTGGCGGATGCTGCTTCTTACGCAACGATTCCAGAAATGGAATCCTTAATTGCAGCGCACCCGAATGAAGCAGGCGTGCCAGTTAACTCGGCTTATCTGGTGAATCAAGTGTCAAATAGTCAATTATCTCAAGATGTCGTCTCCTTGTATAAGGAGCAGTTAGGTGTCAGAGTTGTCCCAATTCTTATTCCCGAGAGTGCTCAGATTGAAGAGGCCTTAGCTTACGAGCGATTGGTTCTGGATTATGAGCCGGAGAGTCCCGCTGCCACAGCACTACAGGAAGTAGTCGACTGGCTATTGTTACAGTTGCAAGTGCGGGCTAAGTAATCAATACAAGCGGCTACGCCCTAGCGTAAATTTAAGTACTTAATTTACAAATTCAGTGTGACGCGGGCACTTTTCTTGCATCCGTTCTGTCAAACCTCGCGTATACATTTTTGTGAAGCCTGTTTATTCCAAGCATAATCTCAAGATAGAAGAAAATCTGACGTCAATGTAGGAATTCAGTGAAATCTGAGTGACAATAAAGTCATAGTGCGTATTGTCTCTTTGACTTGGTGTCGAGCAGATAATAAATGTTGGAATTGAATGATTTTGACAGCAGATAGGATGTTGTTAGCTTATGAATAGTTAACATTTATTCAGCGCTATTCGCTAGACTTAAGTATTGATGAAATGCTAAAGTCGAAAATAACAACAATGTCAGTTTAGGTTGCTACAGACAGCCGGATTGAGACTGCAAAGGTGCATAGTGAGTAATGTTTCAGACAATATAAATTATTACGAAGAACAGCAATGTTCCATCCAGTGGCGCGCGTTTCTTGGCGCATTTTCTGCAGAGTTCAGTACTCAGGGCGATGTGCAGGATTTGCGCGCTTTTATGTTTAAGCTGGGACTCAGGATGGCGGCTAGTTTCAAGCTCGACGGTGGTGCGACGATGCGTACACTGGAAGCCAGCATGAATAAAATCTGGCGAGATCTGAACTGGGGTTGGGTGCAACTTAATGAGGAGTCGGATAGTTTGATCATTGTGCATAATGCGAGCCCAATCAAGCTTGCATTTGGTGAGCAGGCACTTGAATGGTCGCCGGCTTTGCTCGAGGGTGTGTACACCTATTGGTTTGAGTCGCTGGGAGTTGATAAAACTTTGCGACTCACTCAAAAAGGGGCGGTTCTGGAACATGGGCGTGTCATTGTTTTTCAATTGAAAAAACACATGGAAGAGCAAGCACACTTTGCCCGCCGCTAAGGTGGTGTTTTCGCCGGGCAAGGTGTGAAAGGTTGAAATTATGGATAACGATATCAAAAATCTCTTTAAAAAAATTGACGGTTCTGCGGACTCGTATAAAGAGATCCATCGTGATGATATGAACGAACAGGCAAAGCAGCGTTGGCCTCTCCTCAGAGATGTTCACGTGAATGCAGCTAAACCAGCTGCTGCTCGTGCAGTACCTAAAGTCGAGACAATATCGCGACTGGATGACTTGTCTTCTGTTGCACTTAGACGGATGGTGCCAGATCAGCAGATCCACAGGGAGTTAGTTCAGTCGGGGAGTTCTTTGCTGCGCCGCGCTGAATATCTATCTGGAGCTTCCGCGCCGTCCGTGCGTGCAGACCAAGTACCAAAAGAATCCTCTTTGTTCGCACGCGCTGCTAATGAGCCGCTTGCTTCTTTGACGGGGGAGCGTGGCGATCCACCGCTTGCAACATTGTTCAGCCGTTTATCTGGTGCACGCGGCGAAGCAGAGCAGCCTCCGGAACCTGCAGTCAATTCCTTCTTTAAAAAAATATTTAAACCATGAGGGTAATTGCGGTCATCTCTCCAAAAGGTGGCGTTGGAAAAACAACGGTAACAGCGAATCTTGCCGCAGCGATTGCTGCACTAGGGGCAAAAGTCACGATACTTGATCTTGATCCTCAAAATGCACTGCGTCTGCATTGCGGTATGCAGCATGAAGATCCGGCAGGCGTTGTGCGGCAAACGATGTCGGGCTTGCCTTGGTCAGATGCTTTGTATGAAAGCTCCTATGGAGTGCATTTTTTACCTTATGGTGTTGTTGATGAGCCGGATAGGGTGGCTTTCGAGCATTTCATCAAAAGTAAGCCGGGTTGGCTTGCAACGCAATTAAGTTCACTCAACCTGGCGGATGACGAAATTGTATTGATCGACACACCGCCGGGGCCAACCGTATATTTGCAGCAGGTATTACATTGCGCGAATATTGCATTGATTGTGATCAAACCGGATGCTGCCTCGTATTCAACGATCCCCTCAATTGAGTCTTTACTGCATTACTATTGCAGTGACCGGCAAGATTTTTTTGGATCTAGTTATATCGTGAATCAAATGGATGCAAATAAACAATTGCATCGGGATATATTACAAATGTTGAGAGCCAACATGGGGGCGCAACTGGTGCCAATTACGATTCATAAGGACGAAGCCGTCAGCGAGGCGCTGGCTTGTCAATCTCCGGTTTCTCTCTACTCTAAACATTGCTCTGCTACCCATGATCTGCAACAAATCACGATCTGGTTGCAGGATCGCTATAAGTTAATTGCCTGATGCGCTCGATACTCAACTCAAGATATTTGTATGGTCGCCTGAACGAATTTGGCCGTACTTTGGTCAACTGGCCTGGTTGGGAGCTGAAAACCACGCGGGCGGTTGCTCTGATTGTCGCCGCTGGCTTGTACTGGACCAGTATCAGTATTCCGTTGGAACTAGTGTGGCAGACGTTATTTTCGATTGTCGTATTCTGGACCGCCATGTATTTGCGTCGCTACACTGGCACGCTGGTGTCGCTGGTGATGATCATGTTTTCTGTCAGTGCAACTAGCCGCTATATTTATTGGCGTATCAATTACACGATTGATGCCGAGAATCTTGTTGATTTAATTTTTGCGCTGGTTCTTGTGTCTGCAGAAATTTATGCCTGGCTGGTTTTATTACTAGGCTATTTGCAAACGGCGTGGCCATTGAAGCGTAAGCCAGTCCTGATGCCAGAAGACACGAGTCTGTGGCCTGTCGTTGATTTATTTATCCCGTCTTACAACGAAGACATCAGTGTGGTGAAGCCAACTGTACTCGCAGCAATGGGAATCGACTGGCCAAAAGATAAACTCAATATTTATATTCTGGATGATGGACGGCGTCCTCAGTTCCAGGAATTTGCCAAATCTGTTGGCGTTAATTGCTATATACGTAGCGATAACAAGCATGCGAAGGCCGGTAATATCAATGCCGCTCTGGCCAGAACCACCGGAGAATTCGTCGCGATTTTTGATTGCGATCACATGCCGACACGCTCCTTCTTGCAATATGCGATGGGCTGGTTTTTAGTAGACGAAAAATTGGCGATGGTTCAGACACCCCATCATTTTTTATCTCCCGACCCGTTTGAGCGTAACCTGAATACTTTCCGCAATGTTCCCAATGAGGGCGAATTGTTTTATGGCCTGATACAGGACGGGAACGATCTGTGGAATGCGACCTTCTTCTGTGGTTCATGTGCAATTCTGCGTCGCAAATATCTGATGGAAGTTGGCGGGATTGCCGTAGAAACGGTGACGGAAGATGCGCATACTGCGCTGAAGATGCAGCGTCTTGGTTACAACACGGCCTATCTCGCTCTACCTCAGGCCGCTGGTTTGGCGACAGAAAGTTTATCCGCTCACGTCGGGCAGCGTATTCGCTGGGCGCGGGGGATGGCGCAGATTTTCAGGACGGATAACCCCTTGCTGGGTAAAGGGCTGTCATTCGGACAAAGACTTTGCTACAGCAATGCGATGCTTCATTTTTTCTATGGATTTCCGCGCATGGTGTTTTTGCTTGCGCCTATTTCATATTTATTTTTTGAAGTCCATATTATTAAAGCGTCTGCTTTGGCGATCGCCGCGTATTCTTTACCGCATTTATTGCATGCCAACTTAACGAACTCCAGGATACAAGGTGCACACCGTCACTCGTTCTGGGCGGAGGTTTATGAGGCGACGCTAGCCTGGTATATTTTCCGGCCAACTCTGGTTGCCCTGATCAATCCCAAGCTGGGTACTTTCAACGTGACTGCTAAAGGTGGTCTGGTTGAGAAAGAGCACTTTGACTGGGTAATTTCCAAGCCTTATCTGGTGATGCTGGGGTTGAATATCCTGGGCTTCATTGTCGGTATTGGCCGAGCACTCTGGTGGAATACCTATGAATTAGACACAGTGATTTTAAATATGCTGTGGACGATTTATAACCTGATCATCCTTGGAGCGACCCTTGCTGTGGCTACCGAATCTAAGCAGGTACGCAGAACGCATCGCGTCAGGGCGAAGCTGAGTGCGATTCTGCGTATGCCCGGTGGCCATTCTCTGGTGTGTGAAACAGAAGATTTTTCTTTAGGGGGAATGTCTTTAAAGCTACCTGAGGATGTCATTCTCGATAAAGATGCCGAAGTACAGGTGTCTTTGTATGGTACGGCGGGGGAACACATTTTCCCGGCTACCGTGGTATTTTCAAAACAAGGTTTAGTCAGTGTGCAATTTCAGACCTTATCGCTTGAGCAGGAGATTAACCTGGTCAATTGCACGGTTGGTCGTGCTGACGTCTGGCTTAACTGGTCGCAGGAACGTGATTTTGATCATCCGTTAAATGGTTTGAAGGAAATTACGATGCACAGTATGGTTGGGTTTTCACGATTTGGTTCAAGTATCATGCAGTACTTAGGAAATAAAACAATGCCTTTTAACAAAATAACGAACTCCACTATGGTGAAAATGATCAAAACAAAGCTGGTGCGTAAGCGAAGCACCACCGCACTGGCGCTCCTGTTTGGTTTGTTATTGCTTGGGCATGACAATGTAGATGCAAAATCTAAGCATGCCAAAGCCTCTGCTTCAGAGGCAGCCAGCGAATCCGCAGCTTCAGTCTCAGCCGTGCCCGATAAAGAATCTGTAGTGAAGTCAGCCTTATCCCAAAGAACGATCAACATCTCTTTGAAGCAGATGGGGTCAGGTTCTAATATCGAATTGCGCGGTGTTGAAGGAGAGAGATCCTTTCCCTTTACCGTACGCAGCGATGAGCTGATTACTGCGGCAAAAGTCCGTTACGGCGTCGCTTATTCGCCCGCTATGCTGCCAGAACTGTCGCATATGAAAGTCCTGGTCAATAACGAGTTGGTGACAGTCGTACCTCTGCCCAAAGAAACGGCGAGTGGTTTTGTTCGTGAAACGAACATCGATCCGCGTTTGTTCGCGGACTTTAACCAGCTCGGCTTCAAGTTGATAGGACATTACACCAGAGAATGTGAAGATCCCTATCATTCCAGTTTATGGGCGAATGTCAGTAATACGTCGAACCTGGAATTGACGATTACTTCGATTCCTTTACAAAATGATTTGGCACTGTTGCCAACACCATTTTTTGACAAACGTGACAATAAGATGCTGGAGTTGCCATTTGTCATGCCTGCCGCGCCATCCCTGGATATTTTACGTAATGCCGGTATCGTTGCTTCATGGTTTGGTCATCTGGCAGCGTATCGTGGCGCTAAATTTCCGGTAGCAACCCAGTCACTGCCCGAGGGAAACGCCATCGTCTTTGCAACGTCGAATGAAGTCCCCGCAGGCTTGAAGTTGCCAGTCATTTCTGGGCCGACTTTAAACATCATGACTAATCCCTCAAATCAAAATACCAAATTACTTCTGGTGATGGGACGTAATGCTGCTGAGCTGCGCATCGCTGCTCAGTCACTGGTGTTGGGACAGATTGCTTTATCTGGTGATCGCGCTTTTATCAAAAATTTCAAAGAAGCTAATCCACGTACACCTTACGATGCGCCGAACTGGCTGCCAACGAATCGTCCCGTCAAGTTCGGTGAACTGGTGACACATCAGGATTTGCAGGTGAAAGGTCTGACCCCGGATTTGATCCGCGTGAATATGCGTGTTGCGCCGGATTTATTCACATGGCAAAGAGATGGCGTTCCTATCGATTTACGTTATCGTTTTACGCCAAGGATTAACGTGGACCGGTCGACGTTGAATATCGGTATCAATGGTGAATTTATCCGTTCATTGTCCTTGTCTGGCGGGCAGGTAGAAAAAGGCAAAATTAAAGAATCCGTGATGTTGCTGTTTAAGGACGGTCATCGTTACGCGCAGGAAGAAATTCAAGTGCCGACCTTCCAGATCGGTGCAGAGAACCAATTGCAGTTTCACTTTTTCTATGACTATGTGAAGCAGGGTCCATGTAAAGATGTGTACCTGGATAATGTCAGATCGGCGATTGATCCCGACTCGACGATTGATTTTTCAGACATGCCGCACTACACCGCAATGCCAAATCTGGCACACGTAGCGAATGCGGGGTTTCCATTTACACGCATGGCAGATTTGTCAGAGACAGCGATCGTAATGCCCGACCGTCCAACTGCACAAGAGACAGAAGTGTTTTTGAATCTGATGGGACGTATGGGCGAATCGACTGGCTATCCTGTGACTAATAATAACGTCGTGCGCGGTAGCGATCTGGATAAACTCAGTGATAAAGATATTTTGATTATCGGAACAAATGGCAATGTCTCCTTGCTTAAGCAGTGGGCGAAATATCTGCCCTTAGCGATGGATGAAAGTGGTAATAAACTCCAATTACCTACAGGCTTTATGCGCATTCTTGCTCGCTGGTCAGGGCGCGACATCGACAAGATTGAACGTCACACCGGTGACATGCTGGCAAGTACAGGCAATGCTTTTGGCGCGATGATGCAATTTGAATCGCCGCTTAGCAGTGGCCGCAGTGTGGTGGTATTGACTGCCGGTGATGGTGATAATTTACTGGGATTGACCAGAGCCTTACTCAAACCAGACCTAAGAAGCAAATACCAAGGTGATCTGGTATTAGTCAAAGGCGACAAGATGGAGAATGTACAGATCGGCGATACCTATTATGTCGGTAGCCTGCCATTCTGGACATGGGTGAAATGGCATTTGTCAAACCATCCTATGATTTTGATTGCGTTCCTGATGCTGGCATCGCTGATTGTTGCCACCGTAATGTTCCGTTTCTTACGGAAAAAAGCAGCATCTCGATTGACAGTCGATGAGAAAAAATAAAATCTGGCCAGTCGCTATATTGATGAGTCGTCCAGTTTTTTAGCCACTATTCAGAGTTGCGTAAGAGACTGCGATCTACGAAAATCCGAATGCAAATGTTCTGACGCAATGCGTGTTCAGACATTTGCATTTGTGTTAAAAAAGCTCTGACCGGCTATACATAAAAGAATATGTTCTTTAGGGGAATTGAATGGTTTTAAAGAAAAAAGCGATGGTACTGGCGCTTTTGTCGATGGTCTTCGAGAGCGAAGTCGCGCTCGCTAATTCTTCTTCTCCTTTAAATCAGAAACTGATAGAACAAGCCCAGTACTGGTCGCAACGCGGTCGCGATGATAATGCGGCAGATGCCTGGCGAAAATTATTGAAAATTGACCCGGATCATGTCGACGCGCTGGTCGCACTGACCTTATTTGAAAGTCAGAGCGGTAATGCCGAACTGGCCAAGAGCTATCTGGCGAAGCTTAGACAGCTAAAGGCAGGCAGCTCGCAGATCCGTGTAGCGGAAGAGGCGGTGCGTCGCGGCGTTGCAGGTAAAGGTCAGCTGGATGACGCACGGCGTCTCGCTCAGCAAGGCGACTCGGATGCTGCGGTCGAGAGTTATCGCTTACTGGGCGACCCTAGCAAGCTGAAAGGCGATGCTGCGCTGGAATATTATCAGGTGTTGGCAGGTACTCTGGCGGGTTATAACGAAGCGAAACGCGGTATAGAAAAGCTCAGTAAAGAAAATCCGGCAAACACCAAATATGCATTGGCGCTCGCGCAGATATTGACCTACCGCGAACCTACCCGCAAAGAAGGTTTGGCGATGCTGGAAAATCTGACTACTAAGCCAGAGGTAGCGGCACAAGCCAATGCCTCCTGGAGGCAAACGTTAAGCTGGATGGGTTTGAAAAATGGCAATGCGAAATATTTTCATGATTACCTAGAAAAGCATCCAGGCGACAAAACTATCCAAGACCGCCTGACAAATCTGAACCGGGCGACAAGCGCAAGTGCGGCTAATGCGGAAACAGGCACACAACGTCCCGCTACTAAACCCAAGGTGGTAGTTGAAAATCCTTTGGTAAAGAGTCAGGCGGCCGGTTTTAAAGCGCTGGAAGAAGGCGATATTCAAACCGCTGAAACAGAGTTTAAAAAAATCCTGAAAGCGAAGCCTAAAGATCCGACCGCACTCGGTGGATATGGTTTGGTAAAAATGCGTCAGGAGGCCTTTATCGAAGCCCGTGATTTGATTAAAAAAGCAATTGATCTGTTGCCGAAAAAAAATAAAGATCAATGGAAACAGGCCTACGAAAGTTCGGCCTATTGGGCAATGATCGAGGAAGCCCGAACAGCTTTTGAGGACAGTGACAGCACAAAAGGTATTGCCTTATTGCGTAAGGCCGTGCAACTGAATAGTAAGGAACCTTCAGGAATTTTGCAGCTCGGCGATGCACTGCTTGCTGAAAATGATCTGGCAGGAGCCGAGGAAAATTATCGCCTGGTTCTCAAAGATGATAAAGACAATAAAACCGCATTGAATAGCCTGGTCGGCGTACTGTCCCTGCAAAAACGTATCAAGGATTTAGAGGCGCTGAGCAGCATGATGTCACCGGCACAGTTGACCGCGCTGGCTGATATGAAGGCCAATGACCTGATGGAGAAAGCCAAAGCGGCAGAGGCAGCCGGTGATGTGAATGGCGCTCAGCTAGCGCTCGAAGATGCGATCCTGATTGCACCGGATAACGTGTGGCTACGCCTGTATCTGGCGCAGTTGTATCTGAAACGTGACATGCCGGGACAGGCACGCTCTTTACTGGATGCCTTGACCAATGTAGAGAATCCTCAGCCAGATGCCTTCTATGTCAGCGCTTTACTTAGTGCAGCCCAGCAATTGTGGTGGGAAGGGCTGATGACCATGGAAAAAATCCCCGCCAAGTCGCGCAAGCCAGAAATGTTCGCCTTGCAAAAACGTCTGTGGATTTATGTTCAGCTTGATCGTATCAATTTTTTGCTTAAGCAGGGAGAGCTGGGGTTGACTAAAGATCTGCTCACTTCAGTTGAAAGTACCGCTGCAAATGAGCCAGAGTTTATCGGTGCGGTCGCCACCTTGTATATCAACAACGGTGACCCGGCGCGCGGTCTGGCGATGATCCGTCAAGCAGTTCAAAAAACAGCATCGCCTTCAGCGGGCTTGTTGTTGCAGTATGCCGATGCCTTATTACGTCTTAATCAGGATGCCGAGCTGGAAGGAGTTATCCGACAAATTGCTGCCTTGCCTAAATTGGCAGATACCGAGGCAAGCTCATTTAAAAATCTGCAACGCGTGATTGCCATGCGCCGTGCAGAAAGAGCTAGAGAAGCGGGTGATCTGGCTTTGGCATATGAATATATTCAGCCTTACTTGATTGCGGATCCTGATGACAGTTTGCTGCTGCTTTCTTTGGCACGTATGTATGCGGCGGCAGGAGAGACAGATGCTGCAAAAGAGCTGTATACACGGGTCTTGCAGACAGAGCCGGAAAATATCGAAGTAAGACAAGGTCTGGTCTATGCCGCAATTCAGATCAAGGACTTTCCGAACGCAGAAATCCATCTCGCAGCCTTGTTGAAATTACAGCCTGATAATCCGCGCTTTATTGCTCTGGCAGGGCGGGTAGCGCGAGCTCAGGGAAACAACAGCAAAGCACTGAGCTTGTTTAAGCAGGCATTGGCACTAGAGCAGGCGCAACATACGATGGCAGGAATGGGGGCTAACGGTTTACGTCTGGTCGGGCCAGAACCTGTTGCGGTGCCAGTTGATTTTAAGATGAATCCGTTTGCCGAACGTAAAAATGCCAGTCAGGATGTCAGAACTATTCCCGGTCCGGTACTGAAAGAGGTCGCCCCGGCAGCCAGAACTCCTGGCGTAACGCCTCCTCTTCCAGCCAAAGCACCGGTAACATCATCGACCTCTCCTGTAATTGCTGCTCCATCTGTTGTCACGCAGGCAGCTTCTGTGGTCGCTGCCACGGCATCGTCCTCTGCTGTAGGACTGCCATCTTTGAACGGCTCGAACACAGTGATGAATGCATCCGCGGCACCTGCGGTGAGTGCGAGTTTGCCTCAAATAACCCCGGGATTGCTACCAGCAACATCGTCAGCATCCGTGTCTGCGCAGACTGCACGTGGACTGCCAGAAGCGCCTAAATCTGCTCAGCTTAAGTCTGCGCCAACTGCAATGCGTACGACGCAAGCCGTCTCTGCCAGCGACAGTGCTGGTAGTGCGCGATCCGCACTAACTCGCGCGCCTGCCAGTGCAGAAGAGGCCTCTTTGCTTGAAGAAATCGATGCGCTGAATTCTTTAAACCGTTCTCAGATATCTGTAGGATTTGCGGCGCGCGCGCGTAGCGGTGAAAAAGGCTTATCCCAGTTAAAAGACATAGAAATGCCAATTGAGCTTTATCTGAGTTCACTTGGTATGGGGCAAATGGGCTTAAAGATTATTCCTGTATCCATTGATGCCGGAACTTTATATTTGAATGATCCCACTATCTCCGGTCAGTTTGGCAAGAATGCCGAGATCAACGAACGTGCGAAATTCGCCAAGCAGACTTTTAGTAGTGTCGCTGCAAAGGCAGGATTATCGAGCGTCTCTCAATTATCTGAGCAGGCTAAAGGGGTGGCTTTGAGCCTGACCTATGAGCTTAGTGGTTTTAAAATCGATGCTGGAACCAGTCCAGTTGGTTTTCCTGTCCGAAATGTTGTTGGCGGTTTGCGCTGGTCCAGTCGTATTGATGATGTGAATCTGAGTGTCGAAATATCGCGTCGTTCAGTCACTGATAGTTACCTGTCATATGCGGGAACCAGCGATAGTTTGTATGGGCTGACCTGGGGTGGTGTGACCCGCACGGGAGTTCATCTCGACACCTCTTATGATGCCGATGATGGTGGGGTTTATGCCAGCGCTGGTTACGCCGGCGTCAATGGTAAAAACGTAGCAAGCAATAGTATGTTTGAGCTAGGTGGTGGCGCTTATTGGCGTTTCCTGCGAAACCGGGATATGGTTGCCACCGCAGGTCTCAGCATGACGTCGATGTTTTATAAAAAGAACTTGCGCTATTTTAGTTACGGTCAGGGCGGTTATTTCAGCCCTAAAAATTATGTCGCATTAGGTGTCCCTCTGGAGTTGAGCGGACGCAAAGGCAATCTCGCCTATCAAGTCGGTGCTTCGGTTGGTATTCAGCGCTTTACCGAAGAAAGCAGTTTGTATTATCCGAACTCCAGACCGGATCAGGTCGAGTTAGAAGCATTTTCAGCTGCGAATCCTAGCCTGAATATAGCGACGTCTTATCCGGGGCAGACCCGTAGCGGCATACAGTATAAAGTTCTGGGCGGTGTTGAGTACCAATTGGCGCCGAAGTTTTTTATCGGTAGCCGCTTTTCGATTGATAACTCCGGTGACTTCACTGATGCGTCCGGTGCTGTTTATTTGAAATACACATTTGAAGCGCAGAGAAGGCCAATACCGTTTCCTCCTTTTGCACCGAAACCTTATTATCTCGGGAATTAAATTGTGAAGACAATGTTGAATTTTTTATTGAAATGCCTGCTGGCGAGCATGCCAATACTGGCGTGGGCAGAAGATCCGCAGGCGGAAGGGCGCGCTTATCTGGCGCAAGGCGATAATGCTGCCGCGATCAAAAAATTCGCAGAAGCTGCGAAAACCAATCCATTCGATGCGTCTGCTCTCAATAATCAGGCGGTTGCCTATGCGGCACAGGGCGATCATGAGAAAGCGCTGAATTTGCTTGAGCGTGCGACTAGACTGAGCCCGAATCGCACCGATATCGCTGCGAATTTAACAGAATTGCGTAACTGGATGAGCCGTAACACTCCCCAATTACTTACTTCAAAAAAAGAGCCCATAATGGATGTCTACCCGAATCAAAATAATTTGCCACCGGAGCCACCGGCACTTTGGAAAAAATAAGCGTTATTCTTCAGCCTGAAGCTTGCTAAATGCTACTTTTTGATGCACTATAGGTTTCGCTTATGATGTATGCCAGAGAATAACAGGCCCAGCATACCAACTATTGATCGCACATAAAGCCCCGAATTTGAGTTACTACTACATATGAAATTTACACGCTTCTTTTTCTTTTTTTACTTTAGCTATTCCCAGCCAACGGCGGTGGAAAAACGGTAAGCGCACGGAAAAAGAGCCAACCAAATTTCTAAAAAACCGCCAGTGATGGCGGTTTTTTTTTGACCAGCTTCAGCACTTATTAAGCACTTATTTAGCATTCATTTAGCATTTATTAAATTTTGTATTGATTAAGTTTTTTATTAAACCAGACGTCATTTTTACTACTACCTATTTTTGAACATTGAACGGAGAGACTATGTTACGCACTGATGATCTACGCATTCGGGAAATGAAAGAATTAATTCCCCCCTCACACCTGATCCGTGAGTTCGCCTGTTCTGAAAAAGCCGCCGATACCGCTGCCAATGCGCGTACTGCTTTACACCGGATTTTGCATGCGCAAGATGACAGAGTCATGGTGGTGATTGGTCCATGCTCTATCCATGACACCAAGGCCGCGATGGAATATGCACATAAGCTCGCTAAAGAGCGTGAGCGTTTCGCGGGTGAACTGGAAATTGTAATGCGCGTGTATTTCGAAAAACCACGTACGACGGTCGGCTGGAAGGGGCTGATCAACGATCCGTATATGGACAACAGTTTCCGCATCAATGACGGCTTACGGATTGCACGCGAACTACTGTTGAATATCAACGAACTCGGTTTGCCTGCAGGAACGGAATATCTCGATGTGATTAGTCCGCAATACATTGCCGACCTGATTAGCTGGGGCGCAATTGGCGCACGTACGACGGAATCTCAGGTTCACCGCGAGCTTGCGTCCGGCCTCTCTTGTCCGGTTGGTTTTAAGAATGGCACCGACGGTAATGTGAAAATCGCGGTGGATGCAATTAAAGCGGCATCGCAGCCGCATCATTTTTTATCCGTGACCAAAGGAGGACATTCTGCCATTGTGTCCACTAACGGCAATGAAGATTGCCATATCATTTTGCGTGGTGGTAAGACGCCGAATTATGATGCAGTCAGCGTTGACGCAGCATGCAAGGACATTGCGAGTAATGGACTGGCATCGCGTCTGATGATTGATGCTTCGCATGCTAACAGCTCAAAAAATCCTGCCAACCAGATTCCCGTCTGTGCTGATATTGCAAACCAGATCGCTGCGGGCGATACACGAATAGTCGGTGTGATGATTGAATCGCATCTGATCGCCGGCCGTCAGGATCTGGTGCCAGGCAAAGAATTGGTATATGGGCAGTCTGTGACCGATGGCTGTATCGCTTGGGATGACAGTGTGAAAGTGCTGGAAGGTCTGGCCGATGCGGTCAAATTACGCCGCCTGAAGTTGCGAGAATAGTCCCGCCTTATTGCTAAGTGCTGGCTGAGAAAAAAGCCTGACGGCTGTGAAGTGCGTCAGGTTTTTTTGTGGCACTTAATTATGTTTCTACCTATCAGACCACGATGTCAGTCTCTGCTATTCCAGATGCTAATATCGTTTCGTCAGTGTCAATCGTTCTCCATCGCGTAACATTTCCACGCGCTTTAAAAATGACATGCCAAGCAGGGTGAACGGGAGGCCACTTTCATTGACTGATGCGTCGACTTGCTGCAATTCAATATCCCCGATTTTGACGGTATCTAAACGTACCCTATATACGTTAATGACACCATTCGCCGTGCTCGAACGGCCTAACTGACCTGCTTTGTAATTGATCCCCAGTTTGGTTGCATCGGCTGCCGGTATCGAGATTAAACTGGCTCCCGTATCGACCAGCATATTCAGGCTGCTGCCACCGTTGATCTGGGCTTTTGTGAAAAAATGTCCTTGTGCATCGGCTTGTAATACCACGCTATTTCCACTACTCGGCGCAGCGCGATGCACATACTGACCAATCGTCAGAACCTGACGTTTGCCGTTGACTTCAATGGTGGCGGTTTCATTATCGGTCGATACTAATTTCATGCCGTCGCCAATAGTGCTGCCGACCGAATAGGTTTTTGGCTCATTCCCGTCGATGACCAATACGGCCTTGCCTGGAAATAATCCCACTACACCGACATCTGCCTTTGATGCTGCATAGGCGCATCCAGTTGCGCTCAGCATCAATATCCAGAGCAAGAGAGAAATCTTTTTCATAGTGAAGATAGTCGAGGCATGTTGTGGTGGCGTTGCAATCTCAGGATTGGCATATGCAAAAAAACTGAAACGTAGCACTCAATCTCTGAAGTTATTGAATTCCAGCGGCAGATCTTTAATTTCTTTGCGCAGCATTGCCATCGCCGCTTGCAAATCGTCGCGCTTGGTACCTGTCACGCGTACGGCATCGCCCTGAATGCTGGCCTGCACTTTCATTTTGCTGTCTTTGACAGCTTTAACGATTTTCTTTGCATCTTCAGTTTCGATGCCATTTTTGATCTTGATGACTTGTTTGACTTTATCGCCACCGATCTTATCGATTTTGCCGAGATCCATGAAGCGTACATCGACATTGCGTTTACCCATGGTCATCGTGAGTTCGAGACGGACCTGGTCGAGGTGAAATTCCGAATCGCCATAGATAGTCAGCTCACGGTCTTTTTGTTCGACTTTGGCGCTGCTGCCTTTCAGATCGAAGCGATTGGTCACGACCTTATTGGTCTGATCCACCGCATTCTTGACATCAACCATATTGGCTTCTGAGACGGTATCAAATGAGGGCATGGTAATCCTTAGTGAAAGTATGAGTAAGCATCATTTTAGCAAATGCGCGCCGACGCTATGAGCCTAAGGCTATAATTCTGCGCTTATGACGAACAAATTTTCCCTTTTTTACGATTATCCCCTGCAAAAGCTCAATACCTTCGGAATTGCTGCCTGCGCCAGACGTTTTGTACAAATTTCTCAGCCAGAGCAGCTATCTGCCTTGCGCGATGATCCTGGTTTGTCTGCATTGCCGCGCTTGATTTTGGGTGGCGGTAGCAATCTGGTGCTGTCAGACAAAGTTGAGGCACTAGTCCTACAGATGTCCTGCCTAGGGAAATACATTGTCGGTGAGGATAGCGACAATGTGCTGGTCCAGGCAGAGGCAGGCGAGAGCTGGCATGAATTCGTATTGTGGACGCTAAAACAGGGTTTGGGTGGACTGGAGAATCTCTCTCTCATCCCTGGCACTGTCGGTGCCGCACCGATACAAAATATCGGTGCCTATGGCGTTGAAATGCAAGATGTATTTCATAGCCTGAAGGCATTCGATTTTGCCACCGGCGACATCATCATCATGGATAAAGTGGCCTGTCAGTTTGCTTATCGCGACAGTATCTTTAAACATGCCTTCAAAGATCGCATGATAATACTGAGCGTCACTTTTGCTTTGCCAAAATTATGGCAAGCGCGTTTGAATTACGCCGATGTTGCCCGCTATATTGAGGCCAAAGGGATCGCAGCCCCAGATGCCTGTGATGTTAGCGATGCCATCATCGCCATCCGGCAGGCAAAATTACCAGATCCGCAAGTGATTGGTAATGCAGGCAGCTTTTTTAAAAATCCTGTCGTCAGTGCGGCGACCCGCGATCGCCTGATTGCAGAATATCCTGCGCTGGTGAGTTATCCGCAGGCGACAGGTGATTACAAGCTGGCAGCAGGCTGGCTGATTGAGCAGTTTGGCTGGAAAGGCCGGGCACTCGGCAGCGCTGGCGTATATGACAAACAGGCATTGGTATTAGTGAATCTTGGTGGTGCGACAGGAGTCGAGGTCAGAGCTTTGGCATCCCGAATACAAGCGGATGTAAAGGCCAGATTTGATGTGGATTTAGAAATCGAGCCTGTATTTGCATAGATTGAAACTATATACTCCCCTATTTTTATAAAAAAAATAGCTTGAATCCGCAGGTTATATGCTGCAGTTGAAAATATACTATATGGGAGTATATCAATACTCTACGTGCGTAAAGTTTTTTGCGAATAGCGTCGTAGTTATCGCACTACGACGCTCTATTGACGAATAAAATCGGCGGACAAAGGTCGATTAGGCGACGAAGTGGCAAACGTAGTCCAGTGTCTCCAGTGTTTCAATAGTAAAACTAGAATTGGCCGGAACATTAAATTGTTGCCCACCATGATAGGTTGTCCAGTTCTCTTCACCCTGCAAACGAATCCGGCAAGAGCCCGCATTCAGTTCCATGATTTCAGCCGCACCGGTATTAAACACCAGGCTGGAGGGGAAAATTACACCGATGGTTTTTTTGCTGCCATCGGCGAACAGAATCGTGTGTGAAACACATTTGCCGTCGAAATAGAGATTAGCTTTTTTGATGACGCTGACTTGATCGAATTGTGTGCTCATAGAATGCTCATAAAAAAACAGCCCGCTATCGTTAGGTTGCGGGCTGAGGATATTAAAAAAAGCGACTGAAATTCTTATTGTCCGCGTTTGGCACGGGCATTTGCGGCAATACGCATACGCAAGGCATTGAGTTTGATAAAACCGCCAGCGTCAGCCTGATTGTAAGCGCCACCATCTTCATCAAACGTGGCAATATTCATATCAAACAGAGAGTCTGTTTTAGAGTCGCGTGAGACTGTGATGACATTACCCTTATACAGCTTGACGCGGACCCAGCCGTTGACAGTTTGTTGTGTGTGATCAATCAGCGTCTGCAATGCCAGGCGTTCTGGTGCCCACCAGTAGCCGTTATAGATCAGGCTCGCATAACGTGGCATCAGATCATCTTTCAGATGAGCGACTTCGCGATCCAGTGTAATCGACTCGATTGCACGATGCGCGCGCAGCATGATAGTGCCGCCCGGTGTTTCGTAGCAGCCACGTGACTTCATGCCGACGTAACGGTTTTCTACTAGGTCCAGACGACCAATACCGTGCTTGCCACCGAGGCGATTAAGTTCGGTCAGTACAGTCGCCGGAGACATCCGTACACCGTTCAATGCGACGATATCACCGCGTTCGTATTCGATGTCCAGATATTCTGCTGCATCGGGTGCGGCTTCCGGGCTGACAGTCCAGCGCCACATGGATTCTTCGGCTTCGGCACTTGGATTCTCGAGATGACGTCCTTCAAAACTGATGTGCAACAGATTCGCATCCATAGAGTAGGGTGCGCCACCGTTTTTATGTTTTTGATCAATCGCGATACCAGCATCTTCAGCATATTTCATCAGTTTTTCACGTGATAGCAAATCCCACTCACGCCATGGAGCAATCACTTTGACGCCTGGCATCAAGGCATAAGCCCCGAGTTCAAAACGAACCTGATCATTGCCTTTGCCTGTGGCGCCATGGGAGATTGCATCCGCACCGGTTTCTTTGGCGATTTCAATCAGACGTTTAGCGATCAGCGGACGGGCAATCGAGGTACCTAACAGATATTCGCCTTCATATACGGTGTTGGCGCGGAACATCGGGAACACAAAATCACGCACGAATTCTTCGCGCACATCATCGATATAAATATTCTCTGGCTTGATGCCGAACTTGATCGCTTTCGCGCGAGCCGGTTCCAGCTCTTCGCCCTGACCCAGATCGGCTGTGAAAGTAACGATTTCGCATTGATAATTATCTTGCAGCCATTTCAAAATGACAGAGGTGTCCAGGCCGCCCGAATACGCTAATACAACTTTTTTGATGTCGCTCATGGTGTGCTTTCTTTGTACTAAAGGTATTTAAATGAGTGTTATGCGTTCTCGGTGACATTGCCAACTACGAGATATTCCAAAAGTGCTTTTTGGATATGTAACCGGTTTTCGGCTTCGTCCCAGACAACCGATTGTGGACCGTCAATCACACCTGCCGATACTTCCTCGCCACGATGGGCTGGCAGACAATGCATGAACAAGGCGTCGGGTTTGGCACGTGCCATCTTGGCCTCATCAACGATCCAGCCGTCAAATGCTTTCAGGCGGGCCTGATTTTCTTCTTCGTAACCCATACTGGTCCACACGTCAGTATTAACCAGGTCAACCTGGACACAAGCGTCAGAGGGATTGTCGAACAGGGTGAAGTGCGTATTTCCCGCTTCGACAAACGACAGATCAATGTCGTAGCCTTTAGGCGTCGAGACGTTCAGATGAAAATCAAAAATCTGCGCTGCCTGCAACCAGGAGTACAGCATATTATTGGCATCACCAATCCAGGCAACAGTCTTGCCCTGAATCGAGCCGCGATGTTCGATGTACGTGAACACATCGGCAAACACCTGACACGGATGATGCTGATTTGTCAGACCGTTAATGACCGGCACGCGTGAATTGGCGGCGAAACGTTCGATCATTTCCTGCTCAAAGGTACGGATCATGATGATGTCACACATGCGTGACATGACCTGACCGGCATCTTCGACTGGTTCACCACGACCAAGCTGGCTATCGCGTGTGTTCAGATAAATCGCCGCGCCGCCAAGCTGATGCATCCCTGCTTCGAACGACAGGCGGGTACGCGTGGAATTTTTTTCAAATACCATGACCAGCGTGCGGTCGAGCAGGGGATGATACGTTTCGTAAGTCTTGAACTTGCGCTTGATGATGCGGGCGCGCTCCATCACATAATTGAATTCGGCAAGTGTGAAGTCTGAGAACTGCAGGAAATGTTTGATAGCCATAAATAGAATCGGCGGCAAGAGGAAATTTTGCCGCCGCTTGTTATAACTAGTTCATTATAAGGTATTTACTCATTCTTACCGTAGATATTCTGGAATTCTCGTTTGCACCTTCATTTACGCCTTCATTTGATTGGTGATTAAAGAAAAATGCAGGTGCTTGTGTTTTTTTGGGGGGGCTCATGATATCAGCTGAACTGATCCGGGACCAATGACTCATCCGCATATGGTCCGATATTTTGCTGTTGTAAAGACAATAAATGAAGCTGAGTAGTATTTCCTTTGTGAAATTGTGTGAATTATTATCGTGATTTGTCGTAAATTTCAGCTTTTTTACTTGTATTACTGTAACAAATTGGAACATCAAATTTATAATCGTTATCTGACATTCCTTCCGCGTAATTGACGTTGTGTAGACTTCGCTTCAAAGCCGGA
Organism: Undibacterium sp. RuTC16W; assembly: GCF_049339445.1. NCBI lineage: Bacteria > Pseudomonadati > Pseudomonadota > Betaproteobacteria > Burkholderiales > Oxalobacteraceae > Undibacterium > Undibacterium sp. RuTC16W. The sequence continues at coordinate 420,472 of NZ_JBMPPE010000003.1, read as the reverse complement.
AAGTATCCCTGAACATCCCATTGAATTGATAGGAACAAAAATGAGCGCACTTCTTGCTGGCCTGACCGTCCTGATCATTGGCGATAGCCATATGTCGACACCGGATTATCTGATCACGACATTGCATGATGATCTGATGAATAAAGGTGCTGTCGTCTATTCCTTCGGCGCATGCGGTGTAGCGGCGGGTGAGTGGATGGTAAAAACCCAGTCCTCATGCGGTGGCGCAGTACGTCTGAAGGATGGTCCTGTTGAGCAAAAAACAGGTCCAGAGGCAGCGACCCGTCCTTTTAACGAATTAATTAAGACTTACAAGCCAAATTTGGTTGTCGTGGTCAACGCCGACACCATGGCGGCCTACACACAGCCTGAATTGCCAAAAACATGGATCTGGCAGCAGGTGTCGCGCTTGACAAAAGGTGTGAAAAATAATGGTGTTGCCTGCGTCTGGGTCGGTCCGGCCTGGGGTACCGAAGGCGGTCCGTTTAACAAAACTTATGCACGCGCCAAAGAGATGTCGACCTACATGGCGGATATCGTCGCACCTTGCACTTATATCGATTCACAAACCATGTCCAAGCAAGGCGAATGGTCAACAATCGATGGTCAGCATTTCACCTCATCGGGCTATAAATCATGGGGCTCTGCAATCGGTAATGCGATCGTCGCTCCTGCGGTATTGAATACGATCAAGCGTTAAATTTAAGCATTGATCTAGTATTTTATCGCTGACTTCTCACCTTATTTTCTTGAAAATATGAAAAAAATTATTGTCGCTTGCATCGCTACTCTGGTTTCTGTTGCTGCTTACGCAGATATACAGCTTTATGAAACTGGCCCCGGCGAAGATTCGTCTTTCGTACGTTTTCTGAATGCAAGTGACGATAAGGCCAGCGTCGTCAATGGCGCTGCTAAAATCGCTCTGGGTAATCAGGGTGATGCGCGGGTGTCACGGTTTTATCCTGTTAAAGCGGGGAGCAAATTATCCGCAACAGTCCAGATTGGCAACCATAAATTGCCGGTCGAAGTGACGGCGAAGCCTGGTGAATTTATTACGATTGCCGTGGTCGGTAAAGATGCTGCGGCCAAAACACTGATCGTCAGGGAAACCCCGACAGATTTTAACGCGATGCGCTCTTCCGTATCCCTTTCAAATCTCGATGAAAAATGTAGTGCGGCCAGTTTAACCGGCGGTGCCAAAAATGCAGCCATCGTAGAAACCGTCAAACCGGCAACTCTGCAACGCCGCCTGATTAACGCGGTCAAGCTGTCGGTGCAGGCTAATTGTGATGGACAGGCGGTCGGCACTGCTATCGATATGTCTCAATTGCAAGCGGGTGAGCGTTATAGCGTTTTCCTGTTGTCATTGAAAGCCGGACGTCAGGCGTTCTTTGTCCGCGACAATAATTCCTGACCGAAAGTCGATCCATGGTATTCGCGTCTCTGGAGTTTTTGACTCTCTTTCTGCCGATTTTTTTTGCTTTCTATCTCATTACACCTCAGCGCTTTCGTAACCACACCTTGCTGGTTGGAAGCTGGTTGTTTTATGCATGGTGGACGCCCAAGTTTTTGCTGTTGATTATTGCGCTGACCGTGCTCGCCTGGGGCGCTGCGATCCTGATTGATAAGACCGGTGATGAGCGCTCAAAGACGCGAATCATGGCTATTACCATTGTTCTGAATCTGGCGTCACTCGTCTGGTACAAGTACACCAATATGGTGGTGCAGTCACTGAACAGCCTGCTGAAGGGACACGAGTTACCCTTGATTCCCTGGGAAAACGTGATGCTGCCGATCGGTCTCTCGTTCACCGTATTGCATGCGATCTCGTACGTGGTCGATGTCCGTCGTAAAACAGTACCTGCGCAGTACAGCATTATTTCCTTCAGTGCTTATATGGCGATGTTCGGGCATCTGATTGCAGGTCCTATCGTGCGTTATAAAGTCATTGATAAAGAGCTTCGTGAGCGAGTTTTTTCCAGTGCAGAATTTACTGCGGGTGTGCGTCGCTTCATGATCGGTTTTTCGATGAAGGTATTGATCGCCGATACGCTGTCCCCATTTGTTGCCTTAACTTTTGGTTTGCATAACCCCAGCTTTGTTGATGCCTGGACAGGATGCGCCGCTTACACGTTGCAACTCTATTTTGATTTTGCCGGCTACAGCGCAATGGCAATCGGACTGGGTCTGATGCTAGGGTTCCGCTTCGAAGAGAATTTTAATAATCCCTATCTTGCCGTATCTATCCAGGACTTCTGGCGGCGCTGGCATATGACCTTATCGTCATGGTTGCGTGACTATCTCTACATCGCATTGGGTGGCAATCGTAATGGAGCAGTACGTACTTACGTCAACCTGATGCTGACCATGGCAATCGGTGGTTTGTGGCATGGCGGTGATAACTGGAATTTTTTAATCTGGGGCATTATCCAGGGTACTGCATTATGTTGTGATCGCGCATTCACCATGCGCGGATATTCAATGCCAAATTTTGCATCCCGCACTTTGACTATGATTGTGGTGATGCTGGCCTGGACGGTATTCCGTACTGACGGTTTTGCGTCGGCAATGGGAATGCTTGCGGGTCAGTTCGGTGTGAATGGTTTTGCGATGGGCGACACTGTTGCACTGGCTCTACGACCAAGTATTTTGCTGACTTTTGCGATTGGTGTGCTGTGCGTCACTTATCCTGCGACAAGGATTGCTGCACGTGGTGGTTTGGGGTCTGTAACCTGGAGCGCAATCTGGCCAATCATTACTTTTGTCTATGGTGTGATTGTGCTGGCTGGTCAAAAAGCAATCCCATTTTTGTATTTTCAGTTTTAAGGACGCATCATGACCGAACTGAAAACAGCAACCATCCCTGCCACATCAAAACGATCTGCCTGGATCACTTATGTCCCTGCCTTAGCCTTCGTGCTTGTCATGCTCACCGGTTTTTGCGTTACCGTAATTTCCTTGAGTAAGGTGCCGGCAGAGTCGTGGAAAGGCGTAGGCGAACCTAAGCAATTGTTTGGTGGGGAATCCACCAGACGGTTCTCTGCACAACTCAACGCCCATTTCATCTGGAGTAAAGTATTTAGCCAGATTGAGCGTGCCGTGACCTGGACCGTCGCCGGTGATACCGGGACTGCCGTGCGCATGGGTTGTCAAGACTGGTTTTTTCTCAGCGATGAATTAGAGGTATTTCCAGATGCGGAAAAATCGGCGCTGGCCAGAGCTGGTATCGTCAGTAACCTGGCGAAAGATTTGAAAGCTCGTGGAATCCAGTTAGTCGTTGCTGTCGTACCTGATAAGTCAAGAATCGAGCAAGCGCATCTGTGCGGATTGCACCGCCCAGCCAGTTTTGCATCACGTCTGGATAGTTGGGTTGATCAACTGAAAAAAACGGGTGTCGATACGATCAATCTGGCGCCAGCCTTAATGGCAACTTCAGGCGAGCGCTACTACCGGACGGATTCGCACTGGAATGAAATCGGTTCCAACGCATCAGCAGCAGCCATTGCTGCTCATTTGCATGCGGAGAAGCTGCACGCGGCCCCTGCGGTTGCGCCTGATCCTGCTGCGCTTAAGAGTAAAGTCATAGACCGTTCTGGCGACTTGTTGCGCGTAGCTAATCTCGATGGTTTACCCGCGATATTGCGTCCAAAAGCTGAGACTGCACAGTTGACTACGATAGTAGCCAGCGCCAGCGCGACAGATTCCGCAGATGCTGCCGGTGATGATTTATTCGGCGATATTGGTTTGCCTACGGTGGCATTGGTCGGCACATCATTTTCGCGGGCATCGAATTTCGTACCGTTTTTAAGTTATCACCTGGGCGCACCAGTCGCTAATTTTGCCAAGGATGGTGGAAATTTTGAAGGGGCAGCAATGGCCTACCTGAGCGGTAAGACCTTTCAGCAAAGCCCGCCAAAAGTCGTATTGTGGGAAGTGCCGGAGCGTATGCTGCCAAAACCCCTAACGCCATCCGAGCAAAAATGGATTGCTTATTTTTCAGCCAAGAAAAAATAGCGGCGCCTACAGTATCTAAACAGTTGTGTCGATATGTGGACATATGCGTGACGTCTGTATCGTCACAATTAATCGCGGCACTTAAATAGCACACCTAATGTGATGCCTGACGATATCGGAGCAACTCTGTCCTTAACCAGCTAGCGCTCTCCACGGGAGCGTTAGCCTGGCATTTCACCAGGTAAGCCTTACCACTCATGCTGCTTTCGGTGGCCGCTTTAGTAATAAAAGATTCAGCGGTCGAAATCAGATCTTTATCCAGCAAGTATTGATATTTTTTATTCAAATGCGCATTCGCTTCTTGCGAGGTGTACCAGCTTCCATTTCGGTTTAACTGACATCCTGATTGCGCTACCTACGTGAGCAGATGGGTAATCTCATGTTTGCTTGTCGGATTCAGAGGGGTTGCCTGAGACCAGCAAGATAGCGAGAGCAAGATTGAACTTAAGGACGAGAGATAGAGGGTTTTCATATCGAATTAGATTCAGGACTGATTGTTGTGAGGCCGCACAACCATCACATAATTTTTATATTTGATGCCATCCAGTACAAAATCAGTATCACCCTCATGCCTGTATCCGAGTTGATTATAGAACGCTATGGCATTCTGATTTTTTGCGTTCACGGTGAGCCATACCGATGAACTCGCACAATAGTTATATGCCGTGAGTTGCGATGATGCGAGTAAAGCCTTGCCTATCCCTTGACCGGTAAAATATTCCTGAACATAGAGTTTTTCAACTTCTACATGAACATTCGTAAACGTATTGCCCAGGCCGATGATTACGTAACCCACGAGATATCCATCGACTTCAGCAATCATCAATTGTTTTTTCGTGTCCGCAATCAACTGGCGATAACGATCTTCGGTGAATTCCTTTAGTACGTAATTCGCAATGGGTGTTGATATTCCTGTAGTTGCATAGGTGCGCAGCCATACTTGCATACCCAGTGCTGCAATGCACGGAGCATCGTCACTTGAAGCAAGCCTGATAGAAAAATGTGTAGACATAAGACCGAAATTTGATGGGCATTCATTAATGCACCAGCCAACGCCTGAGAGAAAAACTCAATGCGTCAACCATGGCGACTAACAATAGCATGGCGATGATCACAGTAGCCGCAGTTTGCATCTGAAACAGAGATAAATGGTATTTCAACATTTGTCCGAGACCGCCGGCACCGACCACCCCTAAGATCGCCGCAGCGCGAATGTTATTTTCCCAGCGGTACAAGGTATAAGACAACATTTGAGGCAATGCCTGAGGCAGGGTTGCGTATAAAAAACTACTCAGTATGCTTGCGCCATTCATCCTAAGAGTCATCGCAGCGTGATTCGGTGCATTTTCCAGCGCCTCTGCAAAGAGCCGGCCGAGTACACCTGCCGTATGCGCTGCGAGCGCGATTGTTCCGGCAAACGGCCCCAAGCCTGCTGCAATCAGCATGATGGATGCCCAGACTAATTCGGGAATCGCCCTTGCAATATTTAACAGCAAACGAATGCAGCGCATCGCCACCACACCGAAGCGCCCACTGGCTGGAATCGCCAGACAAAGGCCTGCCATGGCTGCCAGGAGTGTTCCTAGGGCAGACATTGCCAGTGTTTCAAATGCGGCAAAAAAGGTCTTGGTCAATAATGCCGGAGATAAGTCCGGGGGCGCAAACCCTTGCAGGAATTCCCAGGACGTCTTGACTGCGTTATCTGAAAATAGGGCTGACCAATTCATGTGCAGCGTATAAAAACTGCTCACGATCAGGATCGCCAATACAATAATAAAAGTGAGCATTGGCACACTCATGCGCTTCGATGGCGATGGCAGGTCGGTTCGTACTACTAAGGTGGAAGAGCGGGATGAACGGGATGCACTCATTGCAGGCGCTCTCTGAATAATTTGCTGACGACATCGGCGACGGCGACCAGCATAACAAAGACGATCAGCATTGTTGATACCTCTGCGCCGGACAGCATTTTCATGGACTCATCCATTCGTTGACCCAGACCACCAGCGCCGACAAAGCCCATCACCACCGAGCCGCGTATTGCACATTCCCAGCGATAGATCGTATAGGACGTTAGCTCTGCTGCCGCATTCGGCAAAGCACCATAGAGGAACGCAGAGAGCCTGCTAGCGCCATTTTGCAACAGCGTATTGCTCGTATGCGCATCGCTGGCTTCCAGGATTTCTGCATACACTTTGCCCAACATACCGCAATAGGTCAGCGTAATTGCCAGTACACCTGCCGTAGCACCAAGGCCGACTATCCTGACGAGTAACAGCGCCCAGACCAGTTCCGGCACACTGCGTAACAATACAAGTAGCCAGCGCACTATTTGTCGTATCAGTATCGCCAGAAGACGCATGCGTCCTGTGCCGATACGCGAAATCGACAGATGCTCCGTGACGATCAGTGTCATCGGAACCGCAAGAACAAATGCCAGTGTCATTCCTGCGGTTGCCATGGCGATGGTTTGCCAGCTTGCTTCAAGAACGATCCAGAGAAATTCGGCATCATGAGCAGGTGGAAAAAATCCCGCTAAAAAACGCCCGGCGGCATCCAGACTTTGCGCATCCGCCAGCAACCATGGTTTAAATTCAGTGGCAACCAGGATGGGCCAGAGCAGGAACAAACCTAGCAAAGAAAATGTTAAGCGCTGTCGCCAGGCAGGATCATGCCCGGGCATACTACCAGACTGATTTTTTAGACCGGGTTGCGATTGCCTCATACGTTTCATGCGTTTAGAGGCAACGAGAATCATGAATGACGGCAGCGACGGCCGGTGCATTGGCGATTACGCCATCTGTTAAGCACGAGCTGGCAACAGTGTCGGTGTGCTCATCATTCTGGGTATTGGCATAAAGTGCAGCGATCATGTCATCAGTGACATGTTCACTGTCAAACACGATTTTTCCATCTCGCAAGCCAATAATACGTTTGAAATGTTTGCGTGCCAGATCGACCTGATGCAGGCTACAAATCAGGGCAGCATTGCGCTCACGGGCTTCCTGTTGCAGCGTGTGTAGCGTATGAATTGCTAAGGTGGGATCAAGTGCAGATAATGGCTCATCAACCAGCAGCAGATTTGCATCAGACAATAGCAAGCGGGCCAGGCCGCAACGCTGACGTTCACCACCTGACAGCCGGTCAACACGCTCATACAACTTGTGTTGCAGATGAAAGCGAGCCAGTGCATCGAATGCGATTTCCGGTTCCATCGGCTTGATTATATTTCGCAGGGCATGCCATAGAGACCAGGATGGCAAACGTCCTGCCAGCACGGTTGTAACAACGCGTTGACGTGGTGGCAGCGGAGGCGTTTGTGGCGCGAGAAACAGACGATGGCGCAACGCATGCCTTGCGTGTTCAGACAGAGACCAGGGCTGCTGATCGAATAATTGATAGCTGCCCTGCGCTGGCTTGTACGCACATGCCAGCGTATGTAGCAATGTCGTCTTGCCCGCGCCTGAAGGGCCGATCAGCGCAATCTGCTCACCAGCATGAACACTCAGAGTCAGATCGCTTAATGCAGCCGCATGCTGTGTGGTGGATGCTGGATGATGTACGGATACATTTTGTAGTTGCAACATCATGTGAATGAGAGTCGCCTTATTTCAATAGGCCTGCGTTGTGAGCAGCAGCCTCAATCGCTTTGTAGTTATCTGCCTTGGTGGTAATGAAGCGACTAGTACGTTGCAGATCCAAAATCTCTTTATCTTCAGGCTTGCTGGCATCCAGTGACAGGAAGGCATCAGTAATTTTTTTCCGTAATTCCGCAGGCATATCAGCGCGTACTGTCCAGTTGTAATCAAAGTAGCCAGGCGTGGTGTAGAACACCCGGACTTGCTTCGTGTCGACTTTGCTTTGCGCCACCAGTTTTTCCCAGACAGAGATATTCAAGGCGCCGGCATCGACTTTGCCGCCCGATACCGCAGCCACGGTAGCGTCATGCGCGCCTGAAAAAGCGATACGTTTTAAGTCGGTATCAGGATTGATTTTTGCCGCGAGCAAATAGGAGCGCGGCATCAGATGACCAGAGGTCGATGATTCAGAACCGAAGGTAAATGTCTTCCCTTTCAAATCATCTAATTTATTGATGTCCGTTTTCGTCGTGATGAACACCGATTTAAATTTTTCGTCCTCTTCTCGCTGCACCAGAGGGATTACCTGATCTTTGCTGCGCACCTTGGCCTGAATAAAAGTAAAGCCACCGAACCACACCATATCGAGTTTATTGTTGATCAATCCTTCAACCGATGCTGCGTAATCTGTGACCGGAGTGAATTCGACCCTCATCCCCAATTTCTTTTCCAGATAAGCACCTAAAGGTTTGAATTTACGCTGCAATTCTGTCGGTGCCTCATCGGGGATCGCTGAGACGCGCAACACCTGTTGAGCAAGACTGAGGCTGGAGAGTGACAGTAATCCGGCAGCAGCTAAAACATGAAATAAACGACGGGCAGGTGAGAAGTGCATGATGATGTTCCTGGTAAGGGCAGAGAACGCGTATTTTGACTGGAAAGACAGTGAATGCAAAGACAAATACTTCTGGGTCATTCTGAACGAGCTGGATGACAGTAGACGGGAATAAAGGAATTTTAAAAAAGTTAAACAAAAGTCATGCAAATTGACTATCATGTTTGAATCAGATAACTATTTAAAACAGGAGACCTCTCATGCCAGCAAACCTCATTAATGCTGCCCAGCGGCAGGTACTCATCATTCACGGCTGGAGCGATACGTCCAAGTCTTTTCATACTCTTGCAGAATTCCTCGAAAAAAATAACTACCAGGCCAAACAGCTCTGGCTCGGGGACTATATTTCTATGGATGACGATGTGCGTGTTGCGGACGTTGGTAAGCGTATGGCAGAAGTGATTGACGAGTTGATGCAAACCGGCCAGCTGGCAGCGAGTTTTGATGTGATTGTGCATAGCACCGGTGGTTTAGTCGCCCGTGAGTGGCTGACGACCCATTACAAAGGACGTGCTGAACAGTGTCCGATGAAACGCCTGGTCATGCTGGCACCCGCGAATTACGGTTCCAAACTTGCGGCAACCGGTAAGAGTTTTTTAGGGCGGCTAGTGAAGGGATACAACAACTGGTTTCAGACCGGTAAGTCGATGTTAAATGATCTTGAACTCGCCTCACCTTACCAGTGGGAGCTGGCGCAACGCGATATTCTGGTTGGTCCGGAGGCGCTGGATGCTGCTAATCCCGTGCAATTCTATGGTGACGATAAGGTCTGGCCGTTTGTTATTGTTGGCACTCATCCTTATGCCAGTTTATTGCGCCAGATTGTGAATGAGAACGGTGCTGACGGCACTGTCAGAGCATGTGCCGCGAACTTGAATGCGCAAGGTGTGACGATTGATTTTCGTGAGGCGGATTTATCAAAGGCAATCACTAACTGGGCAAGCCGCTTGCAGAGCGATATTCCATTAGCGGTTCTGCCGACGCGTACACACGGGTCGATTATCGATCCCGATCGAGCAGAGACATCGAATCATGAAGATATTGCGGAGACGCCAGAGCAACTGGCGCAATTGGGACAAGTGATTTTGCAGGCATTGAGTTGTGACAGTTTCGCGACCTACCAGTTATTACAAACGCAATGGCATGATCTCAGTGAGGCAACTGCGGCACTGAGTAAAACGACGACGGAGGAGCCGGAGTTTTTTCATCAATACCTGCAAGTGAACTGCAATGTCGTCGATGATCAGGGTAAGCCGGTGACGGATTATTTTCTGGAGTTTTTTGCCGATACCAAACGCAATAACACAGATGCTAATGTCTACCTGCATGCCAATGTCATTGAGGATGTAAAAACTAATTCGCAAAATCCGGCACTACGGAATTTGTATTTCGACCGTACCGATTTGATGGAAGGCTACTACCCCTTGCTGCCAAAAGGAACTGAGCAGGTATTGAATATGTCGATCTCGGCAGCATCGCCGGGCAACAATATCAATTATTTTGAGCGGGAGAAAGTGGGGTCTGCGATGCAGATTCCACTTCATTTCTTAAGCGAGAATCAGCAGCGATGGTTGAAACGGAATTCAACACATTTCTTGCAGATCATTATTCCGCGTATTCCAAATGCCAACGTCTTCAAGCTGACTCCAGTTGCTTAGGGTAATGGGGAGGTAGCTGGTAGAAGGCCGCAGATTCAGTATGCTTTGACCTTAGTTACTCTCCATGTTTGTATGCAAGCGGACGCTAGACTTTATCTGGTGCTACCAGGTCAGCGATGGATTTTGCATTCATATAGCAGCAACCGTTGCGGCCATTTTGCTTTGCTTTATAAAGCGCCGTATCTGCCGCTTCTAGTAAATGAGGTATAGCGACATCCTCTCCTAGCAGGTAGGTGCTGACACCGATACTGACGCTGATATGTTCGCTGATGCGGGATTTGAGATGGGGGATCGCTGATTCCCAGACTGCCGCGCGTAATTTTTCGGCGAATTGCATCGCGAGATCTTCCGGCATATTTGGCAGCATCAGAATGAACTCTTCACCGCCATAGCGGGCAACGATGTCAGTTGCTCTGACTAATTGCGATTTTAAGGTCTGCGCTACTCTAATTAGCGTCTTATCTCCAGCAACATGACCATAGTAATCGTTGTATTGCTTGAAAAAATCGATATCCACCATAAACACGGAGAGTGGAAGTTTTTGCCGCTTTGAGTGACCCATCGCTATCTTAAAATGTTCATCAAAAAAGCGGCGATTATAGATACCGGTCAGGCTGTCGGTAGTCGCTTCTTTTTTCAGAATTTCTGAATGAGAGCGCAACATCTTTTCACGTTTGATGGACGCGCTCGAGTCCACGATCTGGATCAGGCAGTGAGTTTCATCGGGGCTGGCAGAAATGGGCGTAATCGTGATGGACTGATGCATGCGGCCTGGATCCTCACTCAATTCACTGGGATCGAAGAGTGGCAGAGGTGAGCGATGTAAGGCATTGGAAAGGACTGCAGGTAAGCCGTAATTGATCGTATTTCGGAGCGAGGTCAGAAATGCCGCGCTAGGTTTATCGCTAAATACATCTGAGATTGTTTTTTGTAATGCTGTCTCGCTATCGATCATGCTATGTTTGACCATCCAGTCATTCCACATCAAAATGTGTTCATTCGCATCAATCAATATAAGTCCCATATTGATGGCGTTAAAGATTTGGCCAGCCTTCTCGCCGGTCAATTTCTCTGGATGCTTCATTAAATATTACCTAAAAAACGATCGATTTGTTGTACAAGATTTTTCAACGACGCAGAACTCAGTAAAAAGATCAGGTGACCTTCAGAGTGACGTTTTTCTATTGCTAGATCGATATGTAATACTAAAATATACGGATGACCAGATGTATGTCTGATGCGTTTAAATAATTCGTCTGCTGATGCGACTGTGTAATTTGGTAATGAACTATTAAATGAAATATCCAGCATATCTGCCACGGCAGACAGACAGGCATTCAGAATGATATTGCCTAGTTCGCACATAGCCTCCTGTTCGAATTCTGCCAGTTCTTCGATGCTCATTTGCGAGCTCATCATGTCTCTTACAATTTCAAGCGCATGATCTTCGGTAAATAGTAGCAATGCTTCCGCGTCGAAGGGGCCAGTGAATTCTTGCATGACCGCGCCAAAGCGATCCCCCTCAAATGATAAGACCGAGGCACTGATTTCAGAAGTTTTTCTGACTTCGACTTTAGGAACCGATAACTTCACTTCATCGCCGACGATTTCACTCAAGCTGGCCGCTGCTCGTCCGGCGCCAATATTAAAAACTTCGGTGAGGGCGTCGAGATGAATTTCAGTTAAAGAATTCACTTAATTTTCCAAGAAGTACGCCAACGCTAAGGCAATGGATTTTTCGGTAACCGGCTTAGCAACAAAAGTGGCGCCAAGCTTATTTGAGCGGCTTTGAAAAGTTTCTTGAATATTTGCGGAAAATACAACGATGCGCATGTCTGGATGTTTGCTCAGTATCATTTCCGCCGCATCTGTTCCTAGCATGCCTGGCATGTTGATATCCATGGTACAAAAATCAGGAGCCTCTTTGTCTGCCAGGGCAATCGCTTCGTCGCCATTCGATGCTTCGAGAATTTCCCAGTCATCGTGTTTACTTTTGATGTGAGCACGTATGACCATACGAGAGACTTTGCTGTCATCGACGATCAGGAGTTTTTTTTGTGTTTGATCTTGGCTCATTGCGGTGTCATCTTGGTTGTTATTATGTAGATTGATTTTAACCGAAAGAAATTTCTAAAACACCTTGTTTACATTCTTTAACTTCCGCCACAACGTAGTTCGGCTAATGCCTAAATGCCGGGCGACATCATCGCGATTGTGTTTAAATTGCTCCATAACTTGCCATAAGGAAATATCAGCCACATCAGCTTTTAGATTCCGTTCACCGATATCTGGATTCTTTTTTCCTGACAAATTAGTATTTTCTTGTTTGCTTGTTAAAATTTCTGGTGCAATTTTTATTAGCAGGCTAGTCGTTAGTGCCTGCAGTGGTTCAGCCGCCAGGAACAAGGCTAAGCGTTCCATCATATTGCGCAATTCCCTGACGTTGCCGGGCCATTGATATTGCGCTAGCAGTGTGCCGCAGGCGAGAACCTCGGCATGCAGATTGGCATGGGGACGGCTTCCCAAAGATGCCAGCGCATGCTTGATACACCATTCTGCTAATGGCACCAGATCCTCTTTGCGTTCACGTAACGGCGGTAGTTGTAAGCGTAGTACAGCCAGCCGATAAAACAAGTCTGACCGGAAGCGACTCTCGCCGATAAGTACATCGAGGTCGCAATGCGTTGCACTGATAATCCTGACATCGACAGGAATAGGGCGGACGCCACCTACCCTGACGACTTCTCTTTCCTCCAGAACGCGTAACAGCCGGGTTTGCAGGCTTAAAGGCATTTCACCGATTTCATCCAGAAATAAGGTGCCACGATGCGCTGCCTCGAATAAGCCTGCATGACCGCCACGCCGGGATCCGGTAAACGCGCCGTCCTCATAACCGAATAACTCTGATTCCAGCAGCGATTCGGCAATCGCACCACAGTTGACCGCCACAAAAGGATGACGCGCACGCGGGCTTTCTTTATGCATGGCTTGTGCTGCCAGTTCTTTGCCGGTGCCGGTTTCACCTTGTATCAGCACTGTCGCCGGGGAACGGGCGAACAGCATGATTGATTGCCGCATACTTTGCATGGCAGGGGATTCACCGCGCAAATCAGCTAGTCCATGCCGTGCCCTTAGCGATTCGGCCGCAGGATGTTGGCGTCCGCGTGCGGACTCCAGGCGTGTCAAGCGGGCGATTTCCAGGGCGTCCTCAAAGGACTGACGTATCGATTCTGCGGAATACATGAAAATGCCCGTCAAACCTGCTTCCTCTGCCAGATCGGTAATTAAGCCAGCACCCACGATGGCTTTAATACCCTTAGCCTTGAGTTCACTGATCTGGGCGCGAGCATCTTCTTCCGTAACATAAGTCCGTTGCTCGAGTTTGAAGCCAAAGGTGTTTTTAAAGTCGACCAGTTCCGGCATCGTCTCCTGGTACGTGATCAGGCCAATGTCTGGGGAGACCCGGCGTGCTCTGGCGAGTGCTTGCATGACATCGAAGCCGCTGGCTTTTGCGATCACGACAGGGACGGGCAAACGGTTTTTGAGATACGCGCCATTGGATCCGGCAGCAATCACCGCATCGCAACGCTCGGTTTGCAGACGTTCTCGCAGATGTTGTGCTGCTTCTTCAAAACCCATGTGGATGGGTTCAATCGTCGCGCTGGCATCATATTCGACCATGATGTCGCGAAATAAATCGAATAGTCGCGAAATGGATACCGTCCAGATGACGGGTTTGTCATTGGCGTCGCGAGGAATCGGTGTTTGTGGCCGCATGATGGTCTGAGGTGAAGTTTTTTTGGAGGAGGCTAAAGATGCTTGCGATGGTTAAAACGAACCTCTCTGTCAAAGCGAGATTGAGAATGTTTCAAATTTCCATGTTAAATGTTTCATTGTTTTAAAAAATGTTTCAAATTAAACGTCATTATGAAACAAAAGTCAGTCAATAGCGAATTGTTTTCCCTTTGGAGCATCCAGATGACGTGCTTAAGTCCTTGATCCGCCTCATATTTTCACAGTAGTGATGTTGTCTTTGTAAAACTGGCACGCTGATTGCAATAAGCTCACCCAGCAAAACCCTATTTTGAAAGGTAAGAACATGAGTCAACTCTCCGCAGGTGCTGCGTTCCGTAAAGCCATGCAAGAAGAATCGCCCTTGCAGGTGGTTGGTGCGATCAATGCGAATCACGCCTTACTGGCAAAACGTGCCGGCTTTAAAGCGATCTACCTGTCCGGTGGCGGTGTCGCTGCGGGTTCTCTGGGCTTACCAGATCTGGGTATCTCTAATCTGGACGATGTGTTGACTGACGTGCGCCGGATTACCGATGTGTGTGATCTGCCTTTGCTGGTCGATGTGGACACGGGTTTTGGTTCCTCTGCTTTTAACGTAGCACGTACGGTCAAGTCCATGATCAAGTTCGGCGCAGCAGCGATGCACATTGAAGATCAGGTTGGCGCGAAACGCTGTGGTCACCGTCCTGGCAAAGAAATCGTCAGCAAGTCAGAAATGGTCGATCGCATCAAAGCTGCCGTCGATGCGCGTACCGACGACAGTTTCGTGATTATGGCGCGTACTGACGCTTTGGCAGTCGAGGGGCTGGATGCAGCGATTGAGCGTGCACAAATGTGTGTCGAGGCTGGTGCGGACATGATTTTTCCGGAGGCGATTACAGAGCTTGCGATGTACAAGCAATTCGCAAACGCGGTCAAAGTCCCTATCCTGGCGAACATTACCGAATTCGGTGCAACACCGTTGTACAGCGTGGAAGAACTGGCTGCAGTCGATGTTGGTCTGGTGCTATATCCCTTGTCTGCTTTCCGTGCCATGAATAAGGCGGCAGAAAATGTGTATACCGCGATTCGTCGTGACGGCTCGCAAAAAGCGGTAGTCGATACGATGCAGACACGCATGGAATTGTATGAGCGCATCAATTATCACGATTTTGAGCAAAAGCTGGATGCCTTATTCGCCCAGCAAAAATCTAAATAAAACGCATCACAGAAATTAATATACCTACTAAAAATTAACATACTCCCCTTTTTTTATTAAAAACTAGCCTATTCCGCATGTTTTTATTGGTGTTTAAAAAAATACTGGGTAAGAGTATGTATTAGTATGACTTGGTATGTCTTAGTATATTTTATAAAGCACAAATCTCATAAAGGAGAATCTCATGACAGAAGCCGCCGTTCCTTTTAAACCAAAAAAATCCGTTGCCTTGTCTGGTGTTGCCGCCGGTAACACTGCACTGTGCAGCGTAGGCAAAACCGGTAACGATTTGCACTACCGCGGCTACGACATTCTGGATGTCGCTGATACCTGCGAATTTGAAGAAATCGCGCATTTGCTGGTGCACGGCAAATTGCCTAACATCGCTGAACTGAAAGCCTACAAAAACAAGCTGAAATCCTTGCGCGGTTTGCCCGCCAATATGAAAGCAGCGTTGGAAGCTTTGCCAGCGTCCGCCCACCCTATGGATGTGATGCGCACTGGTGTATCGGTCTTGGGTTGCACCTTGCCAGAAAAAGAGGATCACAATACACCGGGCGCACGCGATATTGCCGACCAATTAATGGCATCTCTCGGTTCCATGTTGCTGTACTGGTACCACTTCAGTCACAACGGTAAGCGGATTGATGTAGAGACGGACGACGATTCTATCGGTGGACATTTCCTGCACCTGTTGCATGGTCAAAAGCCAAGCGCATCTTGGGAAAAAGCCATGCATACCTCGCTGATTTTGTATGCAGAGCACGAGTTCAACGCATCCACATTTACTTGCCGTGTGGTCGCTGGTACTGGCTCTGATATCCATTCCGCCATCACCGGTGGCATTGGTGCTTTGCGCGGTCCAAAACACGGCGGTGCCAATGAAGTCGCGTTTGAAATCCAGAAACGTTACGACAATCCGGATGAGGCAGAAGCCGACATCAAAAAACGAGTAGAAAATAAAGAAGTCGTGATCGGCTTCGGACATCCGGTCTACACCGTATCTGATCCCCGTAACAAGGTCATCAAGGAAGTTGCACGTCAGTTGTCGGTCGAGGCAGGCTCCACCAAAATGTTTGATATCGCAGAGCGCTTGGAAACGGTGATGTGGGACATCAAAAAAATGTTCCCGAATCTGGACTGGTTCTCTGCCGTGTCGTATCACATGATGGGTGTTCCTACCGCCATGTTCACACCGCTGTTCGTGATTGCGCGTACTTCCGGTTGGGCAGCTCACATCATTGAACAGCGTATCGATAATAAAATCATTCGTCCAAGCGCAAATTATGTTGGTCCTGAAGATTTGCAATTTGTGGCACTGAAAGACCGTAAGTAAATTTTGAATGTATTGAAGACCTCTCACCACCGAGGCACAGAGACACAGAGGAACAACAAAGGCAAAAAAGCATTGGCTCACTGCTGTTCTGAGAGTTGGTTTGAGCTTTTTCATCCGGCCTTTCAATTCAATGTGAATGGTAGTAAACAGCGCTTCATTTTGCGTAAGCCCTGATTTTAGAAGCTCGTTCTAGAAGTAAATTGATTTTCTCTTGTGCTTGCTCCTCCTCGGTGTCTCTGTGCCTCTGTGTCGAGAGGTCTTGATTGATTAATTTGGACAATATAATGAACACTCAATTCCGCAAACACCTGCCAGGCACTGCGCTGGATTATTTTGATACGCGTGCTGCGGTCGATGCAATTGCGCCTGGTGCGTACGATAAGCTACCTTACACCTCTCGTGTTCTTGCCGAGAATCTGGTCCGTCGTTGCGATCCGGCGACGCTGAGCGACTCATTGAAACAATTCATTGAGCGTAAACGCGATCTGGATTTTCCATGGTTTCCGGCTCGTGTGGTATGTCACGATATTCTTGGACAAACTGCGCTGGTTGATCTGGCGGGTTTGCGTGATGCGATTGCGGACCACGGTGGTGATCCGGCCAAGGTCAATCCTGTGGTGCCTGTGCAACTGATCGTCGATCATTCTCTGGCAGTGGAATGTGGTGGTTTTGATCCCGATGCGTTCAATAAAAATCGGGCGATTGAAGACCGTCGCAATGAAGATCGTTTCGACTTCATCAACTGGACTAAAAAAGCGTTCAAGAATGTCGATGTGATCCCTCCGGGTAATGGCATCATGCATCAAATCAATCTGGAACGCATGTCACCGGTGATTCAGATCAAAGACGGTGTCGCTTTCCCCGATACGCTGGTTGGTACTGACAGTCACACACCACACGTCGATGCCCTGGGTGTACTGGCGATCGGTGTTGGCGGTTTAGAAGCCGAAAACGTGATGTTAGGCCGTGCTTCGTGGATGCGTTTGCCAGATATTATCGGCGTAGAACTGTCCGGTCGTCCGCAGCCCAACATTACTGCCACTGACGTCGTGCTTGCCATGACGGAGTTCTTGCGCAAGCAAAAAGTGGTCGGTGCGTATCTCGAATTTTATGGGGAAGGAGCGGCCGCACTGACGCTCGGTGACCGTGCAACGATTTCCAATATGGCACCGGAGTATGGCGCGACCGCAGCGATGTTTTCCATTGACCAGCAAACCATCGATTATCTGAAATTGACTGGTCGTGAAGATGAGCAAGTCAAGTTGGTAGAGACGTATGCTAAGCACACGGGCTTGTGGGCAGACAGTTTAAAGACCGCTGAGTATGAGCGTGTACTGAAATTTGATTTGTCTTCCGTAGTGCGTAATATGGCTGGCCCCTCCAATCCGCATGCACGCGTTGCTACGACGGATTTAGCCAGCAAAGGTATCGCAGGCAAATGGGATGATGTGCCGGGTCAGATGCCGGACGGCGCAGTCATCATCGCCGCGATTACCAGTTGCACCAACACCAGCAATCCGCGCAACGTGATCGCGGCTGCTTTGTTGGCACGCAATGCCAACAAACTTGGATTGACGCGTAAGCCGTGGGTCAAATCCTCGCTTGCGCCTGGGTCTAAAGCAGTGACTTTGTATCTGGAAGAAGCAGGCTTGATGGGTGATTTAGAGAAGCTCGGTTTTGGCGTTGTTGCCTATGCTTGTACCTCCTGCAACGGTATGTCCGGTGCACTTGATCCTGTCATTCAGCAAGAGATTATTGACCGCGATTTGTATGCGACTGCAGTGTTGTCGGGTAACCGCAACTTCGATGGACGTATTCATCCTTATGCGAAGCAAGCTTTCCTTGCCTCACCACCTTTAGTCGTCGCTTACGCGATTGCCGGCACGGTGCGTTTTGATATTGAAAAAGATGTGTTGACTGTCGTCGATGGTAAAGAAATTCGCCTGAAAGATATCTGGCCAAGCGATGAAGAAATTGACGCTATCGTTAAATCCAGCGTTAAGCCTGAGCAATTCCGTAAGGTCTACGATCCAATGTTTGCGATCCAGCTCGATGACGGTGAGAAGGTCAGTCCGCTTTATGACTGGCGTCCACAAACCACTTATATCCGTCGTCCGCCTTATTGGGAGGGCGCACTTGCGGCACCGCGCACCATGACAGCGATGCGTGCATTAGCTGTGTTAGGCGACAACATTACGACCGATCACTTATCACCATCGAACGCCATTATGCTCGACAGCGCCGCCGGTGCTTATCTCGCAAAAATGGGTTTGCCAGAAGAGGACTTCAACTCTTACGCAACCCATCGCGGAGATCATCTGACGGCACAGCGAGCTACCTTTGCTAACCCGACATTGAAAAATGAAATGGTGCTAGAGGACGGCAAGGTCAAAGCCGGCTCACTGGCACGTATCGAACCAGAGGGCAAGGTCACCCGTATGTGGGAAGCGATAGAGACTTATATGGAGCGCAAACAGCCACTAATCATCGTCGCTGGAGCGGATTATGGACAAGGTTCTTCGCGTGACTGGGCAGCCAAAGGCGTACGTCTGGCCGGTGTAGAAGCAATTGCAGCAGAAGGTTTCGAGCGTATTCATCGCACCAATCTTGTCGGCATGGGTGTGTTACCAATGGAATTTAAACCGGGCGTCAATCGCTTGACTTTACAAATTGATGGTACAGAAACTTTCGATGTTATTGGACAGCGCACACCTCGTGCAACCTTGACGCTGGTGATCAACCGTAACAATGGCGAACGTATCGAAGTACCGATGACTTGTCGCCTGGATACAGCGGAAGAAGTGTCGATTTACGAAGCAGGCGGCGTGTTACAGCGTTTTGCTCAGGATTTTCTTGAATCAACAAAAGCCATATAAGAAGGGCAGGGTGTGCCATGCGCATCCTGCTGTATTAAATGCCGCAAAGATCAATAGGAATCAGCATGACCTACGTCCCACAAATCAAAATTCCCGCGACGTATATGCGTGGTGGCACCAGCAAGGGTGTATTTTTTCGCTTGCAGGATTTGCCCGCAGTAGCGCAAGTTCCTGGTACCGCGCGTGATGCTTTGCTCTTACGCGTGATCGGTAGTCCTGATCCTTACGGGAAACAGATTGACGGCATGGGTGCTGCGACCTCCAGTACCAGCAAGACAGTCATCCTTTCTAAAAGTAGCAAGGCCGATCACGATGTAGATTATTTGTTCGGTCAGGTTGCTATTGATAAAGCCTTTGTTGACTGGAGTGGCAACTGCGGCAATCTGTCTGCAGCCGTTGGCTCTTTTGCGATCAGTGCAGGATTGGTGGATACAAGTCGTGTTCCACAAAACGGTGTTGCCGTCATTCGCATCTGGCAAGCGAATATCGCCAAGACTATCATTGCGCATGTACCGATTACCAATGGTGAAGTACAAGAGACTGGTGATTTTGAACTTGACGGCGTGACCTTTCCGGCAGCGGAAGTGCAGCTAGAATTTATCGATCCGGCAGCCGATGAAGACGGCGCTGGTGGTTCTATGTTCCCAACCGGGAACCTGGTCGATGATCTGGAGGTGCCGGGGGTTGGCACACTCAAAGCGACGATGATCAACGCCGGTATTCCGACCATTTTTGTGAATGCAGACGCTATCGGCTACAAAGGAACCGAGTTACAAGATGCGATTAATAGCGATGCCGCCGCATTGACTAAATTTGAAACCATCCGTGCCTACGGCGCAGTTCGTATGGGGCTGATTAAACATATTGATGAGGCAGCGAATCGTCAGCACACACCGAAGGTCGCCTTCGTCGCTAAGCCGGCTGATTATGCGTCATCCAGCGGAAAACAAGTAGCCGCTGCCGATATCGATTTGTTAGTACGAGCGATGTCGATGGGCAAATTACATCATGCCATGATGGGTACCGCAGCAGTGGCGATCGGCACTGCCGCTGCGATACCTGGCACACTGGTCAACCTTGCCGCAGGCGGTGGCGACCGGACGGCAGTGCGTTTCGGCCATCCTTCCGGTACTTTGCGCGTTGGCGCAGAGGCTACGCAAGTCAATGGAGAATGGGCTGTGAAGAAGGCCATCATGAGCCGCAGTGCACGTATTTTGATGGAAGGTTGGGTGCGTGTGCCGGGCGACGTATTTTGATGTGACATGGCCGGTATGACGGTTTATAAAAACAGAACAAGTCTCTGAACTGTTGACCGTCTTATGGATGCTCTTGGCCAATAATGGCAATACGACATAACAGACGCCAGCTTTTTTAATTCGTTCTGAACGATGCAGAATTTGATACACCGCAATGTGAGTGCAATGTGGTGAGGGAACTGCTGTGCCTTGAATTTTGTTTACCCTACACTGCAGGTAGCTGATGGCAGCGATGATTGAAGATTTTCTTTGCTGAGATCGTTCATTTTTTTGAAATTAAAAAATAAAGCCTTAGCAGCCGAGGGGCGAAAAAAATAAGAAATAAAGTCGTTTCAATTTTTGGCATCAATTTGGATCTTAATTTGGCAATCCCAGTTTTGACGCACATTTGACGTACACATCCTCAGTTGGAGACACTATGAATTTCGCAGACTTCTATAAAAAATCGATCAACAATCCCCAGACCTTTTGGGATCAAGAAGCGCAATTGATTGACTGGGCGGAGCCGTACACGCAAGTCCTTGATTACACTCGTCCACCTTTCGCAAAATGGTTTGTCGGCGGCAAAACCAACCTCTGTCACAATGCAGTTGATCGCTGGGTTGTAACGCAAGCCGATAAGCCAGCATTGATTGCCATTTCCACAGAAACGAATTCCGAGAAAGTATTTAGCTTCGCTGAATTACAAGCAGAAGTACAGCGCATGGCCGCGATGATGTTGTCGTTAGGTGTCAAGCAGGGCGACCGTGTCTTGATCTATATGCCGATGATTGCGGAGGCCGCATTTGCCATGCTGGCCTGTGCCAGAATTGGCGCTGTACATTCCGTTGTGTTTGGCGGTTTTGCAGCGAAAAGCCTGGCAACTCGTATCGATGATGCGCAACCCGTTCTGATCGTGTCGGCAGATGCCGGTATGCGAGGCGGCAAGGCCGTGCCATATAAGCCTTTACTGGACGAGGCGATTGCGGCTGCAGCGCATCAGCCACAACATGTCTTGCTCGTGAACCGTGGTTTGGATCCGATGACTCTGGTGGCCGGGCGGGACGTTGATTACGCGAGTTTGCGCGAGCAGTATTTGCATGCGACGGTGCCGGTTACTTGGCTGGAATCAAATGCGATTTCGTATATCTTGTATACCTCGGGCACAACCGGCAAACAAAAAGGGGTGCAGCGAGATGTCGGAGGCTATGCGGTTGCTTTGGCATCGTCAATGAAGCATATTTATTGTGGTAATCCAGGAGAAACCTATTTCGCTACCTCTGATATCGGATGGGTTGTCGGCCACTCCTACATTGTGTACGGGCCTTTGATCGCTGGTATGGCGACGATCATGTATGAAGGAACACCGGTTCGTCCTGACGCAGGAATTTGGTGGAGCATCGTCGAGAAATATCAAGTCACACGGATGTTTTCTGCACCGACGGCGATTCGCGTTCTAAAAAAACACCCGCCAGAGTTGATGAAAAAATATGATTTATCTTCGCTGAAGGCCTTATATCTTGCGGGTGAGCCCTTGGATGAGACAACGTCCAGCTGGATTGCGACTGAGCTTG
This sequence comes from Undibacterium sp. RuTC16W, assembly GCF_049339445.1. NCBI lineage: Bacteria > Pseudomonadati > Pseudomonadota > Betaproteobacteria > Burkholderiales > Oxalobacteraceae > Undibacterium > Undibacterium sp. RuTC16W. The sequence continues at coordinate 398,316 of NZ_JBMPPE010000003.1, read as the reverse complement.
GCGTGCCGGTTATTGATAATTACTGGCAGACAGAAACAGGCTGGCCAATTTTATCCATCGCCCGTGGTATTGAGAATAGAGCTACCCGCTTAGGTAGCCCGGGGGTGGCGATGTACGGCTATGACGTCCAGATTATCAATGAATCGACAGGCGAAGAATGTGCTGCTAATGAAAAAGGTGTCGTCGCGATCAAAGGACCGCTACCGCCTGGATGCATGCAAACAGTCTATGGTGATGATCAGCGCTTTGTGCAAACCTACTGGAGCAATTTCTCGCATGCACAGTTGTATTCGACATTTGACTGGGGTATTAAAGATGCCGACGGTTACTATTTTATTCTTGGACGTACCGATGACGTGATTAATGTCGCTGGTCACCGACTTGGCACTCGCGAGATCGAAGAAAGCATCTCAAGTCATCCACACGTGTCTGAGGTGGCGGTGGTCGGTGTTGAGGATAAACTCAAGGGGCAGGTTGCGGTTGCTTTTGCGATTTTGAGGTATCCTGATATGGTGATTAATGAAGAGGCAAAACGCGCACTGGAAGCTGAAATCATGGCCGTCGTGGATAAACAATTAGGCGCAGTAGCGCGTCCGTCACGCGTTCACTTTGTGAGCACTTTGCCTAAAACCCGTTCTGGTAAATTGTTGCGCCGTTCGATTCAGGCGATTTGCGAAGGGCGTGATGCAGGTGACTTGACCACGATTGAAGATCCAGTTTCTTTACAGCAAATTAAGCTGGCATTGCAATGTTGACTAGCCGTACCCGGATATTTTGTGCGTTGCAAAAATATTGCTGAATATGAGGAAATATGTTTGCAAATTGACAGAATTTAACATTAGTTCTCTTGATTACTAGCAACTGAAAGTCAATACTTAAATACCATTCATATCCTAAGGGAGTAGACATGAAAATTTTGTCTAAAGTAGCCGCATGCATTGCACTTAATGTCTTGCTCGCCAGTTCGGTTATGGGAGCAGATCGCGGCTCTGAACCCGAAGCTGAGGCGATGGTAAAAAAGGCCGTGGCATTGATTAAGTCTGCGGGAGCAGAGAAAGCTTATGCGACTTTTACAGAACATCCGGGTGGTGCATTTAAAGACAGAGATCTGTATATTTTTGTCTATGATTTCAAAGGGAATTGTTTAGCTCAGGGAGCCAATCCCAAGATGGTTGGAAAAAATCTCGTTGGTTTGAAAGATGTTGACGGTAACGCCTTTATCCAAGGGATGATCAACGTGGTAAAGGACAAACAAAAGGGTTGGTATGGGCCTTACAAATTCACCAATCCCAATACCACTGAATACGAATTGAAAAAATCGTATTGTGAAAAAGGCGAAGGCGAGACTATGGTCTGTGTCGGAACTTATCTGGTTAAATAAGCTGATCGAGTAACCCGGTCAAACAACCTGATTAAATCGTCGTATAGGATAAAAAAACCTCCAGGCTCTGGAGGTTTTTTTTCGAGAAAGTGTAAACAATATCGGTCATTGCCAGTAAAAATGCTAGGCTAACAAGGCAGCAGTCAAGGATCTGACCTCTTCTTCCGATTCCTCGAGAATGCTGTTTAATGTGCCATCGCCGACGACGAAATCGATTTCTGACGCATATTGATTTGGCTCAGTTTCAAAGCGCATTTCGAGTGGTGAGCGGATGGAGGCGAGTTCGTTTGCCAGCAACAGGGTATCACCGAGTGTTTCTGGCGGCATAGCGCGTAAGCCGAACCAGAGCGCTTCTACGGCATCCAATACCGGTTGTGGCAACATCAGGTTCTTTAAAACGACTCGACCGATGATGGTCTCAGGCGTTTCTTCTGTCGACTCAATAATCGTATCTGAAAAGGCAGGCAGGTCGCTAGCCAAAGGGTCTGGTTTGTTATCGAGCAAGCAGGGGAATTCTTCGACTCTTGATAACAAATAAAAGCCACCAACCTCATGCACAATACCGGCGAACATGGCGGTATCCGGATCGAGTTTGGTAATACGGCGGGCGATTACTTGTGAGAGAGCAGCGACCTGAGCAGTATGCTCCCAAAGCTGATTGGCCTTGGCGCGGGTTTCAGGGTTCTTACTGGCACCGGCGAGCTGGCGTACAACCAGGGTAGCGACAATTGAGCGCAACGTGCGGAAACCAAGCCTGGCAATTGCCGATTTGACATTAGTGACGTCGTTGCCGCGGTTGTAGGCAACAGAATTGGCAATGGCGACAACACGGGCAGACAGCAAAGGCTCATTCATGACCAGCTTGGCTGCGGTATCTGCGCTGCAATCAGGCGCATCTAATGCTTGTTGAATTTTAAGGGATGCCGTCACATTGGTAGAGAACACCAACTCTCCCCGATTGGCCTCGGCAACGATACTATTGAGAGCTTCCGTTTTATCCATGGCAGAATTCATATTGGCATTGATAGACATATACACCGGCATGGCCGGACCTGTTATTTCACTGAGAATTCAAACACGCATTTATGACATCTTGCGTTGTTTCATCAATAAAATTACGCCATCACATTTCGAGCTAACTGACCAGCTACTAGGCTATCAGGCGCGTAGTTGATTGCTCAACTGATTGCACAACTGATTAATCACCATCTCATTCTGAGCGACTTGTAGTTGCAGGTCAATGAGTATGGTGATTATTGCTATTTGTTGTAACTTATTGCAAAACATTCTACAACTTCTGCTGTTCTGTGATCCATTTGTCGATTTTGGCTTCTAGTAAATCAAGTGGTAGCGTTCCATCACTTAAAATCGCGTCATGAAACTGGCGCAAATTGAATTTTGTTCCCAACTTGCTCATGGCACGTTGCCTGAGCTCCATTATTTTCAGTGAACCTATCTTATATCCCAATGCCTGGCCAGGCCAGGCCATATAACGTTCAGTCGCGTTGCGTGCAGTTGCTTCATCATACCCCAATGTTGCCTGAAGGTATTTAATGGTTTCCTCACGTGTCCAGCCTTTCCCATGGAGGCCTGTATCCACTACCAGTCTGGAGGCGCGTAGCAGCTCATCTGTCAAATGGCCGAGATACGCGTTCGGATCGTCAAATACCCCCATTTCTTTACCCAATGTTTCTGCGTAGAGAGCCCAGCCTTCGGTATAGGCGTTATTGCCACCAAATTTACGAAACTTGGGAATATCGAGCTCTTGTAAAAACGCCAGATGGAAATGATGTCCAGGTTGTCCTTCATGCAGGAATAATGTTGTCATCCCAGTCGTTGCGTATTGCGCAGGATCATTGATGACAGCCCAGAATACACCGGGACGCGAGCCATCAATCGCAGGTGCCGAGTAATGATCCGAGGCAGTCTGCCTGCTGATTTCGGGTTCGGGACGTATATCTAGTGGTGCCTTGGGAATTTTGCCGAAGAGCTCTGGTAATTTGCCGCGAATCACAGTGTCGATGCGACGGTATTCCGACAGTATTTCCGCCTCGGTTTTAAACGGGCGATATTGGGTTTGTGTATCGATCCATGCAGGTAAACCTTTCGGATCGCCGCTATAGCCTAATTTTGGTCCAAGCGAAACAAATTCATTTTGAATACGGGCGACTTCTTTAAGTCCTATTGCGTGAATGGTCTCGGGATCAAGCGAGGTTGTCGTCTGATCGCGTACCAGCGCCTGATACCATTTTGCACCATTTGGCAAAACTCCTAGTCCAGAGCTATTGCGGCTGGCGGCAAGGTAGTCTTTTTGCATAAAGGTATTGAGCTGGCGCAAAGCAGGCAAAGCTTTTTGTGTAATCGTGTCACGATATGCTGCTGTTAAACGAGTTTTATCTGCCTCACTAAAGTCAGCCGGGAAATTTTTGACAGGAGCGTAATATGCATGATCCTCAGCATGCGCGGTGACCAGCGCATTTAACTGAGGTAAGGTCGACAGGACTAGCGACCGCGGCAACACAATCCCTTGTCGTATTCCTTCGCGCATATTGATGATGGCCTGATTTATCCAGGCCGGTAATTGAGCGACTCGTTTCAGATAGATATCGTATTGCGCGGGTGTTCGTAATGCCTGAGAGCTTTGTCCACTCGCAAAATTAGCCAAGATGACTGGCACACTATCCATCTGATTCAGTGGCATCAACCGCTCATTAAAAGCGAACATCGCTAACGCCGACTGAACGTCGTAATTGAGGCAGTCGTACGTAACCTGATCTGCGGTGCTGAGTGCAGTGCGATCAATGTGACGGAGTTCTTTGGCGACTTTGTTGTACATCGCTATTTCACGCGCTCTGACGGCAGGTGCCAGCGTCATCGGCAACTGATCGTCAAAGCGGTTATCGCCATTCCCGGTTGCCATCAGCGGCTCAAAACGAGCGACTTGATTGTAATAATTTTCGGCCAGAATGCTGAGTCGTTTGCTTGCTACTTTAACGCTGACTGAACTACTGCCCACCTCTTTTACAGCAGCGAAAACAAGGGGTGTTATTGCAAATGAACTACTAAATAAACCCAGTGAAAAAACGAGTGTCGTCAGTGATACAGACTTGCGCATGAAATACATCCTGGTAAAAAATATGAGTAAAAATGGGAACAAAAATTGAAGAGCAATGATTGAGGAAATAGGCGAAGAGAGTAAGGTGAAAAAATGGATCTACTCGCAGTTAACCATCCATGGTGTACCGAACTGATCGACCACCATTCCAAACCGCTGAGCCCAGAAGGTTTTTTCAAGTGGCATGATGATCTTTATAGCCTGCTCTGATAATGCGGCAAACAGCCGTTCCGCTTCCGCTACATCCTTGGTATTCAGTGACAAAGAAAATCCTTTCATACCTTCATAAGGATGGCCTGGCATATTGTCGGAGCCCATCAGAGTCCGGCCATTGATCAACATGCTGACATGCATGATCAGTTGTGCTGCCTCAGGCGGACATTGGTCTGCCATAGGCGAGTCACCAAAACGATGGAATGCCTCGATTTTTCCCCCAAGACGTTGTTCATAAAAACGAAATGCAGCTTCACAATTGTTGTTAAAAGTCAGATAGGCATTGAGTTCCATCTTGGTCTCCTTAGTTTGTATGAGGGGAGTTGCCGTCACGCTTGAAAGGTTTCAGATGACAGCATTTCATCATATCATCAGCCCATGCAAAGGTGACCGCACGGCTTGTAATTTGGGAAGATTCCAACAAGTAGCTCATGCTCAGCGAGGCGCTGGAATTACTCGTCCTGCAAAGCAATAATGAGCCAGGAAGCTTATAAATAGTGCGTTTTAACAAGAGAGAACTACCGGGAGTTTCTAAAAACTAGATTAAGTTTTTTTAAAAATTGGTCGATATAGAGATGTTCTGTATTTCTTCTGGCATGGGAGTTCACCATGATCATTGCATCGTCCGATATCTTGCTGGCGTCCAGCTCTGCGAGTTCCTCTCAACTGGATATTCATGAGAGCACCCGTGCCTGGATTGGGCGCCAGCGCCCCAATTTTGACAATCCAAGAACTCCCTTAGACTTCAATGAGTCAGATAGCACCGTACAACTCTCTGATGCTGGCCGCACGGCGCTGGCGAGAGACCTGACGTCCTCTTCCGTTATCCATCGCGATGCTACCAGCGAGGCGCAAGCAATTGAACAAGCAAATGCCGCCGCAGAAAATGATCCAAAATTACGATTGATCATTAGTCTGATTGAGCGTTTAACGGGCCGAAAAATTAATTTCTTCCACAATTCGGATCTGACGTCTTCAGAGGCGACAGGTAAGCTTTCGTCGAATGCTTCTGATAACTCTACTGATAGCGACTCTGGCAGCGCTACGGTCCCGTCGGCGCCATCACCACGGAAAGCAGGCTGGGGGCTGGAGTACCAGCGTCAGAGTTCTTACACTGAGACAGAACAAACCTCGTTTCAAGCCACAGGTCTTATTCATACTACGGATAATCAGGATATTAAATTTAATCTCAGCATTCAATTGCAACGTAGTTATCACGAAGAAAGTAGTCTCAGCGTACAGGCTGGAGATGGTAAGAAGATTGATCCGCTTGTGATCAATTTTTCTGCTAATTCTGCACAACTGACTTCGCAGAAATTTTTGTTTGATTTAAATGCAGACGGCACCAAGGAGTCGGTCTCGTTTGTCCAGGGGGCTGGTTTTCTGGCGCTGGATAAAAACGGTGATGGCAAAATTAACGATGGCAGGGAGTTGTTTGGCCCTGCGACCGGGAATGGATTCAATGAGCTTAAGGCTTTAGATAGCGACGGCAATGGCTGGATTGATGAAGCAGATCCCGCATTTCAGCAACTACGTGTATGGACTAAAGACGCCATTGGCAAGGATAAGCTGAGCACGCTCAAGCAGGCGGATGTCGGGGCACTGTTTCTTGGTAATGCCAGCACACCGTTTTCGATTAAAAATGCACAAAATCAGTCTCAGGGACAATTGGTGTCATCTGGACTATGGCTCTCGGAAGAAGGTAAGGCCGGTAGTCTTCAGCAGATTGATCTGATCGCCTGAATTTCGCAATTTTCAATATTCCCAATTCTCTTAATATTCAGATATCTTCTGATAAGGACATCGGTGCGGGCGATTCATGTCGTGTATGGGGCGACGTGACATAGTTTGGCAGTGAGTCACGTGAAGGTGATTGTCTTGGTCTGTCCTGGCGCGCTCGTGCAGACGGGCGAGGCTTGCGCTCTATTGGTTGCAGTGGATTATTCACCATATGAGGTAATTGATTTACTGCCTGGAAAATTTCCAGTTCTGACGGCTTAGCCCGAGATTGCCAGCGCAAGGTAGATACTCCCGCGCTGCGCGTCAGTTGATCCCGCTCCTTATCTTTTTCCACATTATGCATACGATCATCCAGCTCAATAATGCAGATCAATTCCATCGTTTTGCTATAGATTGCATAATCCACCCGTTTTTCATTGATTTTCCAATACGCGTAGCGGTTTTCCTGAAAGCTGTCTACCGGTGCGATCAGTGCCGCCATGGCGACTTGAGGGAACACGTGCACACCAGGTAGCGAGCGGCAAAGACGGCCAAAAAATTCCACTTCGTTCGGCGTCATCAGTGCAACGGGTTTATAGTGCGAACGTCTTCTTTTCGGCTTGGATTTCGTCGCTTTGAATGCAATGCTGATAAGCAACAGAGCAACAACAAAAAGTACGAAAACCTTGCCTGGAACGTCGAAAAATTGGTTAATCATGTGAAGCACAAAAGTGTTTTTAGATAGATGCTTAAATGCTAACACGTCTTTGCATGAAAAACGCGGATAATGTTAGTAAATTCACAGCAATCATTTATTTTTCAATAATTATTCATTTATCAATTATCTGTAACAATCTGGAGCACTCTTGAAAACCGCACTCATTCCTGGCAAAGCCGTCGCGAAAATCGACAAGCAAATTATTGGCAACCTCTTACTCACGCAAGTCAGTGTCGATATTGTGAAAGAAGAGAAAATGATTATTGGTATCCGCAATGAAGCGGGTGATATCTATCGCTTGATAGGGGCGACTCGGGTCAATAGTTATATGAATGCGATCGAAGAATTGTTCGATCTTGAAATGAATGACGAACTCGATGGGATAGAGGAGACAAGAGAAGGTTGTGATGCGATTTTCAGTTTTGCCTGATGAGGTAAGTCATCCTCAGGCAAGAAAAAACCGGCTTGACCCTGTGTTCAAGCCGGTTTTTTTACGCATGCTGCATTAGTATTTAGCGCATGAATTTACCATCTTTACCGATGACAGTCAGATCGACAAAGTGAGAGCCATTGTGGCTTGACGGAGTAAACTTCACCTGGAAGCCACCCGCATCGTAATTCGACATTGATTCCAGGTTGCGTACAAAATTTTCACGTGTCAGATTACTCCCGGTACGTTTTAAGCCCTCTACAAACACTTTTGCAGCGATAAAGCCTTCGAGACTGACAAAACCGACTTCGCGCCCAGGTTTGCTGAGGTAAAGGCTTTTGTATTCTTTGATGATAGGGAGAATTTCATCCCAAGGTGCCGGTACCACTTGCGAGATCATGACACCCCGGCCATCTTTACCGAGTTCTTTGGATAAAGCTTGACTGCCAACGAAAGAAATATTCCAGAAAATCGGTGCACCGACCGCATCTTTCAGCATGTCTCTGATAAATGCTGCGCAGGATTTGTATGCTGAGATCATGATCACCGCTTGAGGTTTGGCGAGTTTGATCTGAGCGACTGCTTGCGCCACGTCGACGCTGTTACGCTCTACCGTGGCGATGCCGATGACGTCGATATTGCGCTTTTTCATGGCGCGAGTGACACCTTCTAAACCCGCTTTACCATAAGCGTCGTTTTGATAAAACACGGCGATGCGAGAGATCGACAGCGTAGTGATGTGTTGTACGATTTTTTCTGTTTCTTCAAAATAGCTGGCGCGTATGTTGAATACATTCCGGTTAAGTGGCTCACGCAATGATTGCGCGCCGGTAAAGGCAGCGAAAAATGGAATCTCCGCTTTGGTCACCAATGGTAAGGCTGCATTAGAAGTGGGCGTACCGACATAGCCAAATAAAGAAAACACGCCTTCAACATCAATTAATTGTCTGGTATTTGACGTTGCGCGGTCTGCTTCGTAACCGTCATCAAGTGTTTTTAAAACGATTTGACGGCCTGCCACACCACCTTGCGCATTGATGTGGTCAAAATAGGCTTGCGCACCATCACGCATTTCTGTTCCAAGTTGTTGCGCCGGGCCTGTTAGCGCTGCGGATTGTCCGATCAAAATGGACTTGCTGCTCACGCCTGTTTCGGCATGCACGATCGTGCTGAGAAGCAAACAGAAGCTGGTGAGCAATAGGGAGATAGATTTCATTGTGATGTTGTGTAATTGAAAATAAGGTAAAACATTGGCGCCGGCACTTCGACTGGCAAAGTAAAGATTAGTTGCAGGAAAATTCCGCAATGCAACAAATCGTGGGCTGATTCTAGGGCCGGTATATGACCTAAACGTGACCTAAACGTGACCTATAGGTGTCTTACCTATGGCATGAATATGAATTAAATGTGAAAGGCGATTGATAAATGTTAGGAGTGATAGAAGTATTGTAGTTCGTGTAATTATTTATGCTCGACGATATAGGTCAGGAATTTTATTTTTACTGAGTAGCATCATCCACAGGCTGCCTGCACTTAGTAGCAGCCAGTTAAGAGAAGGCATATGCAGTGTTTGCGCCAGATCAAATAAGACGCCGCCTGCCAGACTACCGATCATCGTTCCCATACTCTGATAAAAAATTTGCTGTGACATCAGCTTGCCTGTATCTTCCGACGACTGATTTGCATGGCGTGCAATCAGCACATCAAACGATGGACCGTAAAATACCTGACCAAATGAGAGCAGGATGGCGGAGGCAATGACCGCGACCCCATGATTGCCTGCGACGACCATCAATACAAAGCTAGCGAACAGACAGGCATAGCCGATTTGTAGAAAACGAAAATGTTCTAGTGTACGAACGGCTCGTTTTGATACCGGAATCTGGAAAAAAATGATGACCAGCGCGGCTAACCAGAACGGTGTCGATACCGGAATCTCAGGCGTGTATTTCGGAATGTGCAAGCTAAACCCGATCATCGGTTGTACGGCGAAGCACCAGAACACTGCATTCGACAGGAGAAACAGGATGGGCAAACTGGCAGTGGATGTTTGTCCTGCAAGCGAGCGCTCCTCACTTGCTGCCTTGTTCTCGATTAATTCCTGTACAGCCAGTGCGGCATTGCTGTCGGCTTCATGACGAGCGATTGCCCGCATTGCGTAGAGCATGAAGATCGCATAAGCGATAAAAGTGATCAGCACGATCAGGAATACAATTTTTAAACTGTGATTAGGCACCCAGCCCGCAATCAGATAACCCAATACCAACCCCATACGGATTGCGAAAGCCAGACGACTAAATAGAGAGGCCTGATCGAGTTCTTTTAGTTTGAGTAAATAATTTTTGAGACCGGGAAAAGACAGGCCACTTCCCAGCCCGGCCAGCAAGGCGAACAACGCCAGCGCCCATGCTTGTTGCAGGTAAGCCATGCAGTACAGGGCGATACCCTCAAGCAGAATATTACCTGTCACGGCGAAGGGATGATTTGCCAGACCAGGGTAGCGGCTGCCCAGATGTGAGCCAATGACGCGTCCCAGATTTAAACCAAACAATATCGATGCAGCCCAGGTTCCTGAAAAAGCTTTACCGGTTTCTGAGACGATCAATGGCGTATATAAAGCTACACCTGCCGACGCCAGTGCCACGCCGACATAGATCAGATAAGAATTAAAAACGGAATTGAACGGTCTGGCTTTGGTGTGCATGTAAGAACAACGAATGAGGTCTGAATATCGGCCTACGGCACGTCGACATTCAGGCGTATGAGGACCATCAAAAAGGTGCTTAACTACTTTGAGCTAAGCGGATTTGCTTCATCAGACACAAGGCGGTGTAAAGTAGCGGCACTGGCACCGATACGGTCAGACAGTTACATCAAAAATAGTAATAACAATAAACAAAGCAGCAGTACGAACTAGTACAACATCGCAATTGCCAGATCAGCATATAACCATATAACCAGAGGAGACAACGCCATGATTGCACGCTACATCAAAGCCATACTCATCACCGGTGGCATCATCATGCTACTGGTAGGCCTACAGTTTATCGCACCACAGCAACTATTGCATATACAAAACTTAGTTGTGAGCGACAGTGCAGGATTGTTATTCGCGCGGCACTGGGGTTTGCTGGTCGCCTGTCTCGGTGGACTGACGGTGTATTCCGCGTATCATCCGCCGCTTCGCGCCCCCGTCATCATCGCCGTGACGATAGAAAAAATTTGTCTGGTCGGTGTGCTGCTCGCCAGTATGGACGATCCTGCGCTCAAGCCAATGTTGCCGGTCATTGCGCTGGATGGTCTATTTATAGTTTTGTTTTTGCTGTACTTGTCAGGCAAGCGCAATGCGGCGGAGTGAGTCGCAATTAATCACTTAAGGTTTATTGTTGCGGTTTTTCTTTCGTAGTTTCAAGTGCGGCTACAAACACATCCAATGCGTGCAGTAGTTGCTCATCCGGGAGTTGTAATAACTGATCACCGACATACCACTCAAACATAGACTGATCGGGCAGAGCCGTATGCACTGCATTACCAAATAGCCAGATACCATGTTTTTTCGCAATGTCATTGCGTATCCCGGTTGCCTGTTCTTTCGTCACTGGCAAATAAAGGTGGAGCATATTCGCTTGAGGCTGCGCCGGATTGACATGCAGTTGCGGATAATTTTTCAGTAGCTGATACAGGCTTTGTGTGCGCTGAAATAAGGCGGGCATGTCGGCAATACGCTGATCGAATTGCATCGCCGCAGCGACGACATAAGGTGTGCGGCGAAATACGTTGCCGCCTTGCCGCCGCATCCACAAACTCGCTTTGGCGATCATCTTCTCACTGCCCAAGAGCATTGCGCCACCCAGCCCGCCTATACCTTTATAAAACGAGACATAAACCGTATCAAAACCGTCGGCGATTTCATGCAAGGGACGTCCGTAGTAGCTCTGTGCTTCCCACAAACGTGCTCCATCCATATGCAGATGAATATTCTCTTGTTTGCAGTAGACTTTGATCGCGTCAAGCTGTTCCCAGGTCGGCAGCTGGCCACCGATTTCGCGCATCGGTAATTCGTATTGCACTGCGCCGATTTTTTCCGGAAAGGCTTGTAAATCATCGACAGTCCATGGGCGATGTGCATTACCGAGCTGGCATGAATTGAAGTGCTGGAGAACCTGATGGTTACTATTTTCATGCACCAGAATATGAGAGGTCGCATGCAGTCCGACCAGATTGCTACCACGCTCGGTACAAGCAAGACGTAATGCGGTCACCTGTGTCATGGTGCCGGTGATGCAAAATAAGGCAGCTTCCTTGCCTAAAAGAGTCGCAATTTTTTTCTCAAAGTCCTGGACCAGTTCTCCCTCTCCATACGTGTCATGGGTCACATGATTTGCGTCGCACCACTGCGCCATGGCTGCAAACTGCTCAGCAGGTTGCAGCAGCTTATGCCCGGGCAAAATCGTATGACAACTCAGACGCAGCGCGGCGATTTCGGCATTCGTCAATTGATAACTCCTTCAGGCAGAATGGTGATGTAACAGATTCAACGGCTTATTGTAATGGATGTGAGCGTTGCGCCAATCTGAGCGGGTATGACGGCAGATAGTTCCCCGGCGATTTTAAATAGTCGCTAATCAAAGCGTAATTCAGGCAGAATTATGATAATACCGGTACGAGATTTTTATCAGGATCATCCTGTCTATTGAGTACAGACTGTTATTGCACTGTATTTTCGCTAGCTTGTTTTTTTGTCGCCCCTATTTCAGCAACCCAATTTACATAGAGCCATCATGTCAGCAGACCTGCAAACACCCTACGAATCAGGCAATCAAAATCAGACCACGACCTGGGAGCAGTGCATTGCTTTTTACCAGCGACTGGCAGAGCGTTTTCCGGCGATTTTGTATTTTAGTCAGATCGGTGTATCAGATGCCGGTGTGCCGATTCATGCCGGTGTGGTGAGTGCGGATGGCGTATTCGACCGTGAGCAGATTGCGCTGGAAAAGCGTCCGGTGTTTTTTAATAATAATGGTATTCATCCCGGCGAGCCTGAAGGAATTGATGCCTGTATGGCTCTGGTGCGTGATTTTTGTATTGAGCCTGACAGGTTGGCACGCTTGGGACGCACGGTATTTTTATTCATCCCGATATATAACGTGGATGGTTGTCATAACCGCCAGGATACCTCTCGTGTGAATCAGGATGGGCCAGAGATGTTTGGCTTTCGCGGGAACAGTTTGCATCTTGATCTGAATCGTGATTTCATCAAATGCGATAGTTTGAATGCGCAGGTATTCAATCAATTTTTTACGGCTTGGGATCCTGATGTGATGGTGGATACGCATACCTCGAATGGTGCAGATTATCCCTATACGATGACCTTGATCCACACACAATCGGATAAGCTGGGTGCTGGTCTCGGGCAGTTTTTGCGTCAGACGATGTTGCCAGCGGTCTATCAGGATATGGCACAACGCGGCTGGCCGACTTGTCCTTATGTGAATCCCATCCTGGAAAGTCCGGATCAGGGAATCGAAGAGTTTTTGGAAACAGCGCGTTTCTCGACAGGTTATGCCGCCTTGCATCACACTATCGGCTTTATGCCAGAGACCCACATGTTGAAGCCGTTTGCCGATCGCTATGCATCGATGCGCGCACTGGTCGAAGTTGTACTCGACTTTACGGTCAGCCATGGGGCGCAGATTCAGCAGTTACGTGATGCGGCGCGGCAGCTTGGCCAAACCCGCAGCCATTGGCCGGTCAACTGGCAACGTGATGATGAGCGTGTCTCTACGGTCAATTTTAAGGGCTATGCCGCCTGTCACCGTCCTAGTATCTTGGGTGACTACAGTCGCTTGTACTATGACAAGAATCAGACATGGGAAAAACCGATCCCTTACTACAATCATTTCAAAGAAGCGGTAGTAGTGCGCTCACCGGTCGCCTATGTGGTGCCGCAGCAATGGCGTGCGGCGATTGAGCGTCTGCAATGGAATGGTGTTGAATTTGAACGACTCAGCGCGAACAAAACAGTACAGGCACAGAGCTACCAGATCCGCTCTGTGCAATCGCGCGCTCATCCATATGAGGGGCACATGTTCCATGATGAGATAGTGCTGGATGCCGTCAACGGTCAGCATCAGTTGCGTGAAGGCGATGTCTGGATTCCACTGAATCAGGAGCAGGCGCGCTATGTCGTCGAAACGCTGGAGCCGCAGGCGCATGACAGCTTCTTTCGCTGGGGATTTTTTAATAGCGTACTGGAGAAAAAAGAAGCTTACTCCGACTATGTGTTTGAAGACCTGGCGGCAGAATTGTTGCAAACCGAGCCGGAACTCAACAAGCAATTTGACGCATGGAAACTCGCGCATCCTGAGTTGCTGACCGACCAGAGCGCCGTTCTGGATTTTATCTTCACGCATTGCCAGTGCTTTGCTGAACCTGAATGGCGGCGTTATCCCGTGCTGGCAATATTTGAGTAAAAACTTAAATAAAAACAAAGAGATAGCACGATGCAAAGATAAATTGTGAGCAAAAGGACAGTTTTATTCGGAAATCGTGCGTTTTTGGAAAAAAGTTGATCCACGGATACAAATTTAGACTTTGAATTTACTCTAAATTTAATTAGAATCAAATCAGCCTCGTCAGGCTATTCAATTCACTCAGGAGTCGCCATGAAGAAATTTGTCTCACAAGCAGTTATGGGTTTGGTGTTGGTTTCAGGCATTGCCTCAGTCGCACAAGCAGCGAACGTTGATACCTCCGTCGATGGCATTTTTACTGCGCTGACAAGCAGCAAAGATTTGCAAGCGACTGTTGATACATTGATCGCGAACGGTGCCGGTGCCGGTTCAGTCGTGTCTGTCGCAGCGGCAGCAGGTATTTCTCTCGATACAGTCAAAGATTTGTCTATCTGCACAAACGATATCTCCGCTGATTCACGCGTTCTGAGCGCTACTTGCCTCAAGCCACGCACTGTTGCAACTGCGTATGTTGCTGGTATGAATGATCCTTTGAAATATCTGCCAGCAACAGCGGCAGGTGTCCGCAAAGACAAAACAACGAAATAATCCTTGCTGTATGAGCGCGATTGTTTCAAACGCATTCGCGCTCATCGCAGTCTGGTTTCAAAGAGCGGCACAGATCTGATCTGTGCCGTTTTTTTGTTGAAGCAATTTTTATTCGTGAAACTGAATCATCAAACTTTCAGATGCCTCCCGCACTATCCATGCGCCTTCTGGCGCGAAAATGGTCTGCGAGGCGCATGAATAAAGCGGTTTCCATTTGTATGCTTAATTCAAGGCAAACAATTGTGCTTGCTGACGATCCCTTCGCACTACTCTCCAGTCCCTTACTTCTCTGTTGGCACCTGCATCGTGATATTTTCTTGCCATGCAGAAAATCTTCCACACATATGAAAATATTTCCTTGATGAAATTTTCAGGAATTGTTTCGTCATAACAAATTATTTCAATAAATTTAAATTTATTTACCACTCATCATGTATAAATTAACAACTTTACGTCTTATAATAAGTTAGTAATTAAAAATACGATGCTGGCTATATTCGATGTGGCACTCATATTTGCGCTAAGAGTCATGCAAAGTGGTCTCATCCATCATTCTGAAACGGATGAATGATTTGCATACAAATTTCTTATTGAATTTGAACTGATCAAACCCACGTAGTTACAACGACCGATCTGACGTGGTTAGTTACTCAGTGAATTACTTGGTCAATTATGTAGTCAATTAATTAGTCAGTAAGTCAGCAAATCAACAAGTTAGCGGTAGTACACAGCAGTGTAAATAAACTCAAAAAATGTCAACCTACAATTGGAGTCAACATGGCAAACCTATTAGAGCTGGACGGTATCTCAGATAACATCAATTATGATCCCAACAATCTGCTGGATATCATCATCAAACAATTGCATCTGAAAAATGATGCCGCTCTCTCCAGAGCACTCGAAGTTGCACCGCCAGTCATTAGTAAAATCCGTCATCGTCGCCTGCCAGTCGGTGCCTCGTTGCTGATACGGATGCACGAAATCAGCGACCTGAGCATCAAAGAGTTACGTGGTCTGATGGGCGATCGCCGTGATAAATTCAGAATCAGCGATGTCCAATTCAAGCCAAAATAAATGGTGATAAGCAGAGGACAAAAAAGCGATGCAGATTATTTCTGGATCGCTTTTTTATTGGTGTACATGGATATATTGCGGATTGAAAAATGGCTGGAGTTTTTAAGGTGCAAGCCGTTCTGTTTCAATGAGGCGGATAAATGTCATCTTCCAGTTGACTTCCCAGGACGCGCCTGCGTCCATAGAAAATGCTTGTTCCCAGCGTGGGTTTTCACCGGGTGTCGCGATCCAGGTAAAACGGATTTTGATCGCTTGTCCATTCAAAATATCATCGGCAAAAAATAATCCGACGTGATCGCTAAACCGCCCGACTACGGGAGTATCGAGCTGTGTCGGGTTGCGGCCGTCGAGCCACCAGATAGACCAGTTGCCAGAATCGATGCAGTAAGAACGCATCGCTACTGCGCGAAATGAGCCTTCAGGAAATTCAAGCAAATTATCTTCAAGATTGCCGAAGCCACCGAGAATTTGACTGGTAGATGATAATCCGTTGAATGCAGTCCACTCGTCGCATTGCGCAAAACGGGCATTCAGTCTTTGATGTTCAACACGCCAGTTACCAATCATAAAATCAAAGTCTTTTGGTGCAGCGGTATCTGGTGGCAGTGGCATGGAATAAATAGGCTAATAGCGGGCTAATGATTTTTACTGATTCGATTCGGACAATTTCTTTGTACCCGGCAGCGCCGACGCTTCTTTTTTTTCAACTTCCTCATCGCTATTGACGGAAGAATCGTCGAGGTAGCGCTCGACTAGCTCAAAAAACTTTCCGTAAAAATCGCCGGTAGGAATGGTTTCGCTGGCGACTTTTACCAGCGAGTCGTCGCTCGCACCAAATGGCAAGGACACGGATCCTAAGGCGCCTACGCCGATGCTGGCGGAATTGCTACTTTTTTTCAATGAGTAACGGTCACGTACGGCATTGGCAAAGACGGTTGTGCTATTACTTCCTTTACTATCTGCAGCGCACACTACGGTGAATTCAATCTCGGCGTGAATATCGCTGTCGTGCTGGAATTTTCTGCGACCTTTGACAAAGGACAATCGGGAGTCGCTGATGACATACCCCTGACTGAGCAAGGCACGACGCGCGGCCTCGCAAGAGTTTCTTTCTGTGCCGGGGAAACTATGGGTGAAGACATCGGTGGAGCCGAATTCTTCATCTTTTAAATGGACTTTTGTGCTGCCCAGGCCGCCACCAAAGCTGCCGCAGCCAGTCAGCATGACTACGTAAGCAAATGTGCCGGACAAGTACAATGAGCGACGTGATGTTGACGAGGCTAAGCGTGTAAATAAAAGTGAAAATGAGCGTGAAAATGGCGAGTGCATTGGATCCGTATTTCTAAAGAGATAAAGCGGTGTCGTTTTGTGGGTCTGTGCGCCTGAGAGCCTGAGAGTGATTAAAAACTACCGGCAAACTGATAGCGCAGGCCAGGGTGCCACATGGTGACAATCGTAGCGATTTTACCTTTGGACAGCGTTTGACGGTGTAACAGTAAGCAAGGTTCTTTGTGAGTAATCTGTAACATCGCGGCGATATGTTTGGAGGGTAACAGGGCTTCAATCCGGTAGCTCACGCTTTGCAGCGGCGCGACGACCATCAGGTATTCATTAGGTGTCATGGTAGAGAAATCTTGCTTCAGATACTCTGGCGCAATATCGGAGTTGACCCAGCGGTCTTCCACCTGAATCGCCACGTCATTTTCAAAATGCACAATTACGGAATGAAACAGGGTATGGCCTATTTTCACTTTGAATTGTTGCGCCAGTATGTCAGTCGCTTTGACCGTGTCGAGCTGATGAAGTTCGCTGCGATGTATATGACCACGTGCACGGACTTCTTCAGCAATACTTTTGATCTCGACCAGCGTCGCCTGATATTTATGCTGGGCGACATAGGTGCCGGAACCCTGAATACGCGTCAGGATCTGCTCGCTGGTCAGCTCGCGCACAGCACGATTGACCGTCATGCGTGAGACGCTGAATTGCTCCGCTAACGCTGCCTCGGAGGGAATGGCATCGCCTTCTTTCCAGGTGCCGGACTGGATTTCTTTGAGTAAATAATCTTTGATACGCTGGAAGACCGGGGCGTTTTCTGCTGGTGTGGACACGTCGTTCCTGAATAAATAAGTTGCCGTATTGTCTCATACAAAAATCCGCTTGCAAAAGTTGTATATACAACTTAAACTAATTCCATCGATCTGGCATCGTCTGGATCGTCGTCTGAACCGGCGCTGTATGAATGGTGCTTTGCGTGCATGACGATCGGACCACACCTTAAAAACGAGATGGGAGCAATGATGAATAATGATCCACGCTGGGACGCAAGCCGCGTCATCCACGCACCGCGCGGTGCAGAAAAAACCTGCAAGACCTGGGTAGCCGAAGCAGCCTACCGGATGATTCAGAATAATCTCGATCCTGCTGTGGCTGAAAATCCTAAACATCTTGTGGTGTATGGCGGGATCGGACGCGCTGCCCGTAACTGGGCATGCTATGACCAGATCCTGGCGTCTTTAAAAGAGTTAGGTGAAGACGAAACCTTGTTGATTCAGTCTGGTAAGCCGGTCGGTGTATTTAAGACGCATGAGGATGCGCCGCGTGTCCTGATCGCGAACTCCAATCTGGTGCCGAAGTGGGCAAACTGGGAACATTTTAATGAGCTCGACCGCAAAGGTCTGTTCATGTACGGCCAGATGACGGCAGGTAGCTGGATCTATATCGGTACTCAAGGCATTGTGCAGGGTACTTACGAAACCTTTGCTGAAGCCGGACGCCAGCATTTTGGTGGTGACTGGGGCGGGCGCTGGATTCTGACAGCAGGGCTTGGCGGCATGGGCGGCGCACAGCCACTTGCTGCGAGTTTTGCCGGTGCTGTTTCCCTGAATATCGAATGTCAGCAATCGAGTATCGATTTCCGCCTGCGCACTCGCTATGTCGATAAACAGGCAAAAGATCTCGATGATGCGCTGGCACTGATCAAACATCACTGTGATCGTAAAGAAGCCGTCTCCATTGCTTTGCTCGGTAACGCCGCAGAGATATTGCCTGAGCTGGTGAAGCGCGCCAAAGCCGGTGGTATGAAACCGGATCTGGTCACAGATCAAACCTCAGCACATGACCTGATTAACGGATATTTGCCGGTAGGCTGGACCGTCGAGCAATGGAAGGCTGCACAGCATGATGCGGGTCAACACGCCAGACTGACCGCCGACGCTGCTCAGGCATGTGCCGTGCATGTGCAGGCCATGCTGGATTTTCATGCGATGGGCATACCGACGGTGGATTATGGCAATAACATCCGCCAGGTCGCGTTTGATACCGGCGTCAAGAATGCCTTCGACTTTCCTGGCTTTGTTCCTGCGTATATCCGCCCGCTATTCTGTGATGGCAAAGGTCCGTTCCGCTGGGTTGCTTTGTCGGGTGATCCGGAAGATATCCGTAAAACCGATGCCAAAATCAAAGAGCTTTTCCCGGACAATAAGGGCGTGCATAAATGGCTGGACATGGCGGGTGAGCGTATCGCCTTCCAGGGTTTGCCAGCACGTATTTGCTGGTTAGGTCTGGGTGAGCGTCACATCGCTGGCCTGGCATTTAATGAGATGGTAAAAAACGGCGAATTAAAAGCACCGATCGTGATCGGTCGTGATCACCTCGACACAGGTTCTGTCGCCAGTCCAAATCGCGAAACAGAATCAATGATGGACGGCACCGATGCGGTCTCCGATTGGCCTTTGCTGAATGCCTTGCTGAACACGGCAGGCGGTGCGAGCTGGGTGTCCTTGCATCATGGCGGCGGTGTTGGTATGGGCTATTCGCAGCATTCTGGCATGGTGATTGTGGCTGACGGCACAGATGCCGCAGCGAAACGCCTGGCGCGCGTGTTGGTCAACGATTGCGGTTCGGGTGTGATGCGTCATGCTGATGCAGGCTATCCGCAAGCGGTTGCCTGTGCTGAACGCAATGGCTTGAATTTGCCGATGATTAATCATTCGAAGTAAATGAGTTGAAGCAGTAAATTTAGACCGTAAATTGATCAGGATAGGCAGATCAACACTCCCTCTCCCGCAAACGGGAAAGGGAGTGGCAGCAATATAGTGTGCGAGTATTGTGCGAGAAGATAATCAGATAAAACGACTTGTCGCAGCAGCTAGTTAGAGTTAATTTGAGATAAATTAAAAATGCAATCCGCAGTATTCATGAGCCTCTTGGAGCATAAATGGCTCAGAAGCGGCATGGATATTGCGGTATCTGTTGTAGTAATCCTATTCAGAACAAACAAAGACCATCAAGGATCAGTATGAACACGAATACTTTCATCATTCGCCCGGGCCAAATGAGTTTGTCCGATTTGCGCGCAATCTGGCGTACGGCGTTGCCGCTGGCGCTGGATGCCAGTGCTTATGAAGCGATCAACGCCTCGTCGGCGACGATACAGAGCATCGTCAAAAAAGGCGATGCGGCATATGGTATCAATACCGGTTTTGGCAAACTCGCCAAGACCCGCATCCCAGATGAGCAGCTAGAGTTATTGCAAAAAAATCTGATCCTGTCGCACTCGGTCGGTTCCGGTGAACTGATCGCTGACGATGTTGTGCGCCTGATCCTCCTGATGAAGATCGCTAGCCTGGCACGCGGTTACTCAGGTATCCGCGCCAGCGTGATCGATAGCATGATCGCTTTGTACAACGCGGGCATCATGCCAGCGATTCCGGTCAAAGGTTCGGTCGGCGCGTCCGGCGATCTGGCTCCCTTATCTCATATGACGCTGGCTTTAATGGGCGAAGGCGACGTGCGCGTCAACGGTCAATTGGTGTCAGCAAAACAGGCACTGGAAAAAGCGGGCATTACGCCAGTCGTGCTGGCGGCAAAAGAAGGTCTGGCGCTGATCAATGGTACGCAAGTATCTACGGCGCTGGCCTTGAATGGTTTGTTTCTGGCTGAACGCTTGCTGGAGGCAGCGACGATTACTGGCGCTTTGTCTGTTGATGCCGCGAAAGGCAGCGATGCGCCATTTGATGCACGTATTCATGCCGTACGTGGTCAACCCGGCCAGATAGCGACGGCCAGCATTTATCGCGAATTATTGAGCGGCAGCGAGATTCGCCGCTCCCATCTGGTCAACGACGAGCGCGTGCAAGACCCTTACTGCCTGCGCTGTCAGCCACAGGTCATGGGCGCCTGCCTGGATATCATCAATAACGCCGCCCGTACTTTGTTGATTGAGGCGAATGCAGTGACCGATAATCCGCTGGTATTTCTGGATACCGGTGAAGTTATTTCCGGTGGCAATTTTCATGCAGAACCTGTGGCATTTGCTGCGGACACATTGGCACTGGCTATCGCAGAAATCGGTTCTATTTCCGAGCGTCGCATTGCCTTGCTGATTGATGCGAGTCTATCTGGTTTGCCACCTTTTCTGGTGCCAAATTCTGGTTTGAATTCCGGCTTCATGATTGCGCATGTGACAGCAGCAGCCTTAGCCTCAGAAAACAAATCTCACGCGCATCCGGCAAGTGTCGATACCATCCCGACTTCAGCGAATCAGGAAGATCACGTCAGCATGGCGACTTACGCCGGACGCCGTTTGCATGAGATGGCGCACAACACGGCGACCATTGTCGGAATTGAATTACTGGCGGCAGCGCAGGGTGTCGATTTTCATCAGCCTCTGGAAACCTCGGCAAGCCTGGCAACGGTGCATCATGCATTGCGTCGTAAAGTCGCGTTCTATGACAAAGACCGCTTCTTTGCACCGGATATTGCCGCCGCAAAACAGATGGTGCTGGACGGTGAATTGAGCGCACAATGTCAGCATTTATATACACATCTTTATCTGTCTTAAAGATAAAGAAAAATACAAAATTTGCATAAACTACGTGCTCAAATATTTTCATTAAATCAGCCATCATGCGTAAATGGAGTAAACAAGACTATAAAATCATGCCTTGGAAAAACGGCGGCGGCAGCACTACCGAGCTGGCAGTTTTTCCTGAGGGTGCAAGCCTTGATCATTTCGTCTGGCGCATCAGTACCGCGCTGGTCAGTAGCGATGGCGCTTTCTCTCACTTCGCCAGGATCGACAGAACTTTAGCGATCTTGTCAGGTGAAGGTATGACTTTGCATGCCGATAACGATGGCATTGATTTCGCTGCTGCTGCGCCTCTTAGTGTGACCCTCACACGCGACAGTGCGCCGCATCAATTTTCTGGTGAGCTGCCGATCCGTGCAGAGCTACTGGACGGCTCGGTCTGGGATCTGAATCTGATGACCCGGCGTGATGTCTGTACCCATTATATGCAGCGTCTGGAAGCCGGTGAGCATCATGTCGTTGCCCAGGATGCACAGCAGGTTTTACTGTACTGCACGCAGGGTTCCGCAGTGCTGAATCATGATATGCCATTGCAGGAGGCCGACCTGGTTTTGCTCGAGGAGGATCATGAGCGCACCGGCGTGCGTCTGGTGGTGCAGGCGAGTGAAGATTGCCTACTTTATCTGATGCGTATCAGCTTTCTCAATCATGCAGGAACCTAAGTCATGACACAGCTTTGGATCAATATTCATCTTGCTACCATGGTGGATGGCTATGGCGAAATCCGTGATGCGGCGATTGCCGTAGAAGACGGAAAAATCATCTGGCTAGGTAAGCATAGCGATCTGCCTGATGCTTATCAAACAGTGCAGACCTATGATGGGCAAGGCTGCTGGCTTACCCCGGGTCTGATCGATTGTCACACCCATATCGTGTATGCAGGCAACCGCAGTGACGAGTTTGAAGCCCGTCTTAATGGCGTCGCTTACGAAGATATTGCGCGACAAGGTGGCGGTATTCTCTCGACGGTACGTGCAACCCGGCAAGCGACTGCCGAGCAGTTAATGCAGGCAAGTCTGCCGCGCGTCCGTACTCTTTTGAAAGAGGGCGTGACGACACTGGAGATCAAATCCGGCTATGGCCTGGATCTGGAAAACGAGGCCAAAATGCTGCGGGTTGCACGCCAGTTTGCCGTTGACCTAGCGGTGCGGGTGCAGACCACTTTTCTTGGCGCACATGCCTTGCCTCCTGAGTATGCAGGGCGGGCTGATGATTATCTCGACGTAGTGTGTGAGCAGATGTTGCCGGCACTGGTTGCAGACGGACTGGTCGATGCGGTTGACGCATTTTGCGAAAAAATCGGCTTCTCTACCACGCAAACTGAAAAAGTATTTCAGGCAGCGCAGCGACACGGACTGCCGGTCAAACTTCATGCAGAACAACTCTCAGATCAAGGCGGAGCGGCACTTACGGCACGCTATCAGGGATTGTCTGCCGACCATCTTGAGTATCTGTCACAAGCAGGTATCGATGCCATGGCGCAGCACGGTACAGTCGCCGTCCTGTTGCCTGGGGCGTTTTATTTTTTACGTGAAACGACATTGCCGCCGCTTGCCGCTTTGCGCGAGGCGCAGGTTCCTATAGCGATCTCTACCGACTGCAATCCCGGCACGTCACCCATGACTTCGCTGTTATTGGCGATGAATATGGCGTGTACCTTATTTCGTATGACACCGCTAGAAGCGCTGGCAGGTGTGACAAAGCACGCAGCACGTGCGCTGGGCTTGCATCGCCAGATCGGTACATTAGAAATCGGTAAGGCCGCAGACTTCGCTTTGTGGGCAATTGACCGGCCCGGGGATCTTGCTTATGCGATCGGCGGCAATCCTTGCACGGGGATTGTATTTGCGGGAGTGCCGCGCCTTGGTTAAACTAGAGCCTTAGCTTACCGAGGACCTACCGTGACGACATCTGCCAAAGCGACGCTGCAAACCAGCCTGCAAACGCAATTGAAAAAAATCTGGCAAGGTCGCACAGGGAAAATTCTGATCAGCCTGCTGAGTGCTTTGCTATTACTTGCAGCATTTAGCTGGTTACTCCTGCCGGCCTATGTGGAGCGTGTCGCGACAGAACAAGTGCAACAACAATTAGGTCGCAAACTAGAGATCGGTGCCATCCGTTTTTCTCCGTTCGCGCTGGCACTGACGGCCGATCAGGTCACTTTGTTTGAGGCAGATCAGAAAACTGCCGCGGTGTCAATCAAAAGCCTGTTACTCAATCTCTCTCTAAGTTCTGCCTGGCGTCAGGCTCTGGTGATTGATGAAGTCAGATTAAGTGAGCCGCATATCCATCTGGTCCGCACCAGTGGCAAGGATTACGGGCGCTACAACTTTTCTGACATCATCGATAAACTCGCGGCACAGCCAAAGAGTCAAGGTGCTCCTCTGCGTTTTTCGCTGGCAAACGTGCAAGTGCAGAACGGTCATATCGTATTTGACGATCAGGTCGTGACTAAGCAAACCAATATTGACGCATTGCAAATTGCCGTACCGTTTTTGTCAAACTTTCCCACCGAGGTAAATAGTTTTGTACAACCGATGCTGTCTGCCAAAATCAATGGCACGCCTTTTGAGCTAAAGGCGCGCAGCAAACCATTTGCGGACAGTCTTGATACGACCTTGGCGATTGACATTGATCGCCTGGATGTGCCGACCTATATTGCCTATGTCCCTGTGCCTTTGCCTTTGAAAATACAAAGTGCCAAATTATCCAGCAAGCTGGACCTGGTCTTTAGTCGCCAGCAACATCAGTCGCAAATGCTCTTATCCGGCGAATTGCAATTACACGATATCCGCCTGAACGACCAGACTGATGCAGCTTTGCTGCGTAGTGAGTCGGTGACGGCGCAGCTCAAACAAGTCAATGTATTGACCGGGATGGTCAATATCGAACAACTACAAATCGATGCCCCCGAAGTCTGGATAGATCTGGATAACAAAGGACAAATGAATTGGGCGAAGCCAGGTCCGTCTGATCAGGATAAACAACCAACAGCGACTAAGGCAGCTGTCGCCATTGCATCCACTCATCGATCTGTACCTGCATCGACACCAGCGTCAGCGCCGGTAACCGAGAAAAAATCCGCCTCCATATTTGCTTTGCATCACTTGCAGATCAACAAAGGGCAAATTCATTTTAGCGATGCCTTGCACTCGTCGCCTGTCAGTGCCATCAATGCAAATGCGATCACGTTAACCGTCAAAGAGTTTAGTACCGACGCTGCATCTAAACCTGCCACTGTGTCGCTCAGTCTGCAAACAGAGCAAGAGGCCAAGGCAACATTTGAAGGCGAATTTAGTACAGCGAATCAGTTGGTCGACGTCCAGTTTGCCCTGACGGCGTTGCCGCTTGAGGCATATCAGGCGTATCTGAATCCCGTGCTGGCGGCAACACTCGGCGGCAAATTTTCTATGCAATCGCATTTGCATGGTCAGGATGGTCAATGGAAAATCAGCGATCTGAGTGCACAACTTGCTGATTTTTCGATGCAGGCAAAAGCGAAAGGTGAGGGTGGCATTGCACTGAAGTCACTGGCACTGAATAAGCTCACTCTCGATACGGCGACAAAGCGCATGACGGTAGCGAGTGTTGATATCGATGGGGTCAAAGCTGATATACAACGCGATCAGACTGCGCAATTCAACCTGCAAAAATTTCTGATCACTCACAAGGCACCGCTTGCGGATAAGATCGCAACTCCGGTGGCAGTCACGGTAGCATCCTCGACACTTAGCGCTCCCGACAGTATCGCTGCCTCGTCCGCAGACGCTACAGCGACAAACACGCTCAAATCTTCGCATGCTAATTCGGCGGCATTGGATAATAAAACCTGGCAAGTGACTGTACAGAATTTCGCGTTGACTGACAGTAATGTGAAGTTTGATGATTACTCGCTATATCCAAGCGTGCATCTGAATGTAGATGGCATTCAGGCCCAGGCAAGCAATCTCAGCAGCGATTTATCGCAAGCGGCTAGTTTGAAATGGAAGAGTGTCCTTAACCGTAAGGGTAAGCTGAATTTGAGTGCCGATGCGAGCAGTGGACTGAAAAATATAACGGTCGCACTCGACGCGCAGACTCTGCCAGTCGCTGCGTTTTATCCCTATTTTGCGCAACAAGTGAATGTCACGCTGAATCGCGGAGACGCGAGTGCTAAAGGTAAATTAAGCATACAGAATGACAAAGGACAAACACCGGCAATTAGCTATGAGGGTAATCTCAGGCTCAGTGATTTTCATATGCTGGAAGGTAGTGATAACGAAGATTTTCTGACATGGAAAACCATCGATATGGATGGTATCAGTGCCAGACTGGGGAATGCAAAGCCAAGTGTGCTGCTTAAAAAACTGAGCCTGGTCGATTTTTATGCACGTGCCGTGTTATCTGATAAAGGCCAGCTGAATTTACAGAATATTGTGGTCAGAAAAACAGCGGCTCCTTCTGCGGTACCAGCGGAGAACATCGCAACTGGTGTGAATAATTCGCTGGTAACGCCACTTGCAGCACCGCTCGCAAATACGACGACGGTGATGGATTCCGCCAGTGCTTCTGTCGCTGCGCCGGTATCAAATTCTGTCTCCGGTGCGACATCGTTGCCAGCGACGAGCCCGCTGATCATTCGCATTGCCCAAACTTCACTGCGCGGTGGCAATATCAATTTTACCGATAACTTTATTCGCCCGAATTACACTGCGAACCTGACAGGTGTAAGCGGCACCATCGGCGCTATTGCTTCCGATAATCCGCAAGCAGCGACGCTGGAACTGACGGGGAAAATTGACAATGATGCGCCCCTCGTAATTTCTGGTGCACTGAATCCTTTATCGTCGCCGATTTTTCTCGATATCAAAGGCAGTGCCAGCGGAATGGAGCTGACGCGACTCACTCCTTATGCGGCGAAATATGCAGGCTATGCGATAGAAAAAGGCAAGTTATCGGTACAGGTTTCTTATCGTATCGAGAACCAGCAATTAAAAGCAGAAAATGAGGTTCGCCTTGATCAATTGACCTTCGGTGAAAAAATCGATAGTCCGACGGCGACACATCTCCCGGTGCAACTGGCGCTTGCGCTATTGCGCGATAACGATGGCAAGATCAATATCAATTTACCGATTTCAGGATCATTGTCTGATCCGCAGTTCTCGGTCGGCGGCATCATCTGGAAAGTCTTTGTTAATCTCATCAGCAAGGCAGTAACTGCGCCATTTTCTTTGCTGAGTTCAGCATTTGGCGGCGGCGAGGAGCTTGCTTATGTCGAGTTTGTCCCGGGAGTGGTGGCGCTCACGCCAGATGCTATTACTAAACTCGATAGTCTGGCCAAGGCGCTGAATAATCGCAGTAGTCTGCGTATGGATATTCTGGGCAGAGTTGATGCGGTGACGGATGCAGAGGGTGTGCGCCGTGCCAGCCTGGATAAAAAAATCCGGCAAATTAAATTGCTTCATTTGCAAAAGAAAAATCCGCAATTGACTCTGGAGCAGATCAATCTTGAGGACGGCGATCAAAAAACCTATCTGAGTGACGTGTATCAATCCGAGAAATTCAGTAAGCCGCGCAATATCATCGGATTGGCTAAAGCATTACCGCCGGAAGAGATGGAGCGGTTGTTACTTGCCAATATCAGCGTAACGCCTGAGATTCTTCGTGAGCTAGCACAACGCCGGGCAGATAATGTCAGGGATTATCTGGAACAGAAAGCTGGCGTTAGCAAAGACCGCTTGTTTTTGATCGCACCGAAATTAAGTGCAGATGGCATTAAAGATAAAGGTTTGCCAAACCGGGTAGATTTTTCGGTCAAATAGAGCGCCGTTACCCGATAGAAGATATTCTGCCGGTCCGTATTTGTGTCTCTACGGCTACTTTTCTTTTTTGCCTCCGTTTTTGCTACTTTATTTTGTGACGAGTTCTGGTAAGCTTCTCTTGTGTCTATGTTAAGCATCTTTAAGCACCTGTCGCTTGAACTAATTGGCGTCAGTTGCCGGATGCACTACAAAGAATGTTGCTAAAAACACTCAATATTCCCGAGCGCTGCTGTTGATTCGTCTTTGCGTCAAATTTGGGCGCAATATGACACGATGTTGTAATGTTAACGGGCTCTAAAACAAGTCCAAACTGATCCTAAACAGGTTCTGAATCAGGCCCTAAGCAAGTGTGTGTAAGGATAGTCATGAGTGAGAACCCTCTGAATAAAATACTGTACGTAGAAGACGATGCTGACATCCAGACTGTGGCGCAGATAGCGCTGGAAGTCGTCGGTGGCTTCGAGTTAATTAAATGCAGTTCCGGCAGCGAGGCGCTGGCAGCGATTCATGCTGGTGCCGTTCCTGATTTACTGTTGCTCGACGTCATGATGCCGAATATGGATGGCCCGACGACCTTGGCAGAGTTGCGTAAGCTGCCTGCTACCGAAGCAACGCCCGTCATCTTTATGACTGCAAAAGTGCAGTCTGTTGAACTCGATTATTATAAATCTCTGGGAGCGATTGGTGTCATTGCTAAGCCATTCGATCCTATGGAGTTATCTGGACAAGTGCTGAATCTCTGGCACAAAGGAAGTTAAATGGTAGCGGTGAATTCTAGCTTGCAGGCAAAATTGCAGGCATTAGAAAATTTATTTCGTGAAAAGCTGCCCTCAAAAATCGCTGAGATGGACGCAGCTTTATCTCGTTTTTTACTGAATCCACAAGATCATGATGCTTTGACTCTGTTGCATCGCTTATTACATACGATGGCAGGGTCTGCAGGAACCTTCGGTTTTCCAGAGCTAGGCGTAGACGCTCGCGAGTTTGAAAAAAAACTGAAGCCATTATTTGATGGTGAGATCTGGACCAAGAAAACCTTGAGTGCGTATGCCAAAGAACTAAGGATGTATTTTGATGGCGTTTTACTCTCCGCCAAGAATAAATCCTGCAATATACTGATCGAAGAAACTACAGAAAATCTGAAAGATAACGAAAGCTCCCGTCTGGTGTATCTGGTCGATGAAGATAATGAAGCGACCCAGTCAATCAAAGTCCAGTTAGAACACTTCGGCTATGAAGTCGTTTTGATCAATCAGCTTAAATCACTGGCTATTGCTATCGCCACCCGCCGGCCTGACATCGTTGTGATTGAATACGGTTCGGTTGACGGAAGAATGGCCGGAGCGGAAGAAATCGCCAAGATTAAACAGCACGGACGTTTCCATATTCCGACCATCTTTGTATCGAATTCCAGTAGTTTTGAATATCGTCTGCAGGCTGTGCGTTCTGGCGGCGATGGCTATTTCACCAAACCGATTGATATCGTGGCGCTGACAGAGCGTATTGATGCAATAGTCGGACGCGAGGAACCCAGAGGCTATCGCGTACTGATCATTGACGATGATGTAGTGACGTCAGAATACTACAGCGTGGTATTGCGTAACGCCGGGATGAGTGTCAAGACCTTGCATGATCCAGCTCAGGTGCTGAATGCATTGACTGATTTTCGCCCTGAGTTAATTTTGCTGGATGTCTATATGCCCTTGTGTAGCGGCGTAGAGCTGTCAAAGATGATACGGCAAGATAATTCTTATCTGGATATTCCTATTGTTTTCCTGTCGAGTGAAAATGATATGGGCAAGCAGTTAGATGCGGTCAAAGCAGGTGCAGATGACTTTATTACCAAGCCGATAGAGTCGCAGTTTCTGGTTGCATCATTAACCACCAGAGCTGAGCGCTATCGCTTGTTACGCGCACTGATTATGCGTGACGGTTTGACAGGTTTGTACAATCATACGGCGATCAAAGAAGAATTGTCGGCAGAGATTTCTATTGCTGGTCGCAATCAGACCCCGCTGGCGCTGGCGATTCTGGATCTGGATTTCTTCAAGAACGTGAATGATACTTACGGTCATCCAGTTGGTGATCAGGTGCTGCGGACCTTGTCGCGCTTGCTCAAGCAACGTTTGCGCCGGAGTGATATTGTGGGACGCTATGGCGGTGAAGAGTTCGTCATTATTTTCCCGAGTACAACGGCGATTGTTGCCCGTCGCGTGCTGGAACAGGTTCGCATAGCGTTTAATAAAATTGAACAACATGCGGAGCAGGGCGGTTTTTCAGTTAGTTTTTCGGCGGGTGTCGCGGATCTTGAGCAGTCGATCGATGCGGACGAGTTATTTGATATTGCCGATACAGCCTTGTATAGCGCGAAGCAGACTGGGCGTAACAGGATTGTTCTGGCAGGGAGTTGATTGCCGCATCTTGCTCTGTCAGAGATGATGGTGAGAATTTGAAAAGTGTATAAAAAAGCGGGCGTCGATTTTTTTGACACCCGCTTTTTTCTTGTTACTAAGACAGATATGCATCTGATATTACGAGTTCTACAGTATGGATTACCAGTGGAGACACCAGGGTTCCGGGTAAAACAAACATTATCGGAAAAGCGAAGGCCGCGATCAGGTCATTGACATTAGTCACAAACCAACCGTTTACGCCATTCAGCGTGCAAAGAGAGCAATAAATTAATAAGGGAACGAGTAAAAACAAAATGCTCCGGCGAGCAGCCCACCTTGCTCGATTGACAGACCATCCATTTTTTGCAACATACACGTCAATCACAGGCTGGATACCGCCAGTGAATGATTTATTACGTATGAATCGACGAGCCAAGGTGTGCAGATTATAAATAACGACCCCCCAAACATTAATACCTATTTGTACGACATAAAATGAATCGGGTTCTGTACCAGAAATGCAAGGCTTGGTAACTTCAAGTGCAAAGAATTTAAGAAGTCCAACTATTGGCAACAACGCTGCATCAAACTTAGCTAAAAAATCTGGTGCCGATGCGGCAAAAATTGTATGTAATAACGTCAAAAAAACGACAGGGATAAATACTAATTTAATTGGAACCGTCTGTTCTTCATGTTTTGAAACGTTGATTACTTGCTTATTATTCTCCAATATTTTTTCCCTTCAATTACGCTTTTGCACAAGTCTTTACTTACGTCTGAGGAAATAAAATATTCACAATTTCCCTCGCTATAAATTCTCCTGTTGGAGTAACCATGACGGAAATAGATGGGGCGGAGCCTGCCATTTTGAATATCCTGTTAAAGAGATATTGTGGTTACGCAGCACGACATCATTTGCTTCACTTTTTTGCTAACTCCGTTTGCAACATAAGACCTAAAAGTGAGTTGAAATATCAAATCGGAAATCCAAGAATGATCAAGAGTGAATCCGCTCCCTTATCAGATGCTAGAGAATTAACTGCATTATTTAGATAGTTTTTTAACTGACTCGTGTAATAGTGGCAGGCTTGATTTTGGATTCCAGCGGCTTGCCTTTGCGCGCACGTTTGCCGATATGGATACCCAGCGCATTGGCGCTCAGTATAACTTCTTGAGGTTTGGCTGCGCGACCTGTGCCTGAAACTTTGACCCCTTTTTGACTAATCGCCTGTGCCGCCAGCAGCTTCTCTTTTGCTTCAAGCTCCATCAGGATGACGCCGCGACCACCGCTTGCGAGTTGTTTGATTTCAGCAAGGCCAAATACCAGCAGGCGCCCTTTTTCTGATAAACAGGCAATCGCACTGGTGTCATCTGCCACTAAAGTTGGCAGTAATGGCTCGTCACCCTCATCCAGCGTCATAAAGGCCTTGCCAGCCTTCATGCGGCCAACCATGTCACCGGCTTTCGCGGTAAAGCCATAGCCGGCGCTGGAGGCCAATAACAGCGTGGATTCCGCCGTGCCAGCGAAGTAGTGCAGAATTTTTGTACCGCTCGCAAGATCGATCAGGGTGGTGATTGGCACACCATCGCCGCGTGCGCCGGGTAACGCGGCGACCGGAACAGAATATACGCGACCGTTAGAGCCGAACATCAGCAACTGATCGATGGTGCGACATTCAAAAGTGTTATGCAAACTGTCACCGGCTTTGAAGGCAAATTGTGCTGCATCATGGCCATGTCCGGTTCTGGCACGGACCCAGCCTTTATCCGAGATGACGACGGTGACTGGCTCGTCAATTACTTTTTGTTCTATCGACGCACGTGCCGCTTCTTCGATCAGGGTACGGCGCGCGTCGCCATATTGCTTGGTATCGGCTTCGATTTCTTTGATGATCCATTTTTTCATCGACGCCGGGTTGTCTAACAGATCTTGCAAGCCGGTTTTTTCCAGACGCAATTCTTCCAGTTGTTGCTGAATCTTGATGGCTTCTAAACGAGCCAGCTGGCGCAGACGAATTTCCAGAATATCCTCTGCCTGAATATCGGACAATCTGAAGGCATCCATCAATGCCGGTTTTGGCTCATCCGATTCACGGATGATCTTGATCACCTTGTCGATATTCAGCAAGACGGCTTCGCGGCCTTCCAGAATATTAATACGGTCATCCACTTTTTTCAGCTTGAATTGTGTGCGGCGGGTTACCGTTGTAAAGCGGAACGCGATCCACTCTTGGAGAATGTCGAGCAGGCCTTTTTGACGCGGACGGCCATCGCCACCAATCATCACGAGATTGATAGAGGTTGAGGTTTCCAGCGAGGTATGCGCCAGCAGCATCTGCATGAATTCTGCCTGATCCTGATTTTTGGATTTTGGTTCTAATACCAGCCGCACGGCGGCTTCGCGACCGGACTCGTCGCGTACTGCGTCGAGTACGGACAGCACGACTTGTTTCAGCGAAGCCTGTTCCGGCGTCAATGTTTTTTTACCCAATTTGATTTTGGGATTGGTGATTTCTTCGATTTCTTCGAGAATCTTTTGTGAGGACACGCCGTGCGGCAATTCTGTAATAACGGCTTGCCATTGACCACGGGCGAGTTCTTCGATCTTCCAGCGGGCACGTACCTTCATGCTGCCACGGCCAGCGGCATAAATATCCGTAATCGCAGCAGCGGGCGTAATGATTTGTCCACCACCAGGGAAGTCTGGTCCCGGAATCATGCTCATCAATTCTGCATGTTGCATGTGTGGATTGCGGATCAGCGCGACGGCGGCTTTGGCGACCTCGCTCAGGTTGTGCGAGGGTATTTCTGTCGCCATACCGACGGCAATCCCTGATGCGCCATTCAGTAAGACGAAGGGCAGACGACCGGGCAGTAAACTCGGCTCTTCAAAAGAACCATCGTAGTTAGGCTGAAAATCGACGGTACCGAGATCAATCTCGTCAAGCAGCAAGCGTGAGATCGGCGTCAGACGTGCCTCGGTATATCGCATCGCCGCTGCACCATCGCCATCGCGTGAGCCGAAGTTACCCTGGCCGTCGATGAGTGGGTAGCGTAATGAAAAGTCCTGCGCCATCCTGACCATCGCATCGTAGACGGATTGGTCGCCATGCGGATGTAATTTACCCAGAACGTCACCAACAACCGTCGCTGATTTACGCGGTTTGGCGGTGGAACTCAGGCCGAGTTCGTTCATGGAAAACAGAATGCGGCGTTGTACCGGTTTTTGGCCATCGCAGACATCCGGCAAGGCACGACCCTTGACGACAGAAATCGCGTAATCCAGATAGGCACGCTCGGCAAAACTTGCCAGCGTCAGGGTTTCGCCAGCATCGCCACCGTTGCCACCGTTATCATCATCAGGTGCCTGATCAAATAAATTTGCTTGTTCGCTCATAGTGCTTTGTTGTATTCATTATTTTAATTTCTGAAACAGATCCCGCAATATTCATGCGGGTTTTCAGCCATTTTTGCCTTGAGAGGCGCTAAATCGTTGGACGCTCTATTTATTTTTTTACGTGAACATCAAATATCTGCTTCGACCTCATTACCATGCTCTTCCAGCCAAGCGCGGCGGGCAGCTGCTTCGCCTTTTCCCATCAGCATATTGAAGCGTGCTTCAGAAAAAGCTTGGTCGAATTCGCCTAATGCAACGGGTAACAGGCGACGGGTATCCGGGTTCATGGTGGTTTCCCATAATTGTTCAGCGTTCATTTCGCCGAGACCTTTAAAGCGGGAAATCGACCAAGCACCGTCTTTCACGCCATCTTTACGTAGCTTGTCTTCAATCGAGATCAATTCGCCCGCGTCGAGTGCATACATTTTCTGAATAGGTTTTTTGCCACGCGCCGGTGCATCGACACGGAACAAAGGAGGGCGGGCAATGCAGACGTGACCGCGCGCAATCAATTTCGGGAAGTGTTTGAAGAACAGTGTCAGCAGCAATACCTGAATATGCGAGCCATCAACGTCCGCATCGGACAGAATGCAGATCTTGCCGTAACGCAGATTCGACAGATCAGGATTGTCATTGGGACCGTGCGGATCGACGCCGACGGCGACTGCAATATCATGAATCTCATTGTTGGCAAACAGACGGTCGCGCTCGGATTCCCAGGAGTTCAGCACCTTGCCGCGCAGGGGTAAAATTGCCTGAAATTCTTTGTCGCGCCCCATTTTTGCAGAGCCGCCAGCAGAGTCACCCTCGACCAGAAATAACTCGTTGCGGGTGATGTCGTTTGATTCACAATCAGTCAGCTTGCCCGGTAATACGGCAACGCCGGAAGATTTTTTCTTTTCAACTTTTTGCGCTGAACGCAGCCGTGATTGCGCTTGCTTGATGACGAGTTCGGCGAGTTTTTTACCGAGATCGACATGTGAATTCAGCCACAGTTCTAGCGGTGGTTTGGTAAATGACGACACCAGACGCACGGCGTCACGTGAGTTCAAGCGTTCTTTGATCTGACCTTGAAATTGCGGATCGAGCACCTTCGCAGACAGCACGAACGAGACGCGGGCAAACACGTCTTCAGGCAATAATTTCACGCCTTTCGGTAACAGAGAATGCATTTCGGCGAAGCTTTTCACCGCACCGAATAAGCCTTCTCGCAAGCCGGATTCGTGGGTACCGCCAGCCGGTGTCGGGATCAGATTTACGTAGGATTCGCGTACCGGCGCGCCTTCTTCTGTCCATGCGACGACCCAGGATGCGCCTTCGCCTTCGGCAAATCCGTCAGCATCTTTGCCCGCGAATTGTTCACCTTCAAATAAAGGAATTAAAGGTTCTGCGTGTGAGGATTGCGTTAAGGCTTCGGTCAGGTAGCCGCGCAGGCCCTGATCATATTGCCAGGTCTGAGTGTCACCGGTCTTGACATTGATCAGGGTGACTTTGACGCCTGGCAGCAATACCGCCTTGGAGCGTAGCAAACGCTGCAATTCTGTTTGCGAGATATTCGGTGAGTCAAAATATTTGGCATCAGGCCAGATCGATACACGGGTACCGCTTTTTTTGTCGCCGCGACCAATAGGCTCGGATGTCAGTGGTTCTATCACGTCGCCATGGGCAAAAGTCAGTTTGTGCAAGCCTGCTTCGCGCCAGACCGTGATCTCCAGCCGGGTGGAGAGCGCATTGGTGACAGAAACACCGACACCATGCAGACCGCCTGAGAACGCATATGCGCCGCCACTGCCTTTATCGAACTTGCCGCCGGCATGCAGACGGGTAAAAACGATTTCTACCGTCGGTACCTGTTCTTCGGGGTGCAAACCGACAGGAATGCCGCGACCATCGTCTTCGACCGTCACACTGTTGTCAGCGTTGAGTGTTACAACGATGTTTTTACAATGGCCACCCAGTGCTTCATCCGACGCATTGTCGATCACCTCCTGAATGATGTGCAAAGGGTTTTCAGTACGGGTGTACATGCCGGGTCTTTGTTTGACCGGTTCCAGTCCTTTAAGGACGCGGATGGATGATTCGCTGTAGTCGGAAGGTGTGGTGTTTTTCTTAGTGGCCATGCAATAAATACGTTTGAGTTGTGGCTTGTGTTGAAAATTAGGTACGATTTCGCAAAATTTACATGTGTTTGTAAGATTTCACTGTATTCTGGCAATCATTTTTTTGAACAACAGATGCAAGATATTGCTGTAAAGCTGCTTCCCCCTGATTGTTCATTTGCGGCTATTGTAGCTGTAATGTGTTGATGGATAAACGATGTCACAAAAATCTCCTACGATCGCTATTCGACTGATTGGATTTTTACCCAAAGAAGAAGATACTTTTTCCAGTGTTCTTGCGGTTCTGCGCGAGAAGGGGTATCGCTACCTGTGTCTCAAGGATGGCAGCCTGCAAGATCCCGACCTGTTTATCGTGAATGCGGAAGATATTAAGGCACTGGCGACCTTGTCGGATATTAATCCGGGTAATGCCCAGCCAGTCTTGCTGATTGGCAAGACCAAGGTGAGCTTGCCGTATGCCGTCATGCCTCGCCCTATCCGCTGGCGCAAATTGTTTGATGTCCTTGATGAACTGGTCGATGAGCGTCAGTTGTTGCTGACAACCTTGAGCGCCTACGGTGAAGTCGCGGTGCCTGAGCGCCGTCGTCGCGAGCGTCTCGATTTCGACCTGACCGATCCCGAGGTCTACAAAAAAATGCGCAGTACCGCCCCTCCTAAGGGCGGAATCCTGATTATCGACAAGGATATGCGTTTCCGCGATTATGTTGCCGGGATCATGGATCGTTACCGTATCCCTGTCGGCATGACCAATGATGCGGAGAATGCGCTGGCGCTGGATGCCGAGTATAAATATGCGATGACGATGATTAATACCTCAACACCGGATATTGATCCTTATGGTTTGTGCCGCTCGCTCAAGGAGCAGAATCATGACCGTAGGACCAGTGTGATTTTCCTGATCGATAAGACTTATGTGTACAACCAGGATTTTGCGCTCAGCGTGAACTGCGATGGGTTTTTAAATAAGCCCTTGTCTCGCACACTGGTATTGTCAACGATCAAGAAATTTCTGCGCCTGATGTAGGATTTCATAGCACTCAGACGGAGTTATTTGTTGTCAGCCTGTATGCGTTTATTTACTTAATAAACGCATACCTCTTTCCAAACCCTCTATCGTGACCGGGAACATGCGGTTGTTCATTAATTGCTTGATAATCGACACGGATTGACGGTATTGCCATAAGCCCTCCGGTTCTGGATTCAGCCAGATAAATTTAGGGAAGGTCGAGGTAAAACGTTGTAGCCACTGGGCACCAGCTTCGTCGTTATTGTATTCAACCGAGCCGCCAGCCTGCAAAATCTCATACGGACTCATGGTCGCATCGCCGACGAAAATGACTTTGGTATCGGGCGTGTATTTGCGTAGCACATCCCAGGTCGGGAATTTTTCTGCGTTGCGACGACGGTTGTTTTTCCATAGATAATCATATACGCAGTTATGGAAATAAAAGAATTCCATATTCTTGAATTCAGTTTTCGCTGCGGAAAATAATTCTTCAGTACGTGCAATGTGGTCGTCCATCGTGCCGCCGACATCCAGTAACATCAGGACCTTGATATTATTTTTACGTTCGGGCTGCATTTTGATGTCGAGATAGCCGGCATTATTGGCCGTCGCTTTAATAGTGGCGTCCAGTGCCAGTTCATCTTCGGCACCGTGGCGGGCAAACTTACGCAGACGACGTAAAGCTACTTTGATATTGCGGGTGCCAAGTTCCCGTTCATCGTCATAATCACGGAAAGTACGGGCCTCCCAGACCTTGACTGCAGTGCGGTTGCCACCTTTGCCGCCGATGCGTATGCCCTCTGGATTTTGACCGCCGTTGCCGAATGGGGATGTACCGCCAGTGCCTATCCATTTGCTGCCGCCTTCGTGGCGCTCTTTTTGCTCCTTGAGCAATTCCTGCAACCGGTCCATCAGTTTGTCGTAGCCAAATTTTTCCAGCGCGGCTTTTTGCTCATCACTGAGTTCGCGTTCCATGCGCTTAGTCAGCCATTTCAGCGGAATTTCCGGATGCTTTTCAAAGATCGTATCGATACCTTTGAAGTAGAGGCCAAAGGCCCTGTCGAACTTGTCATAATGCGCTTCGTCTTTGACCATAATAGTGCGTGAGAGGAAGTAGAAGTCATCCATAGACATGCTGATCAAGCCTTTGTCCAGCGCTTCTAGCAGCATGAGAAATTCCTTGATGGAGACAGGAATTTTTGCATCCTTCAGCGTATAAAAAAAATCGATCAGCACGGCTTGCTCCTGCAAATAAGTTTGTTGTCAGCGTTTACTTCGCTTGGTATTTGTCGCGCATGTACTGCAAATTCTGTTTTACACCTGGCCACTCGTTTTCAATGATGCTGTACACCACTGTGTCTCTGACCCGCCCGTCTGGCAAGATCATGTGATTACGTAAAACAGCATCGCGCTTTGCCCCGAGGCGCTCAATTGCCGCTTGTGAGCGGTGATTGAACCAGTCAGTACGGAATTCTACGGCGATACAGCCAAACTGTTCGAAGGCATGCGTTAGTAATAGTAGTTTGCACTCGGTATTAATTGCGCTGCGCTGTACCCGTTGTGCGTACCAGGTATAGCCGATTTCCAAGCGTTTATTATTATGATCGATATTGCAGTAGCGTGTGGAGCCGACGATCTGACCCGTTGCTTTTTCCCGGATCGCAAACGGAATGGCTTTAGTTTGTTCCTGCATTTCCAAAGCGATATTCAACCAATTCTGTGCATTGTCAGGATGAGGAACTGAGGTGAAAAAGAGCTTCCATAATTCGCCATCGGCGGCAGCCATCTGAATTTCCGGCAGATGCTGTTGAGTCAAGGGTTCCAGGCTAACGTAATGGCCTTGCAGAGTGAACGAGCTGGGTTGCATATAGTAAGTCCTTGATGGTGTAAGCGGTCTTTAATAACAGCTTCTAGTGTTCCGGCATTTTTTGCATGGGAACAGATACAATTCCTGATTATGATGACGAATACAGCAAATTCGCTATGTTTTTGCTACCTGGAAATGATTTTGGTAAATTGACATAATCGTTTTGTACAATACTTGCTAACTAAAAAAAAAGCAGTTATACTGCAAAGCTGTACAGAATTATGCGGCGTGGCAATCTTGTGAGTTCACTTTGAACCCGTCGCTCTTGACCACGTTTAGGAAATCTCATGGCAAATACCGCACAAGCACGCAAGCGTGCTCGTCAAGCAGTAAAACAAAATGCACACAACTCCAGCCAGCGTTCAACGCTGCGTACAGCAATCAAAGCTGTTCGCAAAGCGATTGAAGCAGGTGATAAAGCTGCTGCTGCAACAATCTTTCAATCATCTGTTTCAACGATTGACCGCATTGCTGACAAAAACATCATTCACAAAAACAAAGCAGCACGTCATAAAAGCCGTCTGGCTTCCGCTTTGAAAGCTTTGGCTTAATTAGTTAAGTTTTTTGCGGCCTCATGAAGGCCGCAATTAAAAAAGCAGTGAATAAAAAACCGCAATCATGTATTGCGGTTTTTGTTTTTTCTATTCCAAATTATTAAAATTTAGTACAAAGAATGCTCAACACGTGGCAGTTGGCGGCCGGATGAGTGGCTCGCCGCCACGTCGGGTCTTATTGCAAGGGTAATCCGTCTATTTTGGTGCCTGGCTTCACGTTTTTCTGTTTAAACCATCCCTGATTCATTTCAAGTGCGTAGCGCACAGTCTTTTTTGCACAATGCGAATCAGTTGTTTCTGGTTGCATGTCTTCGATATTCACTATTTTGCCTTCGCTATCAATGAAGGCAACGGAAAGCGGTATCAAGGTGTTTTTCATCCACATACAGACGCCTGCCGGGGCGCCGAAATCAAATACCATCCCTTCGCTCGCACCCATCCGGGTTCTGTTCATCAAGCCTTGCTGGCGATCCGCGTCAGTTGCAGCAACTTCTGCCTGAATCACATTAATGCCAATCGATAATTGTTTGATCGGGAGTCTGGTTTGTGCGCTAGCGTAAGCGCAAGTCAGGGAGAGTAAAGTAAGGGCAGTAAATTTGCGCAGGCTGGAGATTGTCATAAAAGTGTCAAAGCACGAATAAAGTATGAAAAATAGTGAGTCGAACTTCTGGTGTTTTGCAGAACGAGTAAGTAAGTGGCTGCATTTTTGAAAGTGTTAGTGTACTACGCAGACAGATATTCTTTTTTTGCAGATACACTTTAGAAACAAAAAAAGGCAGGAAATCCTGCCTTTTTTGAGAGTCGTAAATATTATTTAGAAGTAGAGGCTTCACCGGAGGCCATTGCACTACCGCTAGCTTTTTTATGTTTCTTATGTTTTTTTGCTGGTTTGGCAGAGGCTTCACCCGTTGCGGCCGCAGATGCAGCTGGCGCAGACGCTTTAGCAGAAGGAGCTGGTGCTTGAGCAAAAGCAGCAGAAGCAAACAGACCAGCAACGAGAGCGGCGATCAATTTTTTCATTTTTTACATCCTTCAATGTTTTAGTTTGG
Organism: Undibacterium sp. RuTC16W; assembly: GCF_049339445.1. Taxonomy (NCBI): domain Bacteria; kingdom Pseudomonadati; phylum Pseudomonadota; class Betaproteobacteria; order Burkholderiales; family Oxalobacteraceae; genus Undibacterium; species Undibacterium sp. RuTC16W. The sequence continues at coordinate 358,546 of NZ_JBMPPE010000003.1, read as the reverse complement.
GGTAGCGATTCAATCGAATCATGGTGAACAACGCAGTGTTCCAAGGCAAGGTTGACAGATATTTTTAATTTGTCCAGAAATACTCAAAATTATTTACCGTATTTGTCTTGTTTTAGTGCATCTGGATCTACTTTGATCCACGAACCAGGCATTAGCGGGTGATTTTCCAGAGAAAATCCGCCTATGGCACTGCGTATTAATCTCAGTGTAGGCAAACCTACCGCAGCAGTCATGCGCCTGACCTGACGGTTTTTGCCTTCAGTTAAGCTGATACATAACCAGCTGGTTGGAATATCTTCCCTATGGCGTATTGGCGGGTTTCTGTCCCAGATCCATTCCGGTGGATAAATATGCTTTACCTCACATGGCTTAGTAATAAAGTCGCCCAGATCTAGCGGGTTGCGTAATCTCTCCAATGTGGCGGTATCCGGTTTGCCCTCGACCTGAACCAAATAGGTTTTAGCCTGTTTCAGATCCGGATGGCTGATCGTATGCTGCAACTTGCCGTCATCCGTCAATAATACAAGTCCTTCGCTGTCCGCATCCAGGCGACCAGCGGGGTAAACGTCTGGCACGTCCACATAATCGGCCAGTGTCTGACGGGAGGGATGTGCAGAAAACTGGCACATCACGTTATAAGGTTTGTTGAGTAATATCAAATTCATGGCGCTATGATAATCTGCGTTGTCCGGAAGGTGTAGATCCCGGTACTGTAAAGTTATGGCATCTAGTAAAATACTAGTGCATAATACGAAATGGTAGTCTTGTGTCTTATATAAGAGTAAATTTACCTGCATTTATATAGAGACAGACAAGACTTGTTATGAGCGAAGCGCGACCCGCTAAATCGCCCAAATCTACGGAGAAAAAGATGTATCAACATATTAAAGTTCCCGCTGAAGGTAAACAAATTACCGTCAATGCTGATTTCTCATTGAACGTTCCAGACAATCCAATCATCCCTTTTATCGAAGGCGATGGTACCGGCGTTGATATCAGCCCAGTTATGATTAAAGTGGTGGATGCAGCCGTAGCTAAAGCATACGGCGGCAAGCGCAAAATCAGCTGGATGGAAATCTATGCTGGCGAAAAATCGACCAAAGTATATGGCCCAGACGTCTGGTTGCCGGAAGAAACGCTGAAAGTCTTGAAAGACTACGTCGTTTCCATCAAAGGCCCATTGACGACACCAGTCGGTGGCGGTATCCGCTCCCTGAACGTCGCCTTGCGTCAAGAGCTGGATCTGTATGTCTGCTTGCGCCCGGTACGTTATTTCAAAGGCGTCCCTTCGCCAGTGCGTGAGCCGGAAAAAACTGACATGGTCATCTTCCGTGAAAATTCAGAAGACATCTATGCCGGTATCGAATTCGCAGAAGGCTCTGATCAAGTCAAAAAACTGATCAAGTTCCTGCAAGACGAAATGGGCGTGAAAAAAATCCGTTTCCCGGATACTTCCGGTATCGGTGTGAAACCGGTATCCCGTCAAGGTACAGAGCGTCTGGTGCGTAAAGCAATCCAGTACGCAATCGACAATGACAAGCCGTCCGTGACCATCGTTCACAAAGGTAACATCATGAAGTACACCGAAGGTGGCTTCCGTGACTGGGCTTATGCATTGGCCCAAAAAGAATTCGGCGCAGAATTGATCGATGGTGGTCCATGGTGCAAATTCAAGAATCCGAAAACAGGTAAAGAAATCACTGTTAAGGATTCCATCGCCGATGCTTTCTTGCAGCAAATCCTGTTGCGTCCAAATGAGTACAGCGTCATTGCGACACTGAATCTGAACGGCGATTACATCTCCGACGCGCTGGCAGCACAAGTTGGTGGTATCGGCATTGCCCCAGGTGCTAACTTGTCCGATTCTATCGCTATGTTCGAAGCAACTCACGGTACAGCACCGAAGTACGCTGGTAAAGATTATGTGAACCCGGGTTCATTGATCTTGTCCGCTGAAATGATGTTGCGTCATATGGGCTGGTTAGAGGCCGCTGATCTGCTGATCAGCGCGACAGAAAAAGCCATCACAGTCAAGAAAGTGACTTACGATTTCGCCCGTCTGATGGAAGGTGCTACACAAGTATCTTGCTCAGGTTTTGGCGATGTCATGATCGAAAACATGTAATAGCAGCGTCTTTGCTTGCTTAGCAAAAAAGCCGGTTCGCATACGCTGAACCGGCTTTTTTATTTATGCAATGACGTAATTTGGCGTAATTGACGTAGTTGGTGTAATTAACGTAGTTGGTGTAATTAACGTAGTTGGTGTAATTAACGTAGTTGGTGTAATTAACGTAGTTGGTGTAATTAACGTAGTTGGTGTAATTAGCGTGATTGCTGCCGACAGAATGATTGCAGTTGATTTGCTAAGTTAGTTCACACGATTCAGACGATTCACACGACGTCCGTAACTGAAAAATTTTCGAAGTGACATCATCAATTTAAAGTTTATATGGTTTTTGCAAGCTTTCAGGTCACAAATTACCCATCACAACACGGTCTGATTCAGTGCGAAGCGTATTAAATCTGCCTGTCCCTCAATATGCAATTTACGTTTGATATTCAGCCGATGCGTTTCTACTGTGCGGACGCTCAGGCCGAGCTCGCGTGCAATATGCTTATTCGACTTACCGGTCGCAATACTCTTTAAAATACATTGTTCTCTTTGCGTCAGAGTTTGCAAGGGACTCGCCGCTGTTGCCTGATTTTGCAGTCCTGAGCTGAAATAGTTGTTACCGGACATGACGCTTTCAATCGCGGTAATAATTTCTTCAGCGGGTGCTCCTTTCAGTACATAGCCTTTTGCTCCCGCCTGGATGGACTGAGATACGTATTCCGCCTTTTCGTGCATCGATAACATAATGACCGCTATGCCCGGATATTCCTTGGCAAAGCGCGATGTCAGTGTGATACCGTTCACATTCCCCAAGTTAATATCCATCAGGATCAAATCAATTTTTAGTGTTGCTGCAAGACTAAGCGCATCTTCTGCATTGCCTGCTTCGCCTACGATATGAAAATGCGAAATGGTTTCTAAACGTGCTTTGAGTCCATCTCGGACCAGAGGATGATCGTCGACCAGTAATAAATTAATGACGCGAGACGTCGTTGTTTGCTGCATATTCATTACACACTCCTTGGAATCAGGGCGCTAACCCGGGTACCGCTGGCATCCGAATACAGGGCCAGTTGACCATTCACGGTGGCGAGACGTTCGCGCATATTGCTCAGGCCAATACCATGTTTTGGGTGGCTGGCGATACTGGGCACGTCAAATCCGCCACCGTTATCGCTAATGATGAGATTCACCATACGCTGATCACCCGATAAGTCGATATCGACTTGGGAGGCATGACGCGCATGTTTGTGAATATTGGTTAAGGCTTCCTGGGCGATACGGAACAGTACCGTGTTGCTGACATCATGGAGGCCGCTAATGTCTCCTGTGATTTGCAGGCGTACTGGTAGGCCGGTGTCTTCCATGAATTCTTCCGCAAGGTGCTCGAATGCGACCGCCAGCCCCAGATCGTCTAGCATGGCAGGGCGTAAATCATGGGAAATCCGTCGTACCTCTCCCAAGGTTTCATTTAATTGTGAGGTGGCACGAGTGAAGGATAAACGGGCTGATTCTGTCTCTGTTTTAGGCAAGCCTAACTTGGCGATACCTGATTCGATTTGTAGTTTGATCGACACCAGCAACTGACTGATTCCGTCATGCAGATCGCGTGACAGGCGCGCGCGCTCATCTTCTTGTGAGCGCACAACGCTTTGTGCCAGGGCTTTTAGCTTGGCCTCCGCGACGCGTGATTCACTGATGTTTAATACCAGGCCAGAGACCGCAATCAATAAGGCGCTGATCACCGCGATACTGGTAATCCAGAACATCGTACTCTGGCTATTTTTGGTATTCTGGGCATCGATTTTATTCAACGCATTATCGACGTCGTCGAGATAAATGCCAGTGCCCAGCATCCAGCCCCAGCGATCCAGCGCAACGACATATCCTAGCTTAGGTGCCACCTTATGCGTCGATGGTTTTTCCCATAAATAACGCACGGCACCGCCGCCTTCTTTTGCCTTCGCAATGAGTCTGCGAATGGTGAAATTGCCTTCGGGATCGGTCAAATTCCAGAGATCTTTACCGACCAGATCGCTTTGCCGCGGATGCATCAGATTTTTGCCCTGCATGTCATACAGATAGAAATAACCGTCATCGCCAAAATCGAGTTTGGCTAAAATAGCTTTCGCTTCTTCTTGTGTCGCTGCATTTTGCACGGGGCCGTTATAGAGCTGAGAAATTGCCGCCACACCCAGATTCACATAATGCTTCAGCTCAGTTTCCTTGCTTGCCAGATAGGCTTGTTCGACCGTGTTACGCTGCTGTTGCGCAAGCAGGCTGGTCTGATAAAAAACCGCAAGCGCAATCGCCGCAAACGATAACAGCAGCGGAATGATCGCAAACATGATGATTTTATAGCGCAGCTTCATGTGGCTAATGTATGTGTTTCTGTATGAGTAGAATGAAAGTCAGAGCGGTTATTAACAAATGAAAAAGCCTCGTGACGGACGAGGCTTTCTTTTCTTGCTTGTGTCACTTTACGTCAGGTATTCCATTATTCCGTCGGTGGCACATAGCCGGAGGCTGCATCTGCGCCATCGCCAAAGAAATGTTTTTCCATTTGGGTTGCCAGATATTTACGGGCACGTGTATCCGCCAGATTCAGGCGATTTTCGTTAACCAGCATCGTCTGGTGTTTCAGCCAGCCTGCCCAAGCTTCTTTGGATACGCTCTCATAAATTCTCTTGCCGAGCTCACCCGGATACGGAGGGAAATCTAAACCTTCAGCTTCTTTATCTAACTTAATGCAGTGGACCGTACGGGCCATGGTAAAACTCCTATCAATCTTTGAAATAACGTCCCAGATTATAACTGCTTAATCAAGACCAGCGATTTACGCTGCCAGTTGTACATTTTTTGCCGATCTTTCGGCAGATCATCGACGGATGCTTTGACGAAGCCGCGTTTCAGGAACCAGTGCTCAGTGCGGGTCGTCAACACAAACAGCGAATGATAGCCCGCGCGCCGTGCACGTTTTTCCATATGCTTGAGAATACGCTCGCCATCTCCCTGGCTTTGTACATCAGGATTGACGGTCAGGCAGGCCATCTCAGCCATTTTTTCAAACGGGAAAGGGTAGAGCGCTGCACAACCAAAGATCACCCCATCATGCTCAATGACGGAGAAATAGTTGATTTCGCGCTCAATCAATTCACGGCCGCGCTTGACCAGCGTACCATCGGCTTCCAGTGGTTCGATCAGTTTAATAATACCGCCGACGTCCTCAATCGTTGCTTCGCGCAGGCTTTCGAGGTTTTCGTGGCTGACCATGGTGCCGACGCCATCATGGGTAAATAATTCCAGCAGCGCTGAGCCATCCATTTGGTACGGCACGATATGCACACGAGGCACACCAGCGCGTGAGGCCTTGATCGCGTGTTCGAGATAAAATGCCGAATCCGGCGGCAGGTAATTTGCCTTAATCTCTTGCTCTGCCTGAACCGAAGACAACTCGCGTATTTCATCATTATCCTGATCCACCATCATCGGCGTCTCACTGATGAAAATCAATTTATCGGCGCGTAATGAGGTTGCTGTAGCGACCGCCACGTCCTCCATCGTCAGATTGAACGCTTCACCCGTTGGCGAGAAACCCAGCGGTCCCAGCAAGACCAGACTGCCAGCGCTCAGGATCGCATGAATCGTTTCATAGGCGACCTTGCGCGCAATGCCCGTCAGGCCAAAATCGACACCATTCACAATGCCGATCGGCTTTGCGGTCACAAAATTGCCTGAAATAATCCTGATCGCCGAATGCGCCATCGGCGTGTTCGGCAAGCCCTGGCTAAATGCGGCCTCAATATCCAGTCGTAATTCACCGGCGGCTTCCTTTGAGCATTCGAGCGCCGCTGTATCCGTAATCCTGATGCCATTGTGAAAACTGCCCTCAACATTGCGCAAAGCCAGTTGTTCTGCGACCTGCGGCCGTGAGCCGTGCACGATCACAATCTTGATGCCCAGAGCATGCAATAGCGACAGATCTTGCGCCAGCACAGGCAAGGCGCCAGCCATGACCAGTTCGCCGGGGAAGGCTACCACGAAGGTTTTACCGCGGAAGGCGTGAATGTACGGCGCGACCGAGCGCAGCCATTGAACGAATTGAACAGGATTTTCCATGGGCAGATTATAATGCGCTCCGCTATGTCTGCTAATAATTCATCCAAAAATTCTCCCAAAAAAGCCACGACTGATTTACGTCAATTGCGTGATAGCCTGCGTCAGGCGCAACAAGTCAAGGCACAGGAGGCGAAAAAGCCCGCTACGGCCGCACCAGATGGCCCGCCCGACAAGGCGCGTCAGCCTGTCAGCTCAACGAGACCAGTGCCAAAAGCGGTCGAAAAAGTTGTGCAGAATGGGACAAATGCCCCGTCCGAACGTGCGCTGCCGTTCCGCAATCCGCCGCCTGTCATTACTTATCCCGAAGAATTGCCGGTATCGGGCAAACGTGCCGAAATCGCCGAGGCCTTGCAAAAGCACCAGGTCATCATCGTCTGCGGTGAGACCGGATCTGGCAAGACGACCCAGTTACCAAAGATTTGTCTGGAGCTGGGGCGCGGTCAGAAGGGCCTGATCGGACACACGCAGCCACGCCGGATTGCCGCCTCTTCAACCGCCAAACGGATTGCACAAGAGTTGAATTCGCCGCTCGGTGAACATGTTGGCTTCAAGGTGCGTTTTACCGATACCTTGACCAAAGGAGCGTCGGTTAAGCTCATGACGGACGGTATTTTGCTGGCAGAGACGCAGACCGATCCGCTGCTCAGACAATATGACACCATCATCATCGACGAAGCGCATGAGCGTAGTTTGAACATTGATTTCCTGCTCGGTTATCTCAAGCAGCTATTGCCCAAGCGCCGTGATCTGAAAATTATCATCACATCGGCGACGATTGATGCGCAACGTTTTGCTAATCATTTTGCTGACGATTCTGGCAGTCTGCGCGGAGCGGAGCCTAAGCCAGCACCGGTGATTGAAGTATCCGGTCGTCTGTATCCGGTTGAGGTACGTTATCGGCCTGTGCAAGAGGATGATAAGGATAAAGAGCGTGACCTGATGACGGCGATCACGGATGCGGTCGATGAATTGTGTCGGGTTGGTTCTGGCGACGTGCTGGTATTTTTGCCAGGTGAGCGCGAGATCCGTGACGCTGCCGAGGCTTTGCGCAAGCATCATCCCGATCATGTCGAGATTTTGCCGCTATTCGCCCGCCTGTCGGCACAAGAGCAAGAGCGTGTATTCAAGGTCAGCAATGCCCGCCGCATCGTGCTCGCGACAAACGTCGCAGAGACATCGCTGACGGTGCCAGGTATTCGTTATGTGGTCGATACTGGCCTGGCACGCGTCAAGCGCTACAGCTATCGCAACAAGGTAGAACAATTACAGATCGAACCAGTTGCCCAGTCTGCCGCGAATCAGCGTGCTGGTCGTTGCGGTCGTGTCGCTGCGGGTGTGTGCATACGCTTGTACGAAGAAACTGATTACATCCAGCGACCAAAATTTACCGAGCCAGAAATTCTGCGCTCGTCCTTAGCTGCCGTGATTCTGCGCATGAAGTCCCTGCATCTGACGGATGTAGAAAGCTTCCCATTTATCGAGCCACCACCCGGTCGTGCCATTGCGGATGGCTATCAGTTGCTGCAAGAATTAGGCGCGATGGATGAGGGTAATCAACTCACACCGACCGGTAAGCAGCTTGCTAAACTGCCGCTTGATCCGCGTGTCGGACGGATGATTCTGGCGGCGCGTGACAATCAGGCCCTGAGCGAAGTGCTGATCATCGCAGCCGCCTTGTCGGTGCAAGATCCGCGTGATCGCCCGATGGAGGCGCAAGCCGCCGCCGATCTCGCGCACAAAAAATTCGCTGATGAAAAATCCGAGTTCACTTCGTATCTCAAAATCTGGAAATGGTTTGAAGACGCGATAGAGCACAAAAAAACCAATCGCCAGTTACAAGACAACTGCCGCGCGAACTTCCTCTCGCAAATGCGTCTGCGCGAGTGGCGCGATGTGCATAGCCAGTTGCTGACGATCGTCAAGGAGCAGGGCTGGCGCATGAATGAAGCACCAGCCACCTATGAGCAATTACACACGGCATTGCTCACAGGTTTGCTCGGTAATATCGGTTACAAGTCGGACGAAGAAGCCCATTATCTGGGCGCTCGCGCGATCAAGTTTTATATCTGGCCTGGCTCCACTTTAGCCAAAAAAGCAGGACGTTGGGTGATGGCCGCAGAGCTGGTCGATACCACACGGTTGTATGGTCGTTGCATCGCTCAGTTGCAACCAGAATGGCTGGAAAAAATCGGTGCTCATCTACTCAAAAAATCCTATGGCGAACCGCGTTGGGAAAAACGTACCGGACAAGTATCCGCGTTCGAGCGGGCAAGCTTATATGGCTTAGTGGTGTATAGCCAGCGGCGGATTCAATATGGGTTAACGCATCCGGCCGAAGCACGTGAAATTTTTATCCGTGATGCGCTGGTCGGCGGCGAGCTGGATACCCGCTTAGCGTTTTTTGCCCATAACCAAAAATTGGTGCGTGAGATTGAAAATCTGGAGCACAAGTCACGTCGTCTGGATGTGCTGGTTGATGATGAATTGATTGCCGCTTTTTACGATAAGCATATTCCCGCTGACGTCTATAACGCAGTCTTGCTAGAGCAATGGCATAAGGACGCCGTCAAGGAAAATCCTAAACTGCTGTACCTGAATAAAGACGAATTGATGCGCCACGAGGCGGCTGGCATCACCACGGATCTGTTCCCGAAAACCATGCAAGTGAGCGGCGTCGCACTGCAACTTAGCTATCACTTCGAACCCGGCAGTTCGCGTGATGGTGTCACGCTCAGCGTCCCGCTTTTTTCATTGAATCAGGTATCGGCAGAGCGCAGCGAATGGCTGGTGCCAGGTATGTTGAAAGAAAAAGTGCATTTGCTGATCAAGTCTTTGCCACAAAAAATTCGCCGTCACTGCGTACCGTTACCGGAGTATGCCGCAGGTTTTTGTGAGCGCAATGAGTTCAGTACAGGGAATTTGCTGGATGTCGTGATTGCCGATATCCGCGAACAAACGGGTTTGTTGTGCAAGACGACGGACTTTAAGTTTGAAACACTGCCTGTGCATCTGACGATGAATTTTAAAGTCGTTGATGAGCACGGTCGTCAGCTTGATATGGGACGCAATCTGTCAAGCTTGCGTGCCGAATTTGGTGGACAGGCCAGAGAGAGTTTTCAACGAATCGCCTCCGCCGAAAAACTGGCGTTGCTTGACTCCGGTGCCCAGCTTGCTAATCAAACTACGAAGCAAACAGCAAAGCAAACTGCGGAGCAAACCAGTAAGCACACAAATGAGCAAGCAAATCAGCAGACCAGTGCCAGATCAAATTCGCCTTCAGATACGTCCCGCAATCCGGCATCAAATCGCGCTGCTGTCACGCAATCCGCGCCACAACAGGCGAAGCTGCAAGAGAATCTGACTGCCTGGACCTTTGATGAATTGCCAGAACTACTGGAAGTGCAGCAGGGCAAACAAACGCTGATCGGTTATCCGGCACTGGTCGATAAGCTTACGCATTGTCATATCGAGGTCTTCGATGACCCCGATGAAGCCGCTCGTGTACATCGCATCGGGATGCGCCGCCTGTTTGCTTTGCAGTTAAAAGAGCAGGTCAAGTTTCTGGAAAAAAATATCCCCGGCTTGCAGCAAATGGGTATGCAATTTATGGCACTCGGCTCGCAGGAAGAACTGCGTGATCAGATCATTCAGACTGCGCTGGAGCGCGCTTGTTTGCAGCATCCGCTGCCAACTAATTCCGGTGAATTTAATAAGCGACGCGAAGAAGGTAAGGGCAGGTTAAATCTACTGGCGAACGAAATCGCCCGTCTCGCCGCGCAGATTCTGGGCGAATATTATGGCCTGCCGAAAAAACTTCAAGGCATTAAAGTGCATGCCGCAGCAGAGCGCGATATACAAACCCAGTTGCAACAACTGATCGGCAAACGCTTTATCGCGGAGAATGACTTCACGCAGTTGTCGCATTTCCCCCGTTACCTGAAAGCGATTACCGTGCGTCTGGAAAAATTACGTGCCGATCCGGCGCGTGACGCGAAATCACTGACGGAATGGAATAGCGTCGCACAGCCATGGCAACGCACACCGCGTAAAACCGGTAATGACGCCGATCCTAAGTTGATGGAATTCCGCTGGCTGCTGGAAGAGTTGCGTGTGTCCTTATTCGCGCAGGAATTACGCACGCCAATGCCGGTATCCGTAAAGCGCTTGCAAAAGGTGTGGGAAAGCATGCAGCGCTGATCGCTGAGCATATATACAGCGCTGCACTTGCGCATCCTTACATGTCAATATTCAAGCATTGCAATCAGACTGATAGCCTAAAAATAGACATAACAGATAAGGGAGACGATGGATAATTCAGCCAATAAACTGACGGCTATCGACATCAACAAAAGTGCCGAAAGCCGGATAGAAGATGCGAAGCGCCAATTGATGGCAGAACTCAATGCATCCATCGACTGGTACAAAAAAGAAAGCGAATCTCGTGGCTGGCGCGCTCGCTGGCTGCGTGTAGCGATGATCGGTTGTGGTGGGCTGGCGACAATTACACCGTCATTCTCGCAGATGGCAATATCGGACCGATGGACGATTTCTCCTTTGTGGACGTCGGTATTCATCGCTTTGACCGCAAGTTTGTACGCCTATGAAAAACTCTATGGTCATGCCGAAGCCTGGATGCGTTTTGTGCTCGCACAGCAAGAGCTGGAGCGCTTGCGCGAAGAGTTCAGCTTGCACTGGCTGCAGCTGTCCCTGAATCAGTTCACCACGCCTGACGCCACGATCTGCATAACCGAACTCCTGCGCGTCTCGGCGCATCGTCACGACATCGTCAAAAAAGAAACAGAAAAATGGACCAAGGCGTTTAAAGACGGATTGAAATCAACAACGCCCAAAACCAGTTCTAGTCCGATAACTGACTAAGAGTCATGCCAGCACCAAGTCCGCTTGATGTCCTTAAAGTCAAAGTATTCTCGCCGGAGATCTTGTGGCTGATTTGATGAATATTAAGAATGTAAGGCATATACTCCCCCTATTTATAAGATCAATATGCCTTTACCCGCTTTATTTCATTGCGAGTTAAAAATATACTGGACGGGAGTATGATATATGTGTACTCCTGGCGTGAAGGATAGAATTGTCCTCGCACAGATTCTTCAAGCACCAGGTGTGGCACCACACGGGGTTTTTCACCCCATCTCAGGCCGACGGTCACAAGGTGTTTATCTAGATCAATCTTGCTCATCCGCACCAAGCGCACTATTTGTGGCGTGTTTGGTAAAAGAATCACGGTCAAGTCAAAAAATAACATTAGAATAAGATTTCTTCGTTACTTTGCTGAATTGTCACCTCTATGCTGACGCCTCTTTTTAAAATGAAATCCGCATGAGTACCACTCTCTCGCCCTTAGTCAACCTGAGCGCGCAGGTGTATCACATCTTGAGCGACTATTTTTTGCCTCTTGGTATTGCCATCGCATTAGTGCTATTCGTCGTGCTGATCGTATTTGGCCGTGGCAAAAACCAAGAGCCCGCTTTGCCAGCAGCACTACCAGAGCCTGAGACGCCGCCCCAGGACATCCGTACCCGCATCCTTATTGTCGATGACTCCGCAGTCGCCCGAGCCAAACTCGGCAAACTATTTGATAACGCAGGGTACAAAGTCGAACTCGCGGTTGATGGTGTCGAGGCGATGCATAAAATGTCGCAAGAATTTTTCGCGGTACTGATCACGGATTTAGAGATGCCCAACATGAACGGTCTGGAACTCATCGCCGCAGTGTTAGGCAGCATCGAGACCGAAGACATGCCTATTATTGCGATCACAGGGCATGACGAATTGCAGGCGAGAGTGCATGAGTATCAGGGCCTGTATGGCATCTTCAAAAAGCCCTGGAACGACAGAGAATTATTAAAACGTGTCGAAGCGCTGGCGACTTTGCGTAAGCAACAGTATCTCGCCGCTAACTAATCGCACGTGGTTATTACTTCCTGAAAAGTCAATTACTCGGGGCGCTCGCATACTTCTTTTTGGTAAGAATCTAAGTCTTGCTGGAAACCCTTTTCTTCTCGGTATACATTAACTTTTTCTTTATCTAGTAATAAATATACGCTGCAGGAGTTTTTGTTACGTATGATTTGCGTGCCATATTTTTGCGGTTCACCGTCTAATAATTTCAATCTGTCGTACATCATCGCAAAATATTTTCCTGACTGCTCCCCTGAATTAAAACTGCGCTCCAAGTTCATTAAAGCTAGTTCCATTAATGGACGGTTATTGATGGCATGCTGAGCAATGAAAAAAGCAGCTTTGCTTGCGTCTGCTCCGACTTTATTTGCTGAAGGCCAGCCAATCATTTGAATAATCTCATTCAGTCGTTCAGCATTGTAATGATCTGTAGAGAGCATTTTTTCTATCGTACTTGGATTGTCAGTGATGAGATTTTTGCGAACAGCTTGATCTTGTTGGAACATTGAGATCAGCTCTGTCGCTATTTCAGCTTTTTGTTCTGTTGCGTATGCGTGCTCTATTTCAGTTAAATTCAGACAAAGAATAAAAAGTAGAAGTAGTGCACTGGCTGAATATTTTCGCGTTAAAAAGTGAATCATTTTTATCTTGGTAAAATTATGTGTGGTTCATTTTATACCGACAGTTTATTCGCGAACATAAGATGATGTGTATTTTTTGTCATCACCCCGTCATACACAACTTATATCTTCTCAGTTCCATCAAACTGAGAGATTCCCATGTTGCCTTCACGTTTCCTGTCTACCTATTTGCCTCTGTCATTAGCTTGTTCGGCCTCGGTCTTGCTTGCTGCATGTGGTGGCTCTGGTCCTGCGCCTTTACTCACGCTCAACGGTGACAAGCCGATTGTGGTGGCGCATCGTGGTGCTTCGGGCTATCTGCCCGAAGAGACTTATGAAGCTTATGTCAAAGCGATTGACCTCGGCGCTGATGCGATTGAGCCGGATCTGGTATCGACCAAAGACGGCGTGCTGATCGCCCGGCATGATCCCAATCTGGCGTACAGCACGGACGTCGACAAACATCCGGAATTCGCTGCACGTAAAAAAACCATGAGCGTCGATGGTGAAGTGCAGACAGGCTGGTTCGCCAGTGATTTTACGTTTGCAGAGATCAAGACCTTGGGCGGCATCTCTACCGATGCAGAGCGTCCTCAGCAATTCAATGGCCTGTACAAAATTGTCAGCTTTCAGGAGATTATTGATCTGGTCAAAGCCAAGAGCAAAGATACTGGTCGCACGATTGCCGTCTATCCGGAAACCAAGAACCCCAGCTATCACCGCGCTCTGGGCTTGCCACTGGAAGACAAACTCATTGACCTGATCAACAAGGCTGGCTGGAACGATAAAACTGCGCCGATCTATGTCCAATCCTTTGAGCCGGGCAGCCTGAAAGAGATGCGTAAAAAAGGCTTGAACACCAAGCTGATTCAACTGATCGATGCTGATGATGTCGATCTCAAGACGGGCGCGCTGACCTATGCGGCACCGTATGATCGTCCGTATGACTGGGCATTGTCTGGCGATAAAAGATTGTTCAGCGACATGGTGACCCCAGCCGGTCTGGCCGAGATTAAGACCTATGCAGACGGCATCGGTCCGTGGAAGCGTTACATCGTCAGCGTCAAGGGCACGGTAGGCGCCGATGGCAAAATTGTTGACGTCAATGGCGACGGCAAAATCAATGACGCCGACACCACAACCCTTGCACCAAGCACCCTGATCAGCGACGCGCATAAGGCCGGATTGCTGCTGCATCCTTACACCTTCCGTAACGAAAAGCGTCGCCTCGCCGCGAATTACAACGGCGACCCTAAGGCCGAATACATGCAGTTTTTCCGTCTCGGCGTGGATGGCATGTTTTCAGATTTCGCCGACACGGCACTGGCTGCCCGTGCAGATTATCTGAAAGAGACCGGACGTTAATCCTGTCTGTCTGATGCGCAGCAGGATCCGTTGTGCAATTGCATGGCGATCCTGTTGTGCCTCTGATTCTCAGTTGGCGACGCTCTGATTAAGGCGTAGTATCACATTACCTATGCCGCGATAGACAGGGATCAACGGTGCCAGTCAGATTTTGCAGCATAGCAAAATACGGATAACGACTCAGGAGATAAAGATGCATTACGTAGATGGATTTGTCGCCGCAGTACCTACCGCCAATCGCGACGCCTACAAAAAATATTCCGAAGGATTTGCTGCAATTTTTAAAGAAGCAGGCGTCCTCCATTTCGTAGAAACCTGGGGTGTCGATGTACCCGACGGCAAGCTGACCTCGTTCCCCTTAGCAGTGCAATGCAAGCCCGATGAAACGGTTGTGTTCTCATGGATGACCTGGCCATCCAAAGAAGTCCGTGACGCCGCCTGGGACCAACTCATGAAAGACCCGCGCTTCGATCCTGCGGTCACTCCCATGCCCTTCGATGGCAAGCGCATGATCTTTGGCGGATTTGAAGTTCTGGTAAATCTATAAGTCGCAGTAAGCTTCAAGACGCTGCATATGCATATACATATGCGTCGCTTCAGGCACAGTGATTGACTCCATGTGTTTCAGCGGCAGCATGACTAGCCGGTAATCCAACCGGCAATCAAAAAAATCAGTCAACACCTTATAAGAATTGAAGATCATCCATGAAAAAAATCACACCCTGCCTTTGGTTCAACTTCAATGCTGAGGAAGCCGTCAACCATTACCTCAGTATTTTTAGTAACGCAAAAATTCACGAAGTATCTCGCTATGGCGACGCCATGCCTGCGCTTGCCGGCAAAGTGCTGACCATGCGTTTTGAGCTGGAGGGGCAAGAATTTATTGCCCTCAATGCCGGGCCGCAATTTCCGTTCACTGAAGCGATCTCACTCAGCGTGGATTGTCAGGATCAGGAAGAAGTCGACACGATGTGGAGCAAGCTCAGCGAAGGCGGCAGCCCGGGTGCCTGCGGCTGGCTCAAGGACAGGTTCGGCCTCTCATGGCAGATCGTTCCGCGCCCGCTGATCGCCATGCTGAATGACCCCGACGCCGCCAAATCATCCCGTGTGATGCAGGCGATGATGGCAATGAGCAAGATCGATATTGCCGCGTTAGAGCAAGCGTATCGCGGCGAATAAACACAGAGGCTCAGACACAGCGAAGCAGTGTAGTGAGGTAGTAGCGCAGTAAATAAAGTCGTAAAGTACAAACGCAATACGCAATCCCCATGCGCCTCTCAGACCAATTATGGCTTGCAGGCCGCATGGGGATTGCGGGTAGTCTTGTGCAGTGTAGAAAAAATTCTACAAATAAGAGAAGGCTCTCTCTTTTTCAAGGTTGAGAAACTCTAAATATCTTAAATTTTTTAGCTGTCAACGCGCTGCCAGAATGGACGAACAATCCGGCCATTGCGTTTTGCCACTGCCAGCAACACCAGCGTTACGCCCACCACCACAGCCAGCGCAACCGCCGATCCCTCGATACCAAATGCACCGCCAGTCAGCCAGTCAGGTCCGTTCATTTTGCCGATATATAAGCCATTGCGTGCCGGATGTCCCGATACCGATACCGAGAAAATACCATCCTGAAAAAAATTCCACGCCGCATGCATCGCAACGCATAACCACAATCTGCCCGTCACCATGAACGCCGCCGCCAGCAACAATCCGGCTGCCGTGATGCTCGCAAAGCCAAGGACAGTAATATTGTCATTCACCAGATGCATCGTACCGAAGACCATCGCCGATATCAGCAATGCCAGCCAGCTCCCCAGCGACTGCTGCACTATGCGGAAGAACACCCCGCGCAACAGCATCTCCTCGACCATGCCGATGGTCAGGTGCATCAGCAACGGGATTGTGATCACATTTAAGGGTGACTTGGCCGTGATCTGAAACCCACCCAGCAAGGCGATCACGCCCACTGTCGCACAGACCATCGCCCCACCAAGCACAAAGCCTGCGCTGAATTCACTCAAGATTCCCTTCAACGACAATTCAGTCGCCAGGCGTTTCTCAACTTTGCGCACATACCAGAGATAACATCCATACCCGACAAAGGCACCGCATAACTGACCGATCTTGGTGTACAACTTCTCATCAAAAATTTTTGACGAAGCCGCCTGAATTAACAAGAACGGCACTAGAAAGCACAACACAGCCAGCACAATACGCGTCAGCGGAAAATCGAGAATACGCCGCCCCAGTGAGATCACTGGTGTGCTTGCCGAAGGTACTGTCAAGGTGTCTGCAATCGTGCTTGCAACTGGCGCAGATATCGTGGTGTCGTTGGTAGTCATGATGTGATTTGTCTGGTATCAGCAAGACTTGGATCAAGTCTGAATGAGGTCCGAGAGAATAAGAGTTGTCGATGGAGAGGACAGTATCGTCACACCGCATCGCAAACAAGTGCATTGCGACGAACTGCAGAATTCAGAGGATGGTTTGCAGAGACCATCAGGCAGTCTGCTTGCCTGCCTCGATGATAGAACGTGTGCAGATAATGATCTATTTTTACTTATGTTCCCTATTCATTCGGATAGGGGATCAACATGGAGTAGGGTGCGCCATGCGCACCAATGATGCAGAAGGATAGTCGTTACGGCAAACGCAAACGCGAAGCGGTGCGCACGACGCGTTCCGCGGGCTGGTTGCCTGCCCCGATGATAGAGCGCGTGCCGATAATGATCAATTTTACCTTTGATCTCAATGCCGATACGGTATTAATTTATTTTAATTGTCAGTTAAACTGAAAAACTTCTAAAAAATAGCTTGCAATTAAATAGCTCGCTATATATTATGCAAAGCATGAAATCACAAACCATTACCACCAACACCAGCCCGACACCGCAGATCGGTGATCAGTTATGTTTTGCCTTGTACTCGACGTCCCTGGCAATGAGCAAACTGTATCGTAAATTACTGAAAAAAATGGGCATCACCTACTCGCAGTATCTGGTCTTGATGGTGTTGTGGGAGCAGGATCAGCAGACCGTTAATGATATTGGGCAGAAGCTGGTGCTCGACTCAGCAACGCTAACGCCGTTGCTAAAAAGGATGGAAGCACAAGAGTTGATTACTCGTGTCCGCGCCGCTAGTGATGAGCGCCAAGTGATCATATCGCTTACTAAGGCAGGCAATGATCTGCGTAAAGCGGCAGCAGATTTGCCGGTATCTGTTTTGTGCGCGACCGAATGTTCAACCGATGAAGTAAAAAATTTAAAGGATCAGATACTCGCATTGCGTGCATCGATCATGAAGACAGTTTAGTAACTTTGTTATGTGATGTGATCCGCATGATTGACTTCTTGCTGGATTGATCGAAAGTCTGATTCACAAAACCGGTGATGTAAATTAAATGCAAATTTAAATATTATTTAAGTAGTGCGCTATTTAATAGTTAGTTATTTTTATATCTTATTTTAAGACGAATTAATAATACTGACAATGACGCTCAAGCTACAGGCACCTGAAAAATCGTCGTCATAGCGCGGACAATAAAGGTATGGCAATGCAAACAGAATTAACAAAAATCCGCTAAATAAGTAGTGCACTATTTAATTGTTGAAAATTTAAATGGACGAAAAATTGAATTGGCTCATCAACCCTTAGCAATTCACACCGGTGACTGGCCGCCGGATGTGTATCGAGTATGCCAGATGTCGTATTTAACAATATCGCGCAGTTCACTATCACTGCATTTACCTTAAAGGAAATTACCATGACTTACTTAAAAACTATTCTCACCTCAAGCGCAATCAGCCTCGCTATCGGCAATGCCTATGCGGCTGGCAGCTCAGGTGTCGAGACGACGACCCAGGGATTTTTGCAAGCGCTGGAGGCGGGAGGTGGTAAGCCTCTTGAGCAGTTACCTGTCGCTGATGCACGTGCCGTATTGGTCGGTGCACAAGCTGGTGTTAAATTGACTTTGCCAGCGGCTGACGTCTCTCAAAAAACGATTAAAGTAGATGGTGTCGATCTCAAACTCACTATCGTCCGTCCGGCTGGCATCAAAAAAACCTTGCCCGCATTTATGTTCTTCCATGGTGGTGGCTGGGTCTTAGGTGACTACCCAACCCATGAGCGTTTAGTGCGTGATCTGGTTGCTAATTCCGGTGCAGTCGCGGTCTTCGTCAATTACACACCGTCGCCAGAAGTTGGTTACGGCGTTGCTATCAATCAAGCCTATGCTGCGACCAGATGGGTTGCCGAGCACGGTAAAGATATCAACGTCGATGGAGCCCGTCTCGCTGTTGCAGGCAACAGCGTCGGTGGCAATATGGCCGCTGTCGTTAGCCTTATGGCGAAGGACAAAGGCGCGCCGAAGCTACGTGCACAAATACTGCTATGGCCAGTGACGGATGCTGATTTCGATAATAGCTCTTACCAGCAATTTGCCGATGGGCACTTCCTTACCCGTAATATGATGAAATGGTTTTGGGATAACTACACCACCGATACTGCTAAACGCAAAGAGATTTACGCATCGCCATTGCGCGCCAGCACTGATCAATTAAAAGGCCTGCCACCGACACTGATCCAGACGGCAGAGTTCGACGTACTGCGTGATGAAGGTGAAGCCTATGGCCGCAAACTCGATGCCGCCGGTGTCGCCGTCACTACCGTGCGCTACAAAGGCATGATCCATGATTTTGGCCTGCTCAACGTTCTCAGCAAAGTACCGGCAGTCCGTTCTGCGATGCTACAAGCAGGTGAAGAGTTGAAACAAAATCTGAAATAACGCCCATTACTTCATTGCATTAACAGGAAATAAGATACGGGTGCATGTCTACATTTCGTGCTAAAAGCGCCAAGGGTGCGCACGGCATCCCGTATCTATTTCAAATAACTTTTACTCAGCGAATAGTTGCTTTTGTAAGTGTTCAATTTCATTTATTGAATGAATCCTTATGATGCAAGGGGGCGCCATGCGCACCAGTGCTGCAGAAGGATAGTCGTTACGGCCAACGCAAACGCGAAGCGGTGCGCATGGCGCGTCCCGCGGGCTGGTTGCCTGCCTCGATGATAGAGCGTGGCAAATAATGATTTATTTTTACCTATGCCCCTATTCATTCGGAGAGGGGAGCAACACGGAGTAAGGTGCGCCATGCGCACCAATGATGCAGAAGGATAGCCGTTGCGGTCAACGCAAACGCGAGGCGGTGCGCATGACACACGGGCTAGCTGCATGTTCACAGTATCAGCCGAAGTTAAACGAAGCGATCTTAAGTAAAGCAGTGTCAATGAGCTTACTTCTTCTCCACCGGATTGATCGATACCGCAGGCTTGTTCACAGGTGTCGCTGGATGTGACGACCAGACGACGCTGAGTATCTTCCATTGGCTGTCTGCGTTTTTCATCATCTGCCAGGTTTCTACGCCGTAGTTCTCTACCTGATTGTCTTTCACAAATTCATAATCAAAGACCACCCAGGCAATGTGTCCGTCTTGGGTGATCTGGATATTGCTAAAGCGTTCGTCCAGATTGCCTTTGTCCTTCGCAACGAATTGCGCAAAACTTGTGTAACTACTTGATCCGGTACCATCAAAACTGGGATCAAATTTCTCCCGCACAGAACGCACCATCTCCGGTGACGCTGGTGATTCAAACATCACCTTGGAATGCAGCATCAGACCAGCCAGTTGTTTCAGATTCTTAGTCCGGATCGCCGTCTGAAAATCCTGTGTCACTTGCGTAATCGCCTGTATATCCTCGGGCGTGCTTGTACGGACACGTGTTGGAGTGTCGGCTAAGACGAATGAGGTGAGCAGGGAGCAAAATAATACAGAAAGAAAAAACAAACGACGCATGAGAAACCTTTTATCTGTAGAGCGATTAGTGACTTGATGTTTGTAGGGTGTTCCATGTACTCATTTGGAGAAGTCACGTTAAGAAGTATTTGTGGTGATGATGTTAGGTAGTGCGCATGGTATCGCTTACCTGCCGTTGTATATATTTATTTATTTTTTCCGAGATTGTGTTTGCATTTGAAGAATAAATTGCACATCTTTTTTTAATAAATCCAATTTTTGAAACATGTCAATATTTAGCCAAGCACTAATATCATCTAGTTCTGGCTGAGTAGGATGTGTGTAAATTTGTAGCATCTTCCAGTTCGCTACATAAGACGTAATAATTTTTGCCAATTCTTCATGTAATTTTGTTTCTGCTAATTGGCTGAGCGAGATAATGTGCAGCTCTTGCCATCCGCCTATTTGATTCGCATAGTTGAATAATCGGATAAAAAATTCTAGCTCACCACACCAGACTTGAGTCAAATGCTTCAAATTCTCTATTGAAAAATAGTCACCTGACTTAATTGATATATCGAAACATTGTTTCACAACTCCAAGATTGGAATCAGCGAGGCGTTGTTGTAAGTAGATATTCTGATTCAGTTTATCGATATCGCATATCGTAACTAATGCAGCTCTACGTATACTTGGATGTTCATCATTCAAACTTATAAGGCAGCGGTCGAGCATGCTGTCGTTTTTTAGAAAATTAATTCCTTCGAGTGCAAATATTCTTTTACGAATTGATGCTGATTGCGTGAGCATTTCACGGTATTGTGACGTTAATAGTTCAGGTTGATTCTTTGCCCATAAACGTGCCATCGAACGGATTGCAAAAGAGCTGTCCCATAAACCTAGGTTTATCAAACTGATATCGTCATGTAATTTACGCTTCCAAGCAATTAGTAATATGGCACGTCGTAGTTGCATCGAAATAATTTTATTAGATGTTTGAATGAGATTAAGTATCTGTGAGTCAGTCAAATCTACTGCTTGTGGAACTACGATCTGTCCAATGAGCAAATCTTTTGTATTGATCGCGTGTTGGATTTTTTCCAAAGCACTCCAACTCGAAATACTTTCAAATATCTGCCAACAAATTAGTCGAACCTTCGGGTTGGAATGAGTGATACCTTTTAAAACCAAACGGTGGTTTTCAGGTGAAAGTAATCGTTTTTTTACTTTGAAGATAATTCTCTGCGCATCGCTTCGACTTTGTTTTTCTAACGCAAAAATTACTGGTAATGCATCAATTATTTGCTCAACTGCGATTTCGTCAGTCCACTGAAAAATCGCATTAGTTGCTAAAGTCCGATTAACCATCACGTAGTCATTTAAACGTGCGTTGACTGCGATGAACGAAGCGTGATGATTTTTGGAAATTAATATTCTCAAACAAAATTCACGTAAGTAACCATTTTTATCCGATGCAAAATTTTCTGCTGTCTTGCATGACAGATTCTTCATTTCAGATTTATTAAATGCACTTTGTTTCAACCAGATCGTAAAAGCATCAAAAAAAATTGGATCAATTTCTTGTAAATTGACATTCCATCCGGAGTAAAGATTTGGTAATTTATTTATATCGGAATTCGGAATTTCATTTGGAAACGTTGCAACATAAAATGCATTAAATTTATTTTTTATCTTTGACAGTAAATTCATATTTTTTAAAAAATAGGATCGCTAAAAACTAAAATGGTATGCCGAAAGTAGACATACCATTCGCATCGGAAATATTTATAAACTGTTTTTAAGACCTACTTCCTCTTCGCAACAATCCCCTCAATCTGATCCATGATGCTATTCATGCGCGCCACAATCGCTTTGTACGGTGTTGGCGTGGCGAGGTCGACGCCTGCTGCTTTGACTAGCTCATATGGATATTGTGATCCGCCTGCTTTGAGGATGTTGAGGTAGTTGTCGCGTGCGCCGGGTTTGCCTTTGAGGATGTCGTCGGCGAACATGGTGCCGGCGGCGATTGAGGTCGCGTATTGGAAGACATAAAAGCGGTTGTAAAAATGCGGGATAGCGGCCCATTCAATCGCGTACTGGTCGTCGATCTTGAGGATGTTTTGTGCATCGCCGTGGTAGGTCTTGAGGATGTCGCCGTAGATTTTGGTCAGGGCTTCGCCGGTCAGGGATTCGCCTTTGTCGACCTTGGCGTGTACGGTGCGTTCGAAGTCGGCGAACATGGCTTGACGGAAGAAGGTGCCACGGATGCCTTCGAGTTCTGAGCCTAGGTAGGCGAGGCGTTCTTCATCGGTTTTGGCGATCTTGAGCATGTGATCTTGCAGCAGCACCTGATTGGTGGTGGAAGCGATTTCTGCGGTGAAGATCGGGTAGTCGGAGGTGATGAAGGGCTGCGATTTATTCGCGAGATATGAGTGCATGCCGTGACCCCATTCGTGCGCGAGGGTGGAGACGGATTCGTAATCATCGTTGTGATTGAGCAGGATGTACGGGTGGACGTCGTAGGAGGTGCCTTGCATGTAGGCGCCGGAACGTTTTTTCGGACGCGGGTAGACGTCCATCCAGCGTTCGGTCACGGCTTTGCCCAGCGCTTTGACATAGTCATCGCCGAGCGGTTTGACTGCGGCGAGCATCAGGTCGACACCTTGAGTAATCGGGAAATTCAGCGCGGCCTTGTCTTGCGCGGTGATCATCGGCGGGTAGATGTCGTAGTAGTGCAGGTCGGGGATGCCCATGAGTTTGCTGCGCAATTTGAAGTAGCGATGCAAGGTCGGCAGGTTGGCGCGGGTTTGTTCGATCAGAGTGTCGTAGACGGCGCGTGGCAGTTTGTTGCCATCGAGCGCCTGGGTCAGCGAGTCGGGGTAGTTGCGGACTTTGGCATAGACTGAATCTTTTTTCAGCATCTCGTAGAAGGTGACGCCGTAGGTCTGTTCATACGATTTCCATGTAGACCAATATTGATCGAACACTTGCTTGCGCATGTTGCGGTCGCCGCTGGTGCGGTACTTGGTGTAGGCGGACTGGTCGAGCGTAACGTCTTTACCTTCGACGCTGATCTTTGGCCACTGCGTATCGGAATTAGACAGGGTGGAGTGCACGGCTTGCGCGGCATTGGCGGTCAGGCCAAAGGCGGCGATGATGTCTTCCCCTTTGTTGTCGAGGGTGTGGCTGGCGGTGCGCAAGATGTCGTCCATCGGGTGCGCATAGATTTTGAGCGAGGCATCTTGCTTCAGAAATCCCTGGATCTTCGGTGCGCCGATGCGCAGAATCTCCGGACGCAGAAACGAGCTGGCTTCTTCGACCTTGCTCATCAGGATTTCGGCACGCTGGTTGATGTCGAGGCCGGCGCTGTCTCCGGTGTTCTGATCATGCAGGAAGGACGCATAGTTGGCGAGTCGCGCCAGACGCTTTTGCAAATCCTGATTCAGGTCCATACAGGCTTTAAAGCGTTTGACCGAGCTGCCGATCTGACCTTTGCAGGTATTGAATTCTTTTAATTGCGCATCGAGCTTAGCGGCATCTTTGTCCCAATCGGCGCTGGTGGCGTAGAGGTCTTTCAGATTCCAGCGGTCGGCGTCGGTCTCTGCGTGGGCAAAGGCGGGCAGGGTGAAGGCAATCGCGAGGGAGAGGATGCTGCGCTGGAGAGATTTTTTCATGGCTGGTCGTCTGTTTGTCTGGTTGTTGTAAGTCGGGATGTCTCTGTCTGAATAAGCAATGCGCCTGGCTGCTTTGTTCGCGAGTTGGTGATGCGTAATGGCAATACGCACTGGCAATACGGGAGATAAGCAGCATCGCACAAGCTTTGCCGCATTATTTTGTCTGAAAATCTGCCCTAAAAGATGTTTTTTTTGAAAATATTTTTTCTAAGGAATTGGAGGGGCGCTAATCTTGGCGTGGGCGGGTTTGGATAAATTTTATTGGGGATGATTTTGGGACGACCCATGTCGGGTGGGTTGTCGGTTTCTTTCTTCCGCAAAGGGGAGAAGGGATGTTGTCCGCGTTGTCAGGGATTTTAATTTTGTTCCAGTATGTGAGCCTGCTATTTGCCGATGCTGTTTTCTGTAACTTACTCCCAGTGTGTATTCGCGATCAGGACATGAGTCGATTGGTTATAATCTGTGCATGCGACTTTCTCTCCGACTCCGAACCTTCACTATCTGGCTGGCGTGCTGCGCATTGCTGTTGAATGTGCTGGTGCCGTCGATGGCGATGCCGGTGCGCAGTCAGAGCGGCGCATTAATCGAAATTTGTAGTGCGGTCGGGAATAAGTGGGTTGACCGTATTACCGGTCAAATCGTGAAAGTCACGTCTGCTGAGACAGGCCAGAGCGCTGGCGCTGCAGCAGGGCTCGCACCGGACTCCGGTTCGCAGCATGCGTCGTCTCATTGTGCTTTGTGTCTGTTGCATAGCGATGATCAGTTTTTCTTGCCATCTGTCGCTACTGCCTCGGTAGTGCCACGTTTGACGCAGGCTTTTCCTGCGCTGTTTTATCAATCCCCTCAGCCACTGTTCTCCTGGGCCAGCGCCAATCCGCGCGCGCCGCCTGTCTTCGCCTGAATCTCTGACGCTGCATGCATAGCTGAGTTCGCTTTGCATGATGTTTTGCTATATTTATTCAGGAAATTTATGTCTGTTTATTTAAAAATTCCCGCCGCATGGGAGTGCGTTGCGGCGTATTGCTGCTTGTCTGCTACACCCTTTAGATTGTGCGAGGTGGCGCCATGACCTCGCGTCGTACCTTACTCCAATTCGGTACAGTCACTGCCGTGATGGCGGCTATCGGTGGCGGTATTGTCGCTGGTTGCTCGCGTTCTGCGCCGGTGTTTACCGGACTCGATATTACGGGAGCGGACTTCGGCAAGGTGCTTCATTTGCGTAGTCCTGATGGCGTCGTTCATACGCTGGATAGTTTTAAAGGCCGCTACGTAATGATGTTCTTTGGCTTCACTCAATGCCCCGATGTCTGCCCGACAGCGTTGGCGCGGGCGGTTGATGTGCGCAAATTGCTTGGTGCTGATGGCGACAAAATTCAGGTGGTGTTTGTGACGATTGATCCTGAGCGCGACACGCCTGAATTGTTGCGGCAATACACGGCGGCGTTTGATCCCGGGTTTTTGGGATTGAGCGGTTCTTTGACTGAAACGGAGGAGGCGGCGAAGGAATTCAGGATTTTTTATAAAAAAATTCCTGGCGGCAGTTCTTACACCATGGATCACACCGCGATCACCTATGTATTTGACACCGAAGGGCGCATCCGTCTTGCGCTCAAACATGAACAAACAGCCAGTCAGTGTGCGCAAGATATGCGCAGCCTGATGGCATCTCACACTATTTAATGAAGGATCACATCATGAAATCGAGCATGAACACAATCATCAACATAATCATCAACATAATCATCAATACAGTCACTAATATAGTCACCAACACATTTACTTTTTCCCAATGCCGTCTCCTTACATTGGTTGGCGCAAGCGTACTCAGCGTTGCTGCGATATCGGCGCAGGCGCAAGTCACCGTCAAAGATGCCTGGGTACGTTCTACCGTCAGCCAGCAAAAGGTGACGGGCGCTTTTATGCAACTGACTTCGGCGCAAGATGTGCGCTTGATCGAGGTGCGCTCATCTGCTGCTACGACGGTGGAATTGCATAAGATGGAGATGGTCGACAATGTGATGAAAATGCGAGCGGTCCCTGAGCTGGATTTGCCGGCGGCGAAAGCCGTTGAGCTGAAGCCGGGCGGATATCACGTGATGCTGATCGATCTGAAATCGCAGGTCAAAGAGGGCGATCTGATTCCTCTGACTTTGGTCGTCGAGGGCAAGGATAAAAAGCGCGTGATGATCGAGATCAAAGCCACTGCAAAACCGCTGAATCAGGCGGCGAGCAGCGCGATGCATCATTAATTTTTTGATTGACAGGAGTACGTCATGCAAACGATTACCACCATTCCTCAACACACAGAGACATCGGCACGCAAAACAACAGTGTCGTTGACATTGAGTGCCTTGCGTTGCTTTAACGTGGCGGCGATTTGTGCTCTGGGTATCTGGCATGCTTATGCGTTTTATCTGAGTCAGTCCTTGCGCCATAGTCCGCCATCACCAGTGATTGAATTTCAGTTAATCAAGCAGGTGAATCACGCCGCGACGGGAAACAAACCAGACGCATCCATGAAACCGGCTACAACATCACTAAGAGGAGAATTCATATGAAGCAAATGACACAGATAACAAACATTGAACAAACTAAAAACACTATGTACATCAAGTATGTATCGCTGATGCTGGCGGCTTTGGCAGGCATGGTGTCGCCACTGGCGATCGCTCATGTCACGATGGAGCAAACGATCGCATCCGCAGGTGCTTATCAAAAGCTGACATTTAAGATTGGTCATGGTTGTGAGGGCAGTGGCACGCACACCGTGAAAGTCACATTGCCTGATAGTGTAATGAGCGCCAAACCTATGCCCAAAGCGGGCTGGAAGCTGAGTGCCCAAGTTGAGGATCTGGCGACACCATATCAGTCACACGGTAAAACCATCAGTAAAGATGTGCGTGAGGTGAGCTGGTCTGAGGGACTATTGCCGGACGCGCATTATGATGAATTTTCAGTGCAGGTGAAATTGCCGGATACGCCTGGTAAATTGTATTTTAAGGTCACGCAGTTGTGTGAGCAGGGACGCTTGGATTGGGTAGAAATCCCGAAGGAAGGTCAAGGCAAAAAAGACTTAAAAGCACCGGCGCCGATGCTGGATGTAGAGGGGAAGCAAGAGGCAGGACATCAGCATTGAGAGCTACCTAAATAGGACGTAGACACAAGCAAGACATCTCAGCACAGAGACACGGAAAAAAGGCGGGAATAAGCGGTGTCATGAGATATCGATTAACGGGTTTTTTAGAAGTTTTCAAAATGAATCCGCAGGCTGGATGCGCCTGTTGGCATGAAAAACCTCTGGAGGCCTCATCCAGACTGCGTGTTAATTTTTGACTGCTAAGCAGTTTGTCGTTTTACGTAAGTCCTGATGAAGAAGCAAATGAGCAAATAAATGAGCAAATAAAAAATGCCGCTGAGTCAGCGGCATTTTTTTCATGTTTTGCAGATACCAATGATCAGCGATTGGTACGGGACATAAATACCAGACGTTCAAACAGATGCACGTCCTGCTCGTTCTTCAGCAAGGCGCCATGTAACGGTGGCACGGCGAGTTTGTTGTCTTTGCTACGCAGCGCTTCGAGCGGAATATCTTCGGCAAGCAAGAGCTTAAGCCAGTCGATGAGTTCGGATGTCGATGGTTTCTTCTTCAGACCATTAACTTCGCGGACTTCGTAAAAGGTTTGCAGAGCCGCGGCGAGCAGGTCGCTTTTGAGTTTAGGGAAATGCACGTCGACGATTTTTTGCATCGTCTCTTTTTCCGGGAACTTGATGTAATGGAAGAAGCAGCGACGCAGGAAAGCGTCTGGCAATTCTTTTTCATTGTTTGAGGTAATGATCACCAGTGGACGATGCACGGCACGCACCATTTCGCGGGTTTCATAGACGTAGAATTCCATGCGATCAAGTTCGCGCAGCAAATCGTTAGGGAATTCAATATCGGCTTTGTCGATCTCATCAATCAGCAGGACGACTGGCTCATTTGCCGTGAAGGCTTGCCACAACACGCCTTTGACGATGTAGTTGTGAATGTCCTTGACGCGCTCATCTCCGAGCTGCGAGTCGCGCAGGCGTGATACAGCGTCGTATTCATACAGGCCTTGCTGGGCTTTGGTCGTGGATTTGATGTGCCATTGCAGCAGGGGCATATTCAGCGCGGCGGCGACTTCTTCAGCCAGCATGGTTTTGCCGGTGCCGGGTTCGCCTTTGATCAGTAGCGGGCGTTGCAGTTTGAGGGCGGCGTTGACTGCCAGTTTCAAATCATCGGTCGCGACATAGTTTTGTGCGCCATCGAAGCGGGTTGCTTGTGTCATGGTGTGATTGGAGGTCAGGGGTGAATGTATATTGAGCAGAGGAAGTAGCGTATTGCACTGGCAACGAGTATAAGCGAGAACGGGAGGTCTTGTGAACGGCTGTGCTATTTTGATGGTGTTGCTCTGTGTTTGACGCGGAGTTGTTGTGCTAAAGCATAAAAAAAGACCGACTTTCGGTCATGGAGGACAGCTATTTTAGGTAAATTTGATTGTAATCAGCTAAAATACTGTGTTGGATCAAACCGCCCTTTCGATAATTCTATCCTCGCTATTATGAAAAAATTGTTCGCACTTCTCGCCCTGGTGAGCGTTACCCAGGTTGCCGCTGCGGCAGATGTGGTTGGCAATGCCAAGGCCGCTGAAAACAAAGTTGCCATGTGTATTGGTTGCCACGCCATCGCTGGTTACAAAGCAACTTATCCTGAGGTATTTCAAGTGCCGATGATTGGTGGTCAATCTGCCAGGTACATCGAAAGCGCGTTGAAAGCCTACCAAAAGGGCGATCGCAAACACCCGACGATGCGCGGCATTGCTGGTAGCTTGTCTGATCAGGATATCGCTGATCTGGCTGCTTACTACGCTCAGCAGAAATAAGCCCACAAAAATAAGAACAGGAGCAATCATGAAAAAGAACACATTACTGGCCTTATTGTTGACGACTTTGTCGGCAGTGTCCTTGTCCGCTGTCGCTGGTGGCAATATCGAAGCAGGTAAAGCAGCCGCTGAAAAAGCCGCTTGTTTCTCTTGCCACGGTAAAGACTACAATTCCCCGATCGACCCTAGCTATCCAAAACTGGCTGGTCAACACAAGGACTACATCGCTCACGCGCTGAAAGCCTACCAGCACGGTGCTGATGCGCCAAATGGTCGTGGTAACGCGATCATGGGCGCTCAGGCAAAAGCCTTATCCAACGCCGATATCGAAAACATTGCAGCGTACCTGAATAGTCTGCCAGGCAGTATTGTCATGCGCAAGTAATTGACGCTATCTCGTCTGTTCGTTTAGTGTCAGTGAAGAGATTGGAGATTGCGTCGTCAGTATTAAAAAAGCCACGAGAAATCGTGGCTTTTTTACTGCTTGCGCCGCTCAATATCGCGGATTTTTTCAGGTCTTTGATGCGCGCTGGTCCGGTGAGTTTGAGCGGTGTATTTGAGCGCTGTTTTTTGTGAACCGTATCAGCGTGCCCGCAGATTGAGGGCATCAATATAGGCTGCGCCATCTGGCGGCAGGCCGGTACGTTGGGAGGTCCAGATCATTTCGCCGAGACATTCCATGATCTGGTGATGTGCTTCATGTTCTGAGTTGGTTTTTTGCGTCAAACGCTGAAACGCGAAACGCACGCCGGCAGGTTGATCCACCGAGATTTGTTCGCTAATCGTCAGATGCATGGACAGATGCAGGAAAGGATTGGTTTGCCCCTGATCGACGCTATAGTCTGCGGCTAGTGCTGCATCAAGGTCGCTGAGAATCGAGTGGTATTCGGGATGTTGATTCAGCCAGTCGGCAGCGATGCTCTCTAAGGGCGTCAGGATTTCTCTTGCAGTCGATTTGCGGTAGGTTTCGCAGAAGAAGCGGCGTACGTCGTGTTGGCTGGGTGTGAACATGGTAAAACTCAAAATCCGGGATGCGCGTATTGTACTCGGCTCTGCGAGTGGCCGCCTATTCGTCTCCCGATCGTCCACCTTGAGTTGCCCTCACCGGCAGGCGAATTTGTGAATATATTGACAGTTTCAGGTATGATCCGCAGCTTAACCCCACCTGGAGATTTCATCATGCTGACTCAAGAACATCTGGATACTTTGTTCATCACTGCACGTACGCATAATGCCTGGCAGGATAAGCCTGTCAGCGATGCGCAATTGCAGCAGATTTATGATTTGATGAAGTGGGGTTCTACTTCGGCGAACTGCTCTCCGGCACGTGTGATTTTTGTGAGAGGCGCTGCAGAAAAAGCTAAATTGCTCGACTGCATGGCACCAGGTAATGTGGAAAAAACCAAGACAGCTCCAGTGACGGCGATCATTGGGATGGACATGGAATTTTACGAGCAGTTACCAAAAATTTTCCCGCATGCGGATGCACGCTCCTGGTTTGTCGGTAACCAGCCTTTGATCGATGCGACGGCTTTCCGTAATTCGTCTTTGCAAGGCGCATATCTGATGCTGGCTGCGCGTGCGATTGGGCTGGATTGCGGCCCTATGTCTGGCTTTGATCCGGAAAAACTCAATGCGACATTCTTTGCCGGTACATCGGTGAAGGTGAATTTCGTTTGTAATATCGGTTATGGCGATGCAGACAAAGTGTTTCCGCGCTCGCCACGCTTGAGTTTTGATGAGGCATGCAAGATTGTCTGACGGATCGCTGTGCCCGCAGTAGCCGGGCACATTCTGTTGTTGTAAATGAGATGGGGTGTTGTGTGCTGTTATGTTGAATTAAATGTAGTGTGGTTTAATTTAATTTAATTTTAAGCGCCCTTTGGTAAGGGCGTTTTTTGTTTGTATTCGCAGAGGTCGGCGATCATGCAGTTCCAGCATTTGGGTGTGCGTGCAAGGCAGGTGTAGCGACCATGCAGAATCAGCCAGTGATGAGCATCAAGTTTAAATTCGTCGGGTACAAATTTGAGCAGTTTTTCTTCAACGATATCGACGTTTTTACCGGGTGCAATACCTGTGCGGTTAGAGACGCGAAAGATGTGTGTGTCCACCGCAATCGTCGGCTCGCCAAAGGCGGTGTTCATGACGACATTCGCTGTTTTTCTGCCGACACCGGGCAGGGCTTCTAATGCCTCGCGCTCCTTCGGTACTTCACTGTCGTGCTGATCGATCAGAATCTTGCAGGTAGCGATCACATTTTTCGCTTTGGTGCGAAATAACCCTATCGTTTGAATATACGGAATCAGCCCGTCTACATCGAGTGCCAGGATTTTTTCCGGCGTATTGGCAACAGGATAGAGTTTGCGCGTTGCTTTGTTGACGGAGACGTCGGTGGCTTGTGCGGACAATAGTACGGCGATCAATAATTCAAACGGACTTGTGTATTCCAGCTCGGTAGTCGGATGCGGATTTTGCGCTTGCAAGCGACTAAAAATTTCTTGGCGTTTTAGTTTGTTCATGGCTTGTTCTGATCCGTGTCGGCATCAAGTTTTTTCAGACGGGCGCGCTCGATTGCGGCGGCGATGATCGCTTTTTTGCGATCTCGCTCTGCGATTTCTGCGGTGGATAACGCTGGCTCTTCGATCAAGGCGGCTAATTTTGCCACCGCTTTGGCGGCGAGCCTGTCGTCATTTTCCCGGGTCTCTCTTTTTAATCGTAATTCACGTGCATGAAATTGCTGACGAGCCTGATCCGCCTGATCTGGTGTCCACGCATTCCAGCCCGTTTTACCCGGCGTGACATCGATCATGCTAATGCAGTCGACCGGGCAGGGGGCGACACAGAGGTCGCAGCCGGTGCAGAGTGATGGTATTACGGTATGCATTTGCTTTGCCGCGCCAAGTATTGCGTCAACGGGACATGCCTGAATACACAGCGTGCATCCTATGCAATACGCTTCATCAATTACCGCGACGGGTCGCACGCGTTCTAGGCCATGACTGATATCGAGGGGAATACTGGGTTTACCCAAGAGTTCCGCGAGGCGATTGACACCTTCTTGTCCACCGGGCGGGCATTGGTTGTAATTCGCCTTAGCCTCAGCAATTGCCTCAGCATAGGGACGGCAGGCAGGATAGCCGCATTTGGTACACTGGGTTTGCGGTAGCAAATTTTCTAATTGGTCTGCGAGGGTGGGTGACACGTGCTTTTTCTGTGGAATAGCGAAGATGCCTATTATCCTTGAAACAGCAACTTGTCGGGCAGTATTGCTGTTGCTGTGAGGGGAGTAGAGCTGCGCTTGTTCTGTTGAGTTATGAGCCCAGTCAGGAGTTGACGGACTGTCGGAATTATTTACAGTCAGTCAGACTACTCTCTTTAAAGCAATATTTTTGCGTCTTGGCTGGCGCTGTTTAATTATTGCTACTAAGAAAAAGATACGTATTTTTTGATCAAACACAGGCTTAACAATACGAACAAATATCGTCTTGATAATCGACACTAGACTGTGTTCATTACGGCCTAAGGCGCGCCAGTGTTGAGTTTTAAGAGAATGTCAGTATTTTGGTGTGGTCATGGATTGAGTGTTTGAATCCGGACTATCGGATTAGGGTGGGGGAACTGTCATTGTCTTGAATAAGACGGCAATGATGATCTCAGGGCAACGTGGAACGGAATTTGCAACACTAACGATATGTAATGGTATCCACTCAATTTTTCGCCAATTTATTAAAGGAAATCACATGAAGCTCAAGTCTTTGTTTGCTGCTTTAGTCATCAGTCTCGGTGTTGCTTCAAGCGCATCTGCCGTACCAACGGCATACGGTGCCAGCGGCACACCAAACCCAACACTCTATAGCTTTGTTGCCACTACCACTGGCGATGTCTTGGCTTATTTTGCTGATTCGACCGCAGGGTACACGAATACCTTGAGCTTACTGGTCAATGGTGTTGATACCGGTATTAGTGGCTTGAATAACCACACGTCTGTGTATGGACAAATGCTGAACTTCGGCACAGTCAATGCAGGTGATAGTCTGGTGTTCCGTTTAAATGTGTTGAATAACGGCGATACCTGGTACTCACAAAAATCACTGAACTCTGATGGCGTTAATCATATTTATTCGAGTTCTTACGCTGGAGATATCGCTATTCCTGCTGGCGTGTATGTGGCTTTTGAAGATTTGAGAAACGGTGGCGATTACAACTACCATGACGAAAACTTCGTGTTCACCAACGTTAGCAATGCGCAGGCAATTCCTTTGCCTGCAACACCATTGTTATTCGGTCTGGGTCTGGGCCTGCTGGCACTGGTCGGCAAACGTCGCAAACAAGATTGATTTGTTCAGGGAGTACTGGCAGATAACCCTGTCTGATCCCCTAAATAAAAAAACCGCTTAGTCTTAAGCGGTTTTTTTGTGAGTCATCGCGATAAATCAGAACATCACCAGCGTAATTTTCTGGCGTGATTGCTAAGGTAGAAAATTAACGATGTTCCTGAATGAACTCACCGATTTTTGGTGCAATAATTTCGCGCCAGCGGCGACCGGAGAAAATCCCGTAGTGACCGCAGCCCGGTGCGACGAAATCCTGTTTCATCTTGGCTGGTATGCCACTGCACAGATCATGTGCTGCCTGCGTTTGTCCCGGACCTGAGATGTCATCGAGTTCGCCTTCGACAGTGAACAGGGCAACGGTTTTAATGTCCTGTGGGCGCACTAATTTGCCTTCGACTTCCCATGTACCTTTAGGCAGATTAAATTCCTGAAACACGGTTTTAATCGTTTCCAGATAGTAGTCTGCCGGCATATCAAGAACTGCATTGTATTCATCGTAGAATTTGCGATGCTGCTCCGCCGATTCATCATCGCCTTGTACCAGATGCTGGTAAAAATCCCAGTGACTTTGCGCATGACGATCAGGGTTCATGGCGACGAAGCCAGTGTGTTGCAAGAAGCCTGGATACACTTTGCGGCCATAGCCGGGGTAGTTGGCTGGTACGCTGTAGATGACAGTATTTTCAAACCATGAAAATTTCTTTTCGGTGGCAAGATTATTGACTTGTGTCGGTGATTTACGTGGATCAATCGGACCACCCATCATGGTCATTGTTTTTGGCAATTTCGGGTCTTTGGCGGTTGCCATCAGAGCGATCGCGGCAAGTACCGGCACCGTTGGCTGACATACGGAAATGACGTGTACATCCGGCCCGAGCAAGCGAATGAAATCTTGAACATAGTAGATGTAATCATGCAAATGGAAGGTACCTTCGCTGAGCGGCACCATCCGCGCATCGGTCCAGTCGGTGATGTACACATCATGTTGCGGCAACAGTCCGCGCACTGTGTCGCGCAGCAATGTTGAATGATGGCCGGACAGCGGCGCAACCAGCAAGACAGTTGGCTGCTTGAGTTTAGTTAACTCTTTTTCAGGCAAATTCTTTTTGAAGTGCAGTAGTTTGCAAAATGGTTTGATTACTGCGGTACTTTGCACAACTTCTACCGTTTGTTTGTCGACGGTAGTGGTGGCGATGCCAAATTCTGGTTTTTCGTAATCTTTACCGAGGCGGAACAGCAACTCATAACCCGCAGCGATACGCTGTGCATAAGGGGAGTGCGCCAGAGGAGAAACAGGATTGGTAAATAGCTTCGATGATGCTTCTGCCCATTGTGTCATCGGGTTCAGAAAAGCGCGGTTCAGTTCATGAAGTTGATAGAGCATAATCGTGTCTTTCGGATAGGTGTATCAATTCAAGATTAGAAAAAGTAGTCTAGCTTGTTGCAATGCATCATAAACCAGATTTAAAACTTTGTCGCAGCTGTAGCCAAATCGCTGTTGCCGCGATGTAAATTACTGTTAAATCTTTAATCTTAAAACAAGGAAATTTTTTCCCTGCCAGCTCGTCTTGCGATACCACACCACAGCATCTCAGATTTTCTCAATGTGAGTGATGAGAAATATTCAGACATGCTAAGACATGTTCAATTATGTTCAATCATGTTCAGGTAGATATCCAGACGAATATCCAGATCTCAATTTAATCCTCTGTGCAGAGCTTGGTTTGGACACTTTCTGGACATAAAAAAACCGCAGCACAGGCTGCGGTTTTTGATGACAATAATCAGACTTAGTCGAAGACCGGTGTTTCCACACCCAAGATTTTGTGTAGTTTTGGTGAGGTCGTTGTGTATTGCATATGAATTTTCTTTTCAGGGAAAATATACGGTGCCGCACCGAACGCCGCCAGCGCTGCCTCATGGAAGCCTGACAAAATCAGTTTCTTTTTACCTGGATAAGTATTGATATCGCCGACCGCAAAAATACCGGGCACGTTAGTTTCAAACTTCTCAGTATTGACGACTTTTAATTGCTTACGCTCGATGTCGAGACCCCACTCAGCGATAGGACCGAGTTTTGGCGACAGACCGAAGAACACCAGCAAATTGTCCAAAGGCATACGACGTGTCACGCCATCAGCGCCCGTGACCTTAATTTCGGACAGCAAATCGTCTTTGGTTTCGATACCTGTGACCTGACCAATCGTCAATTGCATCTCATAGTTCTCGCACAGCTCTTTCATCTTTGCAACGGAAGCGGGTGCCGCACGGAAATCATCACGACGATGTAGCAGCACGACGGACTCTGCTTTGCCGACCAGATTTAACGCCCAGTCGAGTGCAGAGTCGCCGCCGCCGCAGATCACCAGATTTTTGCCGTGGAACTGGCTAGGATCTTTGACGCGGTAGAAGACTTGTTTATTGTCAAAAGCCTCAATGCCTTCTACTTTTAATGTGCGTGGCTGGAACGAGCCGACGCCAGCAGCGATGAAAATCGTTTTGGTGATGAAGCGGGTGCCTGTTGATGTTTCCAGATCAAAGCGGCCATCTTCACGACGTGCAACCAGCGTCACTTCTTGACCCAGATGGAAGGTCGGTTCAAACGGCTCGATCTGTTTCAGCAGATTGTCAGTCAACTCTTGTCCCGTGCAGACAGGTACAGCAGGGATGTCGTAGATAGGCTTGTCGGGATACAGCTCAACGCACTGACCACCAACCACGGCGAGTGAATCGATCACGTGAGCTTTGATTTCCAGCAGACCTAATTCAAATACTTGAAACAGTCCGACCGGACCAGCGCCAATGATCACGGCATCTGCCTCGATCACTGCATTGACTGGATTTGTTTTAATGTTTTCCATACGACTTGGTATTTCCTGATTTTCTTGCGAGCGAGAATAAGTGAGTGGGTAAGCGCATTGCAGCGTGTTTACCGCGATAACCGATTAACGTTCCAGATACTGCAATTTATCTTTAACATCTTTCCAGTCATCGGCATCTGCCAATGGGCTGGTTGTTTTAGTAATGGACGGCCAGCTACGGATCAGATCAGCATTGATCTTGATGAACTGTTGTTGATCCGCTGGTACATCTTCCTCGGCATAGATCGCGTTGACCGGACATTCAGCGACGCACACAGCGCAGTCGATGCATTCGTCTGGATCAATTACCAGGAAATTGGGACCTGCGCGGAAGCAGTCCACCGGGCATACATCCACGCAATCGGTATAGCGGCAACGGATGCAGGATTCGGTCACAACGTGGGTCATAACAGTCCTTCTTTAAGTATTCGGGGGTATTAAGGCACAACCATCAAGTGCTATGGCTGCAAAGCCTTGTATTTTAAGGCAATTTCAACTAACTCACAAATTAGGCTTAGATAAATTACGAATAAGCAAATACGTTGCGCGCGTTGCTTGCCCTGCCGGAGTCAACTGATAAGATGCTAGCAAATCGTCGAACCGGCGGTTTGATATGCATCTAGTTGTGCCGATACGCATTTAAAAGCCGGACTGTCGGATGAAATTTTTGATTGCTGCAAAATTGTTGTGATTAGCAAAATTTTATCCCTTGTTTCCGGCTACCATGCGTATCCCGCAAATTTCGTTTTTGCTCGCTACTTTCTGCGGTTCATCATGACAATAAAAAATATCTTAATGAGACCAACACACGCTATCTGCCCGGCAGGATTTGTTTATTTATTTGCTTTGTTTTTTCTGTTACTGCCCGCGCTGAGCTTTGCGGGCGATTTGCAGGGTTCTTCTTTGTCGGCATTTTGGGCCATCCCTTTTGCTGGCGTGTTGATGTCCATCGCCTTTGCTCCTATGCTGATACCGGCGATCTGGCACGCGCATTTCGGCAAAATTGTTGCTGGCTGGTCGCTGGCCTTTCTATTGCCTTGTGCTTATGTGTTTGGCGCGGATGTGAC
Organism: Undibacterium sp. RuTC16W; assembly: GCF_049339445.1. Lineage (NCBI taxonomy): Bacteria > Pseudomonadati > Pseudomonadota > Betaproteobacteria > Burkholderiales > Oxalobacteraceae > Undibacterium > Undibacterium sp. RuTC16W. The sequence continues at coordinate 321,778 of NZ_JBMPPE010000003.1, read as the reverse complement.
GTCGGGCAGTATTGCGCATACGCTGTTTGCTGAATATCTGCCGTTCATGATTTTATTGAGCAGTTTGTTTGTGATTGCTGGCGGTATTTGTCTGAACGGTAATCTGCATGGCACACCGGAACTGAATACAGGTTTGCTGATCATCGGCACCGTGCTGGCCAGCGTGATGGGCACGACTGGCGCTGCGATGCTGCTGGTGCGCCCGCTGATCAGAGCCAATGACAATCGCCAGCATGTGAAGCATGTCATGGTGTTTTTTATTTTTCTGGTAGCGAATGCCGGTGGTGCTTTGACGCCGTTAGGGGATCCGCCTTTATTCCTCGGATTTTTACAAGGGGTAGATTTTTTGTGGACACTGAAACATCTGGCGCAGCCTACTTTGTTTTTATGCCTGAGTTTGCTGGTACTCTTTTATCTGATTGATCGTCACTACTATCACAATCGGGAGGAAGAACGCCCGTTACAACTCGATCCAACGCCGGATTCGCCTTTGTCGATTGATGGTAAATTCAATTTTTTATTATTGTCTGGCGTGGTTGCCCTTGTCTTGATCAGCGGCTTGTGGAAATCCGGAGTCAGTATATTGGTTCTCGGTGTTTCTATAGCGCTGGAAAACATGGTGCGGGATGCGGGCTTATTGGTGTTGCTCGTCACGTCCTTGAAACTGACGCCCGCAAGTGCCCGTCTCGGCAACGAATTTTCCTGGGCGCCGATGGCAGAGGTTGCAAAAATATTTGCCGCTATTTTTATCACTATCGTGCCAGTAATCGCTTTGCTTAAAGCAGGCGAAGCAGGTGCTTTTTCAGCGGTGATCCATGCGGTGTCCGATGCGCAGGGGCAGCCAGTTAACGCGATGTATTTTTGGGCCAGCGGCTTGTTGTCATCGTTCTTGGATAATGCGCCAACTTATCTGGTGTTTTTTAATACGGCGGGCGGGGATGCGGTTGCGTTGATGGGGCCGCTCGCCGGTACGCTGGCAGCGATCTCTTGCGGTTCGGTGTTTATGGGCGCAAATAGTTATATTGGCAATGCACCTAACATGATGGTGAAGGCGATTGCCGAGCAACGGGGGATCGTGATGCCCGGTTTTTTTGGGTATATGGCCTGGTCTTGTGGCATCTTGCTGCCTTTGTTTGCTTTGATGACTTTCCTCTTTTTTTAGGATGAAAATGAAACCCGCTATTTTGGTAACACGCGCTGTTTTTCCAGAGATTTTACAATTGCTATCGCAGCATTTTGAAGTGGAGTCGAATCAGGAGGATGTGATTTTTTCACCGCAGGAACTGGCGACGAAATTGCACGGCAAACAGGGCGTGTTCACCACTGCGAGTGCCCGTTTTAATGCCGCTTTGTTGCAGCAATTACCTGATCTGAAAATGATCGCCCAAATGGCGGTTGGGTACGACAATATTGACATCGCCGCTTGCTCGACTCATCGGGTGATGGCGAGCAATACGCCGGATGTCTTGAATGAGACGACCGCCGACTTCGGCTGGGCATTATTGATGGCGACTGCGCGCCGTATCACCGAGGCTGAACATTGGCTGCGCGCAGGTCAGTGGAAGAAATGGTCGTATAACGGCTTTCTCGGTGCTGATCTGCATGGCTCGACCTTGGGTGTAATCGGGATGGGACGTATCGGCCAGGCGATTGCACGGCGCTCGATGGGCTTTGATATGCGAGTCGTTTATCACAATCGCTCGCGCTTGAATCCGGAGCAGGAGGCGCGTGCGAATAAGGCGAGTTATGTCAGTAAAGAAGAGTTGCTGCGCATGGCAGATCACGTCGTGCTGGTCCTGCCTTATTCAGCGACCTCGCACCATACGATAGGTGCAGAGGAGCTTGCGATGATGAAGCCGACAGCGACTCTGGTCAATCTGGCACGCGGCGGAATTGTGGATGATGCGGCTTTGATTGCCGCTTTGCGGGCGAAGACGATTGCCGCAGCAGGTCTGGATGTCTTCGAAAATGAACCGAAATTTCATCCGGATTTTTTAAGTCTGGAGAATGTCGTGCTGACACCGCATATTGCCAGCGCATCCGAGGCGACCAGGCGAGCAATGGCAGGATGTGCTGCGACGAATCTGATCGCTGCCCTGGGCGGCGAGCGTCCGCCTAATTTGCTGAATCCGGAGCTCTGGCCGAAGCCATGATTTCAATCTGATACAGGGTGGGAGTATAGTTATTTTTATGCCATATTGCGCAATAATAACGGCGTGTATAAAAAATACTCCCTATATCCCTGTTTTTTTACTTAGTCTTTCAAACCATTAATCAGGTCGACATAATCTTGCATCGCCGCTTCTTTTGTTGTTCCTGTCAGAGCAGCCCATGCATCGAATTTGGCGCGACCAACGAAGTCAGTAATACCCGGACGATCACCTGTTGCGTCACCGGCACTGCCTTGTTTAAACAGGGCGTAGATTTTTAGCAGCGTCATGTTGTCAGGACGCTCTGGCAGGTTTTTTGAATCGGTTAAGGCTTGAGTGAATTGGTCTTGCAGGCTCATACGCTACTCCTGTTGGGTGAATCGGAAACAGCAAAATAGCATACTCGGCTTACCCGCCAAAGCAGAACCCTAGAGGGAATCTTCGGACGCCAGCTGCGGTTATTTAGGGAAGCTTAAGGTGACAATTTGCTTGCGTGATGTTTTCATCTGGCCGCAGAGTGCTTAAGCGTGAATGTGAGCTGGATGCATGATAATGCGTTCGCATATTTACTCTCAGCGAGAGCCGCCCGAGGGACGTTCTCGCTCAATTTACGGTCAGCCTAATTCAGCTCAAATTAGTGGATGGTCGGCTCCGCACCGCAGCAGGCTTTGTATTTTTTGCCGCTGCCGCAAGGGCAGGGATCGTTACGGCCGACTTTCGGGCCATCGCGTTTGATAGTGGCAACGCCGGATTTACGTAATGGCGCCCAGAAGCGGCGGATTTCTGGAATCGCTGCTTCAAGTTCGATCGCAAGTTGATGACATTTTTGTGGCGTGTCGACCAGCGTCACTTCCTCTTCTTCGATTTCTTCTGCACCTAACAGATAAATCGGGCGCAACAGCGGTGCAATCGCTGATTCGTAGATCGGTTCCCACTGTTCGTCGCGCAGTTGCATGCCTTCCCAGAAGCCCCATGCCCAGGTTTCGCCATCGATGAGTTCTTTGCCATCTTGCTCCATCACGCAGAACAGCGGCTCAAATTCTTGCGGCGCGACTTCAAATGTGATCTGGATTTCATTCATAAAACGGGCGATCAGCGTGGTGATGCGCTCCATTTCTTTGGGCGTCTTGAATTTCGGTTCAGCCTGATCCGGCAAGCCCCAGACCAGCGGCAGCCATTCTGTCATCGGAATCATCTCTGGCCCGATCGCAATGGCTGTCAGGTAGCCGTGCAGCGCGTCCATGGTCATGCCGTCATCGCCGACGCGGTCAGACATTAAAAATTTGTCCAGTTCGTTAAATTCTTTATCGCTGAGAGGTTCGTCGAGATGCATGGCTAGAGTCGTGAATGTGGAAATACCGGAAGTGTAGCGCTTTGTCCCATGTTCGTGGGGAGTTTGAACGTACAATGCGCTCTATGACTACACCTGAATTTAACCTCGCTACGACAGAGAGTATGCCCGCTAGCACTTTAGAGAGTGCCGCTCCGGATTCGTCGCCCCACGCGTTTGCAGGCTTGACGCCTGAATGTGTGCTGGACGCGATGCATGAAGCGGGTTTTCACTGCGATGGCCGTTTATTGGCGCTGAATAGTTATGAAAACCGTGTTTATCAGCTTGGTATGGACGATGGTCCACCGATAATTGCTAAATTCTACCGGCCGCATCGCTGGACGGATGAGGCGATTCTCGAGGAGCATGCCTTCGTAAGTGAGTTGCATGCGCTGGAGATCCCGGTGGTTCCGGCCCTGGTATCTGCGGAAGGTCGCAGCCTGCTGGCACATCAAGGCTTTCACTTTGCAGTTTTCCCAAGACAGGGCGGCCGTGCACCGGAGCTTGATCAGGCGGATACACGTAAATGGCTGGGGCGCTTTATCGGCCGCATCCATGCGACAGGTGCACAACAGCGCTACCTGCATCGGGCTAATCTCGATCTTAATAGCTTCGGACATGAGCCACGTACTTATTTGCTGGCGCAGCAGTGCATTCCGGCGGATCTGGTGGCAGCTTATACAAGTGTCAGTAATCTGGTGCTGGATGGTGTGGCACGTTGCTATGAGCGTGCAGGCGAGGTGGCGATGATTCGCCTGCATGGCGATTGCCATCTGGGGAATGTATTGTGGACAGACGCTGGTCCGCATTTTGTTGATTTTGACGATAGTCGTATGGGGCCGGCGATCCAGGATTTATGGTTGCTACTGTCTGGCACGCGAGCCGAGATGACTGCGCAGTTCAGCGATATTTTGTTTGGTTACGAAGATTTTGCCGAGTTCCAGCCGCGTCAGTTACATCTGATCGAGGCTCTGCGCAGCTTGCGCATGTTGCATTATTCCGCCTGGCTGGCTCAGCGCTGGGACGATACTGCATTCAAACAAGCCTTCCCGTGGTTTAACACTCCGCGTTACTGGCAAGATCGTATATTGGAACTGCGAGAGCAGGTCGCCTTGATGGACGAGCCGCCGCTAGTAGTTTGAGCCGGATGTCGAAGGATTGTGCAGATTTTCTGCCATTGAATCGTAATCACGAGAGTGTGATCCGTTAAAATGCTGCCATTCTCTTACTTTTGAAATGCGCATCATGACTCAGGACGAACTTAAACTAGCCGTTGCCAAGGCCGCCATTTATTACGTTGTCGAGGGTAGCATCGTCGGTGTCGGTACCGGCTCTACCGCCAATTTTTTCATCGATGAACTGGCAAGTATCAAACACAAGATTAAAGGTGCTGTCGCCTCCTCAGAAGCTACCGCAGCACGCCTGCGCGCTCATGGAATCAGCGTATTCGACCTGAATGAGGTTAGTTCAATGCCTGTATATATCGATGGCGCAGACGAAATCACGCCGCAAGGTGCCATGATCAAAGGTGGTGGCGCAGCTCTCACCCGCGAAAAAATCGTCGCGTCGGTCGCCGATAAGTTTATCTGTATCGCGGATGGATCGAAACTGGTTGACCTGCTGGGCAAGTTTCCCTTGCCGGTTGAAGTCATCCCGATGGCGCAAGCCGTCGTTATGCGCAAACTGAATGCCATTGGCGGCGAAGCGCGTTTGCGTTTAAAAGAAGGGCAGCCTTTGTTGACGGATAACGGTAATGTGATCATCGATGTGCATGGACTGCAAATTGCCGATCCAGTCGCGATAGAAGCTGAGATGAACAATATTGTCGGTGTGGTGACGGTGGGGCTGTTCGCGAAGCAGGGGGCAAATGTGTGTTTGCTGGGGACTTCTGAGGGCGTCAAGTCGCTTACTTTTTAGTTGTCCAGAAATTGCATTAAAAATAATTTGCCAATAAAAAAAGCCCCGCCGAAGCGGGGCTTTTTATCAAAAACTTAATCAGTGAGATTAAGGATTTTGGATGTTGGAAGCTTGCTTGCCTTTAGGGCCTTGCGTGACTTCGAACTGTACTTTTTGACCTTCTTTGAGGGTCTTGAAGCCGTTCATTTGGATTGCGGAAAAGTGGGCGAACAAATCCTCACCGCCGTCATCCGGAGTGATAAAGCCGAAGCCTTTGGAATCATTGAACCACTTGACGGTACCTGTTGCCATAATGCATCTTTCAAATATAAACTAATCACACGAGCCGTAAAAGCAAGAAACCTAGCGTAACGCCGCCTCCTCCTAAACTTGCTCACTTCTATTGACTAATTACTACGTTGTCTTGTCAATAAATATCATTCTTGGCGGAAAAAAAAGTAAAGTCAAGAGATTTTGTTGCTATATGTAACACTGTTGTTTTTTTATTTAATGACAATAATCTGAGGCAATCTTTGGTTTGCTTAAGTCCGCTGTAAAAAGCTGAAAAATTGACAGGATTTTAATAAATGTGCTCTATCTGAGAGTGCGGTGCAGCAAAATGGTTGAACTTCGCCCGAAAAATACACTTTTTCCTTGGGTTAATAAATTACGATATAACTCGGGCTTGAGTAATTGATTTTAGGCACCATCTGCGAAAAATACTAAAAACGCGTAACATCTGAGAAGAGTCAGACTTAATCATGTCTCATTGATCAATTAAGCCTCTTTTTATTCGTTTATTATTTGACTCTCGACCAGATCAACGTACTAGAATAGACGTATGGGAAACAAGCAAGGAAACGGTACTTTATTGGAGAAGCAGGAGCAAAAGCTCAAGCCGCCCTCCATGTACCAGGTAACACTACTCAATGATGACTACACGCCAATGGAATTTGTCGTTGCCATCATTCAGGAGTACTTTAATAAAGACCGCGAAACTGCGATGCAGATCATGCTCAAGGTACATCGAGATGGTAAAGGGATATGCGGAGTGTATTCGAAGGATATCGCTTTAACCAAAGTGGAACTCGTGTTAACGCACGCTCGTAAGGCAGGGCACCCCCTGCAATGTGTGATGGAGGAAGTATGATTGCGCAAGAATTGGAAGTCAGCCTGCACATGGCATTTGTAGAAGCCAGACAGGCTCGTTATGAGTTCATCACGGTGGAGCACCTGCTGCTTGCCTTGCTGGATAATCCTTCCGCTGCCGAAGTAATGCGAGCTTGCGCCGTGAACATTGAAGATCTGCGCAAATCTCTCAGCAACTTTATCAGCGATAACACGCCGACCGTGCCTGGCACGAGCGAGGTAGACACACAGCCTACCCTGGGTTTCCAGCGCGTAATTCAACGTGCGATTATGCACGTTCAGTCTGCATCCAATGGCAAAAAAGAAGTGACTGGCGCAAATGTCCTTGTCGCTATTTTCGGCGAAAAGGATTCGCATGCAGTCTACTACCTGCATCAGCAGGGCGTGACACGTCTTGACGTCGTCAACTTCATTTCCCACGGAGTGCGCAAGGATCAGCAGGCTGAGCCGCAAAAAGCGCCAGAGGGCAGTGAAGAGGCACAGGCAGAAGGTCAGCCAAAAGAAAATCCCCTCGATCAGTTCACCCAGAATTTAAACAAAGCAGCAGCTGAAGGTCGCATCGACCCACTGATCGGTCGCGACAGTGAAGTTGAGCGCGTGATTCAGATCCTGTGCCGTCGCCGTAAAAATAATCCTTTGCTGGTCGGTGAGGCTGGCGTGGGTAAAACCGCGATTGCTGAAGGCCTGGCATGGCGCATTACGCAGAGCGATGTTCCCGACGTGTTGCAAAATGCTGTTGTGTACTCGCTTGATATGGGGGCGTTGCTAGCCGGTACCAAATACCGTGGCGATTTTGAGTTGCGCCTTAAAGGTGTGCTTAAACAATTGAAAGATACCCCAAACGGCATTCTCTTCATCGACGAGATTCACACCATTATCGGTGCAGGCTCTGCTTCTGGCGGTACCCTGGATGCGTCCAATTTACTAAAACCAGCTTTGTCGAACGGTCAGTTGAAATGTATTGGTGCGACGACATACACAGAATACCGCGGTGTCTTTGAAAAAGATCACGCACTGTCACGTCGCTTCCAGAAAATCGATGTCAATGAACCGACGGTGGAGCAAACCGTGCAGATTCTGCGCGGCCTCAAATCCAAGTTTGAAGAACATCACAATGTCAAATATTCAGCGTCCGCACTGACAACAGCGGCGGAATTATCTGCACGCTTTATCAATGATCGCCATTTGCCTGATAAAGCAATTGATGTGATAGATGAAGCGGGTGCAGCACAGCGCATTTTGCCAAAATCGAAGCAAAAGAAAACGATCGGCAAGGCTGATATTGAAGACATTATTGCCAAGATCGCCCGTATCCCGCCACAAACGGTGAATCAGGATGACCGTAGTAAATTGCAGACGATTGACCGTGATCTGAAAAACGTTGTATTTGGCCAGGAGCCTGCGATCGATGCTCTGTCGTCAGCGATTAAGATGGCGCGTGCGGGTCTAGGTAAAACAGATAAACCGATTGGTTCCTTCTTGTTCTCCGGCCCGACTGGTGTTGGTAAAACCGAGGTTGCCAAGCAACTGGCATTTACACTCGGCATTGAATTGATCCGTTTCGACATGTCGGAATACATGGAGCGTCACGCGGTCAGTCGTCTGATCGGTGCACCTCCGGGTTATGTCGGTTTTGATCAGGGTGGCTTGTTGACTGAGGCAATTAATAAAAAGCCGCATTCTGTTCTGTTGCTTGATGAGATTGAGAAAGCGCATCCGGATGTATTTAACATCCTGTTGCAGGTTATGGACCACGGTACGCTAACAGATAACAATGGTCGTAAGGCAGACTTCCGCAATGTGATCATTATCATGACTACCAACGCGGGTGCAGAGAGCTTGCAGAAACGTTCTATCGGTTTCAACGACAGCAAAGAAGCTGGCGACGAAATGGCCGATATTAAACGTATGTTCACGCCGGAGTTCCGTAATCGCCTGGATGCGATTATCAGCTTCCGTGCACTCGATGAAGAGATTATTCTGCGTGTTGTCGATAAATTTTTGATGCAGTTGGAAGAGCAATTGCATGAGAAAAAAGTCGAAGCAACTTTCACCGAGAATTTACGTAAATTCCTTGGTAAAAAAGGTTTTGACCCATTGATGGGCGCAAGACCAATGGCACGTCTGATACAGGACATGATACGCAAGGCATTGGCAGACGAATTATTGTTTGGTAAGCTCGTCAGTGGTGGTCGTGTTATTGTTGATCTGGATGATAAAGATCAGATCAAACTTGAATTTTCAGAGGGTGATGCAACTCCACCTGCGGCATCTCAGGAAGTGGTGGAAGTAGAATAAGTGTTGACGTGTATGTTCCGGCAGTGAGATATACCTGGTTTTGGTGTAGCAACAATTAAGATTATTTGTGCTAAGGAGAAAAATATGGGCGGTCTCACACTACCAACGTATGTGCTGGAATATACAACGAAGACAATAGATTCCGTGTTGTCCCAGGCAGCACTGGAGGGCAGCGAGGTTGAAGTCGATGTCTATGAACGACGTGATGCATCCAGAAAACACGTTGCGCTAGGACAGAGACTCAAAGATGAAGATGATACCTTCCGGGTAACTGTTAACACCGAGTTAGGTTTGCATAACGACGAATGGAATTACACTATATTGCGTGAATCCGCTGGTCGCAGTCGTAAGATGAAAAAATAATAGCTCTGGTTATACGCAGCTCACAAGTAGCTAACAAAAATAAAGCCTTTGAATACGAATTCAAAGGCTTTATTTTTAATATCAAACAGCAGTTTATGTGGCGGGAATTCCCCCATTCTTTATTGAGCTGAATTTGAATAAACAACTGTCTTCCCCATGAATTTTCATGTCAGTGGACTCGACTACATGTCCCAGAAATTGAGTTAAGGTTTTGCGCCAGAATTTTTCTGCTACCGAATTTTGACGGAGGGAGTAAATTTCCCAATTACCTTTAAACTGATTCAATAGTAATTGAATCGCAGCTTGCGATATGCCTTTGCCACGATAGCGTCGTAAGATGAAGAAATAGCCGAGATTGTAGTGGCTGCTGTCATGGGTGAGTTCATCATCAATCACCGCAAATCCAGCCAGCTTGTCATTCATTTTGATCAGAAATGGCTTTACACTAGATTGGCTCCAGTATGCTTCTTTGGGTTGCAGTCGAAAGAGGCCTGTCTCACTTAAATCAATGTCGTACCACTCACTAAAATCATAGTTGTAGAACTGCATCATGTTCTCTATACGATACAGATCTGCCTTGGTGGCAGCGCATACTGCAACCTCATTATTAGCGAAGATCATTACTTTTTTTCTGAGGGCTGGCTAAGCCAAGGCTTAATGCTTCCCTGTACTGCCAAACCCACCCTCGCCACGCTCGCTGTCGCCGAATTCTTCGACAATATTAAAGCCGACTTGCAATACCGGAACGATGATCAGTTGCGCCAGTCTTTCCATTGGTTGCAAGGTGAATTCATTTTGTCCGCGATTCCAGGTTGAGACCATGAGTTGTCCCTGATAATCGGAGTCGATCAGACCGACCAGATTGCCTAGTACGATGCCGTTTTTGTGCCCCATGCCGCTGCGTGGCAATATCATTGCTGCGTAGCCAGGATCGCCGATATGAATCGCCAGACCAGTTGGAATTAATACGGTTTCGCCTGGTTTAATCGTGATGGCTGCATCGATGCAGGCGCGCAGGTCGAGGCCAGCGCTGCCAGGTGTGCCATAAGCTGGCAATTGGTCTTTCATGCGGGCGTCGAGAACTTTGAGGTCGATATTTTTCATGCTGTTTTTATGCGTAAAGAGTTTGTTTGATTTGAGCGTTCAGATGTTGCGATTTACTTCGATATTCTTTGAGCGATTTCTTGAATTAACTGAATCGCAAGAGTTTGCTTATCAGCACGTGGTAAAGCTTTATGACCATTGACGTCGAACAAAACTAATTCATTTTCGTCTTTGCCGAAAGTGTGATGGCCAATATTGCCGACTAGCAGGGGTACGTTTTTCTTAGCCCGCTTTACTGCGCCATATTCCAGCAGATTTTCGGACTCTGCCGCAAAGCCGACGCAGTAGGGCGGTTCAGTGAGAGCTGCGACGGTAGCAAGAATATCGGGGTTTTGTGCGAACTGTAGTTGTGGTGTGTCGCTGTCGCTGGTTTTTTTAAGTTTTTGAGGACTGGCATTGGCAACTCGCCAGTCGGCGACGGCAGCAACGGCAATAAACACCTGCTGGTGATGCGCTGCGAGTTCGGCCATCACAGCGTTATGCATTTGCTGCGCAGTCTGTATCTGCACTCTGCGCATGCCATACGGCGTATCTAAGGCGGTCGGGCCAGAGATTAACGTGACGTCTGCTCCAGCCTCCCACGCAGCCTGTGCGATCGCGTAACCCATTTTTCCCGAAGATAGATTAGTGATCCCTCTCACCGGATCAATTGGTTCAAATGTAGGCCCCGCAGTGATCAGGACAGATTTTCCTGTCAATGTCTTTGCTTGAAACGACGCAATAATTTCAGTCAGCAGTTGATCTGCCTCCAGCATGCGTCCCATGCCGACTTCGCCACAGGCTTGCTCACCGGCGGCTGGTCCCAGAACCTTGATGCCGTCTGCTTTGACTTGTGTGATATTGCGCTGGGTTGCCGGATTGAGCCACATTTCTACATTCATTGCTGGCGCAATCAGGAGGGGCACATGATGTGGTCTGGCGACACACAAAGTAGACAGCAAATCGTCGCATATACCGTTCGCCAGCTTCGCAATGAAATTTGTACTGCAAGGCGCAATCACAATCGCATCTGCATCGCGTGTCAGGTCGATATGCGGCATATTGTTAGAGATGCGGGCATCCCACTGGTCGCTGTAGACGGTGTTGCCAGACATGGCTTGCATCGTTACCGGTGTAATAAATTGTGTGGCGTTCTGTGTCATGACGATGTGGACAGATGCGCCAGCCTTAGTAAGGCCACGTGTCAGCTCTGCGACTTTGTAGCAGGCAATACCGCCGGTTAAGCCTAGGACAATTTTTTTGCCAGCGAGTCGCATGATGGGTCCTTATTTTTTGACGCGGCGTAATTCATCGAGAATAAACAAGGCAGCACCTACACAGATGGCACTGTCTGCAATATTAAAAGCAGGGAAGTGATAAATTTCTTTATAGTGAAAGTCAAGAAAATCAATTACATGGCCATACAATAAGCGGTCGATCACATTGCCCAGGGCGCCACCCATAATCAATGACAGTGCCCAGCAAAATAAACGTTGTCCCGCATTTTGTCTGATCAGGTAAGTAATCACCAGGGCTGCAACGACACCGATTGCTGTGAACAAGTAACGCTGCCATCCAGATTCAGCAGCCAGAAAGCTGAATGCGGCTCCTTTATTATAGGCAAGTACCAGATTGAAGAAAGAAGTCAGCGGCAGCGCTTCACCCAAAGTGAATAATTTGGTGATCGTAATTTTGCTGAGCTGATCAAGCAAAATAATAATACTGGCAAGGCCGAGCCACGGCACTAGTGAGCTGCCAGAAGATTTGGAGACGGTAGAAAACGAATTACGTTTTTTAGTTGCCATAGAATGAGATGAAATATATTCCGGTAAGGGAAATGCGCACGCATATTGTCACGCAATTTCCTTATCCCAGCCCTCTGTCGCTGTCGCGAGAGAGGGAGCTAAAAATCTAAAGTGATGATCTTGAAACAGTAAGCTCGCAGTATTACGCAAATTGACGTGCTTCGCCTGTACCGAACAAATTACTGACACAGCGACCGCACAAGCCTGTGTGCTCTGCATGCGTGCCAACGTCTGCGCGATAGTGCCAGCAGCGTTCACATTTTTGATTTGCTGATGGGGTCACGATCACGGCTTCTTCTACCTCCGACGCGACCTGCTCTACCGTTGCAGCCGAGGTAATCAACACGAAACGCAGGTCATCTGCAAAGCTTTGCAGCAAATCGAATTTTGCCCCGCTTGCTTTAATCGTCACCTCTGCTTGCAGCGAGGCACCGATGCCACCGGCAACACGAACTTCTTCTAATTGCTTGGTAACGTCTGTGCGTATCGTACGCAAGGCCGTATATTTTTCCATCAGTGCTGCTGCATTGTCGATCACGGGCAGAGCGTAATACAGTTGTGTAAAGATCGTTTCATCACTGTCTGCATAGGCTTCTTTACTCGCAAAACTTGCCCAGGCCTCTTCGGCCGTGAAAGATAAAGTAGGTGCCATCAGACGCAGCAAACTTTGCGTGATATGCCAGATTGCCGTCTGTGCAGAACGGCGTGCCACGGATGCTGTACCGCTTGTGTACAGACGGTCTTTCAGGATATCGAGATAGAAACCCCCTAGATCTTCCGAGCAGAATGATTGCAATTTAGCGACTACCGGATGGAATTCAAACTGCTCATAATGCGCGAGGATATCGGCTTGCAATGCTGCCATGTTCGCGATTGCATAACGGTCGATTTCCAGCATCTCGTTCAATGCCACCGCATCCGTTGCAGGATTGAAGTCGGAGGTGTTCGCCAACAGGAAGCGCAGGGTGTTGCGGATACGGCGATAAGATTCTGTTACACGCTTCAGTATCTCGTCAGAGATAGACAGTTCACCGGAATAATCGGTTGCAGCAACCCATAAACGCAAGATATCTGCACCCAAGGTGTCCGAGATTTTTTGTGGCGCGACAACGTTACCTTTGGACTTAGACATTTTCTTGCCCTCGCCATCGACGACAAAACCGTGCGTCAGCAAGGCTTTATATGGCGCACGACCGTCCAGCATCGACGCCGTTAGCAAAGACGAATGGAACCAGCCGCGATGCTGATCAGAGCCTTCCAGATACAAGTCGGCAGGGAACTGTGATTGCTCTTTGTGCGAACTGCGCAATACTGTGTAATGCGTAGTGCCAGAGTCAAACCAGACATCGAGAGTGTCCCGATTCTTTTCGTACATCGCAGCGTCATCACCAAGTAAATGTGATGGTTCAATTTTTTGCCAGGCTTCGATGCCTTCCGTTTCTACACGCTTGGCGATTTGCTCCAGCAATTCGGGTGTGCGCGGATGTAATTGTCCTGTTTCTTTGTGCAGGAAAAACGCCATCGGCACGCCCCATTGACGCTGACGTGACAATGTCCAGTCAGGGCGATTGGCAATCATGCCATGCAGACGTGCTTTACCCCAGGCAGGGAAAAATGCGGTCTCGTCAATCGCTTTCAATGCGGTTTGACGCAGGCTATTGCCATCATCTTTCGGCGTATTGTCCATACTCGCAAACCACTGCGATGTGGCGCGGTAGATGATCGGTGTTTTATGACGCCAGCAATGCATATAGCTATGATCAAACATTTTCCGTGAGAATAAGGCGCCAGCTTCCTTGAGTTTGTCGCAGATCGGTTTGGACGCCTCCCAGATGGTCGCGCCCCCAAAAATAGGTAGCCACGACGCGAATTTACCGTCGCTCATTACCAAGGCAATGATCGCGTCGTCCTTCATGCCGTGCGCTTTGCATGACTGAAAATCTTCGATGCCGTAAGCGGGTGCCGAATGGACAACACCAGTTCCACTGTCAATGGTTACGTACTCGCCAAGATAAACTGGAGAATTTCTGTTGTAAGAATCACCTAAACCAATATCCAAGTCGGCAAAGGGATGTCTAAAGTTGATTTCGGATAAATCTGCGCCTAGGCAAGTCGCAATGACTTTACCTTCGAGTCCGTAATTAATCAGACAGGTTTCCACCAGGTCGCTGGCCAGAATCAGTAAGGTTGGTTCGCCCTCACGTACGGTCTCGACCAGTGCATACGTAATTTCCGGATGCATGTTCAATGCCTGGTTGGATGGGATGGTCCACGGTGTTGTGGTCCAGATCACGCAATAGCCTTTGTCAACATGCAGTTTGGCGAGTTTAAACGCCGCAGCGATCTTGTCGTGCTCCGCAAACGGAAAGCCGACATCGATGGACGGATCACGTTTGTTTTCGTATTCAACTTCTGCCTCTGCCAGCGCAGAGCCGCAATCAAAACACCAGTTGACCGGTTTTAGACCGCGATACACATAACCTTTTTCAAGCAATTTGCCGAGCGCACGGATTTCGTCGGCTTCATTGCCGAAGTTCATAGTTTTGTATGGATTGTCCCATTCACCTAGAACACCGAGGCGGATGAAGTCTGCCTTTTGACGTTCGATCTGTTCGTCCGCATACGCACGGGCTTTGGCCTGTACTTCAGCGACGGGCAGATTTTTGCCGTACAGTTTTTCGATCTGAATTTCGATCGGCATGCCGTGGCAATCCCAGCCCGGTACGTATTGCGCGTCAAAGCCCGCCATATTGCGCGCTTTGACGATCATATCTTTGAGGATTTTGTTAACCGCATGGCCGATATGGATATCGCCGTTGGCATACGGCGGGCCGTCATGCAGGATAAATTTTGGACGATTGGCCGAAGCCTTGCGGATACGCTGATAGATTTTTTTGTCTTGCCATTGCTTGACCCATTGCGGCTCGCGTTTGGCGAGATCGCCGCGCATCGGGAATGGGGTTTCCGTCATATTGACCGGGTACTTGCTGGCGACTTTTGCTGACTTTTCGTTAGACATAATTTTCTTTAAGTTGGATATTCTTGGAGTATTTTTTTGACTATGTTGTAAAGACTACGCAATGCAAATCAATTCAACGACAGGTGAATCGAATGGCGGGGCGTGAGCTTCAAATTCGGTCGGTGGCAGAAATAGCACCTGTGGCGTGATTGCGAAAATAGGCTCTGGCTTGTTCGGCATCACGCTCGATGGCTTCAGTCAGAGTCGGCAGATCGATATATTTTTCCTCGTCACGCAACTTTTGCAGGAACTCGATCTGAACTACTTTGCCATAGGCATTGCCGCTGTAATCAAATACATGGGTTTCCAGCAGTACGCGGCCACTGTCATCGACGGTAGGACGCACACCTAGACTGGCGACGGCGGGCAAAGGTTGTTCAGACAGTCCATGCACCTGCACGATAAAGATACCTTGCAAAGCAGGGCGGTGATGCGCGATCCGTACATTCAAGGTTGGGAAACCAATTGTCCTGCCTAACTTTTGCCCATGTACGACATGGCCAGAGATACGGTAAGGACGTCCTAGCAGATGTGCTGATTCTGCAAAGCTCCCTGCCGCCAGCGCAGCACGTACGGCAGAGGAGGAAATACGCTCGCCCTTGTGTTGTACTGCGGGTAGTGTGACGACTTCGAAATCGTGTAGTTTGCCGGCCTCAATCAGCATATCGATATCGCCTGCGCGTCTGGCGCCGTAACGAAAATCTTCGCCGACCATCAGCCATTTGACATGCAGGCCTTGCACCAGAATTTTTTCAATAAAATCTTGCGGTGACAAAGACGCGAAGTGGGCATTGAAATGTTCCACAATCACGCGATCAATGCCGGCGGCGTCCAGTGATGCCATGTTGTCGCGCAGATTGGCGATGCGCGTTGGCGCTTTGCTCAGGTCGCCGGATAGTTGCGCAAAAAAAGCGCGCGGATGCGGTTCAAACGTCATGACTGCCGCATCGACCTTGAGGCGCGTAGCGGCCGCGCGCAAATGGGACAACAAAACCTGATGTCCAAGATGCACGCCATCAAAGTTGCCTATCGCCAGTGCGCAGGGCGCACGTGAGGCCGCATTGGGGAGTCCGCGAAATACCTTCATATTGTTTGAGGAAAACTGCTGCAAAAACCTCCGATTATAAATGCTTTCTCAGATGGTTTTGCCTTATGGCTGAGGAAACAGGGGCTTTCAGTGCCGAATAGTCGGTAAGGTACGTAAAAAATCGTTCAAAACTAGAGGCGAGGCGATCACTAAGCCATTAGTGGTTGGCATGCATGGCAGGCCGGTATCTTTATTGCCAGTCGGGGCAGAACCATTTCGTTGACGCGGAAATGACGTCGACATCACAGAATATGGGAGCGAGTGAGATTATTGTGCAAAAAACATCAGCGGATTTGTTGCACTTTTTTTGTACTTATTTATTGCTTTTTTTATACGTAATTTGCACCAAATTAAGTAAGCTGGCACACATTATTCCTTAATCGCCTCGACACTGAAATACAACGTCACCTCATCGCTGACGAATGGAACATAACGACCCACGTTGAAATCGCTGCGGAGGATTTTCGTAGAGCCATTTGCGCCGCAGGCTGATTTCAGATACAGGACCATAAAGCGGCAATTGAATTGCGTTAGCTCGAATTTGGCGGGACGGGTCACGCCTTTGATGGTGAGTTCGCCATCGATGCCGGTCAACCTGGCATTGTCGTCAAACCGCAAGCTGGTAGATTTGAAGGCAATCGTCGGAAACTGGGCTGCATCGAAAAAACTCGCTGAGCGCAGATTATTGTCGAATAAGGCGACGCCGGTACTGACAGAACTGGCATCGATATCGAATTGTACAGAGCCGGTTTTATTCGCTAAATCGAGTTCAATTACGCCGCTATTTTTGTCAAATCGCCCGCGTTGCAAGGACAAACCCCAGTGACTGTATTCAAAGACTGAAAAAGTATGTTCGGGATCGATGACATAGCGGTCTGCGGCAGAAGCGCTGAACGAACTGAGCGAGCTGAGGGCGATCAGCCAGCCAGCTATGCTACGCGTCAACAGGGTGAATACATCACGTCGCATCTTGATCTCGGTAGGGTGGCATGGTAGGCGGTTGATATTGAATACGGATATCAGCTACTCTTACTTTAGCTTATTTTGTTGTTTTCGTTTTTAAACGCCACAACGAAGTCACCTCAGCAGAGCGCGCCGCGTGCAAAGGGTCGGTGGCGTCAGTGGCTTTGCCGTGCCGTGGTTTAATGTCCATTTTGCCGGCGACTTCCAGACCACCGGCGTCTATCCACGACCACAACTCCGCCGAAGTGCGTAACCCCAGATGCTCCGCCAGATCAGACATGATCAGCCAGGCTTCTCCGCCGGGTTCCAGATGTTCTGCGACACCAGATAAAAAGCCGCGCAACATGCTGCTGTCCTGATCGTAAACAGCGTGTTCTATCGGCGAATTAGGACGTGCAGGAACCCAAGGCGGGTTGCAGACGACCAGTGCTGCACGGCCGGGTGGGAATAAATTGGTTTTAACTACTTCAACCTGATCGGACATGCCTAAGCGTTGCAGATTGTCGCGGGCGCAACTGAGTGCGCGGTCGTCCTGGTCGGTAGCGACGATGCGTTGCACGCCACGTTGCGCAAGGACGGCTGAGATGACGCCGGTGCCGGTGCCGATATCAAATGCCAGCGCTTTACCGGGTAACGGTGCTTTGGCAAGCAGGTCCAGATATTCGCCACGTACAGGGGAGAAGACGCCGTAATAAGGATGGATACGCTGACCTAATGCCGGTATGTCGACACCATTTTTTCGCCACTCGTGCGCACCGACGAGTCCTAGTAATTCTCTGAGGGATGCAACGAATGCGGTGCTGTCGTGATCTGCCTGGCCATAAGCTTCACTACATGCCAGACTGACATCTGGCGCACGTCGCAATGGAATGCTGTAGTCGGCATTGAAGGGAATTAATAGCATCGCGAGCACGCGAGCACGCTGCGATTGTGACTGACGATGCAAATGAAATGCTTCGGTCAGTGTCGCAGGTGTTTTCTCGGTTTTGCGTGATTTACCCGGTTTTTTGTCGATGCGGCGTGCCAGCGCTTGCAGTAGTTGCCTTGCATTTTGGTAGTCGCCGCGCCAGAGCAATCCCGTACCTTCGCAGGCGAGTCTATGGGCGGATTCGGCAGTCATGCGGTCATCGGCGATCTGCACACGTTTGGGCGCAGGAGCGCCGCTTTCAGAATGCCAGCGAGCTTGGTGGGGCTGATCGTTTTCGATCCAGCTAATTACGGGGAAGTCACTCATGGCCAGCTCACTTGCAATAAAGCGCAGAGTGTAACCGAGATTGCCTGCGGCCTCTATGGATTGTGACGAGCCGGTGCGGTGTGAGGCTGTGTTATTCGTAGCCAGCGGCGGCTGATTGTGCTGATGGGGATTTTGAACGGAATAAATGAAAATATAGGGGAGTATTTTTAAATCCTCAGGTAATCATTGTGGATTAAGGCATAAAAATGCACGTACTCCTACCTAGTATGTAGAGAATTTCTGAGGAATTTAAATATAGTTGCAAATATGATTACGACAGGACGATGGCGAAACCATAACAGTCACCCGGGTTGCAAGTACGTTTTTGCCGGGAAGGCGATGCCAGATAAGCGTTTATCCGGCATCGTGAAGTATTAGTTTTTGTTCAGGAAGGCGCCGGATACCTGTTGCAGGATACTGCCCAGATCACCAAAGCCTGATTCAGAGACTTCGCCGTGCGGGGTGAGTTTGTCGACCAAACCTGGCAAAATCTCTGCCAGATGTCCGGCGGCACCATCTTGAGACAATCCTGCCGCTGCTGCCAGATGCGCTAACTGACCGTCACCGAGTGCGCTCTGAATCTGCTCTGCTGAGATTGGCAAATTATGTCCATTGCTGACCCATGAATTGACGATGTCACCCATGCCTGAATTTTGAAAGGCGCTGATCAGACCAGTCAGGCCGCCTGTTCCTCCTGAGCCTCCCGATTGATTATTGGTCAGCATGCCCAGCGCCGCTTGTATCAACATGGCTTTAGGATCATTGCTCTGATCCGCGTTGCCGCCCAACATACCTAATGCTGCATCTAGAAGTCCCATACAATCCCTTTCCGAGGTGGTGGATGAATTACATTACAACAGTAATAGCCACCATAGTAATACTAAAAGATTAATGTGATTGTGAACTTTGTATGAATAGTGCTAACAGGTATTTTCGTTTGCACCGCTAGTGGGAAAAAGTCCGGACGCTTACATTAAGTGATATTTTTTCATGAAATGAACGAGCTGAAATACTTGGTAAGAGCAGTTCGTCTTGCTTATTCTGTTTATTTAATGAGAGGCAATTTTGCAACGTTCCCTGTGGCTTTGCCAGCCTGCTCTCTGCTACATTTGTAGCATGAAAAAAATAAAAAAAATCAGTTCAAAAATAGGTTCAAGTTTGTTCGCTCTGGTATTTGCTATTAGTTTTATTGCAGGTGGGATCGGGGTAGGTGTGATGCCTCTGGCGAAGCAGATCATGGGCTACTGGAAGGCGCAGAATCTGGTAGCAGTACAAGCGCATATTGAAAAACTCTCGCTGGATGAACATGATGGCGAGGCCCGGACATATCAGGTAAAAGCAGAATTTAGTTATAGCTATAACGCTCTGGACCATCGCAGCCAGCGCATTAATATCGGTGGCGATACTAGCGATAATATTGGCGATTACCAACGAGATATTTATCGAGAGTTGCAGCGCGCTAAAGACCAGGAACAGTCCGTCACGCTCTGGGTAGATCCCGATGATCCTGATTTTGCTGTCTATGACCGCACAATACGCTGGATGCGACTCTTGTTTCTGTTGCCGTTTGCCTCACTATTCCCTGCAGTCGGGATTGGCGCTTGCTGGGCACTCTGGCTGATCTGGCGGCCATCCGCTGAGTCTGTGAATCCTGTGATCCCTGCTGTTGCCACGGAATTTGCACAGCACTACCAAGTGCCGTTTTCTCATCTGATTATTAAGCCGCAACAAAGTGGTGCCTTAGCGTTGGGTATTTTTGCGGTGTTCTGGAATTTACTCGCCTGGCCTATTTCTGGCGTGGCATTGTTCTCCTCTCATATTGGCAAGAATCCACTGGTTCTGATGGTCGCGATCTTCCCTCTGGTTGGCGTAGTAATGATAGTTCTTGCGCTGAAATTATGGTTAGCCAGAAAGCGAGTTGGCAAGCCAGTGTTAGTCATGGCGAGAGCGCCGCAGGTCGGGATGAGTGAATGGGCGGGCAGCATACGTTTTATCCCTCCGCTCGGAGAACGTTTAGGCTGGTTAGGTACGCCGCAATCTGGCTATCCGGTAAGGATTGAGTGTCAGTGCGATTATGAAGACAGTAGTGGCGAAGACACCAGCACCACCACTCTGTGGTCGTGCCTTGTAAGCGATATTCAACTCGCCCATGCGACTGTGCAGACCAGTTTTTTCATTGATTTTCCAGTAGATTTACCGGTATCGGGTGATGCTGATGGTAGGAATAAAAAAATTATCTGGAAGCTGGTCGTCAAGCTAATGGGCGATGAGGTGATTTTTCTGTTACCTGTCGGTTCTACGTTGGTAGCGTCTGCAAAGATTGACTGGCAGGCGCTGTTACATAAACCCAAACGCTTATATCAGCTTGATCTGACAGAGTTAGCAATATCAACATCTGTGCCAACGGCAATCAAACGCAAAAAATCCTGCTTAGGTCTCGTCGTTTTACTCTCTGTCTTTGCGGTTGCCGGATGGGGGGCGATCACCTTTTTTGTACTGCCGATGTTTGATTCTGCTAAATACGAAGCGCTCTCAGCACTCTCAGAAAGAGCGCCTGTAGCTCCTGTGCAAGCCGAGACCTATGCACAGCTGCAGGCGCAGCTAGCTGCGGGTGGCGATCCAAACCAGCGTGATGAGAGTGGACTGACTCGCTTGATGCTCGCAGCGAAGGAGGCGGATGTCGGCAAGGTGCAATTATTGCTGGCGAGTGGCGCAAGGGTTGACGACGTGACGCCGGTTGTTGAAGAAGCAGGTTATCGACTGGGAAATCGCAGCGCCTTATTTGATGCAATTAATAACGACGCGGTTGAGGTAGTCACTATCTTGCTCGACGCCGGTGCTGATATGCGACTAGCCAGTAATCAGGTCTGGACGCCCATGCATTACGCGGCCTATGTAGGTGCGGTGCGCAGTATGCGTGTATTGCGAGAACATGGCGCCGAGATTGATGCGCCATTTAGCGAGGCGCGCGGCTCTACTCCGCTGATGGTCGCCGCACAATACGATCAGTTGCCATCAATCCGGTTTTTGCTGGAATCCGGTGCCGACACAGCGAGACTGGATTCGTACGGAGAAAATGCATGCGGCTACGCGCGTTTTTTCAAAAAAACGGCAACGGCAAAAGCACTGGCTTGTGATCAAGCTGATTTGAAATTAATTAAATCGCTAATTGCAGACTGAGCCTAAGCTCATTTTCAGGGAAAATAAATCCCAACCCGTCGATCTACATGCCACCCCATGCGGCGTTCAGAGTCGCGATGGCAGCCAGACCTGCAGTCTCCGTGCGCAAGATACGCGGCCCCATGCTCAGGGTTAATACACCTTGTCTGATCGCGAGCATTTCTTCCTCTTCAGAAAATCCCCCCTCAGGACCGATCATCAGGCTGACTGATTGCGCAGGGTGATGACGAGCCCAGTCTGCAAGCGATTGATTTGCTCTTGGCGAAAGTAAGATACGTTTATGGATGTCTTGTTGCGCCAGCCATTTAGGTAAATCCATGACCGGCGATAAATGAGCGAGACGATTGCGTCCGCATTGTTCGGCTGCGGCGATGATGATGCCTTGCCAGTGGGCGAGCTTTTTTTCAGCACGTTCAGCAGATAAGCGGACTACGCATCGTTGTGACGAAAGTGGTTGTATCGTCGTGACACCAAGCTCAATCGCTTTTTCAATGATCCAGTCCATCTTGGATGCCTCTGGCAAGGCCTGAGCCAGCGTTAGGGCATACGGTAACTCACATTCTTCCGGCAAAAATACTTTGACATCTGCACTAACGTTTTTCTTCGCAACCGATGTCAGTGTCGCAATATAGCTTCCGCCCTCACCATTGAATATACAAATATGATCGTTCACCGTAAGTCGTAAAACAAAAACGTGATGAGCGACCTCGGGCGGCAAATCAATGGAGGCGCCAACAGCGAGCGGAAGATGGCAATAGAAACGTGGCATATCGTAGGTGTAGAGGAGAATTGATGCGTAGGTCACATTGTCGCAGAACTAGGGTGATGCGAGGATTATAAATATGACTTACGATACCAGAGAGCCGGAATGTCGGCCGGACGCACTTACGATGAGTGCGCCCTGTGATTAAATAGCGGGCGAAATATCAAACTATTGCGCTAAGTGCTTTGCGAGGAAAATTTCCAGATTCTGATAAAACGCCCGGATATTTTTAGTCGCATAAAAACCATGTCCTTCGTTAGCAACTTGCATCCATTCATAAGGTTTTTTTGCTTTGATCAAGGCGGTTCTTAACGATTCTGCATGGAAGAACGGTGCAATTTTATCTTGTTCGCCGTGGACGATTAAGACAGGTGCTGATATTTTTTCGGCGAGATGGCTGGGGGAATTACGTTGTAGTTCGGTAGCATCTTTGCCTATGTAGTCAAGCATTGCACTGTGAGTACCTTTGTTTCTCATCACACCTTCATGTTTATAAATCATCGGTAAGTCATATACTCCTGCATATCCGATCGCACACTTGAACATGCCTGGCGCACGTATCGTGACCATCATTGCCGAGTAGGCACCGAAGCTCGCACCATAAGCGCAGACACGTTGAGGATCTATTTTTCCTTGACCGATAGTCCATTTCACGCCATCAATCAGGTCGTTTTGAATCAGATCCCCCCAGTGACGAAATCCTGAGCGTTTGAAATTGGCACCACGTCCGCCAGACCCGCGGTAATTGATTTGCAGAACGGCGTAACCCCGACTTGCCAGGAATTGTGCGTCGTTATCATAAAACCAGGTATCTTGCGCGTCATGAGGGCCGCCATGAGGCATCAGGACGAGCGGGACCTTGTGTTTGTCTTTTACCAAAGGCATAGTCAGATAACCGTGTAGCGTCAAACCATCACGTGTTTTGAAACTGATCGCCAGGCGGGGCGCCATTTGCTCAGGATTTATTTGCTCCATTGATGAAAAGAGCAATTGTGCTTTTTTTGTTGTCCGGTCAAATAAATAGTAGGATCCAGGGTCACGATCACTCGCTACGCTAAATAGAAGCTTATTTCCATCTTCAGAAAAATCAATAAAGTTAATAAAAGCATCTGGAAATTGTGCACTTAATGATTGATGTAATTTGGCTTCGGGCATCGTTTCATCCAGATAGATGAGTTTAGGCACACCGACCGAGGTTCCGCTAGCAAATGGCGTGAGTCGTTTTACATCCCATTGGAGGATATCGGCAGTTCCTTCTTTATGATCTGCAATGGTAATGCGTTTATCATTGTTCATTGACTGTCTAACTAACACAGCCGGTTCACCATTTTCTGTATAAGTTGCATACAACTCGCTGTCATCAGGGCTAAATCCTATAGGGTGAAAGCCCCAGCCCAAATTTCCGTCAGTGATTTGTTTCCATTCATCTTTGACTAGATCTCGGCGAAATAATACGCCACGGTTATTCTCGTCGTTACCAGATGCAAATCTCGGTACACCGTTATGCTGAACCGTAAAATCCAGGTACGGAATTGCAATATCTGCGAGTGTTTTACGAGATACCGTCAGTGAATTGATTTCATACAAAGTAGTGTGCTTACCATCCCATTTGTGTTCTTGTAACAAGAACGTACCATTGTGGGCGGCGGGAATTCCGGCAATGACGCCATGTCCATAATCGTCATCAAAGCGGCCACCACGACTTGATGTTTTGAACATCTTGTAGCCGTATAAATATTCCTGCTTTGTGCCATCCAAATTAGTCGCTAGCACTTCACCTGTTGGCAGTGGTGCTTCCTGCGATCCATATTCGGTTGCTTTGGTGATTGCCAGTCGCGTGTTACTTAACCATTGATAATCAAGCGGAACCTCAAACGCAGGCATGCGGATAGCGCTTTTCATCTGAAAGCCGGGTAATTCAAACACTGACATGGTTGGAACATAGCGGTCACCTTGGGGAAGGTTAATTTGGATCGCGATATGTTTGCCATCAGGCGAAAGCCGAGGTTGCTTGAACTGATCTGGCTTGACGAAATCGTCAAGAGGAATTAACTCGATCGCGCCAGATGACACGGGGTGCATTATTGCAATACTGATACACGCTAAAAGCATCTTGCGCATAGACATTAGTATCTCCAGGAGAATTTAAATATGTCTATATTAACAATATAATTGCTTTTAGGTTAATTAATTTAAAGCCATTTTCTTGTTTTTAATCGATTGTTTATTTTCAGGCTATTTGGCAATCTTGTAGCGACTGTATGGTTTCTCGTTTGTCGTAAGTATCGAAATCAATACGTCAGGCAAGCTGCATTTAATAAACCTAGACCCAGACTAACTGCGCCGAGAAATATACCTGATGCGATTTTGTTGTCTGGTATGTCGGCAACCAGCCCGGGGAGCAGCAGGCGGACTACACCAAACGCGATCAACTGTACTGCTAATGCAATAGCACCCCAGCACAGCATGTCGATGAGGTTGATGCTATTGGCAATGGCCGAAGCCAGGGCGACACAATAGCCGAGCATCGCACCAGATAAGCTTGCGGCGGCTGCGTGATTGCCAGCGCGGATTAGCTGGATTTCCCGGTACGGTGTGATGGCTACGTAGCAGGCGATGAAGCTTGCCAGCAATAGTAACGACAAACCAAAATGGCTGAGAAAGGCGGGGATGCCGATGTTCATGATGTGCTCACTCATAGTGATCCTTTTTGTTTTTTTCGGTGCTGTTGGTGTTTGTCGGTTTGTTTTTTTGTTGGTATTGCTATTACTCAAAGTAATGCGGTATGAAGCGGCTGGTATTTTTTGTAATCAGACTCTCGTCTTCGCGTATTCCTATGCCTGCAGCATCATCGCCGATGACCCAGGAGCCGATTGAAGTAAATGCGGGCGTAATACCGTCATCGAATTTCGGTTGCGGTGCATATGCCTGATAGATAAAACCCTCTGCGCCGTATTGCCCGGGTGTATGCAGTACCGTACCGTTTGCATAGATGGAGATATTTTCTCCCTCGCGTGAATACAGGGGTTTTTTGACGAAATCGCCTTGTATTCGCCATGCATCAAAAAACGCAGGCAAGAGATTCGGATGATGTGGAAATAATTCCCACATCACAGGCAGAATAGCTTTGTTGGATAAAATCATTTTCCATGCGGGTTCGATGATGCGCATTGGCGTTGCCAATAAGTGAGTAGCAAACGTTTCGCGGGATAACCATTCCCATGGATAGAGTTTAAATACATTGTCGATACGGACATTCATCGCGTCGACAAAGGCGGCTTGCGAGGGATCCCAGCCTATATCTTCGATCGCACATTGCTTGGTGGCGCAGCCGGCCTGGATTGCCGTGTCACGTAGATACGATAAATTACCTTCGTCTTCCTCATTGCCACCGGCGCATACAAAATGCAGCATGCCTTTGGCCGGATACGTTTTCCACCGGGCGATGAGTTTTTCGTGCAGTGAATTAAATTGATCTGCATGAGGTAATACGTCTTGCAGCCAGTACCATTGCGCCACGCTGGATTCGACTAATCCTGTCGGCGTATCGGCGTTATATTCCAGCATTTTCGGGTGACCAGTTCCATCCCAACTTAGATCGAAGCGTCCGTACAAAGAAAATTCTTTATCGTGCCAACTTTGCTCAACAAGAGGCCAAAAACTCCGAGGAATCGCAAACTGTGCCAGCCGCTCATGACGGATAACATGATCAACCGCCTGCAACGCCATTTGATGAAGGTCAATCGTTGCCTGTTCCAGCATGTCGATCTGATCGCTGCTAAAACGGTAGGCGTAACGCTCATCCCAATACAGGCCATCTATCGAATGGTAGTTAAACCCCAGCGCTTCAAACTGAGCTTGCCAGTTATCGCGTGGACGGCGTGATTCCCGGATCATTAACCGCCTCCGGAAAAGCCATGCGCTGTACCGCCAAAGCCACCACGGCTCACAGATCTGCTGCTGGAGCCGCCTGCGCGGCTGACCGTGCGTCCGATAGCGTGATCGTTGCTGGTGTTAGTGCTATTAGCGCTATTTGTACTGTTGAAATTGCTGGTGCCAACGCCAGCGGTGGTATTGTTGTTATTGCTGGAGAAGATATTCGGGTTGTAACCCCGTTGCGCTTGCTCGCGGTTGCCCTCAGCGTAGGATGGGCCAAAATAGTGACCGGTATAGGTGCTGCCGTGGCCGCTGCCTAGCAGCGTGTTTCCTTGTTGTGCGACTTCCGGACTGCAGGGATCTATGCTGCCCCAATCCTTGGTGCAGTCTTCGAGATTTTTATATTCATCTCTGAGTGCCGTCGTTTCTTGCACGTTGTCGCCGCAAGCAGTGACTGCGGCGGCGGTAGCAAAAACGAGGGGAACGGCACGGCTCCTGCGAATTTTTTTGAGCGTCGTCATTGGATCTCCTTGGGCACTATATTTTGCACGAAGGTAGGCAATGCGAACAGTGCATGATGGATGTCGGTGTTGTAATACTGCAGATCCGCTAGCTTTCTTTGCTCCATACGATCACTAATTTCTTGCTTTGTTATTGCAATGGGATCCAGATCGTCGCTTGCAATCGCCATACCCCATAAAGCTCCATACAATGGTATGAATACCGTATAGGGGCGCACGGTAGTAAAAATTTTCGCTAGTGCTGCATAGGTATCTGTAAACCGTTGCGGATGGTAGAAAGGGCTTCCGAGATGCATCACCAGCGCACCATTTTTTGTAAGACAACGCTTGCATGCAGAGAAAAAATCGGCAGTCATGCAACTGGCTGCCAGCTCATTGCCGTTCGGGCTGATTGGATCGGTTAAATCCAGAAAAATCACATCGTATTGCCGCTCAGCGTTTTTGATAAAAGCAAAGCCGTCTTCATGGATATGCTTGACGCGAGAATCGTCAAGTGCACCGCGGTGTACCTGCTTCAGATGCGCGCGCGCCAGTTCGATGACGCTGGCATCAATTTCACATAAGTCTATGTGCCGGATACCTGGATGTTTTAAGAGTTCTTCAGTCGATCCACCGTCACCACCGCCGATGATCAATGCGGACTGTGGAGCAGGGTGAGCAATGGCAACAGGATGCACCAGGCATTCATGATAAAAGAATTCATCTTTTTCTGAAGTCATGTACGCGCCGTCAATACGCATCATCTTGCCAAAATCCGGGCTATGCAGGATCTCAATTTGCTGAAATGCACTTTGCACACTGGCAATCGTCGCGCCGAGACGGGTTCCGTACACCGTATCAGGCGTTAAATGTTCGATTGCTATGTTGCCTGTTATGTCGCCTGCTATGCCGCTTACTGTCTCAGCCAGTTCCGGTGCGCCTCTCATCAGTTCTTGCCTGTTTGAATTTTTAGGCCGGAATTGAGTGACCAACATATCCATCAACCTACGCGCTTTCACACTGTTGTCCGCATTGAAGTTGCATACGTAGACATCTAGGGTTACAGCGTTACGTTCTGGCCATGTGTGGATAGCCAGGTGGGATTCAGCTAACAGCAAAGTACCGGTAATGCCGGCCGGATCACCAGTTTGTGTGGAGAAAGCATGGAATTTTTCTCCAACAATGCTGAGTTCGGCTTGTTCAGTTGCGCTGATCGCATTTGAGCGCAGATACTGTATATCCAGCATCAAGGCAGAAGGGCATTGGCAATCAAAGCAATCTGCAGTCAGGTGTAAACCTTCCATATTCTGTGTTATCTGCCAAGACTTGCTTGAGCGAATTATTGAAATTATCGCAATTGTATCGCTTGGGATTGACGGAGTGTAGTTCGATCCGAAACTTTATGAATCATTTTCTATTTGTCACCAGGAAAATCTACTTGTGCCATGAAAATAGGTGCAAATTGTCTTCATGTAATATTAAAAACGCTAAAGTTTTACGCATCACTTAGTCGCGACCGGGTGTTCTGTTGTCACGCTCTGGTAAAATAATGGACTTTGCAGAACTTGATGTCCGTTACATCGTTGCTGCCTTGCTTCACCGACCCGCTTTTCTCAGACTACATTTGCCTAATCAGCTCAAATAGACGCTATGACTTCTTCCCTTCAGCCAGCAACAATCACCAAAATGGCCAATGCGATCCGTGCTTTGTCCATGGATGCCGTTCAAAAAGCTAATTCCGGTCACCCGGGCGCTCCTATGGGGATGGCAGATATTGCCGTGGCTTTGTGGAAAACACATTACCGCCACAATCCGGGCAATCCTCAATGGATTAACCGCGACCGCTTCGTTCTCTCTAATGGTCATGGCTCGATGTTGCATTATTCTTTGCTGCATCTGACAGGTTATGACTTATCGATGGATGAAATACGTAACTTCCGTCAAATGCATTCCAAGACTGCCGGTCATCCTGAAGTCCATGTCACCCCTGGTGTTGAGACTACGACAGGTCCTCTGGGCCAGGGCATCACGAATGCAGTCGGCATGGCTTTGGCAGAAAAGCTGCTTGCCGCCGAATTTAATCAGCCTGGTTTGAACGTGGTCGATCATCACACCTATGCATTCATGGGCGACGGTTGTTTGATGGAAGGTATTTCGCATGAGGCTTGCTCACTGGCAGGCACATTGCAACTGAATAAGCTGATTGCCTTCTGGGATGATAACGGTATCTCGATTGATGGTCATGTTGAAGGCTGGTTTACTGACGATACGCCAAAACGTTTTGAAGCCTATGGCTGGAATGTGATTCGTGCTATTGACGGTCATGACGCTGCTGCGGTATCCAAGGCGATTGAGTCAGCCAAGACATCAAACAAGCCGACATTGATCTGCTGCAAAACCGTGATCGGTAAAGGTTCGCCGAACATGGAGGGCACTCACAACGTTCACGGCGCAGCGCTCGGTGATAAAGAGGTTGCCGCAGTTCGTGCCAATATCGGTTGGGACTATGCGCCTTTTGACATTCCTGCTGACGTCTATGCGGCATGGGATGCGAAAGCCGATGGTGCAAAAGCTGAAGCGGAGTGGGATGCTCAATTCGCAACGTATGCTGCGCAGTATCCGGCCAAGGCTGCCGAGCTGACACGTCGTATGAAAGGCGATCTTCCGGCGAATTTTGATGAAGTGGTTGCTAGCGCGATTGCCGCTTGTGTCGAGAAAAAAGAAAACATCGCTACGCGTAAAGCGAGTCAAAACGCGATTCAGGCATTTGCCCCATCACTGCCAGAATTTCTCGGCGGTTCTGCGGATTTGACAGGCTCCAACCTGACCAACTGGAAAGAATGCGTCGCTGTACGTGGCAATCAGGCCGGTAATCATATTAACTATGGTGTGCGTGAATTTGGTATGAGCGCGATGATGAATGGTATCGCCCTGCATGGTGGCTATATTCCTTTCGGCGCAACCTTCCTGACTTTCTCTGACTACAGCCGCAATGCCATTCGCATGGCTGCGCTGATGAAGATCCGTACTTTGTTCGTGTTCACACATGACTCAATCGGTCTGGGTGAAGACGGTCCTACCCATCAATCCGTCGAGCACGTGTCCAGCATGCGCCTGATTCCTAACCTGGATAACTGGCGTCCTTGTGATACGGTTGAATCCGCGGCCGCATGGGCATTTGCGGTCAAGCGTCATGATGGCCCGTCGACCCTGATTTTCTCGCGTCAAAATTTGCCTTATCAAGAGCGTACCGCACAACAGATCGCGGATATTTCGCGAGGTGGTTATGTATTGCAAGATGTCACCGACGCAAAAGCCGTGTTGATTGCCACAGGTTCTGAGATTGAACTTGCAGTGAAATCTGCCGCAGCCTTAGCAGAGCAGGGTATCGCGGTGCGCGTCGTGTCTATGCCTTCAACCGATGTATTTGATCGTCAGGATGCTGCATACAAAGCAGCAGTATTGGGTAAAGGCATGCCACGTATCGCGATCGAAGCCGGTGTAACTGATTTCTGGTACAAATATGTGGGCCTGGAAGGCGCTGTCGTCGGCATCGATACTTTCGGCGAGTCCGCTCCTGCCAGTGTCTTGTTTAAACACTTTGGCTTTACGGTAGACAATGTGATTGCCAAAGTAAAAGCGACTCTGGCATGAGCGTAATCAAAGAAATTAGTTTGCGTCGTGCTACTGTCGCAGATGCGCAGGCGATTGCTGCCGTGCGCATCGAAAGCTGGCGTACTACGTATCGCGGCATCATGCCCGATGCGTATCTTGATGAAATGAAGCTTGACGACAGTGCGGCGATCTGGACACGTATTTTGACGGCAGATAACCCGGCGGTCTGCGTCTTTGTTGCGATTGCGGACGATGAGATTATCGGTTTTGCATCTGGCATGCTGCTTAAGGAAGAGAAGCAGGGTATGCACTCGGAATTGACTGCGATTTACTTACGTCCGACATTTCAGAACTCTGGTATCGGTCAGCGTATGTTGCAAAAAGTCGCCCGTACTTTGCAGGCGATGGGTGCGAGTAATATGCTGGTCTGGGTCCTGACTGGCAATAAGGCGGCACGTCAGTTTTATGAAAATTTTGGTGGACAGTTTTTGGTCGAACAGGATTTCATTTGGGATGAACTCGAATTGCAAGAAGTTGCTTATGGCTGGCCAGATCTGAACGAACTGACGGAATTGCATCTGACATCAGCAGAGAGCGCGCCAACCTTCCATTAGGCTTGCGTTAAGCTTCTATTAAGCATCTGAGCTTGGATGTGTGTGTGAAGAAGTAATTCAGTTTAAGAATGGCTTGTGCAGGTAAAGAGTTATAAAGATTTTTCACTGTTTTTATTGGAGATAAAACCATGACGATTCGCGTCGCAATCAACGGCTATGGCCGTATCGGTCGTAACATTCTGCGTGCCCACTACGAAGGCGGCAAATTCAAAAACGACATCCAGATCGTTGCCATCAACGACCTCGGTAATGCAGAGTCCAACGCTCACCTGACACGTTACGATACTGCCCACGGTAAGTTTCCTGGCACGGTATCCGTTGAAGGTGACACCATGATCGTCAACGGCGACAAGATCAAAGTATTCGCAGAACGTAATCCTGCGAATATTCCTTGGGGTGAATTGAATGTAGACGTCGTCCTGGAATGCACAGGCTTCTTTACTACAAAAGAAAAAGCCTCTGCTCACTTGGCTGGCGGCGCGAAAAAAGTCATCATCTCCGCACCGGGCGGCAAGGATGTTGATGCAACCATCGTCTACGGTGTGAATCACAATGTCCTGAAATCCACAGACACTGTCATCTCTAACGCTTCTTGCACAACAAATTGCCTGGCACCACTGGCAAAACCATTGAACGATGCGATCGGTATCGAAAGCGGTTTGATGACGACTATTCATGCCTACACAAATGATCAGGTGTTGACCGACGTCATGCACGAAGACTTGCGTCGTGCGCGCTCAGCTACCATGAGCATGATTCCGACTAAAACTGGCGCGGCAGCGGCAGTTGGCCTGGTGTTACCAGAACTGAACGGCAAGCTTGATGGCTACGCAATGCGCGTTCCAACCATCAATGTGTCCGTTGTCGACCTGACTTTTATTGCGTCTCGCGATACGACTGTTGAAGAAATCAATAAAGTATTGAAGGCTGCTTCAGAAGGCGCATTGAAAGGCATTCTGGATTACAACACAGCACCGCTGGTCTCTGTTGACTTTAACCACAATCCCGCATCATCGACTTACGATGAAACGCTGACTAAGGTCAATGGCGGTCGTCTGGTAAAAGTATCCAGCTGGTACGACAACGAATGGGGTTTCTCCAATCGTATGCTGGACACGACGATGGCATTGATGAGTGCAAAATAGTTGAAGAACCTTGGAGTGGGTTGCTACGAGGTTGTATGTCATGCAACTCATTTCATCGTTGATTTTTGAGATTGCTTTTGGAAATAATTTTTTTAAGTAATTCTTTAAAATAAAATTTTAAAATACGCCAGTTTTATCTGCCGGTACAAAATACCCCGAACTTTCGGGGTATTTTTTTGTCTATAACTTAGTACCGACTACCAGGTCTTGGTTTAGGATTAGCCAGTTCTGTTTATATTTTTGATAAAGGCGCTTGAATTATCCTGAAATCACACAAGATCTGGCGAAGGCTTACACTAGATTTTCAGCTAACCGTATTTGGAGAATGTCATCATGTTTAGCCCTAAGAAATTAATTGCTGAGAACAAGGGTTTTATCTTGTTTATGTTCGGCATGGTATTGGTCCGTAGCGCATTGGCCGATTTTTATCTGGTGCCATCGAGTTCCATGTATCCGACCTTAGTCGAGGGTGACAGGGTGATCTGTAATCGACTTGCTTATGATGTCAAACTTCCTTTTACTGATGTGATCTTGTCTCATGTGGCCGATCCTGCACGCGGTGATATCGTGACCTTCAGTTCCCCGGAAGATGGCACGCGCCTGGTCAAACGCCTGATCGCAGTACCAGGTGATGTGGTCGAAATGCATGATGAACAATTGGTGATCAATGGTGTGTCATCAGATTATCAGGAGGCTTTTGATAATCCGGCCAATCATCTGACGCCAAGCCGCGAATATCAAGGCAAACAACTCGTCTATCAAGAGACCTTAGGGACAAAACAGCATGGCATTATCGTGATGCCAGAACGTCAGGCAATGCGCTCATTTGGTCCTGTCACCGTGCCGGCAGGGCAGTATCTGATGTTGGGTGACAATCGGGATAATAGTAAGGATTTTCGCTATATCGGTTTCGTCAAACGCGAATTGATTACCGGACGCGTCAACCGTTTGCTGTACTCACTGGATGGAGATAACTTTTATCTGCCAAGGCTGGAACGTATCGCGGCAAAGACGTAAAAGAGATTGATTAAGCGCTATCTTAAAAATACTGGGGACATGAAATAAAAATCATGTCCCTTTTTATTTTCTTCAGATTAATACGTCCATGCGTAAAAGATCTGTGCTAATTCAAACTTTACAAATCTTTACTTAACACTACATATCATCTTGACCTGTTTCTCTGAGACTAGGTACGGGGCTTTCCCATACTTTTTTCAGGAGAAGAGTGATGAGTAATTTCATAGTCAATCAACGTCGGTCAGTCGTCTGGATTATCGCTGGTATATTTGCTTTGTTGCTACTGGGTGTTGCCGGATTAAAGGTGCATGCAGGGAATATGCATGATCAGCATGGGGCTTCCGGAGGAGGTGTATTGCTGATGGGGCTGAGCAGTCCAGCGTCATTTGCGGCTGGGTTAACTGGCTTACCAGCGCATATCGATGCGATTGCCAGCTTGAGTGAGCAGCAAAAAACGCAGACAATGGAAAAAGTGAATCAGACAAATGCAGAACTGCATACATTACAGCAACGATATCAAGAGAGGAATGACAAGATGCTGACCTTATTAACACAGGAAAAAATAGACGAGCAGGCGATCGAACGTTTGCGCAGCGAACAGCTGTCTATCGCAGATCAGGGATCGCGTCGTGTCACGCAGTTGATGGTGGATTTGAGTAAGTTATTAACACCGGAGCAGCGGCAGCGTTTCAGCAAGGCAGCCAGTCGTCATGGCAGTCATGGCTGATCTTCGTCACCCGCATATCATGATCAGCAGACATTTGACATGAATTCACGGATTCTGCTGGTCGAGGACGATGTCCGTCTGGCTGAAATGCTCTCTGAGTATTTGGGTGAAATGCATTTCCAGGTTGATGTTGCCGGTACCGGAACAGAGGCACTGGCGCGGCTTGCCGAAGAGCCGTTTGATCTGGTTGTACTTGATCTGATGTTGCCGGATCTGGATGGTCTTGAGGTATGTCGCCGCTTGCGTCGTCATAGTGATGTACCGCTGTTGATGCTGACCGCTCGTGGCGACGCTACTGATCGTATCGTTGGGCTGGAGCTTGGTGCTGATGACTATTTGCCTAAGCCGTTTGAACCCCGTGAATTACTTGCCAGACTATCGGCTATTCTGAGGCGACAGCGACGGGTAGCTGAGTTGCTTGATAATAAAGGTGCCGGAGATGTCTCGATTGATGTTGATTCATCGAAACAGCCGGATCGTCACTGGTACTTTGGCTGCCTGGAAATTGACCCTGATGCGCGTTGCCTGAAAAAGCACGGCAATATACAAGCGCTCACCTCGTATCAATTTGATTTGCTCTTGGTATTGGCTGAAAATGCCGGTTGTGTATTGACGCGCGACTTCTTGCTGGATCGTGTTAAAGGTGAAAAATTAGAGGCCTTTGATCGTTCGATTGATGTCCATATTTCTCGTATTCGCATGGCAATTGAGGACGATACGAAGTATCCGCGACGGATTATCACGGTCAGAGGTGCGGGCTATGTATTTGCAAAGGTACAGGAATGAAATCACGTCTTTATCTCCGCTTTTATCTTACCCTGCTTGCATGCCTGGCGGTCTATACCGTTAGCGGAATGGCGCTACGTCATGGCATTGACAATGGCCTTCCGCTTTATGCCTGGTCGTTTGTGTTTGGCGGACTGGCATTGATCGTCAGTATTGGTGCGTATCCCTTTTTCAGGCGCCTGACATTGCGCCTTGAGCGATTGCAACAAGGTGTGGAATCGCTGGGCGAAGGTGATTTGACAGCACGCGTGATGGTCGAGGGTAGCGATGAGGTTGCACAACTTGCTCATTCTTTCAATCGCGCCGCAGAAAAAATAGAATCGCTGGTCGTAGCACATAAATCCTTGTTGTCTAATGCGTCGCATGAATTGCGTACGCCATTGACGCGAATTCGTTTGACTGTGACCTTGATGAAAGAAAGTGCCGAGCCGAAGCGACGTGCGGAACTGGAGCAAGACATTGCCGAGTTAGATGATTTGCTGGATGAGATTTTGTTAGCCAGTCGTCTGGAAGTGCCGATTGAGCAGGATAAGATGGAGGAAGTCGATTTGCTGGGATTACTGGCCGAAGAGTGCGCACGCTATGACGATGTTGAACTCGACGGCAGTCCTCTCGTCTTGCAAGGACATTCGCGCTTACTGCGGCGCTTAATCCGGAATTTATTAGAGAACGCCAGACGCTACGGTAAACCGCCGACGACGGTCACATTACGCAGTATGGATGAGGGGGCAGAGTTGATCGTAAGCGATCATGGACCCGGTGTCGCGGCGGAACATTTAGAACGTGTTTTTGAACCGTTTTTTCGTAGCCCGCATATTTTGACGAACACCGGTTTTGGTCTTGGGTTGGCCTTGGTGAGGCAAATTGCCAGACGTCATGGCGGGGAGGCGCGTTGCGAGCTGAGGTCGACTGGTGGCAGCCAGTTTGTCGTGCGTCTGGCTCGCCTTTAAGTCTTCAATATTAAGTCTTCAATATGAAGTCTTCACTAAGTCGCGACTAAACCAGAGGTATCTCGGACGGTCCTGTTACAAAGCTGCGGCGGCTCAGGATGGCACATAGCCTAGCGTTTCAGAAATCTGTTCTGCAGTAGAGATCAGATCCTCCAGCCACTCTTCTTGCAAGCGATCTGCCGGTGCTGAAATCGATAAACCGGCAATCATCTTGCCGCTATCATCGCGTATGCCAGCCGCCATGCAACGGACACCAAGTTCCAGTTCCTCGTTGTCGCGTGCAAAGCCATGTTCACGGACCTCGGCGAGTTCTTTTTCCAGTTTGTGCAGATCGGTGATTGAGTTTTTATTGTGGCCTGCCAGTCCCGTGCGGGTAGCATAGGCACGGATCGCTTTCGGTTCGTCTAGGGATAAAAATAACTTACCGGTCGAGGTCAGGTGTAAAGGCGCACGACCACCAATCGCTCGCACGACTTGCATGCCTGAGCGTTCTGAAAAAGCCCGGTCAATGTACACAATTTCATCGCCTTGACGCACTGATAAATTAATAGTCTGGTGAGTCTGACGGTGCAGGGTGCGCATGAATTCCAGCGCGGCCTCGCGTACGTTCAGGCGACTTTTCACAATATTGCCCAGTTCCAGCAAGCGCATGCCTAACCGGTAGGAGCCAGCCTCGGCACGGTCAACAAAGCGGGTTGTAACCAGGTCGTTCAGGATGCGGTGCGCGGTGGATGGGTGCAGTCCCGTCACGATGGCGAGTTCTTTCAAGCTGACGGGATCCTGATAGCGTGACAGGGCATCTAGCAGGGAAACCAGTCGTTCGATTACCTGTATGGAGGTTTTGTCGGAATTCGTGGTGTCGTTTTTCATATGATGGTTGGTGCATTGCAATATCTTCTTTATACCACAATGTGAAACGCCCGTCAGCTTGTTGGTGACAAAAATAGAGCTAAATTGATCATGATGCTGAAATTATTTAGCCCTTGCAGCGCCGGTCTGTTTTCTTGTTTTTGTTGGATGCGGCTTCTTCAGGCTTATGCCTGATTTCTACTAAATTCTGCTAAGAAAATGAGGCATGAATTAATTCAAACGTGCACCTTGAGTTTTTCCGTGACTTGTTGCGTCATCGTATTGACGATCTTTCTGGTTATATTCCTTGAGAATTTGCATGCCAGTCTTGTTTGCCTGCGATTCAAGCTGCTCGCAGTTCGGCATGCCGGGTAAATGGAGTATCGCTTGCTCTACTGTGTTGGCAGCCTGTTTTCCATTGTTGTAGTGTCCCAGTTCATGTGTTTTGAGTGCCGCAGCATATGGATCAAATTGCGATTGCTGCGCGCTGGAAGGCCTGCCAGCTAATTTGGGCAGAGTAATCGTTGCGGATAAATCGACTTTCACTCTACTCATCGTGCATTCGCCACTCGCGGCTTTTTGCCACCAGAAATGCCATTGCACCCACCATTTGGTATAACCATGAAAGACATTGCCGTTCTCTCGTATGGGGGATGCTCTATTTAAAATCACGTTAAGCGGAAGTTGAGTATCGACTGTCGCCGGATAATCAATATAGTCGAGACGTTCTGTCACTTCAGCATGAGCTGCGCTCGATACCGACAGAATGAGAAGGCAAAATACTATTTTATTCATGGGCTAGTGAATGCAAAAATTGGAAGAGGTCGCGAAGCGAATCCGCAGCATTGCGCAGTGCTGTAATGACGTAGTATCGTAATTTAATTGTCAAGTCAGGGGAATTTTATTTTGTCGAACTCATTAGAATCGTAGGCTATCGCTAAGTTGATCGCAGAATTAACCGCAGAATTATTACTTATCCTGCTCCAGGTCATATATTTATAACTCGGGACTGTTAAAATCGGCGCCATTAATGAAGTTATCAATGCCGTTACAAGTAATTTATTCAATATCTATTTCAGGAATGTCACATGAGTGATCAGGAACAAGCTGTCAGCGAGTTTAAAAGTAAGAGTGGTGTTAAGCGTATTTTTTCTGCGTTTTTTTATTCGATTGATGGTTTTAAATCTGCCTGGAAAAACGAACATGCTTTTCGGCAGGAATTGATTTTAGTCGTGATTGGAGCCATTGCTGCATTGGCCTTGCCGGTCTCGTCTTTTGAAAAGCTGATGATGATTGCCAGCTTGTTGCTGATTCTGGTTGTGGAGCTGATTAACTCGGCAATCGAAGCGGTTGTTGACAGGGTCTCGCTTGAGCGTCATAGCTTATCAAAAAATGCGAAAGATTTCGGGAGTGCTGCGGTGTTACTGACGTTGTTGATTTCGCTGGCAACCTGGGGTGTGATTTTATTTAACCGCTTCTATTATTGATGATAAGTTTCGGCGCTGTGCCAGTGCACACCGGCTGAGTTGCAGGTGACAGTAAATTGATGGCATTGGCATATATCCCCCCCGCTATTTTTTCATAAAAGCTACCTGGTCCGCACTCTTGATAAGGTATCGATTTTTATTTCTTATTTCCCTAATTTCCTACTCTCTTTCATATCATGACAACACCAGTTTCCGTTGCTCCCATTATTGCGCCTACCTTTGATGCTGCTTTATCCGATGCGCTGATTGCTTGCGTCAATAATAAAACCAAACCTTTGGGGAGTCTCGGTTTGCTGGAGGGTATCGCGAAACAAATTGGCCTGATCCAGCGTACCACTAAGCCCATACTGAGTCAGCCGGCGATTATGGTCTTCGCCGGTGATCACGGCGTGGTTGCTGAGGGTATATCTGCTTATCCTCAAGATGTCACATGGCAGATGGTAGAAAACTTCCTGGCCGAAGGTGCGGCGATCAATGTGTTTGCCCGTCAAAATGGCTTGGTATTACACATTGTTGATGCCGGCGTGAATCATGATTTTGGTGTGCGTGATGGTTTGCTCGACCGTAAAATTGCAGGCAGTACCCGTAACTTTGCAAGCGAGCCAGCGATGTCGGCAGCGCAGTGTGAGACGGCGCTACAAAACGGTAAAGATCTGGTGGCGGCTCTGCCAGGCAATGTGCTCGGCTTCGGTGAAATGGGTATCGGCAACACAACGTCCGCCGCCGCATTGATGCATAAATTAACCGGGGTCGCCGTGGCGGATTGTGTTGGCGCGGGCACAGGCCTCGATGCCGCCGGTATACTGCGCAAGCAAAAAGTGATTGAAGACGCAGTGAGTCTGCATGCTGCGGTCAACGATCCGTTGGCCGTCTTAGCCTGCTTTGGCGGTTTTGAAATCGCGACTATGGTTGGGGCGATGCTGGCTGCTGCCGAGCGTCGTATGGTGTTGTTGATTGATGGATTTATTGTGACCAGCGCCTTACTGGTGGCAGCAAAATTACAGCCGTCGATTCTTGACTATTGCATCTTCGCGCATTGCTCGGACGAGAGTGGTCACGCAAAGATGCTGACTGCTCTGGGTGCCCGTCCTGTGCTGCAATTGGATTTGCGTCTGGGTGAGGGCACGGGCGCTGCGCTGGTGTATCCGCTTGTACAGGCAGCAGTGAATTTTATGAATCAGATGGCGACGTTTGAGTCCGCACATGTTAGTGAAAAATCCTAGGGCACTAATGTCGGTGAGTGTCACGGTGCTTATTATTGCAATTTAATTGTTGATTGAATTCGCCTGCTATTTTTTCGACTATTCCTGACAAGAGCTATGCACCAGATCCGCTTGTTTTTTATCGCATTGCAGTTTTTTACGCGTATCCCTATTCCATCTTGGGTCGGGTTCGAGGCGGCGTGGTTGCATCAGGCATCACGTTATTTTCCGGCGGTCGGCTGGGTCGTTGCGCTGGTGACGGCGCTTGTCTTTTGGTTGGCGCATCTATTGCTGCCGCAAGCGGTGGCGGTCATCTTGTCGACCGCTGCAGGGATTTATCTGACCGGCGCATTTCATGAAGATGGCTTCGCCGATGTCTGTGACGGTTTCGGTGGTGGCATGACCCCGGAACGAGTGCTGGACATCATGAAGGACTCGCGGGTTGGTGCGTATGGCGCAATCGGAATTAATCTCATGTTGCTGGGTAAGCTGACAGTGCTGGCGAGTATGCCGGTGCAAACTGTGATTCCAGCTTTATTGATCGCACATCCTTTGTCGAGGCTGGCTTCTTGTAGCCTGATTTATACCCTCGACTACGCCCGTCTTGAAGGCAAGGCGAAACCTCTGGCGCAACACATGTCGGGCGCTGAATTCCTGATTGCAGGCTTGACAGTATTGGTACCTGTTACAGGCCTGATGTACTGCGGACTGGTGCCGCTCAATAATCTTATTCTTGCTACCGTCTTGCTGGTTCTTGCGAGCTGGTGGATGGCAAGGATGTTTGTGCGCAGGATTGGCGGTTACACCGGCGATTGTCTGGGTGCTGTGCAGCAGTTATCCGAGTTTGTGTTCTATGTCGGCTTATGCAGCTCTATCTGATCCGGCACCCCAGACCTGAGATTGCGCCGGGGATTTGCTACGGACAATCCGATATACCGAGTAGTGAGGCGCAGTGCCAGCTGTTACTGCCCTCCTTGTTGCCCGCATTGCGCAGTATGTTGCCAGCAGATCACATTGCGCAGACGGCTATTTATTCCAGTCCCTTGCAACGCTGTCGCCTGCTCGCAACGCATCTTGCTACCGGCCTGCAAGTACAAACGCAATTTGATCCTCGTTTGATGGAAATGAATTTTGGTCGCTGGGAATTGCAGAACTGGGATCAGATTCCACGTGTTGAAGTTGATGCTTGGGCTGCTGATGTCAGCGGATATCGTCCCGGTGGCGCTGAAAATGTACTCGACATGGCAGCGCGGATTATCGAATTTTTAGAAGAGCTTGTTGCGCAGGACGAGAATAAAAAAAAGAATGTTCTGATCGTCAGTCATGCTGGCTCGATGCGCCTGATGCTTGCTTATCAAGTGGGCATCAGCCCAGAGGCAATGGCGCACAAGCTTGTCGCCGATCATCAGGTGATAGATTTTGGAGAGTGTCGGCAGTTGCAATTAAAAATATAGCAATGTTATTATTGTCGAAGAGGTAATTTTCAGAGGCGCAGCAGAACTGAGAGAGCAAGCCTATGATAGAACTAAGAAAAACTCCGCGTATTCAGGTGATCTGGCGTGCGGCAGTCAAACTCAGCGACGGTAGTCTGGTCGCAACCAAAATTGTTAATCTGTCTGTCGGTGGCGTGCTCATGCAATGTCCGCAGAGTCTGGAAGTCAATCGGGAATATCAGATCATGATGGAAGTGCCTGGCATTGTGGGAGGCGCTGATCAGCAATTCAAAGTGGCGTGTAAAGCCTTTGTTCAGCACTGCATACTGGCAGAAGATCATTATCGGATCGGCGTAAAATTTCATGGTCTCTCAGATCTGCATCAAAATTTAATCGATGCCTGGATCTCCAAAGCAAGCAAAGCAGATCAGGCTGCGTAGACGCCATGTAGCGGAAACAAATACAGACTAGGTTCTTTCATTGCAGACTATTCATGATGTAGAGTTTCAAGCCCATGAGGCTTGGGAGCGCGGTGACCTCCAGCGCGCCTTTTATTGTTTTTTAGCTGGCGCTGAACTGGATCTGCCCGGATGCATGACAAACCTGGGATATTTTTATGACGCAGGCCTGGCAATCCGCGCAGATAAATCAAAGGCAATGTATTGGTACAAAAGAGCGTATCGCCTGGGATCGGCTTCTGCTGCGGCAAATCTTGCCATGCTTCATCGCGAGCGTCGCCGGTTTCGCTTAATGTGCCGATGCCTGTATTTGTCGGCAGCATTAGGAGATGGTGATGCGCAGCTTGATTTGGGAAAATGCTATCTGACAGGGCAGGGTGTCAGCAAGTCACGACGGATGGCACGACGCTGTTTTCTTCAGGCACTCAAATCAGATCAGATCACTCCCGCAGGACGTGCTGACGCACAAAAATTATTACACAGAATGCGTTGATCCTTGCTTGCCTCGTATAGGCTTAGTATCAATTCCTTGTTAGTTTCTTATTAGCTTCGAATTCATTGTCAACATCATCCT
Organism: Undibacterium sp. RuTC16W; assembly: GCF_049339445.1. Lineage (NCBI taxonomy): Bacteria > Pseudomonadati > Pseudomonadota > Betaproteobacteria > Burkholderiales > Oxalobacteraceae > Undibacterium > Undibacterium sp. RuTC16W. Next base: position 280,225 of record NZ_JBMPPE010000003.1, on the reverse strand, counting down.
AGCCCCGCTGATCCAGGGGCGTGTCCGGGTTTAACTTGCTGCAAAGCGGCTCTGGCTTTAGAATGGCGGAGTTTTGGTGCTCGTGGACATGTTCATGTCCGCGGTTAAACGGGAAACACCAGGTGAAATAGGTTTATTTCGCAAAGGTGTGCTGCCCCCGCAACGGTGTACAAGTGCGGTAGTGAGTGGGTCTTTAAAGATTCTATCGCTGCTGCAGTCTTCTGCAAATACCACTATGCCTAGGCATGGGAAGGTCGGAAGATGACGCTTGTCAGCCCGGATACCGGCCAGAATAAGTGAAGTGCTACCGACACCCTCAGGGGATATTTCATTGGCGGTCAATTCAGCTGTTATTTGTGTCCTGCACACGATAGCGGTGTAATTGATGTGTTTGTGTGTAATAAAGTTGTGGTGGCACTTTGTATTCATGCAGCCTGCGGGGACGTTGGCTGCTTGCCCCTTTTTCATTGTGATCATGACTTTTTCATTCAAACCGCTTGCCATCAGCGTTGCTGTGGCTGCTATTTTCCCTTCTATTTCTGTCTTTGCCCAAACGGCTGCAACATCATCTGGTGCGCAAAACGTCGTCATTACTGCCGGTCGTCAGGTGCAGGCTGCCAAAGATGTGCTGGCCGATAACGTTGTCATTACTGCTGACGAAATCGCTAAATCCGGTGCCGCCTCTATCGTTGATTTGTTGCAGCAACAGCGCGGCATCGAGATCGCACGTAACGGTGGTCCAGGCTCTAATGCTTCGGTATTTATCCGCGGCGGCTCTAATGCCCAAAACGTTGTACTGGTTGACGGTATCCGGATTGGATCCTCGACCTCAGGCGGCGCTACCTGGGCAACCATTCCTCTGGCTCAGATTGAACGCATCGAAATCGTCTATGGCCCTCTAAGCAGCTTATATGGCGCGGACGCAGTCGGCGGTGTCGTACAAATTTTTACTAAAAAAGGTAGTGGCGTTATTACTCCGACTGCGTCCGTTGGTCTGGGTAGTTATGGCTTGCGCAAAATTGCCGCTGGTGTATCCGGTTCGACAGATGGTAGCTTCAGCTTTGCGCTGAATGCTGGTCACGAAGAAGCTGACGGCTTCTCAGCGACGCGTCCGACTGCCGGCCCGTACTCGTACAATGCCGACAAAGATGGCTACACGCTGGATAGCGTCAGTGGTCGCCTTGGTTACGAAATTGCCAAAGGTCACGATCTCGGCATCAACTTTTTGCAAAGCCGTTTGAATGCCCAGTTTGATGCAGGTCCTGGCTATGACGACCGCAATATCCAGAAACTGGAAACGCTGGCGATCTTTAGCAAAAACCGCTTTGCCAGCAACTGGCTCAGCACAGTACAAATTGCAGAAACCGCTGATAAAGGTTTTTCTGATGCATCCTATGGCAAGAGCCAATTCGATACCAAACAGACTAGCCTGAACTGGCAGAACGATATCAGCCTCGGCAAGGATGTCTTGCAATTGGTGTACGAGCATCGTGAAGAAAAAGTCGAATCGACAACGAAAGAATTGATTGGCAAACGTACGACCAATTCCCTCGCAGGTTCTTATGTCTTCAAACAAGACGCACATCTGGCCAGCGCCAGTGCCCGTTACGACGACAGCTCGCAGTATGGCTCTAAGGTAACTGGCAGTGTCGCTTATGGCTATCGCCTGAGCGATGCCTTGCGTGTCAATGCCAGCTACGGTACCAGCTTCCGTGCGCCGACTTTCAATGAGCTGTACTACCCGAGTTACGGCATTTCTACCAATAAGCCTGAGAAGGCAAAAAATGCTGAAATCGGTATCTACTACGAAGATGGCGTGAGTCAGTTGAGTGCGGTGTACTACTCGAACAAGGCAACGGATTTGCTAGTCACGGCGAATGTCTGCCCGGTAGAACAAGCTAGTCATAAGTACGGTTGCGCTTACAACGTCAACAAGGCGACCTTGTCCGGCCTGACGCTTGGTGGTTCTACGCATTTGGGCGATCTGACTTTGCGCGGTTCTCTGGATATTCAGGATCCGAAAGATGATACAACCGGTTTGCGTCTGGCGCGTCGTAGCAAGCAACACGGTAGCCTGGCTGCAGAGTATGCAATTGCCAAAGCTAAAGTCGGCGTAGAAACAGTATTTTCCGGTGATCGTTTTGATGATGTCACTAACAAAAAATCCTTGGGCGGCTATAGTTTATTGAATCTGTATGCGACTTATGATGTTGCCGCGAACTGGTCTGTGATCGGTCGCTGGAACAATGCCTTGAACAAGGACTATGAGCTTGCAAAGAACTATACAACGATGGGGTCGAATGTCTTTGTTGGTTTGAATTACGGCTTTAAATAAATTGGTGATATTCCCTCAACTATCAACTAATCCTTCCGCCTCAATCAAGATGTGTCAAGTGTAGATGTTAGTTCCTTAACCCTCTCCCGCTCGCGGGAGAGGGAGCTAAGGGGGAAATTGATGACGTCGCGATTTCAATCAACATCAGCTTTTTATTCGGCCGCTTTCGTTTTATATAGGACTTACGCAAAAACCAAGACCTCTCGCCACAGAGGCACGGAGACATAGAGAAAAGGCAGGGGTAAGCCACTCCATGGAAGATCGATAAAAGTTTGTTAGAAGTTCCCTCTAACGACTGCGCAAGCGGTATGCGCCTGCTGGCACGAAATGCCCTTGAAAGCCTCATCCAGCCTGCGGGTTCAAGGTGGGGGTGTTTTTCATCAGTCTTGTTACATCAGTTTTGTTTTAGTTTTATTCTTAGTTTTATTAATTCGTGAATTCAGATGTTCTGATTTCTTTTCTAACGCATTCATATCCGGTGATCAAGGATACGACAAGGATATGAATGCGTTAGAAAAGAAATGACAGGTCATCTATGTCAAATTTTCTCATAAGGCGGATCGTGTCTTTAGCTACTTCTTCAGGCTCCGGTATCACCGCTACGGCGCTGGTGAGCAGGCATCGCTCCTTGCGCGCTTCTCGCATCATTCTTGTATTAATCCTCGCCTCATTCGGCAGTATTGCGATTGCCTGCTTAACAGGATCGGTATCACTGTCGTTTACCGAATTATTTCATGGTCTGCTTGAGCTATTACACGGCAAACCCTCGACACTGGCTGCGACCTTACTTGAGCTGCGTTTAGGTCGTGCTTTATTGGGTTTCGTCACGGGGGCAACGCTGGCTCTGGCGGGTGTCATGATGCAGGCTTTACTACGCAATCCTCTGGCGGATCCTTATGTGCTGGGTATTTCCGGCGGTGCCTCGGTCGGTGCTCTGGCGGTGATTTTACTGGTCGGTATGGGCTGGCTGGTGGATCTGGCCGCGTTTGGCGGTGCTATTACAGTTGCGATTTTGCTGTTTGCTCTGGCGTATCGCGATTTTCGCGGTAGCGGCAGCTCGGATGGCAGCGCACCGCTTTTATTATTGACCGGCGTCATCGTGCAGGCAGGCTGCGGTGCTCTGATCACGCTGATGTTGTCGATTGCTCCTGACAGCCGTTTGCGCGGTATGGTGTTCTGGATGATCGGTGATTTATCGAATGCAGATTCTCGTGTGCTGCCCTGGATACTATGGAGCGTCATTCTGGTGTTGGCATTACGTATGGCGCGATCCATCAATGTCGCTGCCATGCATGCCGATAACGCACTCAGCCTGGGTGTGAATATCGGTCGGTTACGACAAACTTTGTTTATCTGCTCGGCTTTACTGACGGCGAGTGCGGTCAGCAGTGCTGGCAGTATCGGCTTTGTCGGACTGATTATTCCGCATGCCTGCCGCTTTGCCTGGGGCCCGGATCATCGCTTGCTGATTCCTGCGGCCACCCTCGCCGGAGGCAGTTTTCTGGTGCTGGCAGACACGCTGGCGCGCACGGTAGTCGCACCACAGCAATTACCGGTTGGTGTGATTACGGCGATGATTGGCGTCCCTTTATTTTTGCTGCAATTACATCAGTTGAGAAAGCAGGGGCGCTGATGACTACACTCGCACAGGATGGTTTGCAGCTCCGCTTATCCGGCTCTGAATTACTGAGCTCTAATTTGTTACGTATCAGCGATCTGAATTTATCCGTTGGCAAAAGGGTTTTACTCAATGCCTTGCAATGGCAAGTCCATCCCGGTGAATGCTGGTGCGTGATCGGTCGCAATGGCGCGGGTAAGAGCACATTGCTGCGTACTCTCGCAGGGATGCGTCCTGTCGAGAGCGGTACGATTCTGATCAGGGATAAAAAGCTTCAGCAATGGGCACTTGGCGAGCTGGCCAGAGAGCGCTCTTTTTTACCGCAGGGCAGAGTTGATGCCTTTGGTTACCGTGCGATTGAAACGGTATTGAGTGCGCGCCACCCTTATCACGATACGCATTATTGGGAATCATCAGACGACCTGGAGCTGGCATATGCGGCTTTACAAGAATTAGATGTTATGGAGATGGCTGAACGCGATGTGCGCAGCCTGTCCGGTGGTGAGCGTCAGCGTGTGGCAATTGCCGCTTTGCTGGCACAAGATGCCGCGCTGATGCTGCTGGACGAGCCTGCCAACGCGCTCGATCTTGCGCATCAGGTCAGTGTGATGCAACTGCTCTCCCGTTTATGTCGCGACCACAACAAGGCTGTGGTCATGGTCAGTCACGACCTCAATCTCGCCCACCGTATTGCTACCCATGCCTTGCTCCTGATGGGAGATGGCCGCTGGGAGGCCGGTCCGGTTGATCAGGTCATGACAGCGGACAAACTCAGTCTCTGTCTGGGACATCCTTTAGAGCTGATACAACATGGCGGGCAAACTCTTTTTTTACCAGGACACTAGAACGTGAATACACCGACAGACACCACTTTGGTTGAGCCGCTCATTGAAGACAACATCAATACGCGCCATCAACGCCGCATGCAGCGTAAAAAAGCAATGATGGATCAAAAGATCGAGGCTGCCCAGCGCAAGACGGGTGTTCTGGTCATCAACGCCGGTAATGGCAAGGGCAAAAGTTCCAGTGGTTTCGGGATGGTGATGCGCGCAATGGGACATGGCATGCAAGTCGGTGTGGTGCAGTTCATTAAAGGCGCGATGTCCACTGGCGAAGAGATTTTTTTACGCCGTTTTCCTGATGAGGTCAGCTTTCATGCCATGGGGGAGGGCTATACCTGGGAAACCCAGAATCGTGAACGTGATATTGAAAAAGCGCAGCTAGCCTGGCAAAAAGCCAAAGAGTTTTTAAGCGATCCCAAGATCGGCATGGTCTTGCTTGATGAGCTGAATATTGCGCTCAAATATCACTATCTTGATGTGCAGCAGGTGATTGCAGACCTTGATGCACGGCCAGAGATGCAGCATGTGATCATCACCGGGCGAGGTGCTTTGCCCGAGTTGATCGAGGTCGCTGACACTGTAACGGAGATGCAGGTCGTCAAACATGCCTTTAAAGACGGCATCGTCGCACAAGCCGGGATCGAATGGTAATGCGTCCATCAGCCGCCCGCGTCGTACTGATTTCTGCGATCGCCTCAGGTCAGGGCAAAACCACCGTAACAGCAGCATTGGCACGCAAACTGACTACGCTCGGGCAGCGTGTTCGTGTATTCAAAACAGGTCCCGATTTTATTGATCCCATGATGCTGGAACGTGCCAGCGGTGCGCCGGTATTGTCGTTGGATTTATGGATGGTTGGTCTGGAGGCGTCACGCGCCCTGCTGGCGCAAGCGGCGGCTGACGTCGATGTGATGTTGATTGAAGGCGTGATGGGTTTGTATGATGGTAATCCCTCATCTGCCGATCTGGCACGGGCTTTTGGTGTGCCGGTACTAGCCGTGGTCGATGCGTCCGCGATGGCGCAAACCGTCGGTGCTGTCGTCACCGGCTTACGTGATTTCGGCCCGGTATCGATGGCAGGCGTTATCGCGAACCGGATTGCTTCAGCAGGTCATGCGCGTATGGTCGCCGATGCTATGCAAAAAGTCCCTGTCAATCCCATTCCCTTACTGGCGAGTTTGCCGCGTCAGGAACAAGGTTTACCTGAGCGTCATCTGGGCTTGGTATTGCCGGACGAGGTTGCGCAGTTAGAGCATATTCTGGCTACACAGGCCGGACAGTTAGCGCTGGACATGGATGCATGGAACGCCTTGCCACTGACGCAATTTGAATCCCTTGAATCCGCAGAATCCGCAGAATCCGCAGAAAATATCAGAGAAAAAAAACCTGAGTTATTGAAAGGAAAGACAATTGCGATTGCCCGTGATGCGGCGTTCGCTTTTATTTATCCTGCGAATATTCTGTGCCTGAAAGCACTTGGTGCGCAGATCCAATTTTTTTCTCCGCTGGCAGATGAACCTGTACCGGACCAGGCTGACGCCGTATATTTACCGGGCGGATATCCTGAGCTGCATGCGGAGATTCTTAGTCAGGCGCAGCAATGGCAAGCATCGATACGCGCTGCGCATACGCTAGGTTTGCCTATTCTCGCTGAATGCGGTGGCATGATGGCGCTGACCGACAGTCTGATTGATCAGCAAGACGCTAGCTGGCCGATGGCCGGTATTTTGTCTGGTCGTGTGATCATGCAAAAACGTCTGGCGGCTCTGGGCGGACAAGCATGGTTGGGCAATGCCGGTGAGCTGCGCGGACATACTTTTCATTACTCCCGTTTTGAGACTAGTTTAAGGCCGTATCACCATACGCACAAACATACTCAAAAACAATCATCACATAATGCAAGCGACGAGCAGGGTGAGGCAATTTATCGCGACGGCAATTTACATGCTTCGTATTTTCATGCGTACTTTCCATCGAATCCTGTCGCGGTCGCCCGCTTGTTTTCAGGAGAGACGCTATGACGCGCACTCTGGTGTTTGGCGGTGCCCGTTCCGGTAAAAGTGCTTATGCCGAAGGTCTCGCTATCGCGTCCGGCAAGCCGGTGATTTATCTTGCGACAGCGCAGGCCGGAGATGCTGAGATGCAGAGCCGTATTGCGCATCATCAGGCCCGGCGTCCCGCAGAATGGCTCTCCGTTGAGCAACCATTGGCGCTGGCGGATGCTATCGCACAATACAGTAGACCGGACAATGTGATTCTGCTTGATTGCCTGACTTTGTGGCTATCGAATTTACTGTTTTCCGAACACATAGAGATGCCGGATATTGGTGCGATTACACCGCCAGCGATATTTACAGAGCAGCGTAATTTATTGTTGCAGGCACTGGCATCTTGTCACGGCGATCTCGTGATGGTGTCCAACGAAGTGGGGATGGGCATCATTCCGCAGGGGGCGATTTCGCGCTGGTTTGTCGATGAAGCCGGACGCCTGAATCAGGCTGTCGCGGCGCAGTGCGAACAAGTCGTCTGGGTCGCGGCAGGATTGCCTTTGTATCTGAAGTCACCTGCCTCATTCTCTTGATCGGAAGCGCATGACGTTCTCATTGCCGGTACCTCTATGTTCCTACTGACTCCCGCTCTGGTCCTGCTCTGCGTTGTGCTCGGCCTGGTGTGGGATCGCGGCTTTGGCGAAGTGCGTCACTGGCATCCTTTAGTTGGTGTCGGCTGGCTGGCAAATCGTATCGAAAGTAGTCTGAATCATGATCAGCATAACGATCAGCATCGTGACCAAAATACCGAGCCTGATTCTACCTGTCGTATGAGTTATCTGAAGGGCGCGCTTGCCTGGTGTGTCGTGGTTTTACCCATCGTCGTGCTGACACAGATGGTGCTGATCTGGTGTACGCATGTGAATCTCTGGCTGGCGGTTTTTGCGCATGCGGGTTTGCTATATTTTTGTCTGGGTTTGCAAAGTCTGCGTGAGCATGCTGAACCTATTTTTCGGGCATTGGAGCGGGGCGATCTGGCGGAGGCGCGACGTCGCACTTCGTATATTGTCAGTCGTGATACTGCTCAGGCGACTGAGCAGGATTTGTCGAAAGCCGCAGTGGAATCCGTTCTGGAAAATGGCTGCGATGCGGTATTCGCCGCACTGTTCTGGTTTGTGTTGCTGGGCGGTGCTGGCGCTGTGCTCTATCGCTTGTCAAATACACTGGATGCGATGTGGGGCTATCGCTCACTGCGGTTTTTGTACTTTGGCCGCCTTGCGGCACGGGTTGATGATGGTTTGAATTGGGTGCCGGCGCGAATGACGGCGATCTCTTATGCCGTCCTGGGCAATACGCGCCTGGCCTTGCAATGCTGGCGTCAACAGGCCCCGGCGTGGCCTAGTCCCAATGCAGGCCCGGTGATGGCTGCCGGTGCCGGTGCGCTGGAACTTTCTTTAGGCGGTGTCGCCATGTATGACGGCGTTGCGGAGCAGCGTCCGGTGTTGGGTGCAGGGCCGTTACCAGTTGCCATGGACATACAAAGAGCGTGGCGTCTGGTGCGGAATACCAGCTTGTTATGGCTGGGTTGTCTGGCGGTGATGCTGATTCCTTTTATGTAGGATTTGTAAAAAAATGGAAAGTGGTTTGTGGTTATTCATAGGGAGTTTCTAACAATCTCTAAATTGAAAAATCACATCGACGGCGTTACACAAAAAAATAAGACCTTTCACCACAGAGACACAGAGACACAGAGGAAAGGCAGGAGCAAGCGGTTCCATGGAATATCGATATCAAAGAATCCCCAGGCAGAATGCGCCTGTTGGCTTGAAATACCTTGGAAAGTCGCACCGAGCCTGCGGATTGATCATGGAAAATTTCTAAAAAACCTTTAATCGAAATTTCATGGAGCCGCTTGCTCTCAGCTCTTGCCTTTCTCCGTGTCACCGTGTCTCTGTGGTGAGCGGCCTTGGTTTTTGCGTAAGGCTTGTAACCTAATGAGCTAAAAATCGAATAAGTGCTGGCGGGCAGTTAGTGTGTAATCGGTATGCAATCAGTGTGTGATGAAGGTAACAAAAAACGGAGTTCTGTATGCTTGAGCATGGTGGTAATTTGCGTGATGCGCTGGTGCGCTATGGTCGTCCCGCCGCAGACTGGCTGGATTTGTCTACAGGGATTAATCCCCATTTTTATACGGTCTCGCCAGATTTTTTGCAGCCGAATGCCTGGCATCGTCTGCCAGAAAAATCATTTGTCCTCAGTCAGGCGGCACAGGATTTTTATGGTGCACCAACGATGCTGGCTGTAGCAGGTACGCAAGCGGCAATACAGACTTTGCCCTGTTTGCGTCCCACCTCAAAAGTCGTGGTGTCCGCCCCGTCATATGCCGAGCATGCCTATCAGTGGCGGCAGCATCAGCACCAGGTCCGTGAAGTCGCGTATGACGCATTGGCAAGCGCTATACCAGACGCCGATGTGGTGGTTGTCTGCAACCCGAATAATCCTACCGGCGCGTTCATTGAGCCGGATGTGTTGCTGAATTGGGCTGCACAACTCGCGCGTAGAGATGGCTGGCTGATTGTTGATGAAGCCTTTGCCGATACCATGACTGAACTGAGTGTTGCGGCATATACCAATCGTCCTGGCCTGATCGTCTTACGGTCGGTCGGGAAGTTTTTTGGACTGGCAGGTCTGCGTCTGGGATTTGTCGCTGCTCAGGCTGAGTTGCTGGAGCGTCTGGAAATTCATCTGGGTCCGTGGACCATCAGCGGTCCGGCGCAGCAAATTGCGACTAAGGCGCTCAGGGACACTGACTGGCAGCAGACGATGTGTGTCGAACTGGCTGGGCAGGGTGAACGACTGCGACAACTTTTGCTGGTGCATGGACTGCGTAGCTCAGGTACGGATTTATTTCAGTGGTGCAGCGAGCAGGGTTTGCACTGTGATGCCGAACTGTTCTGGCAGCACATGGCGGAGCAAGGTATCTGGCTGCGGCTATTTCGTCAGGCCGCGCGTGGTGTGCGCTTTGGCTTGCCACCGGATGAGCCGGGCTGGCAAAAACTGACGCAGGCATTGACGCTATGGCGTGTTCGTCAGTCCATCCTGGCGGCGGCTTAGGTTCGAGCCGGTTTCTGTATTTGATGTGTTTTAGTTCCCCCTTTCATTTGATAGATCTGCGATGACTTTATTACGTATTTCACATTGGACGATGCTGGCAGTCACAGCAATGCTGTCACTCACCGCTACCACCCCAGTTCAGGCTGCCATCAGTGTGACGGATGATCTGGGTAATATCATTACACTGGCTCGTCCGGCGCAACGCATTATCAGTTTGTCGCCGCATGTGACTGAGCTGGTGTTCGCCGCCGGTGCAGGTGAGCAGTTGATCGGTACCGTCAAATATAGCGATTACCCCGCTGCGGCCAAGGCCATTCCTCGTGTCGGAGATAACCGGCAATTAGATATAGAGCGCATCATCGCCATGAAGCCGGATTTGCTGGTGGTCTGGATGCATGGCGCATTCGAACGTCAACTGGAGCCGTTGCGCAAATCCGGTATTCCGTATTATTTTAGCGAGCCACAGAAGCTCGAAGAAATTCCCACGACATTGCTCAAGCTTGGTCAGTTATTTGGTACTGAAAAACAGGCGCACATTGCTGCGGATGAATTTCGCCAGCAACTCCAGCAACTGACTGCGCGTTATCAGAACAAGCCCGTAGTCAGAACCTTTTATCAAGTCTGGGGTAAGCCGATTTACACCTTGAATGATAAGAGTATTGTCAGCGATGCGATCCGTATTTGCGGCGGCGAAAATATTTTTGGACGATTATCTCCGGCAGCGCCAGTGGTCGGGCTGGAGTCGGTGATTCAGGAAAATCCCGAAGTGATTTTGACTGGCGATAGCAAGACGCAGACGACCAGCGGTATTGAACAATGGAAGGGCATCAGTAATCTGCTAGCGGTAAAAAATAATAATCTGATTGTGATCGACGGTGATCAGTTAAATCGTGCCGGGCCGCGGATTATCGAAGGTGCGAAGGCAGTGTGCGAGGCGCTGGATCAAGCCAGAAACAGACGCGGAGGCAAGCCATGAGTCTCTATCAGCGTATTGCCTGCCTTTCTACCGAGGCGGTAGAAACTTTATATGCGCTGGGTGCCGAAGACTGTATCGCTGGTATTTCTGGTTACACCACACGACCAGCCCGGGCGCGCGAAGAGAAAATTAAGATTAGTGGATTTTCCTCTGCAAAAATAGACCGCATTCTCGCAGTGGAGCCTGATCTGGTTATCGGCTATTCGAATATGCAGGCGGAGATGTGTCGCGAATTAATTTCAGCCGGTATTGAGGTACATGTTTTTAATCAGCATACGCTTGCAGGTATCTTGCGCATGATTGCTGTACTTGCCAATCTGGTCGATAAACAGGAGCAGGGCGCTCAACTGATTGCGACATTGCAGGCGCAGATTGATCTGGTTCAGCAGCAAGCAGCGCAATGGACACGCAGGCCCAAAGTTTATTTTGAAGAATGGAACGAGCCGCTGATGTCCGGTATCGGCTGGGTTTCGGAGTTGATTGATCTGGCAGGTGGCGACGATATATTTAGCGACCTTGCTCAGCATCACAGCGCAAGACAAAGAATTATCGCCGATCCGGCCGAAGTCATCCGTCGTGCGCCGGACATCATCATCGGATCGTGGTGCGGGAAAAAATTCAGACCAGAAACGGTATTGGAGCGCGATGGCTGGCGACAAATACCTGCCTGCCAGCATGCAATGGTTGCCGAGATTAAATCGGCAGATATTTTATCGCCAGGACCATCCGCCATTCTGCATGGTTTGCCGCAGCTACATCAATTGATTGGCATATGGCAAAGCAAATACACCGATGATTTGTCGTGATCAGAGATGTCCTGATCCGTAGAATGGGACATCACCAGCATTTGCCATAGCTGAGTGCAAAACGCGGAATAGCATTTTTTGTAGTTGATATCCATATCTGTTTTTTATGGAGAAATTAATATACTCCACCTGTTTTTTAAAAAAATCTCCTTGTTCCGCACATAAATGTTGTGGTTTGTAATAATACTGCTACCAGTATCTTATTTTAGTAAGGTAATCTCATGAAAATCACGACCTTAATGGTGCAGGGCACGACCTCTGATGCGGGTAAAAGCACCGTGGTTGCCGCACTATGTCGTCTGCTCAAAAGACAAGGCGTGGCAGTCGTGCCGATGAAGCCGCAAAACATGGCGCTGAATAGTGCTGTGACGATAGACGGTGGCGAGATCGGGCGCGCTCAGGCCTTGCAGGCGGTCGCCGCGGGTTTGCCTGCACACACCGATATGAATCCGGTTTTGTTGAAACCCTCGTCGGATACCGGCGCGCAGATCATCATCCATGGCAAAGTGCGTGCCGATATGAATGCGCGTGATTACGATCAATATAAAACCGTTGCCATGCAAGCCGTCCTGGAGTCGTATGCTCGCCTGCAGCAGCAATACGAGAGCATCATTGTTGAAGGAGCAGGCAGCCCGGCAGAAGTGAATCTGCGTGAGCGAGATATTGCGAATATGGGATTCGCCGAGGCAGTCGATTGCCCTGTGATTCTGGTAGCGGATATTGATCGCGGCGGGGTATTTGCCCATTTTCTCGGTACGCTGGCCTGTTTGTCAGAGTCAGAGCAAAACCGTATCGTTGGTTTTGTCATCAATCGCTTTCGAGGGGATATTAGCCTTCTGGAACCCGGTCTCCGTTGGCTTGAAGAAAAAACCGGCAAGCCTGTACTCGCCGTTTTACCTTATCTGCACGGCCTGATGCTGGATGCTGAAGATGCAATCCAATCGAGTCAATCCGGCAAGGGTAAATTTCGCATTATTGTTCCGGCGATTCCCCGTATTTCTAATCATACCGATTTTGATGCCTTACGTGCCCACCCTGAGGTCGATATGCAATTCATCGGGCCTGGCAGGGCGATTCCCCCGGCTGATCTGATTATTCTGCCGGGCAGCAAAAATACCCGTGCTGATCTGGCGTTTTTAATGCAACAAGGCTGGCAGCCCGTGCTGGAAAAACATCTGCGCTACGGCGGCAAGATTGTCGGTATTTGTGGCGGCTATCAGATGCTGGGGCATGTCGTCAGCGATCCTCACGGAGTCGAAGGTACGCCGGGCGATTCAGCCGGGCTTGGTTTATTGGATATCACTACCGAGCTGACACAAGATAAACGTCTGCAGCAGGTAACGGGCCGCTGCCTGTTCGGCAATGATGGCGCGGTAGCCAAGGTCAGTGGCTACGAAATTCATATGGGGATCACTTACGCAAGTAATGAGACGCAAGCCGTTTTTGAACTTGATAACGATAGCAAAGAACTGGAAGGAAGTCGCTCACCAGATGATCTGATTCTAGGCACTTATCTGCACGGCTTGTTCGACCATCCGGAGGCCTGTGCCGCCTTACTGGCCTGGGCGGGGTTGCGCAGTGAGGTCAACGTCGATTTGGCGGCACTGCGTGAAAATAGTATTGATCGTGTTGCAGATGCTTGTCAGCCTCTGCTGGCTGCGTTGCAGGCACTCTAAGAAGAGAGATTTAGATCAAGAGCGGTTCATTCATCAAATTGGCGGGACAAAAAATCCAACGAAAAAAAGCTGAAACAGTATGAAACAGTTTGAGAAAGGGTGAAATAAGCCGAATCAGACTTAATGAGATAATGGGAACTTGTAGCGTAGCTATCTTGTCCAAGCAGCGACCTGACTAGTAACCCATTATTTACTCACCTTAGCGATCTCATGCCATCAAATTTGTTCTCGTCTCGCCGTGCCATTTTGCCCTTAGCCGTATTTTTGGCCTATAGCCCGATCAGCTACGCGCAACAGGCTGTTCCCGCCGACACTGATAAAACTCCACTTGTACCAGCTAAGCCTGTCCCAGCTAAATCTCAAGCATCCCCGACAGCTCCGGCAGTTCCAGCAGTGGCCGGTGAAAAGCTACAAAAAGTAGAAATCAGCGGCGCTAAAGGCTATGACGAACGTCGTCAGGATACCGCAACCAAGATTGTGGTTACGCAGGAAGACATCGTGCGTTATGGCGATTCCACCGTCGCAGATGTACTCAAGCGCCTGCCAGGCGTGACGATTGGCGGCGTGCAAGGACGCGGTGGCGATATCCGTATGCGTGGCCTGGGTTCTGGTTATACGCAGATTTTGTTAAACGGTGAGCCTAGCCCACCGGGATTTTCTCTGGATTCTATTTCGCCAGATCTGATTGAGCGCATCGAAGTCATTCGTGCCGCAACAGCGGAATTTAGTACGCAGGCCATCGCTGGCGCGATCAACATCGTATTAAAGCGCACCGTACAGACCGCACAGCGAGAACTTAAAATCGGTGCGCAGGAGGATGGTGGTAAATTCGGCGAAAACCTCAATTATCAAATATCCGATAAAGCCGGCAAAATTTCTTATTCAATTTCTGGCTCGATCAATCACGGCCAATATGAGCGCCCGTCCTGGATGGATGAAGTCGGTACCGATGCCACTGGCAAAGTGAATTTGCTGCGACGCACGGACTCGCTGAACTGGGGAACGTTTAACGGTATTGGATTTTCTCCTCGCATCAATGTCAATCTGGAAAATGGCGATACCTTGACGACTCAGAGTTTTGTCAATGCAAACCGGTTTTCTGGCCATAGCAATGACCATGCAAGCGCGCCGCTGGTGAGTTATCTGCCGACCTATGCGAGTGACCTGACGCAGATTAACTCTGAGTTTGGCATGATTCGTACTAATCTGAACTGGATTCATAAATTAGCCGATAGCGCCAAGCTTGATATCAAACTCGGTGCCAACTACAACCGCCGTAGCTCGGATGTAAATACGCAAGGGTATGATGCCAGCAATAATCAAACACTGGACCGTAAAAATAGCTCAGGTGCCAGCGACAAAGGCTTAACCTGGGGTGGCAAATATACCGCGCCGTTTATCGAAGACCACGCACTGGTGATTGGCTGGGATGGCGCTTACAGCAAGCGTAATGAGAGCCGCAAGCAGACTGATGTCGTTACTGCGAATCTGTGTACAACACCACCGGATCTGACCAGTACTACCTGCATTAAACCGATCAACCTGAATGAAGATTTTGATGCGACTGTGAGTCGTCTGGCATTGTTTGTTCAGGACGAATGGAATGTCACGAAACGCTGGTCAGTCTATGCCGGTATGCGCTGGGAAGGGCTGGATACGCGTAGTGAGGGCAATACTTATGACAAAGTGCATAATCGTTCCAGTGTCTGGAGTCCGATTCTGCAAACCTTGTGGAAACTGCCAGACAGTAAAAACGATCAGGTCCGTCTCGGCCTGACCCGTACCTACAAAGCGCCGGATACCAGCAGTCTCATTCCTCGACGGTTTGTCTCCAACAACAATAGTCCGACCAGTCCGGATAGCATCGGTAACCCCAACCTGAAACCTGAACTGGCATGGGGACTGGATGCCGCATTTGAGCACTATCTCAACGATGGCGGCATGATGAGTATCAGCGTTTTTATGCGTCGCATTGACGATATTACGCGTACGGATTTATCGCTGATCAATGGACGCTGGACTAATATGCCAATCAATGCCGGACAGGCAACGACACGCGGTATCGAGATGGAAGCGAAGTTCCCCCTGCGTTCAGTCATGAAGGATGCGCCAGCGATTGATTTCCGTGCGAATGCCTCATTCAACTGGTCGAATCTGGAAACCGTCCCCGGACCGAATAACCGTCTGGATTCGCAAACACCTATCAGCGCTAATCTCGGTCTTGATTACAAACTCGATAAAATTCCGCTGACTTTCGGCGGCAATTTGAGTTTCCAAGATGGTGGCCCAGTGACCTTGTCAGCAAACAAGACTGCTTATTCGGTACCGAAGCGTCAGTTAGATTTGTATGGTTTATGGAAATTCAGCCCGAAGACAAATTTGCGCGTTTCTCTGGCGAACACGCTGCATCAGGATAATATCTCTGCATCGACCTATACGGATGCAACAGGCTCCCTGAAACAGACTACCACGACACCAACGACGGTTGCGGTACGTGCAATGCTGGAGATGAAAATTTAAGTGAGTTTTTAGTGGCAGTGTTATGAGTGTCAAGGCTATTAGTCTCAACGCGAAAAAAAGCGGACTGGATATTGATATTCAGCCCGCTTTTTTACTAAGTTATTTTCGCCAGGATTATTTTTTTCTTGTTTTAGAAAAAATTAGCTTTGATCCAAGGTTTTAGTCCCAAATAAAAACGAACCTGACTGGATTTTACCTTTTGCAATCTGATAGATCGCAACTAGACGTATGGTACCCGTACCTTCAGGAAAGGTACGGGTAACTTCTTCATGATCGATCACCATATTCTCCATCACACTGCGCTGAATCAGGCGGGCATGTAGATTGGGTTCCTGGAAGCGCAGCCTGCTGCGCTCACGAATTGCGGCCTTGCCGCTGGCAACTAATTTGCCAGGATGTTCGAACTGCTGCGCGTCGTCGGCATAGGTCGCCAGCCATGCTTCGAGATCACGTGCGTTATACGCATCAAGCTGTTGCTGAACAACTGCTTCTGGCGATAAAGTATGGGTCATCTGAATTCAATCCTCTAAAAAACTGTCATAGCAAAGTCTGAGATGCACCATCTCCCACTGCAATACCGGTGAGCTGAAACGGATCAACGCCCTCAATGCATGCCACATTAAATCCAAATTGCGTCGGATTGCTACGTCGCTGATGATGTGTATAGATACCGCATATTTTACAAAAATAATGCTTTGCCGTATTCGTATTCCATTGATACAGCGTCAGCATGTCTGCACCTTTGACAACGCGTAAACCCTCAATGGGAACGCTGGCGATAATGGATCCTTTACGGCGGCATAATGAACAATTACAACGTCGCAGATTTTCTAGCCCGTTTGTCAGGCTAACTTCAAATTCCACGGCACCGCAATGGCAATGTCCTTTTTTAGTTTCCATATGTTTTTTTGTAAGTTGATGAAGGGGATCAATTGATCATCTCCCATTCTTTCTGACGGGTCAAATTATTGCAGGTGTACCAGATAAATTTTCTTATGACGGATTCATAGTTTATTTAAAAATTAAATCTAATCAGATTAGCGGATGTACTGACACCGTCATTGCCTTTGCCACATACGTCAGAGAAAATTGCAAAAGATGAGCCAGGCGGTGTTGTGAATACGGGAATATAGTAAAACTTACAGTTGAGCGTACCAAGTTGTTTTATTACGCGCCTTAAATCTGGTGATACCGATGTATATTTTGTACCAGGTATGATGTCGATTACAGCGGCGTCAGAAACTCCCCGTAATAAAGAGAATAGAACTACTGGCTGTGCGCAGTGACCATGGGGACGATGTTATTGCGATGCCGTTGTGACAGCGCGATGTTGATCAGTGATAATGCTGATCTTGCTATGAAAGTTTTTTTACCTCTATGTTTGTATGAACGATCCTATCCCTTTGCTCGGTTTCAGCACGACCCTCCTGGAGCTGATTTCTTTTATCCTCGCAGTACTGACCGTCGCATTAAATATCCGGCAAATCCACTGGGCATGGCTCTTTTCCATTGTCTCTTCTGCCTTGTACGGCATTGTATTTTTTGATGCCAGGTTGTATGGCGATATGAGCTTGCAACTGGTATTTGTGCTGGTGTCGGTCTGGGGATGGGCGCAATGGTTGCGGAAAGGCGATGCTGGCAGTAGCGCGCTGCAGGTTTCGCGATTGACCATATTGCAGCGAACCGTATCCGTCATCGGCTGGCTGGCAGGATTTGTCGTGTTGTCGGTATTTTTAAAAAATTATACGGACACGGATGTAGCGTATGCCGATGGTTTTTTGACGGCGGGTAGTTTGCTGGGACAGCTTTTACTGTCTCGTAAAAAATGGGAAAACTGGCATGTCTGGATTATTGTGGATGTTTTATACGTCGGCCTGTATGTCTATAAAGGACTGATGCTGACGGCTATTTTGTATGCCATTTTTGTGTTGATGGCGATCATAGGTCTGCGCGCCTGGAGTAAAAGCAATGTCTGAATCAACTGTAGCCGTGCACCGTATGGCGATTCTCGGAGCAGAGTCTTCAGGTAAATCTTTGCTCGCCGAGGCGCTGGCAAGACGTTACCAAAGTGTTTGGGTGCCCGAATACCTGCGTGAGTTTGTCGATACCCATCAGCGCGTGCCGACAGAAGCAGAGCAAATCCTGATTGCGCGTACGCAGCTTAAGCGGGAGCTTGCATTATTCCCTGATGCAAAAGACTGGTTATTTTGCGATACATCTCCGCTCATGACGGCGCTGTATAGCCGTCATTATTTTGGCAGGGTAGATGCAGAATTGGATGCCCTCGAAAAGCAGCACCAGTATGATTTTATCGTGGTCACGGCGCCTGATTTTCCATGGACGCCAGATGGTTTGCAACGCGAGTCACCTGCCGTGCGTCAGCAGATACACGAGCAATTGCTGGATTTGCTAGATGAGCGGGAAATTCCCTTTTTAATGGTTACCGGTAGCTTGCCGGATAGAGTAGAGCAGGTAGATTTTGCCTTGTCTTTTTTACTGAGTTAGTCGGCTGAGATGTATGGTTTCATACAACAGCGATCAACTCAGCAAGTTTGGTCAGGTCTTTAGTGGAGAAGGGCAGTAATCTTCTGATCATCAGGGAGTAAATATTGATGAACGTGATGAACAAGGCTGCTGAGACAAAATACTTATCGCGATTTCGTCAGGTGTTTGATTATATTGATCAGCATCTGGATGAAGATCTGTCCGTCGAAACATTGAGTGCTGTTGCTGTATTTTCTCACTATCATTTTCACAGACAATTCTCAGAAATATTTGGCATCAGCGTACATAAATATGTGCAGCTGGTTCGCCTGAAACGCGCTACGCATACGCTGGCTTTCCGGGATCACGGACGTATCATTGATCTGGCTCTGGCGTGTGGATATGAGGGGCCAGAGGCTTTTTCTCGCGCGTTCAGAAAGATGCTGGGGCAATCACCTTCTGCATTTAAAGACGATCCGCTGTGGACTTCCTGGTATTCAAGCTATCAAGCAGTTCACACTATAAGGATCAAGCATATGCAACTCGAACATACTGTAGAGAGTGTCCAGATTCTCGACGTGGCTCCAATCAAGATCGCGGTATTAGAGCATCATGGTGCGCCAGATCGTATCAGCGATTCGATACGGCAGTTTATAGACTGGCGCAGGCAACATCGCTTACCGCCTGGCGTGAGTGCGACATTTAATATTTTTTATTCAGATCCACACCAGACTCGTCCTGCCGATTACCGTCTCGATCTGTGTGCTGCAGTGACCTGTGATATTGCAGAAGATAATGAGTTTGGTATTGTGAACAGGACAATCCCGGGCGGTCGCTGCGCTGTATTACGACATGTGGGTTCTGATGACAATCTGGAGCAGACGATCCGGTTCATTTATGCAGAATGGCTGCCTCAGAGCGGAGAGGCGTTAAGAGATTTTCCCCTGTATGTTCAGCGCGTCAAATTTTTTCCTGATGTCCCCGAACATGAGGTGATCATTGATGTTTTTCTCCCCATTCAATAGAGGGCCTTGAATGGAGAGGTCATGGATAGGTGATCGGTGACCTTGATCAGAAATCAAATTGCGCGGAGACTTTAGCTACTCTGGGGGCACCGGGAAACAGATAGCCGCCCAATGATTGTGTGACATCGCGCCAGTAGAACTTATCAGTCACGTTATCAATGTTAAAGCGCAATGTTGTGATAACACCGGCTACCCTGGTGTTATAGCGTGCACCCAGATTAAATACGCTATATCCGTGCACCATCACGCTGTTATCTGGCTGAAACGCTTTATTTCCTGCGTAATTCCAACTGCCGTTGACACTCAGTCCGGGTAAATCGGCAATCATATAATCGAGATATACAACAGATTTTAGTGCGGGGACATTGGTGACGCGTTGACCGTCAAGGCCGCTGATGCCCGTGCCGGATTGACGCGCATCGAGCGCTGTGAAGCTGACACCGGATGATAATGCGGGTGTCAGACGGGCCTGGAGTGTTAATTCCAATCCTTTATGTATGGCGATGCCATTGCTGACATAGACATTGCCGGTGTTCGTATATTCAAGTGGTTTCTTGATACGGAAGGCCGCCGCGCTGATGCTGAAATCACGGGTCAGATCGGCTTTGATACCGACTTCGACTTGTTTTGATTTAGCCGGATTCAGCATCTGGTTTTCATTGGCGGTGCCAAATGGAGCGATGCCGCCGTGTTCCAGACCTTCGCTGAAAGATCCGTAGATACTGATTGTAGATTGCGGTTTAAATACCAATGCCAGACTCGGTAACTCGTAGCTACGATCGTAGCCAGGATTGTCTGCCTGGTGACGCTCGATGGCGATGTGACGCAGGCCTGCATGGAGCTTCCACGCATCGTTGATATCGATAATGTCTTGTGCAAACAAAGACCATTCTTTATCCGTTCTGCGCAATGATACCGGTCCTGTTACATTGCTGGACGGCGGTACGACGACGGGATGAAACACATTGCTGGCGCCAGCATAGTCATAGACGTAATCGCCAAAGCGGTCGCGTCTCTGGAAGCTTGAAAAACCCAGGGCAAGATGGTGTAGTACCGCGCCGGTCGCCAATTTACCGTTCAGTATCGCTTGTGTGGCAACCGGTGATTTGGATTCATTCACGCTCTGGTAGTCGTACACATCATAGTCACCGTTTGCGCAATAGCCGGGATAGAGGTTGGCAGCCGAGCAGCCATATGGAAATGCGGTGTAATCATCACGTTTGAAATCATGGCGGTTCGCAGAGAAACTCGCACGCCAGTCGTCATTGAACTGATACTCAAAACGCAAGCCGATATTGCTGCTCCGTGTCAATACCGGTCTTGCCCACGGCTGGTCGTTGAGCATCGTATCGGGATTAATCCCGCGTGGCAGGTCGGTGCCGTTAAACAGCTGATAGCCAGGAACTGTGAGCTGCGATTTGCGTTGATAGTCGAGATCGAGTTGAAGCAGCGCTTTTGGTGTGATGTGCCAGTCAAATGCACCTGAGATAAATTGACGATCGCCATTCGCACCTTTGACATAAGAGCGGATTTTTTCTGCAGCAGCATTGATACGGTAACCAAATTGTCCGTCGTCCGACTGAGCACCCAGATCCGCTGTGCCGTATAAGGTACCGCGTTCACTAGCCTCTACGGTAACTGAGCGCAATGGCGTGACAGTAGGGCGCTTTACGACGTAATTGATAATGCCGCCTGGTGTGGCGAAGCCTGCCTGGAAACCCGCTAAGCCTTTAAGAATCTCGATGCGCTCTTTATTTTCTAGCGGAATCGAGGCATCCCCCGGGATTGCAAGCCCGTCTTTACGATAGCTACTGGTGTTATCAAGAGCAAAGCCGCGAATCGAAAATTGCTCTGCATAACCAATAGCGTTATACGCATCATTGACACTCGCATCAAACTTCATCGCATCTGTACTGCTGCGGATGCGTAAGTCTTGGATTTGCTGCTGAGAGAATACGGTAACGGAGACTGGAATGTCCTGCAATGGAGCATCGACAAATCCTGCAACCGTATTGGTAAGCGGTTTTTCTTTCAACTGTTTATTCGCGCTGATAACGACCTCAGGCAATACTTTGTCGCTGCTTTGCGCATAGGCTGAAGGCATGGCAATACAGGTCTGCGCGATTGCTGATGCAAGTAGCGTCAGGCGCAGGGAAGGTGATGTTAGTTTTTGCATAGTTTGCTCTTTTTTGCGAAGTCAGCGCAGGAGCAAACAAAGAGACGGAAGGAGACTTTGCGCTTCCCTACGCTGGCATTATCCAGATCAGGTTCAAGGGTATTTCTCACCTGCAAGAGACGATCTGAACATATCATTATCGTCAAACAGGACCCCTAGCGAGGCCATCATTTTACTACGAATCCAGATAGTCGCCGGATTCAGGTACAGGCCGGCATGCTAATTCCAGTGTTCTGCGTATTTGAGATGCGCAATTCAGATGTCAGGCGGCTGTCAGGCAGGTTGTCGTTTGAAGGTATGACGTAATCCTTCGACGGAGTACACGACCAAGGCAGTCCAGATCGCAATAAAGCCAATTAATCTGTCGCCGCTGAAAGGCTCATGATAAAGATAGACGCCAAGCACTAATTGAATTGACGGCGCGATGTACTGCAATAAGCCCAGGGTTGCCATCGGTATGCGGCGTGCACCGGCAGCAAACATCAGGAGAGGAATCGCCGTAATCGGTCCTGCGGCCAGCAATAAGGATTGAGTGCTTGTTGTGCCACTGAGAAAAGCATTATGCCCTTGTAGGGTGAGGTAGCTGAGGTAAGCAAATGCAAACGGAAATAAAATAAAAGTTTCCAGCGATAACCCCTCTAATGCACCTAGCGCAGCGGTCTTGCGCAACAAGCCATAAATACCAAAACTGATTGCCAGAGACAAGCCGATAACCGGTGGATGCCCTGCTTGCACCGTCAGCCAGATGACGCCGCAGGCAGCGAGTGCGACAGCGATCCATTGACCTATACGCAGCCGTTCACGCAGTAGTACAAAGCCGAGTAAGACATTTACTAGAGGCGTCATGAAATACCCGAGGCTGGCATCGACGACTCGGTCGTTATTGATTGCCCATATGTAGATAAGCCAATTTACGGAGAGCAGTAAGGCACTTGCCGCAAATCCTGCAATCAGTTTCGGCTGGCTCAATAAGTTGCTTAGCCATGACCATTGTTTGCGAACTGCCAGTACTGTGACGAGAAATACTAAAGACCATAGCATTCGGTGCAACAGGATTTCCAGAGCAGGAACGCCATGTAATGATTTGAAATAAACCGGAAATAAGCCCCAGATGATATAAGCGGATGCTGCTAAGAGTATGCCTTTGCGCATGAATGTACGATCAAGTGAGGAGATTGCAGTGTCCAAAACCAGGAGGCAGAGCGCTGCAGTATCCAAAACTCTGGACAATTGCGATGACACCGAAGAGTTGACATTATCGCAGCAATTCGGGGAGCGTGTCCTGATCTCAGTCAATTCAGCGGTGCACTCTTGCGTTTACCCGCTTTGTCCCAACTTGGAACTTAGTTGGAAATCACTATGTTGGTGAATCGCTGTTGCCGGATCCGTTATGGCACCGCGCTATCAGGAGTATGTTGTGAATGCCTTACCTTTAATCTTTTTTCTGGCGTTGCTGGCTATTACCATGTTGGCCGCAGTATATTTGCCTGCGTATTTGTTAAAGCGCGCAGTACAGCAGCCGTTTCCATCGCATTATGCGAAGATTTTGCGTAAAAATATTCCGGTGTACTCGCGCATGCCGGCGGATGTCCAGCTGCAATTGAAGCGACTGATCAAGCAATTTTTATATCAGAAAAAATTTATTGCCTGTGACGGCCTGCAGATGTCGGACGAGATTAAAGTCACGATAGCGGGCAGGGCATGCATGCTGCTGCTTAATCGCTCGACGCCAGTTTATCCGGCGTTAAAAACAGTATTAGTCTATCCGGGCCCATTTGTCGTACCTCGACTCGAAACGGGTATTGGCGGCGTGGTCACCCATGCTCATCAAAGTTTGTCGGGAGAATCGTGGAGTGACGGACGTGTGATTGTGGCGTGGGATCATGTACAGCGTCGCGGAGGTGAGCAGGCCGAAGGTCACGATGTCGTACTGCATGAATTTGCGCATCAGCTGGACAGCGAGACAGGGGTAACGAATGGCGCTCCTGCTTTGGGCAGCAAGGCTAAATATGAGAGGTGGTCAAGAATTTTGTCTGAAGAGTTTGCGGCTTTACAGCAGGCGCTTGCGCTGGGTGAGGATACGGTGATTGATCCCTATGGTGCGACTAATCCGGCTGAATTTTTTGCGGTCGTTACAGAAACATTTTTTGAGAAACCTTGGGCAATGGCACGTCGCCATACGGCTTTATTTGAACAGTTCAGGGCGTATTATCAGGTTGATCCGCGCGACTGGAGTTAAGTAAGTGTGATGACGCTTGTATAGCTGCATAGTTCCGCTTCGCATGCTATTCATTTGTAAGAAGCATCGATGAGCAGAGAATGTGCAGCAGAGATTTATTTTGTTCGTGCAGTCGCCAGATGTTTGCAGAGCATTTCGGTGCCATCCAGAATACGAGGACCCGAGCGATTCAGCCAGTCGCCTTTGACTGTGAATAAATGATCCTTCTTGATAGCGGTCATATTGCTAAATTGACGCCAATCTGCAAATACATCTTGCTTGTCGCTGCTGCCGGTAATGATGACATCGGGATTCGCGACCAGTACAGCCTCAGCAGTGACGGTGGGGCTGATTTCTTTGAGTGAACCAAAAATATTTTGCCCGCCGCATAAGCGGATTGCAGCCGACACCATGTGCTGATCATTGAGCGTCATCAGTGGCTTTCGAGCGATCTGGTAAAACACACTGACGGTTTTTTGTTTTTCCGTGAGCAGATAAGTTTGACGTAGTTTTTCTAGCCTGTGCCTAAATTTTTCTGCCGCGATTTTTCCGGTTTCTGCATTACCTGTCAGGATTGCCAGGCGCTCTATCGAGCTGGCGATATCTTCATAATGATGTGGTTCGCTTTCAAATACCGGTATGGCGGTGTCACGTAGTTTATTTGCTAGCGTCTTTGCGTTGCCAGTGCCCCATATCACGATCAGGTCAGGCCTTAAAGCAATGATACGTTCCAGATCGAGTGCAAATACATTACCGATAGGCACGATCTTTTTTGCGGCTTCGGGATAGTCGCTGTAGTCGCTGACGCCGACTATTAATGCGCCTGCACCTGCTTCAAATAGTAATTCTGTTGTGTGTGGTGCCAGACTGATGATGCGCTGAGCTGGCTTGGTCAGCGTAATTTTGCGTTGAGCATCATCGGTTACGCTTACTGAGGCGTGGCTGAACTGGGTGGCCAGCAGTAATGTAAGTCCAGCGATCTTACAGAAGACCCAGTTTGCTCTGGTCATCAGACTTCCAGATTGTCGATTAAGCGTGTATTGCCTAGCTTAGCAGCGGCGACGACAACTAATTCGGCTTTTTGTGCAATGTCACCTGCCGATGGTGGTTGTAAGTCGGCACGTTTGCGCACAGAGATGTAATCAGGTTTCCAGTGGCGATTTGCCAGTTTTGCCATTGCTTGTTTTTCGAGTTCAAAAATATCCAGATGACCCGCACGGATTTCCTGAGCGACCTCATTCAGCGTTTGATACAAAACGGGCGCTTCAGCACGTTCTGATTCTGATAAATAACCATTGCGTGATGACAATGCCAGGCCATCTTCGGCGCGCCAGGTTTCGGCAGCGATGATTTCTGTCGGTAATGCAAATTGCTTCGCCATGTTGCGGATGATCATCAATTGCTGATAATCTTTTTTACCGAAAACGGCGACACGTGGCTGTACACAAGAAAATAGTTTTAGGACGACCGTGGTTACACCGGTAAAAAAGCCCGGACGGAATTCACCTTCCAGAATATTGCCTAAGTCGTCTGGCGGACGCACGCGATATTCTTGCGGCTCTGGATACAGATCTCTTTCAGTGGGCGCGAATAAAACATAGACACCCTCTTTTTCCAGCTTCTCGACGTCAGCTTGAAATGTTCTGGGGTATTTATCAAAATCTTCATTTGGGCCAAATTGCAAACGATTTACAAAAATGGATGCAACAACCGGATCACCATGTTTCTTCGCCAGGCGCATCAGTGATAAATGACCTTCGTGCAAATTGCCCATCGTAGGAACGAAAGCGGTACGTAATTGGCCGCGCAACTGGTCGCGTAATTCTTCAATGGAGGAGATAATTTTCATTGGATGAAGATGTGATATGAGTTGTGAGATGTCTGGATTCTTACCCGTGCCGTTTAGGCAGGAGAGTATGAGAGACGGACATAAATTGGCGCAAATGCTTCAGCCTGCGTGATTTCGATCAGGGTTTCTTTCGCTAATTCGAGAAGCGCAACAAAATTGACGACCAATACCGGTGCGCCTTTTGCAGGATCAAACAATTCTGAAAATTCAACAAATTTGGCTGACTGGAGTTTACGTAAAATCCCCGTCATGTGCTCGCGCACGGAGAGTTCTTCGCGACTGATTTTATGATGCGCAACCAGCGTCGCCCGTTTGAGCACGTCAGCCCAGGCGGCTTGCAGATCGGCGACTTCTACATGTGGCCAGTGCAGCACGGTGTTTTGCTCGATAAATACTTGCGCGTGCAAAAAATCACGACCTAGCTGAGGTACCGCATTCAGATCATAGGCGGCTAGTTTCATTTGCTCGTATTCAAGCAGGCGCCTTACCAGTTCTGCACGCGGATCTTCGGCCTCTTCACCTTGTTGACTCTTGGTACTTGGCAGTAGCATACGAGATTTGATCTCGATCAGCATTGCTGCCATCAACAGGTATTCTGCGGCCAGTTCCAGATTGTTTTTGCGGATTTGCTCCACGTATTCCAGATATTGCAGTGTGACTTGCGCCATCGGGATATCGAGAATATTGAAGTTTTGTTTGCGTATTAAATACAGCAATAAATCCAGCGGCCCTTCGAAGGCCTCTAAAAAAATCTCAAGCGCATCAGGCGGGATATACAGATCATTGGGCAGCTTAAACAGTGGCTCACCATACAATTTAGCAAACGCGAGGCCGTCAACGACATTGGGTGTGCTGTCATTGTCGCCTACGAGAGGTAAATCGGTTGCGGGTAATGTGGCGCTTGCTGTCACAGCATGTCGGGCTTCTTAGCCCTTGTTTTGGTAGACGTAAGCTTGTTGCTCGATGCGCGATTCTTTACTGCGTTGCTGCGTATCCAGGTCTGTCGGTGCTTTATCCCATAGCAGGGCGCGGCCATCACGCTGACTCTGCTCTAAAGCAGGATTTGCCTGCTTGAGGCTTTTGATGAATTGCGTAGCTTCGGATTCGTAGAGCGAAAATTGTTTGGAAAACTTCATGATGTCGCGATCAGCAGGTAAATGAACAATCAAAACCGCATTTTACCCTGTAATCAAGGCGAATTTTGCTTGTTGCGTTGGAATAAGCGGTGATTCTTACTGGGGCATCAAAGATCGTCTTGATGAATCCATTTGGTCAAATGCGGAGGGCGTGCTTGCTGGAGTGCGTCCAGCAATGTCAACGGATCAGCCTCATTGTGCAGCAGAGCGAGATGTTCTTGCTTTAAAAAGCCAGCATTTACGGTGTGCTGCAAAAAATCGACTAAGCTGTCATAGAACCCATGGATATTTAGCAGGCCTAGCGGTTTTTCATGGAAGCCCAACTGTGACCAGGTGAACATTTCAAAAAGCTCTTCGAGCGTGCCGATGCCACCGGGCATGGCGATAAAGCCATCGGACAGTTCCGCCATCATCGCTTTGCGCTCATGCATATTGCTGACAATATGCAATTGGCTCAAACCTGTATGCCCGACTTCCTTGTCCATCAGGGCTTGCGGAATGACGCCGGTAACGTTGCCGCCTAGGCGTAGCACTTCATCTGCAATGATGCCCATTAAACCGACATTGCCGCCACCATAGACCAGTGCAATGTTGCGAGCCACCATCGCTGCGGCTAGTTGCTTTGCCCCTTTTGCATACTCATCCGCCGTCCCGGCAGATGAGCCGCAATAAACGCATAAAGACTGGATCAACCTAGGCATTAATTTTTTTCAGATATTCTTGCGACAGTTTTTCAAAAACATTTTTGGTTTCACCACGCAGATAAGGGCTGATCAGGACGATGACTTGATAGCATCCGCGTGCCAGTGACTCAGACATGGTCTGTAATTCCGTATATTTGCGGGGGTTGCGTACGTATTCGTAAGATAGCCAGTAGGTCGCAACTACCACCATATTCGTCGCGAGGGCATCAATTTCTATGTCGCCAGCTTCAAACTCACCGTCCGCACGTAAACCGTAACAAAGTTCAGTCGCCACCTTGATTTTATGCGTCAGAATTTGTTTGAAATTCAACTCCAGTTTCCGATTTCTTGACAGCAGATCATTCAGGTCGCGATAGAAAAAACGGTAGCGCCAGACGAGTTCAAACGTCAGGTGCAAATAGGTCCAGATGTCCTGAATATTGGCTTTGCGTCCTTCGGGGAAGGCGAGTTTTTTATTAATTTCCTCTTCAAACTGGACGAAAATCGAGTTGACAATGTCGTCTTTATTGCGGAAGTGATAATACAGATTGCCCGGAGAGATATTCATCTCTTCAGCAATGACTGTCGTAGTGATATTGGGCTCGCCAAATTCATTGAATAAGCGCAGCGATAAATCCAGGATGCGTTCCCGGGTGCGACGAGGAGCTTTGTGTTGCATGCCGACTCTCTAAAATTATTTTTTAATAGAATAACATTGAACCGGCAAAGCACAAAAAAATGCGTCAGATTTCTCTATGGGGAATTAATTAGCCTGTCGTGTGTCGGTGCTTAATTTGACTTCCACATGAATCAGGCACGTTTTTGCAAGCTTGTCGTGCAGAAATTGGCCATTTTTATCGAGTTTGATTGTTAGCGCCCATAGAATCACGTTGATTGTGACCGCAGCAACTGCGTACCAGGCTTTCAGTTCAAGCTGATAAGCAATAGCTAAACCCGGTAAAAACCACATCCATGCCAGGCAATAGCGTACGATTGCCTTTATCAGAGGTAACTTAGGCCGTGTGTCGTCGATGACTTTGATGCTCCAGGTTTTCATGGCCAGAGTCTGGCCACTTCTTGACCAGAAAAACGCAAAATACGCGCCGAGAACAAAAAACAGCCAGGCTTCCCGGGCATGTCGCAGAGTCAGTGCATGTCTGCTTTGAGTCCACACATCAAAGATCATTCCCGCTACAAACACTACGCCAAACAGTAGCATTGCCTCATACACCATACAAATAAGGCGGCGACGCAGTGCCGGGGCTGCGGTGGCAGCGGTAGCATTTAGTTGAATCACTTTTATTTAACCGCAGCTTGAGATGCAGGCGCGCTTATCGCCGGAGTTGGCGCGATCTGGCTGACGACCTGTGCGGCTGGCGGGGCTATGACTGCTGGCTGAGGCAAAATCGTTGGTGCTGGTTTCTGAGCAGCTTTGATCGGTGCCAGAGTAGGCGCCTTTCTTTGTGCTTCAGGAGGTAGATTGGTGACACTCTTTTTCTTGTTTGCTTCAGCAGCCAATTGTTTTTTCTGATCTTCGCTGAGTTGCTGATATTGCTGCCATTGAGCGGATTTTTGCTCTGGCTTCAATTGTGTTGTGCGGGCAAAGTTTTCCCGCGCTTCCATCCTCTGTTCCGGAGATAATTTAACCCAGGCGCGCATACGCTCTTGTACACGAACCTGCTCATCTGGCTTCATGAGTGCATATTTATTGGCGATTTCCAGCCATTTTTTTTTGCCCGCTTCGCCCATCTTCGCCCACTCAGGTGACAGCGGCGCCAGAGCTAGTTTTTGAGCGGGAGTGAGTTCTTGCCAGACGGGTTTGCTAGTCGCTACCGGCGTTGTAACTTTATTCGCAGTGACGGGGGGGGCACTTGTAACAGAAGCACCGCCAGCCAAGGCCAGCGGTGACAATATTGCTAATACGAAAGCAAATAGCGACAATTTTTTTGAAACAACCACAGCGGAAAAAGACACTACTACTCCTCTGCTTTGTTTAAATAGGCGCTAAAACCGGTATCCAGGTAGGCATCGGGAGGCAGCTCATCTGCCAGCACGGCAACATCGATGTCGGCGAGATCGCTGATACGACGTTGTTGCTCATATTCATAGATACCCATTAAACCCACAATCAATACCAGCATCGGTAAAGCGACACCGAGTTTGCCTAACCAGGAGTTAGGGCCGCCGAATGAAAATCCGTGAGCGCCTGCCAAAACGCCACCAAAAGCCAATACGGCACTAGGGGAGGATTGCTTTTTGCGTGACATGGCAATTTTTCGTGCATTTGCCAGCCGGTCTAAGGTCGGTGCCGGGAGTCGTTCTGCGGATTCGTTTAATGCATGCCTTACTTTGTAGGCAAAATCCAGATCCTGGGCTTCTCTAGAGTAGTTCATAGTGTTATTCCTTTTGCCTTGAGCGATGCTGCCAGTGCGTGTGTCGCACGCGAACAGTGCGTTTTGACACTGCCTTCCGAGCAACCCATTGCGGCTGCCGTTTCTGCTACATCCATATCTTCCCAATAACGCATGAGGAAGGCTTCTCGTTGACGTGCTGGAAGTTTTTGTATTTCACCATCGATTAAGTTGAGAACTTGCTCGCGCTCTATTTTATCAGCACTGGACTCAGATGCCTCTGTTCCTTCTTCAGAAGCGTAGCTTTCTAGCAAGTCAAAATTATCATCATCCTGATTATTATTTGGTGTAATGCTAGAAAACAGGCTGACCCAGGTATTTCGTACTTTTTCCCTGCGGAAAAAATCGAGGATGGTATTTTGCAGAATACGCTGGAATAAAAGGGGAAGTTCGGCAGCAGGTTTGTCGCCGTATTTTTCGGCAAGCTTGATCATCGACTCTTGTACGATGTCTAATGCAGATTCTTCATTACGCACTGTATACACTGCGTGTTTATAAGCGCGACGTTCTACGCCTTCAAGGAAACTCGATAATTCTTTGTCTGTGGCCATTTCTTGGCAGTAATGATAGGTAACTTTGATAAGGTGATGCTATGACAAAGGAAATTCCTGTGGCAATCTGTTCTTAATTTGGGAAAATGCCGTGAAGTAGTGCGGTTTTTCTCTTTAAAAGTGCGCCCATGCTAGCAAAAAACCTTTTCCATGTCCTGCTATTTTGCAGGAAACCTCTGATTTGCAAGCATTTTATGCTCAAAAACATGGAATTTGTCTTGACCAAAATGGTGCGACGCAGTACCGTATCAGTCCGCCTCACGATCTCGAGGCAATCAATACCTGTTCGAACCGGCTCACAATGCCGTCCTCAACAGGTGCTCTAATGAAGCTGTTTGTTCTGACCCATGCCACAAGCGTGAGAAGTTGTCGTAGTAAAGCCTAAACACTGACTGAACGAGTGCTATAAGCCTCATCTGGAAATATGTCCAACGGATGTACCAAGGATGGCGTGACCGCACAAAAAGGAATGCCAGCTTAAAGCCTAGCCTCGCAAGTTCGACAGGAAAGAACATCCGATCAATCTCCTATGGACCTTGAAAGGAAACGAAAATGAGTTCAGAAACAAATGCAGAAATAACCGGTGCAGAGATATTAGTTAAATGTCTGGCCGAAGAGGGTGTTGAGCATGTGTTCGGATATCCGGGCGGTGCCGTACTCTATATCTACGACGCAATTTTTAATCAGGACAAGTTTCAACATATTCTTGTTCGCCATGAGCAGGCGGCGATTCACGCGGCTGATGCTTATTCCCGTTCCTCACAAAAAGTCGGTGTTGCGTTAGTGACATCCGGCCCTGGCGTTACCAATGCGGTAACTGGCCTGGCGACGGCTTACATGGATTCGATCCCGATGGTGATCATTTCCGGCCAAGTCCCAAGTCACGCAATTGGTCAGGATGCTTTCCAGGAATGCGATACCGTTGGTATTACACGTCCTTGCGTCAAGCATAATTTTTTGGTGAAAGACGTCAGAGATTTAGCGACGACCATTAAAAAGGCATTTTTTATCGCCACAACGGGTCGTCCCGGTCCTGTGTTAGTCGATATTCCTAAAGATATCAGCATGCACAAGACCACCTACTTCTATCCAAAAGAAGTTGAAATGCGCTCCTACAAGCCTGTAGACAAAGGTCACTCTGGCCAGATC
This sequence comes from Undibacterium sp. RuTC16W, assembly GCF_049339445.1. Lineage (NCBI taxonomy): Bacteria > Pseudomonadati > Pseudomonadota > Betaproteobacteria > Burkholderiales > Oxalobacteraceae > Undibacterium > Undibacterium sp. RuTC16W. The sequence continues at coordinate 248,668 of NZ_JBMPPE010000003.1, read as the reverse complement.
CGCAAGGCGGTACAGCTATTGTTACAAGCAGAACGGCCAATGATTTATACCGGCGGTGGCGTAATTCTGGCCAACGCTGCGCCAGAATTAAACAAACTGGTGAATCATCTCGGCTTCCCCTGCACTAACACCCTGATGGGCTTGGGCGCTTTCCCTGCTTCGGATGAAAAATTTGTCGGTATGCCGGGCATGCACGGCACTTACGAAGCCAATATGGCGATGCAACACTGCGACGTGCTGATCGCGATCGGCGCACGTTTTGATGATCGTGTGATTGGTAACCCAAAACATTTTGCGTCAAATCCGCGCAAGATCATCCATATTGATATCGACCCATCGTCGATTTCCAAGCGCGTCAAAGTCGATATCCCTATTGTTGGTAACGTCAAAGACGTATTGCAAGAGTTCTTATCGCAACTCAGCACGGTCGAAACCAAGTCAAACCCGAAAGCGCTGGCCGATTGGTGGAAGCAGATCAATGAGTGGCGTAAGCGCGAATGCCTGAAGTTCCCGACCTCAACTGAGCTCATCAAGCCGCAGTCGGTTGTGCAAAAAGTCTGGGAAATCACCAAGGGTGATGCCTTCATTACGTCCGACGTTGGTCAGCATCAAATGTGGGCTGCACAGTATTACGGATTTGATAAACCGCGTCGCTGGATCAATTCTGGCGGTCTGGGCACCATGGGCGTTGGTTTGCCTTATGCAATGGGTGTGCAAATGGCAAACCCTGATGCGACCGTTGCCTGTATTACCGGTGAAGCGTCAATACAAATGTGTATCCAGGAGCTGGCAACTTGCAAGCAATATCATTTGACGCCAAAAATTATTTTGCTGAATAACCGCTTCCTCGGCATGGTCAGGCAGTGGCAGCAAATTGATTATGGTTCACGTTACTCCGAGTCTTATATGGATTCCTTGCCTGACTTTACTAAACTGGTTGAGTCGTATGGCCATGTCGGCATGAAGATCGAAAACCCTGCGGATATCGATGGCGCATTGAAAGATGCATTCGCCATGAAAGATCGCCTGGTATTTATGAACTTCATTACGGATCAGACCGAAAACGTCTGGCCTATGGTCAAGGCGGGCGCTGGCCTGACTGAAATGTTGCTCGGTTCGGAGGATCTGTAACATGAGACATATCATTTCTGTTTTGCTGGAAAACGAAGCCGGTGCCTTATCACGTGTGGTCGGTCTGTTCTCAGCCCGTGGTTATAACATTGAAACCTTGACGGTAGCGCCGACAGAAGATGCGACCTTGTCGCGGATGACGATCGTCACTACCGGCTCCGATGACATCATCGAGCAAATTACCAAGCATCTGAATCGCCTGATCGAAGTCGTCAAGGTCGTTGATTTGACCGAGGGTGCCCACATCGAACGTGAACTGATGCTGATCAAAGTCAGGGCTGTGGGTAAAGAGCGTGAAGAGATGAAGCGCACGGCGGATATTTTCCGTGGACGTATCATTGATGTCACTGAAAAAACTTATACCATCGAACTGACTGGCAACAAAGGCAAGCTGGATGCCTTTATCGACTCTATCGACCGTACGGCAATCTTGGAAACGGTACGTACCGGTGGTTCAGGCATTGGTCGTGGTGAACGAATTTTAAAAGTCTAAAGCATCAAAAAATAAAGTAACACGCAATATCGACGGGCTTCTCCGGGCGAAAACGTGCCGCAAGGCGCATGAATAGTGCGGATGCTGTTTCAAATAACGGAATTAAATTCAATAATTAAGGATACAAAATGAAAGTTTTCTACGATAAAGATTGTGATCTGTCCCTGATCAAAGGCAAAAACGTAGCGATCATCGGTTACGGTTCGCAAGGCCACGCGCATGCGCAGAACTTGAATGATTCCGGCTGTAAAGTGACTGTCGCCCTGCGTAAAGGCGGTGCCTCATGGGACAAGGCAAAAAATGCCGGCCTGAATGTAGCTGAAGTCAATGACGCAGTCAAAGCTGCTGACGTCATCATGATCTTGCTGCCAGATGAAAACATCGCTCAGGTGTACGCTGAAAACGTCGCCCCTCACGCCAAACAAGGCGCCGTACTGGCATTTGCTCACGGCTTCAATGTTCACTACGGTCAAGTCGTACCACGCGCTGATCTGGACGTCATCATGATCGCCCCTAAGGCACCAGGCCATACAGTTCGTGGTACTTACAGCCAGGGTGGTGGCGTGCCTCACCTGATCGCTGTGTATCAGGACAAATCCGGTTCTGCCCGTGACATCGCCCTGTCTTATGCCATGGCTAACGGCGGCGGCCGTGCCGGTATCATCGAAACCAACTTCCGTGAAGAAACAGAGACTGATTTGTTCGGTGAACAAGCAGTTCTGTGCGGTGGTGCAGTTGAACTGATCAAAGCAGGTTTTGAGACCTTAGTTGAAGCTGGTTATGCACCAGAAATGGCTTACTTTGAATGTCTGCACGAATTAAAATTGATCGTCGATCTGATCTATGAAGGCGGTATCGCCAACATGAATTACTCGATCTCCAACAACGCAGAATATGGCGAATATGTGACTGGTCCTAAGGTCGTAACATCCGCAACCAAAGATGCAATGCGCCAATGTCTGAAAGATATCCAAACAGGCGAATACGCAAAGAGTTTTATCCTGGAAAACAAAGCGGGCGCACCTACTTTGATTTCTCGTCGTCGTTTGACAGCAGAACATCAGATCGAAGAAGTCGGCGCGAAATTGCGTGCCATGATGCCTTGGATTGCTAAGAACAAACTGGTTGATCAATCTAAGAACTAATTCCTGAGATTACTGAATATCATTCAGCATGTGCTCTTAGGCGCATGTAGCTCGAAGACTAAAAATCGCCCGCAGGGGCGATTTTTTTTATTTCTTCAAATCCACCTGAATCGAAAAAATTTACGTGGACGATTTTTAGAGCGCGTTGACATCCCGGATGTTACGCAGCAGTCTTGCATTGGCGTGCATGTTAAAAATTGTCCGGTAATTCGGTCCTGATGAATTTTTATCGCCTGACGCAGATGAATTTCTAGTTAATAGCTGGATTCTCTATGTAACTTCTGACCTGATATTGGAGTAATTTCAGAGGAATACCGGATTTTGGCAGTGTGAAATGGATTTAATTGAGGTCTAATCGCGGTTATACTTTCAGCTTACTTTTATTTTATCGATTAACGCATGTCCTCTTTTAAACGACGTAAGCCCAAGGGTAGTTTTAAGCTTTTTCCACGTGGCGCACGCAAAAATCAACAAACAGAGTCGGGCGGGGCGGAGCAGTCCTATCCTGTTAAAAGAAGGCGCGGCATCTATCTCCTGCCGAATGCTTTTACGACGGCGGCATTATTCTGCGGTTTTTATGCCATTGTGATGGCGATGAATTTACGCTTTGATCAATCTGCATTCGCTATTTTTGCTGCCATGGTGCTGGATAGTCTTGACGGTCGCGTAGCGAGGATGACGAATACACAAAGTGAATTCGGTGCTCAGTACGATAGTTTGTCCGATATGATTTCCTTCGGCGCAGCCCCTGCGTTGGTGGCGTATGAATGGTCGCTCAGGGGGATGGGGAAGCTTGGCTGGCTTGCCGCGTTTGTTTATTGTGCCGGCGCTGCTTTGCGTCTGGCTCGCTTCAACACCAATATAGCCGTTGTGGACAAACGCTATTTTCAAGGCTTGCCAAGTCCTGCCGCCGCCGCATTGGTAGCAGGTTTTGTATTGCTGATGACGGACTTGAATTTCAAAGGAAGTGATTTGAGCTGGAGCGCCTGGTGCATTACTTTGTTTGCCGGATTAACGATGGTGACGAATGTACCTTTTTACAGTTTTAAGGATGTAAATTTACGCCGCTCAGTGCCATTTATTGCGCCATTTCTGATTGTTCTGGCGTATGTTGCTGTCGTCAGTGACCCGCCTAAGGTGTTGTTTGGATTGTTCGTTTTGTATGGATTGTCTGGTTATGTAGTCTTGTTATGGCGCTGGCGCAAGGGGCGTCCCGTGAGTCTGGTGCAGACCACCGTTGAGTCTCACGAAGAAAAATAAATCAGAATATATAGGCAAGAAATAAGCGAGCTGCGCAGTAGGAATACTGCGTAGCTTTTTTCATTTTTATGGAGAGAAACGCCAAGAATTTTTTTAAAGAATAAGAGCCATAAAATCTTGCGCTTTGGGGTAATCGCGCTTATAGTCGTCCGCAGGTATTTACTGCTCAAATTTTTAGCAATGTGGTCTCTTGCGGATCTATCAGATTTGCCAGCTTCATGACTGGTGCGCTGACACCATAGCGTACTCATAACTCCACCTCACAATTTGCGTAGCTCTCATCCATGTGTACGGCAAGGGTGAACGAAAAGCATTGGCAGTATTGAAATCAGATAATCACATTTAAAAAATCAGGAGCAGATCATGGGCGATAAGCTGATCATATTTGACACGACTTTGCGTGACGGCGAGCAGTCACCCGGCGCGTCGATGACCAAGGATGAAAAAATTCGCATAGCGCGACAATTGGAGCGTTTAAAAGTTGATGTCATTGAGGCTGGTTTTGCAGCAGCATCGCAGGGTGATTTTGAGGCGATTCAGGCAATTTCTGCTGCGGTCAGAGAGCCGATCATTTGTTCTTTGTCGCGCGCTAATGATAGGGATATTTCCCGCGCAGCAGAGGCGCTCAAATCTGCGCAAAGAAAACGGATTCATACCTTCATTGCGACCTCACCCTTGCACATGGAAAAGAAGCTGCGTATGACGCCGGATCAGGTGTTTGAGCAAGCGAAACAGGCAGTACGTTTTGCACGTCAATTTACTGATGATGTTGAATTTAGTCCGGAAGATGGTAGTCGCTCGGATATGGATTTTTTATGCCGCGTGATTGAAGCGGTGATCAATGAGGGTGCGACGACGATTAATTTTGCTGACACGGTTGGCTATGGTGTTCCGGGCTTGTACGGCAATATGCTGAAGTCTCTGCGTGAACGTATCCCTAATTCTGATAAAGCGATCTGGTCGGTGCATTGTCATAACGATCTTGGTATGGCAGTAGCAAATTCGCTGGCCGGCGTGATGATTGGCGGTGCGCGTCAAGTGGAATGTACGATCAATGGTTTGGGTGAGCGCGCTGGCAATACGGCGCTTGAAGAAATCGTCATGGCGGTGAAAACTCGTCGCGACCATTTCAATCTGGATTTTGGCATCGATACGACACAGATTGTGGCAACCTCTAAGCTGGTATCGCAAATCACCGGATTTGCCGTGCAGCCGAATAAGGCCGTCGTCGGCGCAAACGCATTTGCGCATGCTTCCGGCATTCATCAGGACGGTATCTTAAAGGCTCGTGATACTTACGAAATCATGCGTGCGGAAGATGTAGGCTGGAGCGCAAATAAGATCGTTCTTGGTAAATTATCCGGTCGTAATGCATTTAAGCAGCGTCTCGAAGAACTCGGTATCAAACTCGATTCTGAGGCGGATATCAATGCCGCATTTGCGCGCTTCAAAGAATTGGCTGACCGTAAGTCTGAAATTTTTGACGAAGACATCATGTCGCTCGTGTCAGATGAGGAGCATTCTCACGATAATGAATACTATCGTTTCGTTTCTCTGGCGCAGCACTCGGAGACAGGGGAGCGACCAGCGGCAAAAATCGTATTTGCGATTGATTCCAAGGAGGTTACTTGCGATGGACATGGCAATGGGCCGGTTGACGCCATCGTTAACGCAATCGAGTCGAAAACCCAGAGCGGCTCTGAGTTGTTGCTATTTTCAGTCAATGCCATTACGACCGGAACGCAGTCGCAAGGCGAGGTCACGATGCGCCTATCCAAGGCTGGACGTATTGTGAATGGCGTAGGGGCAGACCCGGACATCGTTGTGGCGTCGGCAAAGGCGTATTTGTCTGCCTTGAATAAGCTGCATTCCAAAGTGGAAAAACTGAATCCTCAGATTTAAGCTGCGGTTTTGTCTGGTTTTGTGATCAAGCGTGGCTTTGATTGCTGAATAAATCTATGCTATAGTCACGCGGCTTACCGTTTTGGTGAGATTATTGTTATCACGATGTTAAGGGTTTGCTCTCTTTGCATCGCATGTTAAGGAAAATCATGACTTTCGAAAAAAGTACTAAAGCCGCTATCGTTGCGGACAACGCCCGTGGCGTAAATGACACAGGCTCCCCAGAAGTGCAAGTCGCTTTGTTGACTGCACGTATCAATGACTTGAACGGTCACTTCAAGGCACACGCTAAAGATCACCACTCACGTCGTGGTTTGATCATGATGGTTAATCGTCGTAAAAGCTTGTTGTCCTACCTGAAGGGTAAAGACTTGAACCGTTATCGTTCATTGATCGAAAAACTCGGCTTGCGTAAGTAATTCGTTGCTATATATTTATTACATAGCAAAAGTGTTGTAGCAGAAAGCCTGCCTCAGTTCGCTGTCGCAGGCTTTTTGTTGTTTGTAGCGGTTGTTTTGAAAATTTTTAGTAGTTGCAACTTGTAGTAAAGCGAATGAATTATTCGCTCGCGGTGAGGTGAACGACAGCGCCTGAAAATCTGTCGGCAAAATAGAAAGGACACATTGTGTTTAATAAAGTTACGAAAACCTTCCAGTATGGTCAGCATCAAGTGACGCTGGAAACAGGCGAGATCGCTCGTCAAGCTTCTGGTGCGGTCATGGTGTCGATTGAAGATACTGTGGTGCTGGCAACCGTTGTTGCGAAAAAAGATGCAAAACCAGGTCAGGATTTCTTTCCATTGACTGTTGATTACCTCGAAAAAACCTATGCTGCTGGCCGTATTCCTGGTGGTTTTTTCAAGCGAGAAGGTCGTCCGTCTGAAAAAGAAACACTGACTTCCCGTTTGATCGACAGACCTATTCGTCCTTTGTTCCCAGAAGGCTATCTGAACGAAGTTCAGGTGATTGTGCATGTTTTGTCCGTTAACCCTGAAATTGATCCAGATATTGCTGCCATGATTGGCGCATCCGCTGCGATCTGCGTTTCCGGTATTCCATTCAGTGGTCCTGTCGGTGCGGCGCGCGTCGGTTACATTGACGGCCAATACGTACTGAATCCAACAGCAACTCAGTTAAAAACATCGGCAATGGATCTGGTAGTTGCTGGTACTGAGCAAGCTGTCTTGATGGTCGAATCTGAAGCGCAGCAATTGTCCGAAGAGGTCATGCTGGGCGCAGTGGTTTACGGCCACGATCAAATGAAGGCTGTGATCGATGCAATTCACGAATTGGTTCGTGATGGTGGCAAGCCTGAAGTTGAATGGGCGCCAGCCGCTAAGAATGAGCCTCTGATTGCTGCTGTCAGCACAGTCGCAGAGCCATTATTGCGCGCTGCCTATCAGACAAAAGAAAAACAAGCACGTACGCAATTGCTGAAAGACGCAACAACGATAGTGAATGCGTCTTTGGCTGAGCAAGCTGCAGCTAAGGGTGAGTCAGCTCCTGATTCGTCTGAAGTTGGTAATATCCTGTTCGACCTCGAAGCGAAAATCGTTCGTTCCCAGATCCTCGAAGGCGAGCCTCGTATCGACGGTCGTGATACACGCACAGTGCGTCCTATCTCGATCCGTACCGGCGTACTCCCACGTACTCATGGCACGGCTTTGTTCACCCGCGGTGAGACACAAGCACTGGTGATCGCTACTTTGGGCACGGCACGTGATGAGCAAAAAATTGATGCGTTGATGGGCGAGTACTCGGATCGCTTCATGTTGCATTACAACATGCCTCCGTTTGCTACTGGCGAAACAGGTCGTGTCGGTACGCCTAAGCGTCGCGAAATCGGCCATGGTCGTTTGGCTAAACGTGCTTTGCAAGCAGCATTGCCGTCACCGGAAGATTTTAGCTACTCCGTACGTCTGGTGTCTGAAATTACAGAATCCAATGGATCTTCTTCCATGGCGTCTGTATGTGGCGGCTGCCTGGCTTTGCTGGATGCAGGTGTGCCGATGAAGGCGCATGTTGCTGGTATCGCGATGGGTTTGATTAAAGACGGTAATAAATTTGCCGTGCTGACCGATATCCTGGGTGATGAGGATCACCTTGGTGATATGGACTTCAAAGTGGCTGGTACTGCTGAAGGTATTACGGCCTTGCAAATGGACATCAAAATCCAGGGTATTACAAAAGAAATCATGCAGGTCGCTTTGGCGCAAGCTAAAGAAGGTCGCGTGCATATCCTCGCAAAAATGCAAGAGGCGGTACCTCATGGTAAAGCTGAATTGTCCGACTTCGCACCACGTCTGATCACAGTTAAAATCAATCCTGAAAAAATCCGTGATGTCATCGGTAAGGGTGGTGCGGTAATTCGTGCCTTGACTGAAGAGACCGGAACTCAAATCGATATCAGTGATGAAGGCGTCGTTACTATCGCTTCTGTAGATGCAGCAGCAGGTCAAGAAGCCAAGCGTCGCATTGAAGAATTGACGGCGGAAGTTGAAGTTGGCAAGGTCTATGATGGCACAGTATTGAAGCTGCTGGATTTTGGCGCGATCGTTCAGATTATGCCAGGTAAAGACGGTTTGCTGCACATCAGTCAGATCGCTAATGAGCGCGTGAATGCAGTTGCTGATTACCTCAAAGAAGGTCAGCAAGTACGCGTTAAAGTGCTAGAGACGGATGATCGTGGTCGTTTTAAATTATCCATGAAAGCCGCCGTTGCTGAGGGTGAGCAGCCGCAACAGCAACAACAGCAATAAATTAGTCAAACTCGTTTGACCTGCAAAAAGCCTGTGTGAAAACGCAGGCTTTTTTTATCGGCTTACAATCATGCATCATGCAATTGTATGAATTTTAGGCGGATCAAATTTCACGAAAATGGAGTAGTCATGCGAGCAATTCAAATTACGCAATACGGTAAGCCAGAAGTATTGCAGTTATGCGAGAGACCTGTTCCGGAGCCGAAGGCCGGTGAGGTATTGATCCGCGTACAGGCAGCGGGTATTAACCGTCCTGATGTGTTGCAGCGCCTCGGTCACTATCCGGTGCCGGCAGGGGCTTCTGATTTGCCAGGGCTGGAAGTTGCCGGTGAGATCGTCGGCGGGGATTTGCATGACTCAGGTTTTGTTATTGGTGATAGCGTGTGCGCACTGGTGCAGGGTGGCGGTTACGCAGAATACTGTGTTGCGCCAGCCTTGCAGTGTTTGCCTGTTCCTGTTGGGTTAAGTCCGCTTGAGGCTGCATCATTACCTGAAACTTATTTTACGGTATGGAGTAATGTATTTGATCGGGCCAGGTTAAGTGCGGGCGAGAGTTTGTTGGTTCAGGGAGGTACGTCGGGCATTGGAGTGACGGCGATACAGATGGCTGTCGCTCTGGGGCATCGGGTATTCGCCACTGCGGGCTCGGACGATAAATGCAGGGTCACGGAGCGGTTGGGTGCCGAGAGGGGTATTAATTATCGTACCGAAGACTTTGCAGAGATACTGAAATCTTTGACTGCTGGTCGCGGTGTGGATGTGATCCTCGATATGGTGGCCGGGGATTATGTACCGCGTGAGATTAGTTGTCTCGCCGACGATGGCCGTCTGGCAATTATTGCCTTGCTTGGCGGTGCCAAAACTGAAGTGGATTTGGCTCAGGTGTTGCGACGCCGATTGACCGTGACGGGATCTACGCTGCGACCGCGTTCTGTGGCATTTAAGGGGGCAATTGCAGCTAGTTTACGGAAAAAAATCTGGCCTTTGCTGGGATCCGGTCAAATAAAGCCTGTAATTCATCAGATTTTTCCTCTCTCTGATGCGGCTGCCGCACATGCTTTAATGGAGACCAGTTCGCATGTCGGGAAAATTATGTTGCAAGTTTCAGATGTGTGATATTTCCGGGACGGAAAAACAAGATACTCCCAGGATTTTTTATAGAAAATTGCCTGAGCGCGCTTAATAATAGGATGGTTTGAAAAAATACTAGTGGGTAGTATCCATTTAATCGATGACTTCGAAGATTGTTGACGGCGCTGCTTGGTAGCTCTTCGATAAATTTAATGTTGTAGTCTTCATTTGTCTCGGTATAGGTTTGCCCCTTGTGCATAGAAGGGCTACAATAGACGGTTTATTAAATTTTTGGGCTGCTATGCGACGTAAATTGATTGCTGGTAACTGGAAAATGAATGGCAGTTTTGCTTCGAATAAAGCGCTGTTGTCGGAATTGCGTGCTGGCTTAAGTGCTGGCGTGGCTTGCGATGTTTTGGTTTGCGCGCCGTCACCTTATCTGATGCAATGTGCGAATTTGTTATCTGGTAGCGATATTGGCTGGGGTGCGCAGGATGTTTCTGTACATCTTTCGGGAGCTTATACTGGTGAGATTTCTGCGCCGATGCTGGCAGACTGCTCTTGTACTTATGTCATTGTTGGTCACTCTGAGCGTCGTGCTTATCATGGTGACACGGATGAGTTGGTGGCGCAAAAAACCTTGAGGTTACTTGCGTCTGGGTTAAAGCCGATTGTTTGTGTGGGTGAGACGCTGGAGCAGCGAGAATTGGGGCAAACCAATTCAGTCGTTTCTGCGCAATTGCAGGCAGTGTTGGATGTCATTGATGTCGATGCGCTGACAAACCTGGTGGTTGCCTATGAGCCAGTCTGGGCAATTGGTACCGGTAAGACGGCGACGCCGCAAATGGCGCAGGATGTTCATGCGGTGTTGCGTCAGCAACTGGCGCTGAAAAATGCTCCGGTAGCGGAAAAAGTACAGATTCTGTATGGCGGCAGTATGAAACCCGATAATGCACAAGAGTTGCTGGCGATGCCGGATATTGATGGTGGCTTGATCGGTGGTGCGGCATTAAAGGCGGTGGATTTCCTGGCAATTATTCAAGCGGCTTAATTCTTTTGCTGCTTGCCGGGGTTGGTTTGTTGGTTGATGTGATTAATGATGGGTTGGCATTTTTGCTGACTTATATTTAGTTTTAAAATTAATTAATTTAGGTGTTTTGAATGCATACTTTGTTTACGGTGGTTGTGGTTGTACAGGTTTTGTCCGCGCTGGCAATTATTGGTCTGGTGCTTTTGCAGCACGGCAAAGGTGCTGATATGGGTGCTTCATTTGGCTCTGGTGCTTCCGGTAGTTTGTTTGGTGCGACGGGCTCGTCTAACTTTTTATCTAAATCGACAGGCATCGCTGCTGCAGTATTTTTTGGCGCGACCCTTGCTCTGGCATTCATAGGTGGCAATCGTACTAGTACTGGTGGTGTGCTGGATAACTTGCCTGCGGCGGCAAAAGTGGTGCCTGCACCGGTGGCTGCTTCGGCCAGTTCGGTTGCAGCTCCTGCTAGTGCAGCGGGTCAAGCTAATCAAATCCCGAAATAAAACGGTTTTACTCTGCAAAAAACGTTGAATGTCTGCAATTGTGCGTTGAACAATTGCGTCAGACATAGTAGAATGCAGGGCTTAAGCCGACGTGGTGAAATTGGTAGACACGCTATCTTGAGGGGGTAGTGGCGAAAGCTGTACGAGTTCGAGTCTCGTCGTCGGCACCAAAAAAATACGACCAGTTTTCTTTGCTGGTCTGGTCGGAGGGGTGGTGGTAATGCTCCTCTTGCTCTTAGAGTGAATCACTTCAATGTGGCGTTCAAATACAGGTAGCCTAACGTGAACCTCGAAAATTATTTCCCTGTTCTTCTCTTCATTCTGGTTGGTATTGCGGTTGGTATAATTCCGCAAATTCTTGGTCGCATTCTTGCCCCATTTAAACCAGATAGTCAAAAAACATCTCCATACGAATGTGGCTTTGAGGCCTTCGAAGATGCACGTATGAAATTTGATGTGCGTTATTACCTGGTTGCGATTCTGTTTATCCTGTTTGATCTTGAGACAGCTTTCTTTTTTCCTTGGGGCGTAGCAATGCGCGACTTGGGTTGGTCTGGTTTCTTGATTATGCTGGGTTTTATCTTGGAATTCGCGGTTGGTTTTTGGTACATCTGGAAAAAGGGTGCCCTGGATTGGGAGTGATCGATTATGGCAATTGAAGGCGTATTGAGCGAAGGCTTCGTCACGACGACAGCTGACAAGCTAATTAACTGGACGCGCACAGGTTCGATGTGGCCAATGACTTTTGGTCTCGCTTGTTGTGCGGTCGAAATGATGCATGCAGGTGCGTCACGATATGATTTGGATCGTTTTGGTGTGGTGTTTCGCCCATCGCCACGCCAGTCGGATGTGATGATTGTGGCTGGGACGCTGTGTAATAAAATGGCGCCTGCTTTGCGTAAAGTATACGATCAGATGGCTGAGCCTCGTTGGGTCATTTCCATGGGATCTTGTGCCAATGGCGGTGGTTATTATCACTACTCTTACTCTGTGGTGCGCGGTTGTGATCGTATTGTGCCAGTTGATATTTATGTGCCAGGTTGTCCGCCAACTGCAGAGGCTCTGTTGTACGGCATTATTCAGTTGCAAAACAAGATCAAACGTACCAACACGATTGCGCGCTAATCTGTTCAGTTCAAGCGAATTTAGGGCAGCACTTACACTATGACTACAAAATTAGAAATCCTCGAGGCAGCGGTAAAAGATGTCTTGGGCGATCGTTTGCTGCAATCCACTCTTGCTTTGGGTGAGTTGACCGTTGTGGTCGCGGCTCAGGCCTACTTGCAGGTGATGCAGGATCTGCGTGATCATCCTTCAACTTCTTTTGAAGAATTGATTGATTTGTGCGGCGTTGATTATTCAGCGTATGGTGATGGTGTCTGGACTGGCAGACGTTTTGCTGCCGTGTCTCACTTGCTGTCGATTAAACATAACTGGCGTTTGCGCGTCCGGGTATTTGCTGCTGATGATGAAATGCCAGTTTTGCCGTCCGTAATCGACGTCTGGAATGCCGCAAACTGGTATGAGCGCGAAGCATTTGATTTCTTTGGTATTTTGTTCGACGGTCACAATGATTTGCGTCGCATTTTGACTGATTATGGTTTTATCGGTCATCCTTTCCGCAAAGATTTTCCTGTATCTGGTTATGTTGAAATGCGTTATGACTCCGAGCAAAAGCGCGTTGTCTATCAGCCCGTCACGATAGATCCGCGTGAAAATGTGCCGCGTATCATTCGCGAAGAGCACTACGGAGTGAAATAATGGCTGAGATTAAAAATTACACACTGAACTTTGGTCCTCAACATCCTGCTGCTCACGGTGTTTTGCGTCTGGTGCTGGAGTTGGATGGTGAAGTGATTCAGCGTGCCGATCCGCATATTGGTCTGTTGCATCGTGCAACCGAGAAGTTGGCTGAGCAAAAAACTTTTCTGCAATCGGTTCCGTACATGGATCGTCTCGACTATGTGTCGATGATGGCCAATGAGCACGCCTACGTCATGGCGATCGAAAAGATGCTTGGTTTGGAAGTGCCTTTGCGCGCGCAATACATCCGCGTAATGTTCGATGAAATCACACGGTTGCTGAATCATTTGCTGTGGATCGGTGCACATGCATTGGACGTGGGTGCGATGGCAGTATTTTTATATGCATTTCGTGAACGTGAAGATTTGATGGACTGTTATGAGGCAGTGTCTGGCGCGCGTTTGCATGCTGCTTACTATCGTCCGGGCGGTGTTTATCGCGATTTGCCAGAGCAAATGCCGAAGTTCACAACATCGCAATTAAAGAACGATAAAGCAATGCGAGCTCTGAACGAAAATCGTCAGGGTTCTCTGCTAGATTTTATCGAGGATTTTACAAACCGCTTTCCAACCTATGTCGATGAGTACGAGACTTTGCTGACGGACAATCGTATCTGGAAGCAGCGACTGGTAGGTATTGGTGTCGTTTCTCCTGAACGTGCTAAAGCAATGGGGTTTACTGGCCCGATGTTGCGTGGTTCCGGCATTGAGTGGGATCTGCGTAAAAAACAGCCGTATGAAGTTTACGATTTATTGGATTTCGATATTCCTGTTGGTGTTAACGGTGATAGTTATGATCGTTATCTGGTGCGTGTTGAAGAGATGCGTCAGTCAAATCGTATCATTAAGCAATGTGTCGAATGGCTGCGCAATAATGCTGGTCCGGTGATTACGACAAATCACAAAGTCGCACCGCCTTCACGTGTAAATATGAAGTCCAATATGGAAGAATTGATCCATCACTTCAAATTGTTTACCGAAGGATTCCATGTCCCCGCTGGAGAAGCTTATGCGGCGGTGGAACATCCAAAAGGCGAGTTCGGTATTTATCTCATGTCTGACGGTGCGAACAAACCGTACCGCCTGAAAATTCGTGCTCCTGGATTTGCACATTTGCAGGGATTGGATGAGATGGCAAAGGGTCATATGATTGCCGATGCGGTGACGATTATCGGTACGCAAGATATTGTGTTTGGTGAGATTGACCGCTAGATTAATTAATCAAGGCGTGTCAACAATAGAGGCAAAAGCTATGGTGTTATCAGAGCAGGCATTTAAAAAAATTGACCGGGAATTGGCAAAGTTCCCTGGTGACCAGCGTCAGTCTGCTGTCATGGCAGCATTGGCGATTGCACAGGATGAAACTGGTTGGATCTCGCCCGAAGTGATGCAAACTTTGGCCGATTACATCGGTATGCCCGCAGTTGCGGTGCAAGAAGTTGCGACCTTTTACAATATGTACAATATCAAACCAGTTGGTAAATTCAAAATTTCAGTTTGTACGAATTTGCCATGTGCCTTGTCTGGTGGTGAGCGCGCAGCGCATCATCTCAAAGCAAAATTAGGTCTTGATTACAAAGATACCAGCCCTGATGGTTTGTTCACACTTGTTGAGGGTGAATGTATGGGGGCATGCGGTGATGCACCTGTCATGCTTGTGAATAATAAGCGTATGTGCAGCTTTATGTCGAACGACAAAATCGACTCGCTGGTAACAGAACTCACAGAGGCGGGCAAATAATGACGAGTCTGCATAATCGCCATATTAAGCCTTTAATTCTTGCTGGCTTGGACGGCAAAAACTGGCACCTGCAAGACTATGTTGCACGCGGTGGCTACCAGTCTTTAAAACGTATTCTTGACGAAAAAATCCCGCCTGAGCAGGTCATTGCTGAGCTGAAAGCATCTTCTTTGCGCGGTCGCGGTGGTGCAGGTTTTCCGACGGGTTTGAAGTGGAGCTTCATGCCACGTCAATATCCCGGGCAAAAATATTTGGTCTGCAATACTGACGAAGGCGAGCCGGGTACGTTTAAAGATCGCGACATTATTCGCTATAACCCACATGCCTTGATTGAAGGCATGGCAATCGGTGCCTATGCGATGGGTATTACGGTCGGTTATAACTATATCCACGGTGAAATTTTTGCTGATTATGATCGCTTCGAAGAGGCGATTGAAGAAGCACGTGCCGCCGGTATGCTTGGTGACAAAATTCATGGTTCTGAATTCTCTTTCCAGTTGCATGCATTTCATGGTTATGGTGCGTATATCTGTGGTGAAGAGACTGCCTTGCTGGAATCTTTGGAAGGTAAAAAAGGCCAGCCGCGCTTTAAGCCGCCTTTCCCTGCGAGCTTTGGTCTGTATGGCAAACCAACCACCATCAATAATACTGAAACGTTTGCGGCAGTCCCGTTTGTTTTTGCTATGGGCGGAGAGAAATACGCCGCTTTGGGTAAGCCAAACAATGGCGGCACTAAAATTTTCTCCATGTCTGGTGACGTGGCCAAACCGGGTAACTACGAGGTTCCGCTGGGTACGCCGTTTGCAACTTTGTTGGAACTCGCGGGTGGCATGCGTGATGGCAAGAAAATCAAAGCGGTTATTCCCGGTGGTTCATCAATGCCAGTATTGACTGGTGACGTGATGATGGCGACAGATATGGACTATGACTCGATCGCTAAAGCAGGTTCGATGCTGGGTTCAGGTGCCGTTATCGTAATGGATGAAACCCGTTGTATGGTCAAGTCATTGCTGCGTTTGTCTTACTTCTATTTTGAAGAGTCTTGTGGGCAATGTACACCTTGTCGTGAAGGTACGGGCTGGCTATATCGTATGGTACATCGCATCGAACACGGACAGGGCAGGGCAGATGATCTCGACATGCTGAATTCGATTGCAGACAATATTCAGGGACGTACTATTTGTGCCTTGGGTGATGCTGCTGCGATGCCGGTACGCGCCTTCATCAAGAATTTCCGCGAAGAATTTGAATATCACATCGAGCATAAACATTGCTTGGTTCCCGCTTACATTTAAGCCAGCTCAGGTAGCGTACTTCAGAGTAAACCATGGTTGAAATCGAAATAGACGGCAAAAAAGTTGAAGTGCAAGAAGGCAGCATGGTAATGGATGCTGCCAACAAACTTGGCACATATATTCCGCATTTTTGCTATCACAAAAAATTATCCATTGCGGCGAACTGCCGTATGTGTCTGGTCGAAGTGGAGAAGGCACCTAAGCCTTTGCCTGCTTGCGCGACTCCTGTGACGGCCGGCATGATCGTGCGATCCAATAGCGACAAGGCGGTTAAAGCACAAAAAGGCGTGATGGAATTCCTGTTGATTAATCACCCTCTGGATTGCCCGATTTGCGATCAGGGTGGTGAATGTCAACTGCAGGATCTGGCAGTCGGATATGGTTCCACCAGCTCACGTTACGAAGAAGAAAAACGGGTAGTTTTTCATAAAAATGTCGGCCCATTGATTTCTATGGAAGAAATGAGCCGTTGCATCCACTGCACCCGCTGTGTCCGTTTCGGCCAGGAAATTGCCGGTGTGATGGAGCTGGGCATGCTGGGTCGCGGCGAGCATTCCGAGATCACTTCTTTCGTTGGCAAGACCGTAGATTCGGAATTGTCCGGCAATATGATTGATCTTTGTCCGGTTGGTGCATTGACATCCAAGCCTTTCCGTTATTCAGCACGTACTTGGGAATTATCCCGTCGTAAGTCGATTAGTGCACATGATGGCCTAGGGGCCAATTTGATTGTTCAGGTGAAGAACAACAAAGTGATGCGTGTCGTACCTTTGGAAAACGAAGCGGTCAATGAATGCTGGATTTCCGATAAAGATCGCTTTGCTTATGAAGGTTTGAACAGCGAAGAACGCCTGACTAAGCCAATGATTAAACAAGGTGGCCAGTGGCAGGAAACTGACTGGCAAACAGCCCTGGAATATGTGGCACATGGCTTGCGCAATATTAAACATGAACATGGTGCTGCTGCTATTGCGGCAGCAGCTACGCCAAGTTCGACCCTGGAAGAGCTTAGCTTGCTACAAAAGGTCGTTCGTGGTCTTGGTTCCGATAATGTGGACTTCCGCCTGCGTCAATCTGATTTCTCGTTAGATAGCAAGGTTATGCCTTGGCTGGGCATGTCGATTGTTGATTTTGCACAATTGAAGAGTGTTTTCGTCATTGGCTCCTTCTTACGTAAGGATCACCCGCTGCTGGCTGCGCGTTTGCGTCAATCGGTCAAAATGGGCGCCAAGTTGAGTATCCTGCATGCAACAGACGATGAGTTGCTGATCAAATTAGCAAACAATGCCGTACTAGCACCGTCTGCCTGGTTGAATTTCCTTGCAGAGATTGCAGTTGCTGTTGCGGTTAAAAAAGAAATCTCAAAACCTGCTGGCTTTGAACAAGTCCAAGTATCTGAAAAAGCAGCATTGATTGCCGATGGTATCTTGAAAGCTAATGCGGGGATATTTTTGGGTAACGCCGCCGCGCAACATCCTGATGCTGCAAAACTACACGCTTTGTCGCAATGGATTGCACAGAATGCTGGTGCAAGTTTCGGTTATCTGACCGAAGCCGCGAATACGGTGGGTGGATATCTTGCCGGCGCTGTGCCAAGTAATGCAGCAAATGCGCAAAACTTATTTGCACAGGCAAAAAAAGCATACGTGCTTTTGCATGCAGAACCTGAATTAGATTGCGCTAATCCCCAGCAAGCAAGGTCTGCCCTGGATCAGGCTGAAATGGTTGTTTCTTTGTCTGCCTACAAACACGGTTTAGATTACGCTGATGTGTTGCTACCAGTGTCGCCTTTTACAGAAACTGCCGGTACTTTCATTAACTGTGAAGGTCGCGTACAAAGTTTCCATGGCGTGGTGAAGCCGCTGGGTGATACTCGTCCGGCTTGGAAAGTATTGCGCGTGCTCGGTAATCTGCTTGACTTGCCTGAGTTTGAGTTCGAAACCTCCGAGGCAATTCGCGATGCTTTGCTGGGCAAGGATGTCGCGACAGTAGCGACAAGCCTCAATAATATGAGTGTCACTGACATTCCTGTGCTGGCGAGTGCTGTTATTTCTCAAGGCCTGGAAAGGATTGCGGATGTGTCGATTTACAGTACAGATGCCATTGTCAGAAGATCTGAGTCCTTGCAAAAGACCAGAGATGCAAAGGCGCCTGAAATTCATCTGAGTGCAGCGCAGTTTGCAAAGTTAAGTTTAAAAGACGGCGATTACGTCAAGATCACACAAGGCCATGGGTCTGCAGTATTGCCAGTGGTTCTGGGTAAGAACTTACCTGATAACGTTGTCCGCCTTGCCGCAGGCCATATTTTAACTAAGTCATTAGGTCCAATGTTTGGTGCTGTTACTGTGGAGCGTGCGTAATGAATTTGTTACTCACTATTCAAGCATATGGACAGCAATATCTGGGCGGCCTATGGCCTCTGGTGTGGACTCTTATAAAAATTGTCTGCATCACTTTGCCTGTAATGGGTTGCGTTGCTTACCTGACCTTATGGGAACGTAAGATGATAGGTTGGATGCATATCCGCCTTGGTCCGAATCGCGTGGGTCCCGCTGGTTTACTGCAACCAATCGCTGATGCACTGAAATTGCTGCTGAAGGAAATTATTGTTCCCGCCAAGGCCAATAAAGTATTGTTTATTCTGGCTCCAATCATGACGATTATGCCGGCATTGGCTGCTTGGTCAGTGATTCCATTCGGACCAGAAACAGTACTGGCAAATGTCAACGCTGGTCTTTTGCTGGTAATGGCGATCACTTCAATGGAAGTGTACGGGATCATCATTGCCGGCTGGGCATCCAACTCAAAGTATGCATTTCTTGGTGCGATGCGGGCTTCAGCCCAAATGGTTTCGTATGAAATTGCGATGGGCTTCGTATTAGTCATCGTACTGATGGTCTCTGGTAGCTTAAATTTGACAGATATCGTGAATAGTCAAACTCACGGTTTTGCTGCCAGCCACGGATTGAATATTTTTTCATGGAATTGGTTACCTTTATTGCCGGTGTTCGTAGTTTATGTAATTTCTGGTATTGCAGAAACAAATCGTCATCCGTTCGACGTGGTTGAGGGTGAATCAGAGATTGTTGCCGGGCATATGGTGGAATATTCAGGAATGTCATTTGCAATGTTTTTCCTTGCCGAATATGCAAACATGATTTTGATTTCTGCAATGGCATCTCTGATGTTCCTCGGCGGTTGGTCTGCACCGCTAGGTTTCTTGGATTTCATACCAGGCTGGATCTGGCTTGGTATCAAGACCTTCTTCGTAGTTTCCATGTTTATTTGGGCACGTGCATCTTTCCCACGCTATCGCTATGATCAGATCATGCGTTTGGGCTGGAAAGTATTTATCCCGTTGACCCTAGTGTACCTGGTGATTGTCGCAGCATGGATGCAAACTCCATGGAATATTTGGAAGTAAGAGGCTAAAAAAATGGAAGCAATTAAGGATTTTTTTGGCAGCCTGATGCTGCGCGAATTACTAAAGGGACTGGCTTTGACTGGTCGCTATATGTTCGCACGCAAAATTACAGTGCAATTTCCAGAAGAAAAAACACCGCAATCTCCACGTTTTCGTGGTTTACATGCTTTACGTCGTTATCCGAACGGAGAAGAGCGTTGCATCGCCTGCAAGTTGTGTGAAGCAGTCTGTCCGGCAATGGCGATTACGATTGAGTCTGATCAACGGGAAGACGGATCACGTCGCACGACGCGTTACGATATCGATCTAACCAAGTGTATTTTTTGCGGATTTTGCGAAGAATCATGTCCGGTAGATTCGATTGTAGAAACTCACGTATTGGAATATCACGGTGAAAAGCGTGGTGATTTATATTTCACCAAAGAGATGCTGTTGGCCATAGGTGATCGCTATGAAACAGAAATCGCTGCCGCTCGCGCCGCTGATGCGGCTTACCGTTAATTCGGTGTAACTAGGATTTAGCTCGCTATGGAATTTACCACTGCTTTATTTTACGTGTTTGCTGCGATTCTGATTTTCGCATCGATTCAGGTTATTACCGCCCGAAGCCCGGTACATGCTGCGTTATTTTTAGTTCTCGCTTTTTTTACTGCAGCAGGTATCTGGTTGTTGTTGAAGGCTGAATTTTTGGCGATCGTACTGGTGCTAGTGTACGTCGGCGCAGTGATGGTGTTGTTCTTGTTTGTTGTGATGATGCTTGACATAAATATGGATAAGTTACGTCAGGGCTTCTGGAGTCATTTTCCTCTTGCTGCTTGTGTCGGTGTCGCCATTGTTCTGGAAATGTCAGCAGTGCTATGGCGCGGATTTTTGCGTCCTGATAATCATATTCCTGCTGCATCAGACAATATTGGTAACACCAAGTCACTAGGCATAGAAATCTTCACTCACTACATGTTTGCTTTCGAGGTTGCTGCTGCGATTCTCCTGGTGGCGATCGTAGCCGCTGTCGCGCTGACTTTACGCCGTCGTAAAGATAGTAAATATTTTGATCCTGCCGAAGCAGTCAAAGTGAAGCGTAATGACCGTGTTCGTATGGTCAGTATGGTTGCCGATTCTGAACGTGCCCGCGACAGAGCTGGCCTGGGTGGAACAACAGAACAGACAGAGGCGTAAATGACTTTAACATTGACACATTACCTGATATTGGGTGCGATTTTATTCGCTATCTCTATCGTCGGTATTTTTCTGAATCGTAAAAATATTATTGTTCTGTTGATGGCAATTGAGTTGATGCTGCTTGCCGTCAACATGAATTTCATTGCATTTTCGCATTATCTTGGTGATGCAGCGGGGCAGATTTTTGTGTTCTTTATCCTGACCGTGGCTGCTGCAGAATCTGCGATTGGCCTTGCTATCCTCGTGGTGATGTTCCGTAATATGGATACCATTGATGTAGAAGATCTGGATGCGCTCAAAGGATAATGAGTTTTGCCTGTTGTCTAATTGTGATCTTTGGATGCAATGACAACCAGATTAAACTCACTGGCGATTTAAAAAAAGTAATAAGCTAACAAAGGGTCATCATGGCGGGGCAACTTAACCCACATTTACTACTGGCTGTACCATTGGCACCTCTTGCAGGCTCTGCCATTGCGGGTCTGTTAGGTACAAAATTTTTTGGCAATCTGGTAGGTCGTAAGGTATCTCATACTGCGACTATTTCAGGCGTGTTGATTGCGTTCATTATTTCCTGCATGACGTTGTCAGCAGTGGCGGATGGCGCAACTTATAACGGTACTTTATATCAGTGGATGCAAGTCGCAGGCTTGAAACTGGAAGTCGGTTTCTTAGTCGATAGCCTGACAGCGATGATGATGTGCGTCGTTACCTTCGTTTCATTGATGGTACATATCTATACCATCGGCTATATGGCAGAAGATGAAGGTTACAACCGCTTCTTTTCATATATTTCCTTATTTACGTTCTCCATGCTGATGCTGGTCATGAGTAATAACTTCTTGCAGTTATTCTTTGGCTGGGAAGCGGTTGGTCTGGTCTCTTACTTGCTGATCGGTTTTTGGTATACCAAGCCAACGGCGATTTACGCAAATATGAAAGCCTTCCTGGTAAATCGAGTAGGCGACTTTGGTTTCATTTTGGGAATTGGTTTGTTATTAGCCTATGCAGGTTCGATGAACTATGCGGAAGTGTTTGCTAAAAAAGAAGAGCTGGCGAAGGTTTTATTGCCCGGAACAGATTGGATGCTAATTACTGTTGCGTGTATCTGCTTGTTTATTGGCGCAATGGGTAAGTCTGCACAATTCCCGCTGCATGTCTGGTTGCCAGATTCGATGGAAGGCCCGACCCCGATCTCCGCTTTAATCCACGCGGCGACCATGGTTACCGCAGGTATCTTCATGGTATCGCGCATGTCGCCATTGTTTGAACTGTCTGATACGGCCTTATCCTTTATTTTGGTGATCGGTTCGATTACTGCGTTATTCATGGGTTTCCTGGGTATCATCCAGAATGACATCAAACGCGTCGTGGCGTATTCAACTCTGTCGCAGTTAGGCTACATGACGGTTGCCTTGGGTGCTTCCGCTTATTCTGTCGCTGTATTTCACCTGATGACTCATGCGTTCTTCAAAGCGTTATTGTTCTTAGCCGCTGGTTCAGTGATCATTGGAATGCATCATGATCAGGATATCCGCAACATGGGCGGCTTGCGTAAATACATGCCAATTACCTGGATCACTTCTTTGCTGGGTTCATTAGCATTGATTGGTACGCCGTTTTTCTCTGGTTTCTATTCCAAAGATAGCATTATTGAAGCGGTACAGGCATCCCACTTACCAGGCGCAAGCTTTGCCCAATTTGCAGTACTTGCCGGTGTGTTCGTTACCGCTTTTTATTCCTTCCGTATGTATTTCCTGGTGTTCCACGGAAAAGAGAATTTCGGACAGACGCATCATCACGATGCCCATGACGATCACCACGCAGGTGCGCACGATGACCATGATCATCATCACGGTTTGGCTCCGGGTCAAAAACCACATGAGTCACCAATGGTCGTCTGGCTGCCCCTGGTCTTGCTGGCGATTCCATCTGTCGTGATAGGGTTCCTCGCGATAGAGCCAATGTTGTTCGGTGACTTCTTCAAGGGCGTTATTTTTGTTGATGAAGCGCATCATGCAATGGAAGAGCTTAAACACGAATTCCATGGCCCGGTAGCGATGGCAATACATGCACTGACATCTCTACCATTCTGGCTGGCTCTGGCTGGCGTAGCGACTTCTTATGTGTTTTATATGTTTAAGCCATCAATTCCTGCGGCAATTAAAAAGAACGTAGGTCCAATCTACGCGCTGCTTGATAATAAATATTATATGGACAGGTTTAATGAAATCGTCTTTGCTGGTGGCGCACGTTTATTGGGTGGCGGCTTGTGGAATGTCGGCGATAAAAGCTTGATTGATGGCCTCATCGTTAACGGTAGTGCCAAACTGGTTGGTTGGTTATCTAAGGGAGTGCGTTTGTTGCAGACTGGTTATCTGTATCACTATGCGTTTGTGATGATTCTTGGAGTATTAGGCTTCTTGTCTTACTTCATGTTCCCCTTCATGTTCCCGTTAGCTAAATAAGTAATTCATAAAAAAGAACTCATGATGCAGTCAACTTCTTACTTACTCAGTCTCGCAATATGGTGTCCCATTATTTTTGGACTCTTTGTGCTGGCATTTGGTCGCGATAGCAATCCTGGTCTGACACGGGGTGTCTCGTTAATCGGCTCACTAGCTAGCCTGCTAGTGACAGTCCCTTTGATTGAACGCTTTGATAATGCAGCGCATGGTATGCAGTTTGTAGAAAAGAGTGCCTGGATCGAGCGCTTGAACGTCTTTTACGCATTAGGCATCGACGGTATCTCACTATGGCTGGTGCCATTGACTGCCTTCATTACGGTAATTGTTGTGATTGCTGCCTGGGAAGTCATCGAAAAACAAGTGGCGCAATACATGGGCGCTTTCCTGATATTGTCAGGTCTGATGATTGGTGTTTTCTGTGCCACTGACGGATTGCTGTTTTATGTATTTTTTGAGGCGACTCTGATACCGATGTTCATTATCGTTGGTGTCT
This sequence comes from Undibacterium sp. RuTC16W, assembly GCF_049339445.1. Classification (NCBI taxonomy): domain Bacteria; kingdom Pseudomonadati; phylum Pseudomonadota; class Betaproteobacteria; order Burkholderiales; family Oxalobacteraceae; genus Undibacterium; species Undibacterium sp. RuTC16W. The sequence goes on along the minus strand of NZ_JBMPPE010000003.1, from coordinate 224,973 downwards.
GGGGGGGGCCAAATCGCGTGTATGCCGCATTCAAGTTCTTCCTCTACACATTGATGGGTTCCCTGCTGACTTTGGTCGCCATTATCTACCTGTATTTTAAGGCTGGGAATAGCTTCGATATTTTGGCCTGGCATCAGTTGCCATTGCCATTGTCAACACAGATTATGATTTTCCTGGCGTTCCTGATGGCGTTTGCGGTCAAAGTACCAATGTGGCCAGTACATACGTGGTTGCCTGATGCCCACGTAGAAGCGCCAACCGGCGGTTCGGTTGTTCTGGCGGCCATCATGTTGAAATTGGGTGCCTATGGTTTCTTGCGTTTTTCTCTGCCGATTGCACCAGATGCTAGTCATTATTTGTCCGGATTTATTATTACCTTGTCCCTGATCGCCGTTATCTACATTGGTCTGGTGGCACTGGTACAGGCAGATATGAAGAAGCTGGTTGCGTATTCTTCCATCGCTCACATGGGTTTTGTGACACTAGGTTTCTTCATGTTTAACGACATGTCGGTGCAAGGTGCGATTGTTCAGATGATTTCGCATGGCTTTATTTCCGGTGCGATGTTCTTGTGTATCGGTGTTTTGTATGACCGCGTGCATTCTCGTCAGATCGTTGATTACGGCGGCGTTGTGAACACGATGCCTAAATTTGCCGCTTTATTTGTTCTCTTCTCAATGGCGAACTGTGGCTTACCAGCGACATCGGGATTTGTCGGCGAATTCATGGTGATCCTTGGTGCGGTCCAATTTAATTTCTGGATTGGTATGCTAGCGGCAACCGCGCTGATCTTCGGTGCTGCTTACTCCCTCTGGATGGTAAAGCGGGTTGTGTTCGGTGCGATTGTGCATGAGCATGTCGCACAATTGACAGACCTTAATAAACGCGAATTTTTCATGTTGGGTGTTTTAGCGATTGCGGTGATTGCAATGGGTTTGTATCCAGCGCCATTCACTGATGCAATGCAAGTGTCTGTTGCGGATTTATTAAAGCATGTTGCAGCGACAAAGATCACACCCTGAGTACGTTGAGTAATTTGCTGAACAATGAGTTGAGCGGCTAACTGAGCAATAAGCCGGACGATACGCTTGGAAATAATAAAAGACTGGATTGTGAACGAGCATACAAAATGCTTGCGCAACTACAGATCGATGCTAGCACTTAGTACAAACGAAACTATATGAACCTGATACCACTTTATCCTGAAATCTTTTTGCTCCTGGCGATCTGCGTAATTTTGTTGATCGACATGTTTTTAGCAGATGATAAACGTAACGTGACATACGCACTGAGTATCCTGACTCTGGCGGTATGTGGCGTGTTGACAGTGATGAATCCTAGCGGAGATATTTCGGTTTACCTAAGTAATAAAATGTTCGTGTCTGACCCGATGTCGAATTTGCTTAAATTATTTTCTTATATAGCAGTCGGTTTGACATTGATTTATGGTCGCCAATATGCGGCTGATCGTGGCATGACTAATGATAAATTAGGTGGCGAGTTCTATGTACTTGCCTTGTTTTCTTTGCTTGGTCAGATGGTAATGATTTCGGGTAATAATTTCCTGGTGATTTATCTTGGTTTGGAATTGATGTCATTATCTCTTTACGCCCTGGTTGCATTGCGCAGAGATCATACTGTGTCAACAGAAGCGGCAATGAAGTATTTCATTCTCGGCGCTCTGGCATCTGGTTTCCTGTTGTATGGGATATCCATGTTGTATGGTGCAACTGGGTCGCTGGATCTGGCAGAAGTAGCCAAGGCGGCCGCTTCACCTGCTGCAAACAAGCAGATTTTAGTATTTGGTATTGTCTTCCTTGTCGCTGGTCTGGCATTTAAACTAGGTGTCGTACCCTTCCATATGTGGGTGCCTGACGTTTATCAGGGATCTCCAACCGCAGTTACGTTGTTACTGGGCGGTGCGCCGAAACTCGCTGCGTTCGCTATTTGTTTCCGTCTGCTTGTTGAAGGACTTTTCCCACAAGCGATAGACTGGCAGCAAATGCTGGTCGTATTAGCTGTCATGTCAATGGCAATCGGTAACATCACGGCGATCGCTCAGACAAATCTGAAGCGTATGCTTGCTTACTCGACGATCTCCCAGATGGGATTTATGCTATTGGGCTTGTTGTCAGGTGTGGTAGGTCACAATACAAGTTTTGCTGCCGAGGCTTACAGTGCCTCTATGTTCTACAGCATCACTTACGTGCTGACGACGCTGGGTACTTTTGGCGTGATTATGTTACTGGCGCGTTCAGGTTTTGAAGCTGAAAATCTCGACGATTTGAAAGGCCTGAACAAACGTAGCCCATGGTTTGCACTGGTGATGCTGCTATTGATGTTCTCATTGGCGGGTATCCCGCCAATGATGGGTTTCTACGCAAAATTGTCTGTATTAAAAGCTGTGTTGGCAACTGGCCAGGTATGGCTCGCTGTGGCAGCGGTTCTGTTCTCATTGATAGGCGCTTTCTACTACATTCGCGTAGTGAAATTGATGTACTTTGATCAGCCGGCAGATCAGCATGCGATCGTCGCTAGCACAGATATGCGTATTGTTCTTAGTATTAACGGCATTGCTGTTCTGGTGATGGGTTTAATGCCAGGTTCTTTGATGTCGGCTTGCACCAATGCAATCATCAAGACCCTGGCGTCTTGATGTATTTTCCGGACACTCCGTAGTGGAAGTTTCTGCATCTGCCTGGCTGGTGATTATCCTGGCGATAATCGCAGCCAATTTACCGTTTTTCAACGATCGCCTGTTTGGAATCATTCCATTATCAAGCTGGCTCGCAAAGCCTTTTTGGTTACGGTTGCTTGAACTAACTACTTTCTATTTCTCGCTCGGGTTTATCGCAAGTTTGCTCGAATCTACAGCAGGTAATCGCTTCCCACAGACCTGGGAATTTTATGCGATCACCTCATGCCTGTTCATAGTTCTTGCGTTTCCGGGTTTTGTATATCGCTACCTGAGAAAACAGCATGGATAAGCTGACACTGAGTCCGGATGCGAATCCTCATCTCGCTGAAATAAAACTGAGTGGTGAGCTCGCTTACTCGGGTAGTTTTCTTAAAGTCGAAAAAGATATCGTTCGTTTACCTGATTCTAATCAAGTTACCCGTGAATATATAAAGCATCCTGGCGCGGTCGTCATTTTGCCATTGCTTGATGACGGTACTGTGTTGATGGAGCGTCAGTTTCGCTATCCGCTCAATCAGGTATTTATCGAATTCCCGGCTGGTAAAATTGATCCGGATGAAGATGCCTTAGTTTGCGCTAAGCGCGAATTGCTTGAAGAGACTGGCTATACCGCAACCGATTGGCGCTATCTGTGTACGATTCATAACGCAATTGCGTACTCAGACGAGCATTTGGATATTTTTCTCGCCAAAGGCTTAGTCGCCGGAAAAGCGCAGTTAGATGAAGAAGAGTTTCTCGAAACGTTTACTGCGACTATTCCTGAACTTTTAGACTGGGTGAAAACTGGCAAAATCACGGATGTGAAAACTATCATCGGCAGTTTCTGGCTTCAAAAAATAATTTCTGAAAACTGGTGATGCTTTAATAGTCATTAGAAAAATTGACAATGTAAGTTGAAAATCCACATCAAAATCAAACCAGCCACTTTGTGAAAAGTGGCTTTTTTATTGCCGTGAAAAAAACAGACGTAAGTCATTTTTACGTCATGTTTATATCTTGAACGGACCTTTTTAGAGAATCTTTACCGTGCTGGTGCTATCTTGAAATCACCACAACAACTTGTGTTACTTCTATGAATCGCATTACCTCAGCATCTAGTTCTTCGCGCTTTTCTTTGGTTTCCGCATTGACCTCCGCAAAAACTCTCTCATCGGGTAGTAGCAATAATAACCCGTCTCTTGCGAAACCAAAATACACGTCAACAACAGTTACGTTTCCTAAGGTGTCTTATCGTATTCAACGACAAGTTGTGGCACCAGATTTTATGATGAGAATTACTGTGGATAGTGATTGCGCTGCCGAATTAAGGCATCTGATATTAAATCGTTGTGGCAAGTTGGTTACCTATATCCGCATGCAGCCTGTGGATCACGCTAGTCGTATGATCGTTTGGTTGTGTCTGGCAAAACCAGCAATTGAAATCATTATTCATACAGTTATGATGGCTTTGCCAAGTGCTGAGTTTGGAAAAATTACGCCACTGTCTCCGACGCTTATCCGTTAAGTTTCTGATCTGATCAACGGGAAGATGAGTGGCTAAAAGCATACTCATTTTTTGCAATTAATCCCTCTTTGTATCAATAGGAGAAAACGATTATGACTACTTTTGATGGTATTTGGGTGCCTTTGGTTACACCATTCCAACAACAAAAAATTGATTTGAGAGCTGCTCAGCAACTCGCTGTGCGGATAACTGATGCTGGGGTAAAAGGTCTGGTTGTTTGTGGCACTACCGGTGAGGCAGCGACTCTGGATGATGCGGAACAAGCGCGATTACTCGCTGCGATTCAAGAAGCTGTTCCTGCCAATTGTCCTGTCGCACTAGGTTTAAGTGGTAGCGGCACGTACGCAATGGTAGAGCGCTTGAAACGTTTTGGTACTTCGCCTGCCGCTTACCTGATTTCTGCACCAGTTTATGTTCGCCCATCGCAAGAAGGTATTCGCTTACATTTTGAAGCCCTGGCCGTAGCGAGTGAGCGTCCCATTATTTTATATAACATTCCCTCCAGGACCGGAGTGAATATTGATGTAGAAACGGTCGCCGCGCTTGCCGTTAATCCTAAGTTTGTCGCAATCAAAGATTGCGGCGGTCAATTAAATCAGACCAGCGCACTGCTTAGTCAGAGCGGATTCAATGTTTTATGTGGTGATGACGGATTGATGTTGGATGTATTTGCTATGGGCGGGCAGGGCGCTATTTCTGCATCTGCACACATACGCCCTGATTTATTTGTCCATTTATTGCACTTAATACGGCACTCAAAAATGCGAGAAGCCTTAGCCTTATTTAGTCAACTACTACCATTGATTAAAGCCTTGTTTTCAGAACCTAATCCGGCGCCAATCAAAGCTGCTCTATCCATGTTGTGGGGTATGGAAGACAGCGTGCGTTTACCGATGACTCCTATGTCCAATAAAGGAAAACTCCAGTTAGCAAAAGTCCTAGAGCAAGTAATGTCAATACCTAGTCCTAGTGTATCCAATTTTAATTCGCCAAAAATATCACAGAGCGAATTGCAATTACAGTTAATCACCGAGACGACATTTTGTCCTAAATGTTCTGCTGATCTGGCTTCCGAACATTGCGCAGAACTGATTCATTAAACTCCGACTAAAACTGAGTCAGTACAAAAGGGAACACTATGATAGTTACGATTGCAAACCAGACTGGCGGTACCGAAAAATCAATGCTGGCGGATAGTCTTGCGGCCTTACGCACCCAAACCGGTCGCAGAGTTTTGTTGCTTGACAATGATCCCAAACAATCCTCTTTAGGTTGGTGCGCTGAACGCAATGCCAGTGGCATCCGTCCCGCCGTAATGGCGCGTGCCATCAGTGGCAAAGGTATGCAGCCAGAGCTAGAGAATTTAGGCTGTCGTTTTCAAGACATCGTGATCGATACAGAAGCCCGCGACTCTCTTGGTAGCAGATCAGCGTTGATTGCCGCACGTTTGGTCATCATTGTCTTGGACTCCGATCAATTTAATGTAGGTAAGCTTGATTCTGAGAGCTCAAATTGCTTTAGCGAAGATAAACTCACCGCAAGAATCGCCACCGCACGTGAACTCAATCCCAGTCTTCGTATTCTCGTTGTAATTACTTACCGTTCTACCTATCCCACATTTGCCTGTTTAGACGCTGCCAGACAATTTGTCGCTGGCATTCCTTGCGCGGAGTTCTTTGCCAGACCGATACATGCCGATGCAGTTTTGCATCAATCCTACTTGGAAGGGCTGGCAATCAGCGAATGTGCGGATCAGCAAACAGCGCAAGAAATACAAGATTTATACAGCAAAGTTTTTGGTGATTAAGTGATCTTTTAGCGCGGCTATGTCATTTACCTTCTCATTTTTTATTGTTTTACTTTTGGTGCTCAATCCCATGTTAAGTATGCCGCCTAAGTTGATCGTAAAGTCTCAGCCCGATTTGCTAACGATGTCGAAAATGACTGCGGGAGTAAGCTCAGGAGTGGCTTCGTCACCAAGCGATCGCCAGATTTTCGCAGCGTGTGCGGGTTTGTTGTTGACACTGCTTTTGCTTTCATTCTTCGGTCAGTCGTTTCGATATTGGATTCCAATATCGATAGCCAATACGGCGAGTCTGCAAGTGAGTGCTGGATTGATTTTGCTGGTGGCTGCGCTAGGTATGGTATTTTTTTCCAAGACGAAGAAGGTATTTTCGCCTACAAATCGGCAAACAGATCGTCAAGCTAATCAAACCTCCGATCTGTTTAATGATAAGTGCTGGTCTTTGTGGCGACTTTTTAGCCCGACAGCAATGCTGACAGTCTTGTTGTTAAGCGCGACACAGCCAGAACATGTGGGGCAAAATGTGGCTGCTTTGGCTGCCGCCATGCTGGTGTTGGCCATCCTTCTTATCGCTCTAAAAAATATACAAAACTATCGCAGATTTGCATTAGTCGCTAATGGTGTCCAGACCTTGTTAGGTTTGATTCTGGTGTTGATTGCGATCGATAGAATGTTGACTGGTCTTCATCTATATTTTCAGCATGGATAGGACTCAGATGATTTTGACCATGGTAGCTGATTCCTCGCTGCATTCAATGCGCGCCAGCGCTATGCTGGCGAAAGCTGTTGCACAACAGCGGGCAGATGCCGGTAGAAATGTACTGCTGGTTTCTCAGCAGTCTGATGCTGAGCTTGGTTGGAATGCGATCGAACTAAAAGCTGGCGCCGCATTGCATTCAATTTACGCCGGTAGTCTTGCAGCCAAACTTGAAACGACTTACTGCTCTTATCACACTACCTTGATCCATTTATATCAGGACCAAGACCGGCTGCAGCATCTCGAACATCATGTATTGATGGCATCCTGTGATATGGCTATATTTCATTTGCACGCGGCACATTTTGATGTCCAGGCGCAGCAACGCTTACTCACGCAGATTGCCGCAGTGCGCCTCAGTCGTTGGGATCGACCGGTCCTATTGGCGATTGAATCTACAGCAGCCAGCCTTGAACAAATTGCCAGCCTCATCGCGTTGGAGAAAAATCTACAAATCAAAATCGTTTTGCTACCCGCTGATATAGATAGTCCGGACAGATGCAAAAGTCTGTATCGAGCGCTATTTCGTTGACTTCAGCTGTTTTTATATATTCTGAATAACACTTATTTTAATAAGCCTCTCATATGAAACATTTAATTTACTTTAGCACTTGCACCTAATAGTCATATGGACGCCTGATATATTCAAATCGACATTTTATTGTGGAGGTAATTTGTTATGTGAGGTATCACTAAATAGCTTGGACCTTGATGTCGCAAGATAATTCAAGGAAACCGATAAACGATATAGATACAAACTGCATACAAAAAAACCACGATTTCCCGTGGTTTTTTGTATTCATGTGAAAGCAAGCAAGTAGCGTGTTACATACTTGGATAGTTAGGACCGCCGCCACCTTCTGGAGTAACCCACACAATATTTTGTGTCGGATCTTTGATATCGCAGGTTTTGCAATGGACACAGTTTTGCGCATTGATTTGTAAACGGTCTGCACCTTCTTCCGTCTTCACAAACTCATATACGCCTGCAGGACAATAGCGGGATTCTGGTCCTGCATAGGTCGCCAGATTGATGCTGACCGGGACGTTCGCATCTTTTAATGTTAAATGAATGGGCTGATCCTCTGCGTGGTTCGTATTGGAAATAAATACTGACGACAGGCGGTCAAATGTCAATTTGCCGTCCGGCTTCGGATACACAATCGGCTGGAATTCGGACGCAGGACGCAAACATTCATGATCGGCTTTTGAGTGATGCAAAGTCCATGGTGCCTTGCCGCGCAAGACAACCTGATCCAGCCAGACCAACGGAGAACCATAGGTTCCTTTTTTCAATAACGGTTTTACATTGCGTGCAGTATACAATTCCTCATGTAGCCAGGACTGTTCAAATGCTGTTGAGTACGCTGTCAGTTCATCATGCTGACGTTGCGCACCCAAGGCATCAAAAGCGGCGGTCGCCGCCATCATGCCTGTTTTAATCGCAGCATGGCTACCCTTGATGCGGCTCATATTCAAGAAGCCAGCATCACAACCAACTAAAGCGCCACCTGGGAATGTCAGTTTAGGCAGGGATTGCAAGCCGCCAGCAGTAATCGCACGTGCGCCATAAGAAATACGTTTACCACCTTCAAAGAAACCGCAAATCGCCGGATGCGTTTTAAAGCGCTGAAACTCCTCATACGGTGATAGGTAAGGGTTTTCATAGGCCAGCCCAACAACATAGCCGACTGCAACCTGATTATTTTCCAGGTGATACAGAAAAGATCCACTGTACTGATCCATTAACGGCCAGCCTGTCGTGTGAACGACCAGGCCGGGCTTATGTTGCTTTGGATCGATTTCCCATAATTCTTTGATGCCGATACCGTATGACTGCGGATCCTTACCTTTGCTCAGATCGTATTTTGCGATCACTTGTTTACCCAGATGACCACGCGCACCCTCGGCGAATAAAGTGTATTTCGCATGCAGCTCCATACCTAACTGGAAGGCCGGAGAGGCCTCGCCATGACGGTCTACGCCCATATTGCCCGTTGCTACGCCCTTCACCGATCCATCTTCGTTGTACAGCACTTCAGCAGCGGCAAAGCCCGGAAACACCTCGACACCCAGCGCCTCGGCTTGCTGGCCTAGCCAGCGCGTGACATTTGCCAGTGAGACGATGTAATTGCCATGATTCTCGAAGCAGGCTGGCAACATCCAGTTCGGTGTTTTGTACGCTTTTTTCTCGGTCAGAACGAGGACACGATCCTCGGTGACTTCGGTATTTAACGGTGCGCCCATTTCCTTCCAGTTCGGAAATAACTCGCTTAGCGCTTTGGGATCCATGACGGCACCGGACAGGATGTGCGCGCCAGGTTCGCCGCCTTTTTCAAGAACGCAGACCGACACTTCATTGCCTTTTTCTGCAGCGAGTTGTTTGAGCTTGATCGCAGCGGACAGACCGGCAGGGCCGCCACCGACGATGACGACGTCATATTCCATCGCATCGCGCGGACCGTATTGCTCTACTAGGCTTTGTGTCATGGTGATTATCGCTTTCAGAAAATTTACGAACGAACGTGCTTATTTGTTGTCAGCATGTTATATGCTGTGACTTTATTCTGCAAGCTGAGCATCTGTTCTAAAAATGGTGCGATGCCCGCTTTTATTGTGGATGAATTATCGCAGAGCACTTGGCAAGATGCAGCATTTTCATGCTTTTTCTCTCTTCAGTTTGAGAAAAATAGTCATGAAACCGGGAATTTATAAAACACAAACATGGTGACTATGTCATCATAGCGGCACATTTAGAGTGGTACGCTTACTCAAGCTTTTAGCGGGATTTCGATTACAGTTTTTGGCCGATATTTTGGCAGCATTTTCATCCGGAGAATCAAATGGGTATTGAAGTTAATTTTGAGGGAAAAATTGCATTAGTCACAGGAGCGTCCAGCGGCCTTGGTGCCCGGTTTGCTAAAATTCTTGCGCAGGCAGGTGCTCAGGTGGTGCTGGCATCGCGTCGTATTGACCGCTTAAAAGAATTACGCGCAGAGATTGAGGCAGAGGGCGGTGCTGCCCATGTTGTCGCGCTCGATGTGACAGATTATGCAAGCATCAAATCGGCGATTGCTCACGCAGAAACCGAAGCGGGCCCGATTGATATCCTCATCAATAACTCCGGCGTCTCAACGACACAACGCCTGATTGACGTGACGCCAGAAGACTATGCCTATGTGATGGACACCAATCAACGTGGTGCTTTTTTCGTTGCCCAGGAAGCTGCTAAACGGATGATTGCACGCTACAAAGGTGATCCCAAAAAACAACATCGCATCATTAATATTGCCTCGGTAGCTGGTTTACGTGTCTTGCCGCAAATTGGCATTTACTGCGTCAGTAAAGCCGCAGTCGTGCATATGACGAAATCAATGGCCGTCGAATGGGGCAAGTTTGGTATCAACGTCAATGCAATTTGCCCCGGCTATATTTCTACAGAAATTAATCAGGATCATTTCAGCAGCGAGCAAGGTCAGAAACTGATCGACATGTTGCCGAGAAAACGCGTTGGCGTGCCGGAAGATCTTGATGGTTTATTGTTGCTGCTGGCTGCAGAAGAGTCACGTTTCCTGAACGGAGCGATAGTGACGGCTGATGATGGAATGAGTGCGCAATGATCGATCAGAAAGTGCCTGATAAAAAATTGGTTTATACCGTGACCATTCCTATTCGCTGGGGCGATATGGATGCGATGGGGCATGTCAATAATACGGTGTACTTTCGTTATATGGAGCAGGCGCGTATCGAGTGGCTGACGATGCTGGGTTGTCTGCCGGATGACAAAGGTAATGGGCCGGTGATCGTGAATGCGCATTGCACTTTCAAGCGTCCTCTGAAATATCCTGACCAGGTCGAGGTTTGTACTTACATCGGTGATGCCGGACGTAGCAGCTTTGAAACAATCCAGGAAATGCGCAGCGTCGGTGATGGTTATGCTTTGTACGCCGAGGGTGGCGCCAAAGTCGTCTGGGTAGACGCGCAAACGCAAAAATCGACAGCATTACCTGAGGCGATCAAGCAAAAACTGACGGAGTTGAAGTCAGCTGCCAAACCACAGCGTCGCGCGAGAACAGCCTAACTGCCTTGAGGTAGTATTTGCTGCCGTACTTACTGTGGTATCAACTGACGATACGTAATAATTTGTGCACCAGTTCACTCGAGGTCGATGCTGTAAATTTGCGCATCAGCTTAGCCCGGTGCATTTCCACGGTTCTGGGACTGAGTCCGATTTGACGAGCGATCAGCTTACTGGTTTTGCCCTCCACCAGTAAGGCGGCAATTTCTCTCTCGCGAGGCGTTAGTTCGGCGGTCACAGAACGTTTTGAGCTCAGGTCTTCGAAGGTCCATATGCCAGCGGCATGTGCATCTTCTTTGTGCAGTCCACGTCCCGATACGTGGCACCAGAAGAGTTCCTGATTGGCGCGCTTCATGATGCGTTCGTCGGAATAGTAGCCTTTGCTGCTCATGATTGGTGTGATGCGTGCACCCGTCCGTTCGAATTCATCGGGAGTGGGGTAAAGTACGAGAAATGATTGGCCGAGCAGCTCCTCTTTTTGATAGCCAAACATGTGTGCTAAATCATCGTTGCAGGCGCGGATGATGCGGTTCTGAGAGACGCACATACCGACGGGAGCCTGCTGAAAGATAGTTTCAAAATTGATGGCCTGCGCTACATTCATAGTGAGTAATCTGGTCTCGAATGGGTATGGGAATTTCGTTTTTACATCATGGATGCTGTCATTGCCTTAGTCTGCACAGCCATGATTGATCAATGAAATAAAGGTCAAAAAAATTAAATAAAATCAGGTATTTTTACGGTATTGCGCGGCATAGAGTAGCATCTTATGCTGTGTGTATCATAAGAGATGCGCATCAAAAAAGCATAAAAAATTTCCGCCTGGACGGAATGCGTGTGACGAGACGTTTTCATCATTAAAAAGGGACAAAATGAATAAGGTTTATCCTGACGCTGCCTCGGCTCTGGCAGATATCGTCAAAGACGGTCAAACCATAGCGGTCGGCGGTTTTGGACTCTGCGGTATCCCCGAGGCGCTGATTGCCGCTTTGCGCGATTCCGGTGTTCAGAACCTGACAGCGATTTCGAATAATGCCGGTGTGGATGGCTTTGGACTGGGGCAGTTGTTGACCACCCGCCAGATTAAAAAAATGATCGCGTCTTATGTTGGTGAGAATAAGGAGTTTGAACGTCAGTATCTGGCTGGCGAACTGGCACTTGAATTTACACCACAGGGCACTCTCGCTGAGAAATTACGCGCAGGCGGCGCGGGTATTCCTGCATTTTTCACGAAAACCGGTGTCGGCACGATTGTGGCGGACGGTAAAGAGATACGCGAATTTGACGGACAGCGTTATGTGATGGAGCGTTCTCTGGTTGCCGATGTGTCGCTGGTCAAAGCCTATAAGGCCGATAAGTCAGGCAATCTGGTCTATCGCAAAACAGCACGCAACTTCAATCCAAATGTCGCTATGGCAGGCAAGATCACCGTGGTTGAAGTAGAACAACTGGTAGAAATAGGTGAGATTGATCCTGATGACGTTCATACGCCAGGCATTTTTGTTCACCGCATCGTTGTGAATGCAACGCCTGAAAAACGCATAGAACAGCGCACTGTTCGCCCAGCAGAATAAGGAGAACAAGATGGCTTGGAATCGTGATGAAATGGCTGCGCGTGCGGCAAAAGAATTGCAGGACGGGTATTACGTCAATCTGGGCATTGGTTTGCCAACCCTGGTTGCGAATCATGTGCCGCAAGGCATGGAAGTCTGGTTGCAATCTGAAAATGGCTTGTTGGGAATCGGCCCGTTTCCGACAGAAGCAGAAGTAGATCCCGATATGATTAATGCCGGTAAGCAGACCGTGACAACATTGCCCGGATCATCGATATTCAGCTCGGCAGATTCTTTTGCGATGATACGCGGTGGCAAGATCAATCTTGCTATTTTGGGTGCAATGCAGGTCAGTGAGCATGGCGATCTGGCGAACTGGATGATCCCTGGCAAGATGGTCAAAGGCATGGGAGGTGCGATGGATCTGGTTGCCGGCGTCGGTCATGTTGTGGTCTTGATGGAGCATGTCGCAAAAGGCGACACGCACAAAATCCTGAAATCCTGCAATTTGCCTTTAACCGGTGTAGGTGTCGTGAATCGTATCATCACTGATCTTGGCGTGATCGACGTGACACCGGCAGGATTGAAATTGATCGAACTGGCGCCCGGTGTCAGCACCGAAGAAATTACTGCGAAAACAGAAGCTACATTGGACATCGGCGCATTTGCCTGATGAGACTCTGTTAATCCGGTGACGTTCATGTAAAACGCCAGCACATATTGCTGGCGTTTTTTTGCAGAAGTGATTCCGGTCTCACGGAGAGTCTGGATTAAATATACTGGGTGCTGTATAGGGATTAATACCTCATTTCCCTATGATTGATGAGCGGATTCGGGAATCTGAGGCAGATACTCCCTGTTTTTATAAATTTGATCTGTTTTTACTGTTTTTTCTTCGCCATCTCGCCGGCTGGTTTGACATCGCCGCAATCAGCTGATAACCACTTACCCTTGGTTTCCATGTGTTGGCTAATGGGTTTGCCATGAGAAACGCCTTTAAAATCATAGGTCGATTGCATTGCGCTATCTCCGCTATACATGCCTTTGACTGTTCCTGTACCCTTCATGTCGGGACTGTCGCAGATCAGGTCCATTGACCATGTACCGCCACTGTTTTGCATGTTTTTAGGCTGGCATGCAGCGTCTTCTTTTTGCCCCGTGCCGGGGTGATCGCGCTCCGCCATTTCCTTCGTGATGCAGACCTGATGTGTCATGCCGCCATTTTGCATCATCGGTATTTTGATGCCCATCTGCTTCATTTTTTCTAGCTGTTCTGGAGGAATCGCCGGCATATTTTTCATCGCATCCGATTGCATGGTCATTTCCCACAAGCCGGGCTTCATTTTGCCTGCGGCAAAAACAGCAGGAGTTGCTATAGCGATGAATAAGCCTAGTAAAGTGGGCAGGATGACAGATGTTGGTTGCGCGCGCATAGCTTGCCTCATGGATAGATAGTGGGGTAAGGGAACATCAATAGGACTGACGAAAAAACAAGACCTTTCACCACGGAGGAGCGGAGACACAGAGAAAAGGCCGGATGTAGCAGTTTCATGGAATATCAATTGAAGGGTTTTAGAAGCTCTTCAAACGAATCCGCAAGCCTAATGCGCCTGTTGGCATGAAATGTCTCTGGAAGCCGCACCCAGCCTGCGGGTTCAATGTGAATAGTGGTAAGAAAATGTCGTTTTGCGTAAGTCTCGATCAGCTAAATAGATGATGAATTACTAATATAGTTCGCTAGGAACGAAATTCAAAGTTATTTCGCCCCCGATCCGTTCAAACTCTCGCCTTTTTTGCTACAAGCCGTTATTGGGCGACCCAGCCACCATCCATATTCCACGCCACGCCGCGCACCTGATTGGCGGCGTCGCTACAGAAAAACACAGCGAGAGCACCTAATTGTTCAGGTGTAACGAATTCGCCTGAGGGTTGTTTTTCAGCGAGCAGGGCTTTCTTGGCGTCATCATTGCTCAGGTTGTCGGCGGCTGCACGTGCATCGACTTGCTTCTGGACCAGCGGCGTCAACACCCAGCCCGGACAAATAGCGTTACAGGTGATGCCGGTGTGGGCAGTTTCTAACGCCGTAGTTTTGGTAAAGCCAATCAGGCCATGTTTGGCGGCGACATAGGCAGATTTTTGCGCTGACGCGACCAAGCCATGGACTGAGGCGATATTGATAATGCGACCCCAGTTTTTGGTTTTCATTCCTGGTAAGGCCAGGCGTGTCGTATGGAATGCCGAGCTCAGATTAATTGCAATGATGGCATCCCATTTTTCGACCGGAAAATCCTCAATGTTCGCCACATGTTGGATGCCAGCGTTATTCACCAGGATATCGACGCCGCCAAATTGACTCGTCGCATAATCCATCATCGCCGTGATCTCGGTGGCTTTGCTCATATCGGCATTGTGATAGGCCGTTTTTACCGAAAATTCTTGAGCCACAGCAGTTTGCAGGGCTGCGATTTCCTGCGCATCTCCGAAACCATTAAAAATAATATTGGCACCGGCCTCGGCAAATGATCTGGCAATACCCAGGCCAATACCGGAGGTTGAGCCAGTAACCAGTGCTGTTTTGCCTTTGAGTGAATGATTTTGCATCGCGACCCCTTGTATATGTTTAAAATGATGGTTGTAGAACTTACCTATGCTATCCGGCATGCACTCGCTGTGAGGCCGGTAGGTGACGTGGACCCTAAGCATTCAAATGGCGTCAATGATTTTAAGCGCTAGCCTAGTGAAATAGTGCGACGACTTGATGACATAGTAATACTACTAGAACTCTGCTATTGATATTCTTCGTATTCTCTTCACTGCGCTTATTCTTGAAAGGTGCTCCTCATGTCAGCCCAACGCAAGTCAGTTCAATGTTTGTCTCCTGCTGGATTGCATCGGGTCTCGTATAAAGAGTGGGGCGATCCCCGTAATCCTCGCGTGCTGTTATGTGTGCACGGTGTAACGCGGGTAGCAGACGATTTTGATGCGTTGGCTGAGGTGATGTCTGACGCTTACCGTGTGGTCTGTCCTGACATCGTCGGGCGCGGACAATCCGACTGGTTACGTAATCCACAGTTTTATCAGATACCGCAATATGTCAGCGATATGGTGACACTGCTGGCGCGACTGGATGCGGATGTGATTGACTGGTTTGGTACGTCGATGGGTGGTTTGATCGGTATGGGGATGGCGGCGCTGCCAGATAATCCGATCCGGAAATTATTACTCAATGACGTCGGTCCCGTACTCAGTCCCGCAGCGATTGCACGGATTGCTGATTACATTGGACAAGACATGCGTTTTGCCAGCTTCGATGAGGGTGCTGCTTATATTCGCCTGGTATCTGCATCATTTGGCCCGCATACAGAAGCGCAGTGGCATAAGCTGGCCACCGATGTTTTACGCCAGAATAAGGAAGGGCAGTGGATACGCCATTATGATTTAAATTTATCCATACCGATTAAGGCAACCACACCGGAAATGGCATTGGCCGGTCAGGCCATGTTGTGGGCGACGTATGATGCGATTCAGTGTCAGACACTGGTCGTCAGGGGCGCTGAGTCTGATTTGCTGAGCGCAGAAACAGCAGCAGAAATGCAGCAACGTGGACCACATGCAAAGGTGATTGAGCTGGCGGGAGTCGGGCATGCACCGACCTTTGTCCAGCCGGAGCAAATCGCTATCGCCAGAGAATTTTTATTAACTTAAGCTGCTGAGGCGAAGGCCTCGTAGTCATGTTGTTATCAACTAGTTTTGCTGTTATCAGGAATGTAATGAGCTTACAACGTTTTCATGTCGGACAGCGTCTGTCCGAGACCGCTATCTTTAATCAAGTGATTTACCTTGCCGGACAAATTCCTGAAGATACGAGCAAGGATATTATCGGCCAGACCGCTGAAGTATTAGGACATGTTGATCGCTTATTGGCAGAAGCCGGTAGCGATAAGTCGCGCATTTTAATGTGCCAGATTTTCTTATCCGATATCCAGCAAATCGATGGCATGAATCAGGCATGGGACGCCTGGGTTGCGGCAGGTAATGCGCCACCGCGTGCGACAGTTCAGGCGGCGCTGGTAAATCCTGCATGGTTAATTGAGGTTGTCGTCACAGCCGCACAAAATTAAGTATATGGTTTCCATTTCGGCGACAGGGTCGCAATCTCAACTACTTGAGGGTTTGTCTGAAAACGAGTGTGATCGCGTCATGGCGGCATTGGAATTCGTCACACCTTTATATGCACATCGTCAGGTTGTGACGGAGCAAAATGCATTGCAGTTTGTGCAGGGCGTCGTCGCTACTCTGGCGATGTTACGCACGGATGTCGATACCCGGATCGCAGGCTTGCTCTTTGAATTGCCAGAGTTGAGTCCCGTCGCCGCCGAACAGATTGAATCAAGGTTTGGTAAGGAGATTGCTGATCTGGTAAGCGGTATCCGTCGTCTGATGCGTCTGCGTGAAGCGGCATTGACGCAACATGATGTCGGACGCGGTAAAGACGCCGCTGAAAAAACAGCAACGCAAATGGAGACGCTGCGCAAGATGGTTCTGGCGATGGCGACGGATATGCGGGTAGTGCTGGTAAGGCTGGCTTCGCGTGTCACGACCTTGCGGTATTTTGCTGATTGTAAACGTGACGACGGCGCTGCACAGCAATACGCGAGTGAGACCATGGATTTGTACGCACCTCTGGCGAACAGGCTTGGGGTGTGGCAATTGAAATGGGAGCTAGAGGATTTGTCATTCCGTTTTCTGGAGCCGGAACAATACAAACGTATTGCAAAAATGCTCGAAGAGAAGCGACTCGAGCGCGAAAGTTTTGTGGTCTCCGCTATCGCTCGTCTGAATACAGAATTGAAGGTCGCTGGCGTCAAGGCAGAAGTGTCCGGTCGTCCTAAACACATCTATAGCATTTGGAAAAAAATGCGCGGCAAGGATGTTGATTTTGACGAGTTGTATGACGTGCGCGCTTTCCGTGTCGTCGTTGATGATATTCGAGACTGCTACACCGTATTAGGAATCGTCCACAATGCTTGGACGCCGATTCCCAAAGAGTTCGACGACTATATTTCCCGGCCTAAGCCTAATGGTTATAAGTCATTGCATACCGTGGTGATCGTTGAAGACGGTCGTCCGCTTGAAGTGCAGATCCGCACACGCGAAATGCATCAGTTCGCCGAATACGGCGTCGCAGCGCATTGGCGTTATAAAGAATCTGGTGGATCGAATTTTTCTGCGCAGGAATACGACGAAAAAATTGCCTGGCTGCGGCAATTGCTGGCATGGAAAACCGAGGTCGCCGACGTCGTTGTCGGACAAGAAGAGTTGCAGCGTGAATGGGTTGAAAAAATCAAGGCAGCGAGCCTGGACGACCGGATTTATGTGCTGACGCCGCAGGCGCGCGTGATCGAATTGCCGAGTAACTCAACTCCGGTCGATTTTGCGTATCACTTGCATACGGATGTCGGACATCGTTGCCGTGGTGCGCGTGTTGATAACGTGATGGTGCCTCTGAATACACCGCTGAAAAACGGTCAGACGATAGAGATCATTACGCTCAAGGTCGGTTCTCCGCAAACCGGACCGTCACGCGACTGGCTCAATGCAGAATACTCGGCAAGTACCAGAACGCGCAGCAAGATCCGCGCATGGTTCAATGTGATTGATCAGCAAGAGACCCTATCAAACGGACGTGCCCTGGTTGAAAAAACCTTGCAGCGCGAAGGAAAGACGGCCGTCAATCTGGAGGACCTTGCGCATAAGCTGGGCTTTGCCAGTGTCGATGAATTATTCTTGTCCGTTGGCAAAGACGAATTCAGCTTGCGTCAGA
Organism: Undibacterium sp. RuTC16W; assembly: GCF_049339445.1. Lineage (NCBI taxonomy): Bacteria > Pseudomonadati > Pseudomonadota > Betaproteobacteria > Burkholderiales > Oxalobacteraceae > Undibacterium > Undibacterium sp. RuTC16W. Next base: position 206,755 of record NZ_JBMPPE010000003.1, on the reverse strand, counting down.
TTGAAAATGTCTTACGCGAGAACGTAGAGGTTGTTGATCCGGACGAAGTCAGTATCACCAATAAAAGCCGGGCATCGAGTGTGACCCAAGGTGCCAAGTCAGGTGTGCTGGTGGTGGGGACGGAGGGACTGATGACGCAACTCGCGCGCTGCTGTAAGCCTGCGCCGCCTGATGAAATCGTTGGTTTTGTCACGCGAGGCAAAGGTGTTTCTATCCATCGACTGAACTGCAAAAATTTTGCAGAGATGCGCCATAAAGCACCAGAGCGCGTCATCCAGACGACATGGGGGGAGCACGGTAAAGAAACGGTTTATCCTGTCGATATTTTTGTATTGGCGCAAGACAGGCAAGGCCTGCTCCGGGATATTTCTGAAGTATTTTCCCGGGAAAAAATCAATGTGATTGGCGTGAATACCCAAAGCGCAAAATCACAGGCAAGAATGTCGTTTACTGCCGAGATTGGCGGCACAGCACAATTGCAAAAAGCATTGACTGTGATTCGCGAAGTCAATGGTGTGCTTGAAGTCCGCAGGCAGTGATGTGTGTTTGCAAGAGGATTTAATCTCTCTTATTGATTCCGCAATGTGAATGCGCCTTCTAGTAGTATTTGGTTCCAGGAGGCGCGTGAATACTAGGGTGTGCCTGTTGCGATTTGAAATAACACTTGAGCGTATTACTTCAAGGCGGGCCAACTCTTTTTGACCCGATATCTTCCCGATGTATTTTTTCGGCCTCTGCCTGGCGGCAGTTCAACTGTAGTCGCCCACGCCTTCATCTTCCGCCATGCCTGGCGCTTCTGCCTGCAAGGTGATGTGATCAATTTTATGTTTTTCCAAGAGCATATTTTTGACGCTTTCAAGGATGCGCGGCCATGCGCTCAGATCGTCAATTTCTAAATGCCCGATCAGTGCCGGGTAGCCAGGTGACATTTCCCAAACGTGTAAATCATGCACGGAAAGCACGCCGGAGATAGCTTCTAGGTCATCGCCAATCTGTACATAGTCGATATGGTGCGGAACGCCTTCCATCAAGAAATGGTATGACTCACCCAAGACGCCAAAGGTCGATTTCAAGATCAAAAGAGAAACAAAGATCGATAAAATAGGATCAATCTGCATCCAGCCAACGTAGTAAATGACGGCACCCGAGATAATCGCGGCAACCGAACCAAGCAAATCCCCCATGACATGCACCAGCGCCGCTTTCGTGTTCACACTTTCTTTGTCGTGGGACAGCACCCACGCGACTACGATATTGATTGCAAGACCAATACTGGCCACCAGCATGACTGCGCCACCTTGAACTGACTCCGGATGCGACAGTCTTTGTACTGCCTCAAAGACGATCCACCCCACGACGGCCAGCATCACCAGGCCATTGACGAACGCTGCCAGCGCTTCAGCCCGGCCAAAACCGAAGGAGTTTTTGGCGGTAGGCGGGCGTTTGGCAATGATTTGGGCGAGCAGAGCCAAGCCTAGTGCTGCAGCATCCGTCACCATGTGCCCTGCATCTGAGATCAGCGCCAGAGAATTCGACCAAAAGCCAAAGCCGACTTCAACCCCCGCAAAACTTAAAGTGAGGCCAAGCGCCCAGGTGAGGATTTTTTGACTGCGGTTTTCAAAAAAATGCTGATGCTGTGCATCGCCGCGACGATGGGCATGCAGGTGGTCGCTTTTGTGCGTAGATGTTTTTTGATGCATGAGTTGTGGGAGTGATAAATACGATGACTATCAAATACGATGACTATCGTCAGTGTAAACGTGATACGTGACAATGTGGTGAAAGCCCGCAAGAGATTGAGGGAGACTGATGACTGGCTGATGGGCTTATCTCAGTGAAATTTCCCCAAGAATTTTACAAAATTAATAAAAACACAGAAAAGGTGTTTACGTTTTCGCCTTGGTTTGCTATAGTCTCGGCTCTTCGGGCGGTTAGTTCAGCTGGTTAGAATACTTGGTCGACATCCAAGGGGTCGCAGATTCGAATTCTGCACCGCCCACCAGAATTTTTATCACGCAATGTATAAGCATTGCTACATAGGTAAGAGCGAGAAAGGCATCATGGTTATGACACCGCGAACTACGATCACAGCAATTTGTGAGCGACGTTAGTCGAGGGTCTTTTTCGTTTGTAATTTTTGAAAAAAACGCGGCTAGCCCGCGTTTTTTTTCGTCCGCATTTTCTTCTATTTCTTTTTGAACGTTGTAAGTATTCGGCAAATATTGCCGGCATGGAGACTTAAAATGGTTTCAGTTCGACTTCCCGATGGTTCGCAGCGTCAGTTTGACGCCCCAGTCACTGTTGCTCAGGTGGCGGCAAGCATTGGTGCCGGTCTCGCCAAGGCGGCATTGGCTGGCAAGGTAGATGGTAAATTGGTAGATACCTCGCATTTGATTTCTTCCGATGTTGATCTGGCGATTGTGACGGACAAGGATGCTGATGGCCTTGAAGTCATTCGTCACTCGACAGCCCATTTGCTGGCATATGCCGTGAAAGAGCTGTTTCCTGACGCACAAGTCACTATTGGTCCAGTCATCGAAAACGGTTTTTACTACGACTTTTCATACAAGCGTCCATTTACTCCGGATGATCTGGTGGCGATTGAAAAGAAGATGCAGGAATTGGCTAAGAAGGATGAGCTGGTTACTCGCAAGGTCTTGCCGCGTGATGAGGCTGTTGCTTACTTCAACTCGATTGGTGAAGCATACAAGGCGGAAATTATTGAGTCGATTCCGGCGGATCAAGATGTATCGCTGTATTCAGAGGGCAGCTTTACCGATTTGTGCCGTGGTCCGCACGTACCTTCAACTGGTAAGTTGAAAGTATTCAAGCTGATGAAGTTGGCGGGCGCGTACTGGCGAGGCGACTCCAAGAATGAAATGTTGCAACGGATTTACGGTACAGCATTTGCCAAGAAGGAAGATCAGGAGCAATACCTGCATATGCTGGAAGAGGCTGAAAAGCGCGACCATCGTAAGCTGGGTAAAGCGCTTGATTTATTTCACTTCCAGGATGAAGCACCGGGCCTGGTATTTTGGCACGCTAAGGGCTGGACGATCTGGCAGCAAGTGGAGCAATACATGCGCAAGGTGTATCAGGAATGCGGTTATCAGGAAGTGAAGGGGCCGCAGATTCTCGATAGTAGCTTATGGGGTAAGACTGGCCACTGGGATAATTATAAAGACAATATGTTTATCACTGAGTCGGAAAACCGCTCGTATGCGTTAAAGCCGATGAATTGCCCCGGTCATGTGCAGATTTTTAATTCTGGCATGAAGAGCTACCGCGACCTGCCGTTGCGTTTTGGTGAATTTGGACAGTGTCATCGTAACGAACCCTCAGGTGCTTTGCATGGCATTATGCGTGTGCGTGGCTTCACTCAGGATGATGGGCATATCTTCTGTAGTGAAGAGCAGATTCAATCGGAAGTAATCGCATTTCATCCGCAAGCAATGAAAGTGTATAAAGACTTCGGTTTTGAGCACATTCAGGTGAAGCTCGCTTTACGTCCGGATAACCGTATTGGTAGCGACGAAGTCTGGGATACTGCGGAAGAGACGCTGAGAGCTGGCTTGCGTGCCTGTGGTTTGACCGAGTGGGATGAATTGCCGGGTGAAGGAGCATTCTACGGACCTAAAATCGAATATCACTTGAAGGATAGTCTCGGACGTCCTTGGCAGGTAGGTACTATGCAGGTTGATTTCTTTATGCCTGGTCGCCTCGGAGCTGAATATGTGGCAGATGATAATAGCCGTAAAGTGCCGGTGATGTTACATCGCGCTATTGTCGGTTCGCTCGAGCGGTTTATTGGAATGTTGATAGAAAATCACGCTGGTGCGATGCCAGTATGGCTGGCTCCAGTACAAATCGCAGTCTTGAATATCTCGGAATCACAAGCTGAATACGCTAAATCCGTTGCGGAAAACCTGAAGAAACAAGGGTTTAGAGTACACACGGATTTGCGTAATGAGAAAATAACCTATAAAATACGCGAGCATTCAATGCAGAAATTACCTTACATCATCGTGATTGGTGATAAGGAGCGGGATGCAAACACAGTGGCTGTGCGTACACGTGGCAATCTGGATCTGGGTGTAATGACCCAAGATGCCTTCTTGGAACGTCTGAAAAATGACATCGACACCAAGGCTTAACCGGAATTGTTGCGCAAAGAAGCACAGCCAAATTATTTAATTTTTGAAGGAAACTGCAATAGCTACTGACAAGTCACATCGCATCAACGGTGAAATTACAGCGCCAGAAGTGCGCTTATCCGGCGTTGAAAACGAGCCGTTAGGCATCGTCAAACTAGTTGAGGCTTTTCGCTTAGCGGAAGAGGCCAATGTTGATTTGGTGGAGATTGCGCCTACAGCGCAACCCCCAGTTTGCCGTTTGATGGATTACGGCAAATTCAAGTACCAGGAACAGAAGAAGGCGCATGAAGCCAAGCTGAAGCAAAAAGTCATTCTGGTCAAGGAAGTAAAATTCCGTCCTGGTACAGATGATGGTGATTACAACATTAAGTTGCGTAATTTGACCAAGTTTCTGGATGATGGCGATAAAACCAAAATTACTCTGCGCTTCCGTGGTCGTGAAATGGCGCATCAGGAAATTGGTATGCGTATGCTGGAGCGTCTGAAGCTGGATCTGGAGCCGTATGGTCAGGTTGAACAGTTTCCTAAGATGGAAGGTCGTCAGATGATCATGATTCTGGCGCCTAAGAAAAAGAAATAAGATTTGCGAGAATCATTGATGTAAGTCAGTGGTTGTTGCGATGAGTATGGACTCGATTTCATGCTCCAACAAGTGAGAGTAGGCATCCAAGTGCATCGTAATCGTTGCCACCTACAATCATGTTAAAAAGGAACTGTCCTAAACAGACAGGTGTTTTATGCCTAAAATGAAAACAAAAAGCTCTGCCAAGAAGCGCTTTCGCGTTCGCCCAGGTGGAACTGTTAAATGTGGTCACGCTTTCAAACGTCATATCTTGACTAAGAAAACAACCAAGAACAAACGCCAATTGCGCGGTATCACGAACGTAAATGCAGCAGACGTAACATCAGTCATGCGCATGATGCCAACAGCTTAACCTCTACTCACTATTTAAGGAGTTACTATGCCTAGAGTAAAACGTGGGGTTACAGCTCGTGCCCGTCATAAGAAAGTTCTCGATTTAGCCAAAGGCTATCGTGGTCGCCGCAGCAAGGTATACCGTATTGCCAAGCAAGCAGTTATGCGCGCTGGCCAATATGCTTACCGTGATCGTCGTAACAAAAAACGTGTATTCCGCGCTTTGTGGATCACACGTATCAATGCAGCTAGTCGTCAACACGGTCTGACATACAGCGTGTTCATGAATGGCCTGAAAAAAGCCTCTATCGAACTGGATCGTAAAGTCCTGGCCGATATGGCGGTGACTGACAAGCCAGCATTCGCTGCGATTGTTAATCAAGTTAAGGCCAACCTGGCAGCGTAATTGTTAGGTGCGGTTTTCCTGGCAGCTGTAGGGTCGGGCAATATCGCAAGATGAGCGGGGCAGAGGTTGAATCCTGTGCCCCGTTTTATTTTCAGTAGTCAAATTTCAGCTTCCCAGTCGGGAATAATCGCATGAACCCCTTAGATCATCTTGTAATTCAAGCGCGTGCAGACTTCTCTGCCGCACAAGACGCTGCTGCACTGGAAAACGCCAAGGCACTATATCTTGGAAAAACCGGACAGATAACAGAGCAAATGAAAAGTCTGAGCAAATTAGCGCCAGATGAGCGCAAAGCGCAAGGCGCGATTATCAACGCTGTAAAAGAACAGATAGAAAATTTATTGACAGAACGTCGTGACGCTTTGTCGAACGCACAAATGCAGTCCCGTTTAAATGCTGAAGCGATTGATGTTAGCTTGCCCGGGCGCGGTCGTGGCATGGGGGGTATTCATCCTGTCATGCGCACCTGGCAGAGAGTCGAGGAGATTTTTCGCTCGATTGGTTTTGATGTGGCCGATGGTCCAGAAATCGAAAACGACTGGACTAATTTCACCGCGCTGAACAGTCCTGAGAATCATCCTGCACGCTCAATGCAAGACACTTTTTATGTCGAGGGTAATGACAGCACGGGCAAGCCTCTCCTTCTGCGTACCCACACTAGTCCTATGCAGGTACGCTATGCTCGTATGAATCAGCCACCGATCAAGGTGATCGCGCCCGGTCGTACTTATCGCGTAGATAGTGACGCAACACATTCTCCTATGTTTCATCAGGTCGAAGGTTTATGGATTGATGAGAATATCAGTTTTGCCGACTTAAAAGGCGTGTATCTGAATTTCGTCAAAGCTTTCTTTGAGACAGATGATTTGCAAGTACGTTTTCGTCCTTCTTATTTCCCGTTTACAGAACCTTCTGCGGAGATCGATATTGCTTTTGGCAGCGGTCCGCTGAAAGGGCGCTGGTTGGAAGTATCTGGCTCCGGTCAAGTGCATCCAGCGGTGATCCGGAATATGGGATTGGATCCCGAGAAATACATTGGCTTCGCCTTCGGTTCAGGCTTAGAGCGCCTGGCGATGCTGCGTTATGGAATTAACGATCTGCGTTTATTTTACGAAGGCGATTTGCGATTCTTAAAGCAATTTAATTAATGTAGACATCTATAAATCTAATTCTCGGGCGCATATCTTCGTTACAAAGCCTCGCAGTACTGACGTATTGCTACGTTTTGCGCCTCAATCTGCATCCCGATAATTGAATTTCTAGACGCTCCATTTATATTGTTTAGACGGTATTAAATTTCCCGTACTGCAAAGTACACCATCAACATCACGGTTGAATTATGCAATTTTCTGAAAACTGGCTACGCACTATGGTTGATCCGAAGATGTCTTCGGATGAATTGTCTCATTTACTGACAATGTCAGGGTTGGAAGTCGAGGAAGTCGAGGCGGTTGCGCCACCTTTTAGTCATGTGGTTGTCGCCGAAGTTCGCGAGATTGCCAAGCATCCGGACGCTGACCGTCTTAATGTGTGTCAGGTCGATGTTGGTACCGGTACTTTGCTCAATATCGTCTGTGGCGCACCAAACGTCCGCGTTGGTATGAAGGTACCTTGTGCGATGGCAGGTGCCATTTTGCCACCTGGTGCCGATGGCAAACCTTTTGAAATCAAAGTTGGTAAATTGCGTGGCGTTGAATCGCAAGGCATGCTGTGCTCTGCACGTGAATTGAAATTATCTGAGGATCATGGCGGTCTGCTTGATTTGCCTGCGGATGCGCCGGTCGGTCAAAATTTCCGTGATTATTACCAGCTGAATGATCTTAAATTCACCATTAAACTGACTCCTAACAAAGCAGATTGTTTATCTGTTCTGGGGGTGGCACGTGAAGTGTCCGCACTGACCGGCACCACTTTAGTGACGCCGGAAATTCATCCCGTCGCAGTAACTTTGCAAGAAACGCTCAAAGTAAACATTTCAGCCCCTGATTTATGTGGTCGGTTCAGTGGTCGTGTTATCCGTGGTGTGAACGCAAAAGCGGCGACCCCTGACTGGATGAAGCAGCGCCTGGAGCGCAGCGGCCAACGTCCGATTTCGGCATTGGTCGATATTTCTAATTATGTGATGCTGGAACTAGGGCGTCCAACCCATGTATTTGACCTTGATAAAATTCATGGTGACCTGGACGTTCGCTGGGGTAAAGCCGGCGAATCTCTCAAACTATTAAATGGTAATACCGTCAGTGTTGATGAGTGGGTTGGCGTCATTTCTGACGATAAAGAGATTGAATCGTTGGCCGGTATCATGGGTGGCGACTCAACTGCTGTGAGTCTGGATACGCAAAATATTTATCTCGAAGCAGCATTCTGGTGGCCTCAGTCCATACAAGGTCGGGCCCGCAAATATAACTTCTCTACTGATGCGGCACATCGCTTCGAACGTGGTGTTGATTACGCGACGACCGTTGAGCACATCGAACGGATTACCGCATTGATCGTCGAAATTTGCGGTGGGTCTTCCCAGGTGAAAGTGGGGCCAGTGGATGACCAGATCGTTAATTTGCCGCAGCGTCCCGCCGTGCGTTTGCGTACTGCGCGCGCCGTAAAAATCATCGGTGTAGCACTGGATGACGCACAAATTGCTGATATTTTTACTCGACTTGGATTGGATTTTACCCAGACAGTGGGAGAGTTTCTGGTGACGCCGCCTAGCTATCGTTTCGACATCGAGATTGAAGAAGATCTGATTGAAGAGGTCGCGCGCGTTTATGGCTTTGAGAATATCCCGACCCGGCCACCAGTTGCTGCCAATGCGATGTTGATTGCACCGGAAAATCATCGTTCTTTATTTACTTTGCGTCGTCAAATTGCGGATCTCGACTATCAAGAAGTCGTCAATTACAGTTTTGTTGAAGCAGCATGGGAAAAGGATTTTGCCGGCAACGATATGCCGGTTAAATTACTGAATCCAATTGCAAGTCAGATGAGCGTCATGCGCTCAGGTTTGATCGGTAGTCTGGTTGCGAACGCCCGTTACAATCTGAATCGCAAACTTAATCGCATACGTATTTTTGAAATTGGTGCGGTGTATCTGCGCGATGCATCAATCCCTGATGGTCCCTTGACCGTTGCTGGCTATGATCAGCCTAAGCGTATCGCAGCCTTGGCATATGGTCCTGTCGCAGATGAGCAATGGGGACAGGCAACTCGCAATGTTGATTTCTTTGATGTGAAGGCTGATTTGGAAGCGCTGTTTGCACCTAAAGTTTTACGCTTCTCTAAAGCCGAACACCTCGCCTTGCATCCGGGGCGTTCAGCGAGTATTGAATGTGAAGGCCAATTCGTCGGCATGATTGGTGAGTTGCATCCGCGTCTGCAGCAGAAATACGACTTGCCTTTAGCGCCTGTTGTTTTTGAAATCAGTACGAATGCTTTACAAACGATTCAGTTACCTGTTTATAAGGAAATTTCAAAATTCCAGATGGTGACGCGCGATATGGCATTGCAGGTAAAACAGTCAGTATCGGTACAAGATTTGATGGATGTATTTCATCATGAGGCAGCAAGTAATGAAACATGTAAAATCTTGCAAGCCGTTGTTTTATTTGATGAATATCGTGGTAAGGGATTAGAATTCGACGAAAAAAGTCTTGCTTTCCGCTTTAGCTTGCAAGATACTCAAAGTACGTTACAAGACGATAAAGTTGAGGCAGCGATGGCCGCTTTGCTTGCTGCTGTCGCTACTAAATTCTCCGCTAAATTACGTTAACAATTTGGTGCAGTTCAGTTAAATAAATAAAAATTATCATGATCATATTTTGCATAGATGCTTAAAATGATTGGGTATGTTTTCAGTAAGTAGGATACAAATATAATGAATGACCTGACTTCCGCAGAACTGCAATCGGTTCTTGATGCAGATTTGAACCGGGCGATGCGAGAAGCCAAAGCGCGCTCACAAGCGGAAAAAGAGCTGCCAACTCTGACAAAGGCTGAGTTGGCTGAACTCTTGTTTGAACAAGTCGGTTTGAACAAGCGCGAGGCCAAAGATATGGTGGAAACCTTCTTTGACGAAATCCGTGATGCGCTGGAGCGAGGTGAGGCGGTCAAGTTGTCTGGCTTTGGTAATTTTCAGTTGCGTGATAAGCCTCAGCGCCCTGGTCGTAATCCTAAAACTGGTGAAGAAATTCCTATTACCGCACGTCGCGTAGTGACTTTTCATGCGAGCCAAAAACTCAAAGGTATGGTCGACTCTGTTGGTAATCAACCTCTTGCACATGCAGCCTGAATTCCCTTATGAGTGAAATCAAGTTAGACGCGTTTGTGTTGCCTCCCATCCCTGCGAAACGTTACTTTACGATTGGTGAAGTGAGCGAGCTGTGTGGCGTCAAGCCGCACGTACTGCGCTATTGGGAGCAAGAATTCACTCAACTAAAACCCGTGAAGCGACGTGGTAATCGTCGTTATTATCAACATCACGAAGTTTTACTGATACGTCGTATTCGCGAGCTTTTATATGAGCAAGGTTTTACGATTAATGGCGCACGTAATAAACTAAATATGCATGCAGCAGTCATCGAAGAAATTTCTGATATCGACGTTGCGCCGGTTAATTTTTTACGGATTCGTAGTGAATTGAATGCTGTATTGACCTTGCTGAAGCGCTAGGACGACTAGGCATCTCATTGATATTATGCTGGATGATCTTCAGGAATAAAAAAGCGATGATTGTTCACTCAATCATCGCTTTTTTATTCCTGTCTACTAAGCTGTGTCGATATGTCCATTGAACGACATCTTCATGTTAAAACATGTGGCGAGCTAATTTGTAAATGACTATTCGCTTGCTGACCTGAGCGCCATATAGCCTTTGCCAGTTGCTTGCTCTGATGGCGTTGCCATACATCGTGCTTTTTCCCCCATTCAGCCTCATCCGGTTCCTTGGTTGCAGGTGCACAGATGTGAATTCCTGATCTGTCGTATGATGCATTCCGTTGCTATTAACTTTCTGAAATCGCAATAATTAATTGAACAAACGCGCATCGACACAGTCAATAAAGATTTGGAGCGAATCAATGAATACAATGAAATCTCAATCAACACAAAAATTACGTCGTTTGATCATTTTGGGTTCGATCATGTTCGCCACATTCCATCACTCAAACGTGATGGCGGCTGAGGCAGATAGTTTAGATAAGGCGATTAACGGTAGTTGGCGTTCGGACGAGAATCGTGCCCGCGATCCATTCCGTCACCCAAAGCAAACGCTGGAATTTTTCGGTATTAAAGCAGATGCGCGTGTCATAGAAGTCACGCCCGGTGGCGCTGCCTGGTATGGTGAAATTCTTGCGCCATATCTGAAAGATCGTGGCCAGTACATTGCAGCTAATGCGGCTAGTGAAAAAGCATCGGCTAGCACGATGACTTATTACAACCGTGTTAAAGCAACTCAGGAGAAGAAGTTTTTAGCGGATCCGGAGCGTTATAGTAAAGTTCAAACTATTAATTTTGATCCATCTACACCGCAGTTTGGGGCGGTAAGTTCGGCGGACTTTGTGCTGACTTTCCGTAACGTACACAATTGGGTCGCCGATCACAATGAGGCGATCATCTTTAAAGCCATGTTCGATGTATTGAAGCCAGGCGGTGTGCTTGGCGTTGTTGATCATCGCGCTAAAGTTGGTAAAACGCTCGATGCTACACTCATCGATTCGGGCTACCTGCCTGAAGATTATGTTATTACGCTGGCTCAGCAAGCTGGATTTAAATTGCTGGCAAAAAGTGACATCAATGCGAATCCTAAAGATAGTAGCGATTATCCGAAAGGCGTCTGGACCTTGCCACCAACTTATGCCGAAGGTTTGAAGGATAAAGAGAAATATGCAGCAATAGGCGAGAGTGATCGCTTCACCTTGAAGTTCATTAAGCCAAATCAATAATGTTCGTATGATTTTGCTTTCCTAGTAAAAAGAGTTGCGCTCGCACCCGGCACTCTTTTTATTTTGAATATGACGCCGGCATTGACTAATGTTGCTGCTATAAACAAAAAGGTCTGACTAAAAATTTAGTCAGACCTTTATATTTTGGCTCCCCGACCTGGACTCGAACCAGGGACCTGCGGATTAACAGTCCGTCGCTCTACCAACTGAGCTATCAGGGAATAGAAGAATGATGATCTTCGTTAAACTATTTTTGCAGCTAATGCTGCGTACTTCAAATTCTGTGGCTCCCCGACCTGGACTCGAACCAGGGACCTGCGGATTAACAGTCCGTCGCTCTACCAACTGAGCTATCAGGGAACAGAGACAAAGATTATATGCGCTTTTGCCCGAGCTGTCAAAATTTTTCTATTGGCAAATGCCTAAGCTCCCAGTATTCGGCACGAAAGCGGCATCTTACGTCGCTCTCGTACCGGCTACTGATGCCTACTTAAAGCACGTTGGCAATCGCGTCGATGACCGCATCAATATTGCGGTTGTTGAGTGCGGCTACACAAATACGGCCTGTGTCTACAGCGTAGATGGAATTGTGGTCGCGCAGCTTTTCTACTTGTTCCTTCGTCAGGCCTGAGTAGGAGAACATGCCGCGTTGTTGCGTAACAAAATCAAAATTGTGAGCAGGTGCCTGAGCTTTCAGTTTTGCGACAAACGCTGTACGCATTTCGCGGATGCGGACGCGCATGCCAGCCAGCTCTTCTTCCCATAGCTGACGCAGCTCTGGTGTTGCTAATACCGTTGCGACGACTTGTCCGCCATGGGTTGGCGGATTCGAGTAGTTAGTACGAATGACGCGTTTGAGTTGCGACATGATGCGCGCCGCTTCTTCAGCACTGGAGGCAGCGATGCTCAAAGCACCGACGCGCTCGCCATACAGGGAGAAAGATTTAGAGAATGAGTTGGAGACGAACAGCGCACCACCTGCTTCAGCGAAACGGCGTACGACTTTACCATCGGATTCGATGCCGTCGCCAAAGCCTTGATACGCCATATCCAGGAACGGCACTAACTTACGATCAGTAACTACCTGAATTACTTGTGTCCACTGTTCGTCGCTCAGGTCCGCACCGGTCGGGTTATGGCAGCAAGCGTGCAGCAACACGATAGAGCCTTCTGCCATAGTTTTGAGTGCGCCCAGCATGCCGTCAAAATTAACACCTCTAGTGACTGCATCGTAGTATGGATAAGCATTTACCACGAAACCTGCAGATTCAAACAAAGCGCGATGATTTTCCCAGCTTGGGTCACTGATCCAGACCTGGGCATCAGGTGCGAAGCGTTTTAAAAAATCTGCACCGAGTTTCAAAGCGCCTGTGCCGCCAATTGCCTGCGCAGTGATCGCACGTTTTTCTGTAACAACGGCGCTATCAGCACCGAATACCAGTTCTTGTACAGCTTTATCGTATGCGGCCAGACCTTCGATTGGCAAATAAGTGCGTGGAGCGTATTTTTCCATCAAAATAGCTTCTGCTTTTTTGACGCATTCCAGCAGTGGTACTTTGCCATTGTCATCGTAGTAGACACCAACGCCGAGATTGACTTTTGCCGGATTTTTGTCCGCATTAAAGCCTTCGGTGATGCCTAATATCGGGTCGCGTGGCGCCATTTCGATGGCGGAGAACAGGGAGGAAGAAACAGGAGCGTTCATCGTGATAATATGAAAAATTAGCCGTCAATTTTCTGACAGTGAGGTTGGAATAATGCCAATTGGTAACAATCTGGTAATGCCTTAAATTTCAGCCATCCATTCTAACAAAGGTAAGCGCCTCATGGCTGTAGCATCGACAATTTCTGCTGAAAATAATAGCAGCACCACTATGCTGGACGAAGCGAAGTTTGTGAGCTTCCCCGACTCGCCGTTTCAGTTATATCAACCATTCCCGCCTGCGGGTGATCAGCCGACCGCTATCGCGAAGCTGGTTGAGGGCGTTAATGACGGTTTGTTTTTTCAGACCTTACTTGGTGTCACCGGGTCTGGTAAGACCTACACGATGGCCAATGTGATTGCGCGCAGCGGTCGCCCCGCGATTATCTTTGCGCCGAACAAAACATTGGCCGCCCAGCTGTACAGCGAGTTTCGCGAATTTTTTCCGCGTAATGCGGTGGAATATTTCGTTAGCTATTACGACTATTATCAGCCTGAAGCCTATGTGCCGCAGCGCGACTTATTTATCGAAAAAGATTCGGCGATCAATGAGCATATTGAGCAGATGCGTTTGTCCTGCACCAAATCGCTGATGGAGCGACGCGACGTGATTATTGTTGCCACCGTTTCTGCCATTTACGGTATCGGTAATCCTAACGAGTACCACAAAATGATTTTGACCTTGCGTGCCAAGGACAAGGTCAGTCAACGAGAAGTGATTGCCCGTCTGATCCAGATGCAATACACGCGTAATGAAATCGATTTTGGACGCGGTACGTTTCGGGTTCGTGGCGATACCATCGACATCTTCCCCGCGGAGCATGCCGAGCTTGCCGTGCGCGTTGAGATGTTTGATGATGAGATTGAAAACCTGCAATTGTTTGATCCGCTGACAGGGCGCGTGAAACAAAAAATTCCTCGCTTTACCGTCTATCCCGGCTCACATTATGTGACACCGCGCGAGACCGTATTGCGTGCGGTAGAAACGATTAAAGAAGAGCTGCGCGAGCGTCTCGAATTTTTCCGTAAAGAGAATAAACTCATCGAAGAACAACGTATCGAGCAGCGTACCCGCTTCGATCTGGAGATGATGGCGGAGATTGGTTTTACTAAAGGAATTGAAAATTATTCGCGCCATCTTAGCGGCGCCAAACCCGGTGATCCGCCACCGACGCTGGTTGATTATTTACCCGCTGATGCACTCATGTTTCTGGACGAATCTCATGTGCTGACAGGGCAGCTTAACGGTATGTATAACGGCGACAGAGCACGTAAAACCAATCTGGTTGATTATGGTTTTCGCTTGCCGTCTGCACTGGACAACCGACCCTTGAAGTTTGCCGAATTCGAGAGCAAGATGCGCCAGACTGTGTTCGTCTCAGCGACGCCGGCTGAATATGAAAAGCAGCATGCGGATCAGGTGGTTGAGCAAGTCGTGCGGCCAACCGGTCTGGTCGATCCGCTGATTGAGGTACGTCCTGCGTTGACTCAGGTAGATGATCTGATGAATGAGATCACATTGCGAGTCAGTAAGAATGAGCGCGTTCTGGTCACAACATTGACCAAACGTATGTCGGAACAGCTCACGGATTTTTTGAGTGATAACGGTGTCAAGGTTCGCTACCTGCACAGCGATATCGATACAGTAGAGCGCGTCGAAATTATCCGTGATCTGCGTCTCGGAACATTCGATGTGCTGGTCGGTATTAACTTGCTGCGTGAGGGCTTGGATATTCCTGAAGTCTCGCTGGTCGCTATCCTCGATGCCGATAAAGAAGGCTTCCTCCGTTCAGAGCGCAGCCTGATTCAGACCATCGGCCGCGCTGCGCGTAATTTGAACGGCATGGCGATACTGTATGGCGACAAAATCACCGATTCCATGCGCAGGGCGATGGATGAAACAGAACGTCGCCGCACCAAGCAGGTCGCCTTTAACCTGGCAAACAACATCACGCCAGTCGGTATTAAAAAACAGATCAAAGAGTTGATTGATGGCGTCTACAATCCGCAAGAAGCCAAGCAGGAACTTGAGGTGGCTCAGGAGCATGCGCGCTACGAAGTCATGAGTGAAAAACAAATCAGCCGTGAAATTAAACGCCTCGAAAAACTCATGCTCGATCACGCCAAAAATCTCGAATTCGAAAAAGCCGCTCAAGTCCGCGATCAGTTATCGCATGTGAAGGAGTTGGTATTTGGTGCAGGCGGTAGTGACAATGTGTTGACACTAAATCCGAAATAATCAACGCAGTCGAACTTGCGTTACATCAGGGAACGGATTCTCTGCAAACAAGGTTTTTAGAAATTTTGTATAGGGAGCTTCTAAAAACTCTTGACCGGTATTCGATGAAATGGCTTGCCCCTGTCTTTTCTCTGTGCCTCAGTGTCTCTGTGGTGAGAGGTCCTGGTTTTTGTGTAAGGTCCAATGGGGGTGATTTTTTAATGGGAGTTTTGAAAAAATTCTCGAACAGATTGCGCAATGCCTGTGCGCCTCTTAGGCCAAAAAGCCTCTGAAAGCCGCACAGGCATTGCGGGGTGCTGTTTGACTATGTGATAGTTGAGCATGTGAAGAGACAGAAATTACCTATTTCTTCGATTTTTCTATATCGCAATGCTTGTCCAGAAAGCGCAGTGCGCCACTGAAAGTGTTGTCCCAGTCGTCGAGCAGATATGTGTCGGCTTCTTGTACGAAATCAGCCCATTCTTCCAGCAGACTTTCTTGCTTTTCATGCGGTGCTGCACTGTTGATAAAGTCGATGGCTAGGTCGGGATGGAAGCCATCTTTGCGAATTTTTTTTACCAGCGTTCTGGCGTTGGCTTCCGTGATGACGGTCTTTGGCGTACCACCTGCAGCGATGCAAAAAAACAGAGTGAGCAGGGCGTAGACATCGGTCTTGCCTTTGGTGAGCTTTGTCCATTCTTTCGACACCAGTGCATCATATTCGGATGTATCTTCCATCTCGTAATCGCGGATGAAATAACGATCTTTGAGTTCGAACACGACCGTATCCAGAGGCAAGGCGGTATTCAGGATTTTGGGTAAATCATGGGCTTGAATTTCTTGCGAAATCCGCTCGGCGATGGCTTGATAATCGCCTGGTATGGTGTCGAGAGTGTCTTTACTTTTTTTGCTGATTTTTCCTTTTTTACGCACTGCATCAACCAGCTTGGCAAACTCGACTTGATTTACTAAAGTTTCGTCAGATTTGCCCAGAATGCGTAACAGCATGGCGGTACGGATGACCGAGCCAGCATCCGCATCTTGCTCTTGCAGCGACGAGCGTGAGACATCTAACTGATCGCCAAACCAGTACGCTGCAGCGATCTCAATTGCATTCGCCTGACGTTGCGCGAGTACATTCAGATAGTCGGCATCACCGTCCTTGCGTGACCAGATATCCAGAAAATCTTCAACACGCCCTTTTTCTTCCCTGCCCAGCAGCGCATATTCCGGCATGGCGAACAGCGCTTTGAGTAAGCCTGAGCCGCCGCGTGACAGCGTTAAAAAAGTATTGTCAGCGATCATCTTGGCCGCCAGAGCGAGATCACTTTGCGTGGTTTGCTTCAGGTACAAGCTAACCAGATTGACGATACGTTTTTGTGCCATATCGATTTCTGGCCGCAAATATTTACTGCCAAAGGCTTCAGCGATTTGTACCATGCCTTTGGGAGCTTCATTTTCGATCGCGGTGATTTTTTCGGACGTGATGAGACCGTGCTGTACGCCGTAGCGCAACGCGCTTTCAAAAAAAGGGCGATTGTCTACGGTGGCGACTTGAAATGAATTGTCTGACATAGATTTCGATTAAATTGAGAGAATGAACATGTCTGAATCGTGCGCGGCTAGCGGTTAAAGCGCAGATTCTTCGTCATCATCCTTGTCATCGCCATCATCATTGTTTGGCTTGTCATGTTCGTCATCTTCATCTTCCTCGGCCAGTTCGGCCGCTGCGAATTGCAAGCTGGCTTTGTAGCGGGCGCGCAGCTTCATCATCACTTCGCGGAAAATTTCTGGCAATTCATAGCGCAGCAGATAGGTGACTTCCATCCAGTCGTGATCGACCAGATTTGCCATGTCTGATGAGGCACCACGTGGTTCTTCATCGCGGCTAAGATTCATCAGGTCGTCGTCAATCGCCTGGACTTTGGCGTCGTCACCGTAGTGGAACAGATCGAATGTCGCATAGCGATAAAAATGCTCAACCATTTCTACCCGGTCGTACAGATAATCAACCAGCGCATCGTAGCCGCCGTCGACTTCGGCAATCTCGTACAAGAATTCTGCCGGATCGCCGCCCTCGCGAAAGATCACGGAGTTGACCATGCTGCGTAATTGTTCGTGCGTCTGGTCGCCATAACGACGTTCCAGCACGACAGCTTGGGCGAATTGTTCCGGTGTCACCAGCAGGTTCACCAGTGATTCTTTCGATGCATCATATTCGCGGATAATCGCCAGCAGATCTTTGGCCGGAAATTCATCCAGCGCAGCAACCAGGGCTTTGTCACCTTCGGTTTCTGCAAGGGTTGCCAGTGCCGATTCTGCGCCGACGATATCACCGACTTTGACCAGGTTTTGTGCTGCGATCAGTGCCGGGTAGTGCATTTTTGTATTGTCCATCTTCATTAATCCTTACGGTCAAAGCCTTGTTCTGCTAAAAAGTCTGCGCCTGCTTCTTCTAGGTCGTAGCCATCTTCGCTGTCGCCGTCATCCATGTCGTTGCGCACACCGTGTACGTCATGTACGCCATCGTCTTCGTGCTCGGACTCCTCATCCTGATCATCATCTGCTACGGATGGGCTGCTTGCGCGTGATAATTGGCATTTGTTCAGATACTCGAGCGCGGCAGCAATCACCATGAATTGTTCACCATCGGCGTGTTGCAGTACGGTTTTGCTCAAGCTTTCTGCCCATGCCTCCAGGCGCAAATGCTTGGATAGCTCAGCCCAGGGCGTCAGTTGCTGCAAGGACTTGGACAGCAATAATTCGATTTTTAAAGGATTGAGATATTTAAATCCATCGTGAAAGGCGACCGCGACCATCTCTGGATTGCTCTTCATCATCGGCAATAAAAATGGTACTTGTTCGCGTTTTTCTTTCAGGCGGTGCCGCAAAATATCCTTACCTTCGGAGTCGCTGGTTAAATCTTCCAGCTCGGCGTCATACACCGACTGAAGTTCTTGAAAATACTGGGAAAGCTTCACTGCAATACTCCTGATAAATAATTTTTCCAGATTTCGCTGGCAGTTTCCAGCGGATCATCGAGCAAATTGCGACGACGGTTTTCATCATAAGCAGTGCGTGCTGCTTCATCGGATAGCACGTCGTAGGCTTCTTTGCACTCGTGGAATTTTTGTGGCGCCAGGGCTGAGCTGTTACGGTCCGGATGGAATTCAGCTGCCTTTTGGCGGAAGGCTTTTTTTACCTCGGCTAGTGTCGCGGTGGTCGCGATCCCAAGAACAAAATAGTAATCTTTCATGCAATCTCGTATTGGGTAAGATGGGTGCCAGTATGTCCCGCAGGACACAATGAATCACCTCTGGTAAATAACCCTACATCATACCATTTTTGCTGGTCTGTCCTGCTTCAGTGGGGTTTTAGCTGTCTCCGGCCGGATTTGTCGCTTGATTAGGTTCGCTGTCGGGCAGTTAGTGAAGTGAGTTAGTGAAGTGAGTTAGGGGAGTTGCCCACCTGTTTCAACAAGATCGGTTGTGATGTTGAGTGTCGTCTGTATTGCCTGCTGTATGCCTTTGATCATGACGTCCAAGGACATGCTAGGCATGCCAGACATATCCAGTGTAGCCGCGCTGGCCGTAATTTGTTTCGGTAAGTAGGGAATGTGTATGAAGCCACCGCGTACTGGCGGTCGTTTTTTTGCTGCTCTGGATGGACGATTTTTCTGCGCAATGATATGCATCAGTCCGAAGAAGACATGGTTGCAGACAAACGTGCCTGCGGTGTTGGAGACTGATGCGGCAATACCGGCATCATTCATCTGGCGCACGATCGCTTTGATCGGCAGGCTGGAAAAATAAGCATCCGGTGCCCCGGCAATGATGACATGATCAATCGGCTGTTGGCCTGCATTGTCAGGGATCCTGGCGTCATCAACATTGATCGCGACTCGTTCGGGTGATATGTCCGGTCTGCCGCCTGCCTGTCCAAGACAGATAATGATTGTGGGGGCGATGCTATCTATCGCTTGTTGCAGATCAGTGATTGCCTGATGAAATACGCAAGGGAGCTGACGCGCTATAACAGTCGCACCGTCACATTGCCAGCCATCCAGCGCACGCGCGACTTCCCAAGAGGGGTTGATCGTCTGATCTTCAAAGGGCTCAAACCCGGTCAACAGGATGTGTGCAGGAGACGATTTGGCTTTGGTCATAATGACTTTCTCAGGATACATCCGGGACTTATACGAAAACGAAAACCTCTCACCTCAGAGACACTGAGCCTCAGAGAAAGACAAAGAGAAAAAAGCAGAAGCATTCTATTTTATGGAATATTGATACAAAATGAATCCGTAAGCAGAATGCGCCTGTTGACATAAAATGACTCTGAAAGCCGCATCCAGCCTGCGGGTTCAATATTTATGCTGATAAGTAATTTATCTTTTTGGTGCAAGTCCTGATATGGATAAAACTGGGCCAATAATTCGCCATCAAAAAAAGAGCTTAAACGCGGTGGACGTTTAAGCTCTTTTTTAGTTCACGCTCTTGTTAATACGATGATACGACGAATCCAGTGAATGTCTGTTTGATAACTAGATGTTGATCTCCGTTTTAAGCAGGTTTCTTTTCACGTGCTACATAGTACAGCAGCAGGATGATCAAGGCATAAGGGATCATCGACAGCGCGTTAGCGTTGATCCCCTCAAAGAATGGATTGTGCGCTGTTGCCCAGTCATTCAGTGACTTGTCGAAATTCGTCAGAATGCCGGCGCTGAAAGCGATGACGATACCTGCCAGTGCACCACCGGCAATATAGCCGGATGACAGTAATACACCGGAGCTGCTGTCGCCAGCCGCTTGTTTTTCTTCTTCCGTCAGGTTCTTGTTATGGTCGAGTTTGTTATTGCGACGATCAACCAGCCAGCGAATCATGCCGCCGACAAATAATGGTGCTGAGGAAGACAGTGGCAGATAGACGCCGACGGCGAATGCCAGTGACGGAATACCAGCCATTTCGAGAATGATCGCAATCATCACGCCGAAGATCACCAGTGTCCAAGGTAATTGCTGATCCAGAATTCCTTTGATGATATAGGACATCAGGACAGCTTTCGGTGCGTCAAATTTTTTGACCTTGGTGCCATCTGGCAAATCTGTGTAGGTGCCGTTGATGCCCGGATCCACCATGTAGACGACTTTGCCACTCTGATCGACCAGGTATTTGCCAGCAGGACCGCCGACGGTATCGCTTTTTTGCCAGACTTTGTAGGTGGCTTTGTCGCTGTCGGCTTGCGGACCGCTGAGTTGCATCGTGCTGCTGAGCTTGGTGGCGTCCGTGGTCAGGTTAGGTGCAACTTGCGCCGCAGGTACGAAGGTCGTTGCGCTCTCGTTTAGCTTTAACAGGATCGGGCCGAGAATCAGGGCAGATGTGAGCGCACCGGCCAGAATTGCAAACTGTTGCAGACGCGGCGTGGCACCGACCAGATAACCGGTTTTCAAATCTTGTGAAGTCGAGCCAGCGTTACTGGAGGCGATGCAGACAATCGCGCCGACCGACAGGGCGGTGACGTAGTACTGACCGCCAGTCCATCCCATGATCAGGAAAATCAGGCAAGTGAACAGCAGAGTCGCGACAGTCATGCCAGAAATAGGATTGGAGGATGAGCCGATTTCTCCGGTGAGACGGGAGGACACAGTCGCAAACAAGAAGCCAAATACCAGAATCAGGATTGCACCGAGGAAATTCATGTGTAATGGCGTTGCGGCCGTGATGATAGCGATAATTGTCAGCGCACCGATAACGACCCACTTCATCGGAATGTCTTTGTCCGTACGCAAAGTGGATTGCACTGCATTGGCGGTGTTACGCATGCCAGACAAGCCAGCGGTCAGGCTGCGCCAGATCGTTGGCATTGCACGCAACAAGCTGATCAGACCGCCAGCAGCTACAGCACCAGCGCCGATGTACAGAATGTAGGCACTACGGATATTGCCAGGGCTCATTTCGCTGATGAGTTTGGTGCCTGGACTGACCGGCACACTTAGCGCATCGCCGAAAAATTTGATCATCGGGATCAGCAGCAGATAAGACATCACACCGCCGGCAGCCATGGTGGCCGCGATACGTGGTCCGATGACGTAGCCTACACCCAGCAATTCTGGGGAGATTTCAGCGCCGATGGAGCCAGCTTTGAGAGGTGCGCCGAAAGTCGCTTCTGGCGTATCTTTCCAGCCGCGCAGGGCGACGTTGGCGATTTTGTAGATCAGGCCAACGGCAAAACCACCGAAGATGATTTTGGCGCGTTTTGCTGCTTCTGCATGGGCGTTAGGATTATTTGCTTCACCGGCGGCCTCGCGTGAGCTCTGGTCTGCGGCAGCTTTCAAGACTTCGGCGCAGGCAGTGCCTTCCGGGTATTTTAATATGCCGTGCTGTTCTACAATCAGGGCGCGGCGCATCGGGATCATTAACAGAATACCCAGCAAACCGCCAAGCACACCGACCAGCATGACGCGCCAGATTTCCAGGTCAAAACCCAGAATCAAAATCGCTGGCATGGTTACGCCAAGACCAAACGCAATCGACTCACCAGCAGAGCCAGCGGTCTGGGTAATATTGTTCTCAAGAATCGTTGAGTCTTTACCACCGAGTTTTTGTGTCAGACGGAACAGGGTGATCGCGATCACTGCAACCGGAATCGACGCACTGACGGTTAAACCGACTTTCAATACCAGATACAGCGACGATGCACCGAAGATCATACCGAGTATGACGCCCATCACCAGAGCACGGATGCTCAGTTCAGGGAGATTGGCCGAAGCGGGAATATAGGGCTTGAATGCGGGCTTCGAAGCGGTTGATGACAATTCTTTTGGCATTTGTTGTACCTTGTGTTTAGTCAAAAGTAAGCTGGCAGCATTGTGTGCCGCTGGCCGTGATGAGGTCGTAGTCAGCAATCGTCATGGCTTGTGAGCGTAGATTGTTTGCTAATCGGGCATTATGCGGTGAATTCCTTACGCGGCGCAATGGGCGCAGCGGAGAACGAGGTAGAGACAGGGGTTTAGGCGTCGTGCCTGTTTAAATTTGGCAACACCGTGATGCCACGGATGATGGGATTGCGCCATGCCAGGACTGTCAGGATCAATGCACTGATCCCTGCAAATCCCAGCGAATACCGCAATCCTAGGTGCTCGCCCATCCAGCCGCCGATCAGTGCACCGGGACCGGCAGGTAATAAAATCAACCAGCGCATCGTCGATGTCATGCGTCCCAGCATCGGTTCCGGCGTCACTGCCTGACGCAGAGCCAGAAAATTAATAAAAATCAGGACGCCGCCGATCGAGAAACAAATCAGCATAAAACCAAATGCGGCGATGCCCCAATGATTTAATGGCGCAATCGCGAGCAAAGACCAGCCCACGCCGCAGACGGCGATTCCTAATACCATGCAGGGGCCGGGACCCATGCTGCGGCTAATCCGGTTGCCATAAATGCTAGCGATCACTGTGCCTATGCCCATGCCCATATAACTCAGGCCGACTGCCTGTTCGGATAATCCCAATAGCCGGGTAGCGAACAGAATTTGCACCACCAGCGCTGCGTTGTAGCAAAGCTGCCAGCCGCCGACTGTCAGGGCTAGTGCAATCAGGAGTCGTTTGTTGGAAACGAAATTGACGCCAGCTTTCAGGTCGTTCCAAAAATGTGCATCTGCTCTGACCGGACGGATTTCGTTCACATGAATACCGCGCAAAATACCGGCTGAACTCAATAATAAAAAAGCGTCAGTTAGCAAAGCCAATGGCGCACCCATCAGATTGATCAGTCCGCCAGCGGCAGCAGGACCCGCGACCTCTGCTCCCGAGGTCGCCAGCGCATTTTTTGCATACGCCTCGATCAGACGTTCTCTCGGGACAATTTGTGTCAGTACGATCTGCGCCGCCGTGCCGGCAGTCGTATTGACTGCCCCGATGACGAAGCCGACCATATACAACCAGACCATCGTCAGCGAGCCCAGCCACCAGACCAGAGGGACGCTAGCGACGGCGATTGCCAGCAAAGTTTCGCCAACAAAGTACACCGGCAACTTGCGTACCCGGTCCAGCCATACACCCGATGGCAGCGACAGAATGACAAAGGGTAGTGTCTCCATGAAAGTCAGGATGCCCATTTGTGTCGGACTCGCATGCATCAGGACGGCAGCCGTCAACGGCAGCGCGAGCATGGTGACTTGTGCTCCAAATGAGCTGATCAGAATCGATGTCCAGAGGCGACGATAGACCAGGTCGCGCAGCAGATCTTTAGGGTGTAGCGTGAAGTTGTCGAGCAAGTTTTTTATCATCTTTTATCGTTGCAGCGCATTTTGTGGATGTGCTGCGCATGCTGATCAGGCGATTGCCTGACGCCTGAAGGCTTATTTTTTTAGGTATGTGTTCAGTCTGTTTGCGCTGACGACTGAGGGTGATTTGTTGTGTCCCTAACGAATTTCACCCATTACTCACCGAGTGTCCCAACGTAATCAGAATCACGCCAGTCGCGGCGCGGTTTACAATGAGCGAATCAGCTCATGCATCTTACACAGATTTTTATCGTAAAAGATGGAGTGCGGCGCAAAAAAATTAGTTCCCGAAAACAGGTAAAAAAATGTTTGAAAAACCGATCGTCATGCTAGATTTTGAAACCTCCGGCATGAGTCCCGAACAAGGCGGGCGTGTTACTGAAGTCGCTGCAATACGTATTGTTGGCGACCAGATCGTTGACCGTTACGTCTCACTCGTCAATTGCAACATCCGCATCTCACCGTTTATTACAGAATTAACTGGTATCACGCAAGCGATGGTCAACAGAGCGCCACCCGCGTCGGAGGTCATTCCTGAGCTGGTCGAGTTTATCGGAAGCGATACTCTGGCAGCGCATAACGCTAGCTTCGATGAAAAATTTTTACAGGCAGAAAGTGATCGTCTGGGGCTATGGCCAAGTTATGACGGCGTTGTTTGCTCGGTTAAGTTGTCGCGCCGGGTATTTCCCGGATTGAGTAGCTACTCGCTGGGACGACTGGCATCGGATTTAGGTATCCGCTTCCATGGCGCAGCGCACAGAGCAGAAGCGGATGCCGAAGTATCTGCACATCTGTTATTGCGTATCGCGGAAAAATTGCATCAGGATTATGGCATCCATCATGTTGATCCGCGCTTGCTGCAAGAAATTAACAAGCTGACCGCTGCCAAGGTGCCGGCATATCTGAAAAAGCTGATGGCAAAACCGGTATTAAAATCTCCCGGAATGACTGGATCTGCCAACCCGTCAAGCGACACGAATCCTGCCGTCAAGCGCTATCGGCACTACAAGGGTGGTATCTATGAGTTCATCTGCGAGGCAACCCATGAGGCGGATTTGACACCTGTCGTCGTGTATCGCTCTCAAAATGGGAGTGTCTGGACGCGTAACCGCGACGTGTTTTTTGAAGAGATTGATCTGGATGGCGTCAAGATGCCAAGATTCGCTCTGATCGACGAAGGTAGTTACTGACATAGTGGGTGTTGGACAGTATCAGTAGTTTTAGCAATCTCAGTATTTGGCCGCATTCGTCAGATCGTGTCCCCCTCCATACTTAGCCGAGTGCGTCAGCAGAATCAGGCACGGCATTTTTCCGCAAAATAGATGAAGATTTTTCGCTAGTGGAGTCACTATAGTCCTGTCAGACTCTTACCTAGATTCAGGTCCTTTTTTACGCACAATCAGACAAAGGCAAAACGTGCGAGAATAAAAAACCTTACAGCCTCCGTCTTTACTTCCTGTCAGAAACTTCTATGTTGAAAAGTACGTATTGAACTGTTCTTATCGGAAGAGACGGCATGTTTTTTCAAGGCAATATTAAATAGGCTGACTGGCTAAATGAGTGCGGCTGAAAGTTAAAGGAAATTCGCGGAATTGGAGGTCAACGGGCCGCTTTATGCTCTCCGTCCTACAAAAAGATAAGCCGTTGCCGTAAAAAACCGGTGTGCGTTGCAAATAGTCGTAAATGCGTGAATCAGTCGTAGCAGTGCCGTGCTAAAAACGGGTCAAATTGACACAAAATACAATCAGGGAGACAAAGATGAGTATCGGTTTCAATATCAATGGCAAGTCAGTATCGTCAAGTTCTGAGGTGGACACGCCGCTGCTGTGGGTGATCCGTGATGAACTCGGTCTGACAGGAACCAAATTCGGCTGTGGTGCCGCACTGTGTGGTGCGTGTACCGTACATCTTGATGGTGTACCGATTCGTTCCTGCCAGACACCTGTCTCCGCGGTTGCGGGTAAAAAAATAGCCACGGTCGAATCGCTCTCTACCGACAATATGCACGTGTTACAAAAAGCCTGGATCGCGCATGATGTACCGCAATGCGGCTACTGTCAGTCAGGTCAGCTGATGAGTGCCGCGGCCTTGCTCGCTGCGAACAAAAATCCTAGCGATACCGATATCGATAACGCCATGAGCGGCAATATCTGCCGCTGTGGCACCTACAACCGTATTCGTGCCGCGATCAAGTCTGCCGCTGCCGAAATGCGTAAATCAGCTTAAGGAGCGCGCCATGACAACGACAAGACGCGATTTCCTTAAAACTTCGGTGCTGGCTGGTGGTGGACTGATGATGGGGATCAGCCTGCCTGCTGCCGTGGGCGTAAGCGAGGCTCAGGCCGCGGGTACGGTGTACACGCCAAATGCCTGGGTACATATTGCTGACGACAACACGATTACTCTGATCTCTGCACGGTCCGAAATGGGGCAGGGTGTCTATACCTCCATGCCGATGCTGATCGCAGAAGAGCTCGACGTTGACCTGAAAAAAATCAAGGTCGATATTGCGCCGCCAGATGCGGTGTATGTGAATGCATTGCTAGGAGCACAAATCACCGGCGGCTCGACTTCCGTACGTGATGCTTGGGAAAAACTGCGTATTGGTGGTGCTCAGGTCCGCATGATGCTGGTATCTGCAGCAGCCCAAAAATGGAGTGTCGATGCCAGTAAATTGACGACCGCCAATGGGATGGTCAAGGGGCCGGATGGCAAGCAAGCCAGTTACGGCGAATTAGCGGCTGCCGCTTCTAAGTTGCCGGTACCTAAGGATGTCGTTCTGAGAGATCCTAAAGACTTTAAGATCATCGGTAAAGCGACCAAACGTCTTGATACACCGAACAAAGTCAATGGCAAAACCCAATACGGTATCGATGTGAGCTTACCGGGAATGGTGTATGCGTCACTAGAGCAATGTCCGGTGATTGGCGGCACGGTAAAAAGTGTTGATGCGACCAAGGCGCGCAGTATGCCCGGCGTGATCGATGTGGTGCAAATCCCCGACGGCGTTGCCGTGGTAGCAAACAGCTACTGGCGAGCTAAAAAAGCACGTGAAACTTTAGTCGTGCAATGGGATGAAGGTAGCGTCGCTAAAATCAATAACGCCAATATGATGGACGGCATTCGTGCAGCAGCGGCGACCGGTAAAAAAATCAATATCAAGAAGACCGGCGGTGATGTGGATGCCGCGATCAAAGGCGCTGCAAAAATGGTGCAAGCGGAATACAGCTCACCCTTGTTAGCGCATGCCACACTGGAGCCGATGAACTTTACGGCTGATTTTAAAGATGGCAAATGTTTGCTGATCGGGCCGACGCAATTCCAGCAAGGTGCGCAAGGTGCCGTGGCTGCTGCGCTGGCGATCAAGCCTGAAGACATCACGCTAAAAACGACGTTCCTTGGCGGTGGCTTTGGTCGTCGCCTGGAGCTGGATTTTATCGTCCAGGCAGCGCAAATTTCGAAAGCGGTCGGCAAGCCGGTTAAATTATTGTGGACTCGTGAGGACGACACGACCCATGATTTTTATCGCCCTATGGCTTTAAACCGTTTGTCAGCCGGTCTGGACGCGAGTGGTAAGCCAGTCGGCCTGAAGTTTGAGCTGACGTCGCAATCGGTAACGCAGCGCGCTTTTGGTTTGCCGAAAGATACGCTGGATCCTTTCATGGCGGAAGCTTCTGTTGTGCCGTATGACATACCGAACATGACGCAGGATATGGTCATCCATGACGCGGGTTTGCGTGTTGGCTACTGGCGCTCGGTGAGTCATGCATTGAACGCTTTCCCGAACGAGAGTTTTGTCGATGAGATGGCCAAGGCCGCCGGTAAGGATCCGTATAGCTATCGTATGTCCTTGCTCGATAAGCAGCCACGTTTTGCGAATGTGCTGAAGCAGGCTGCTGCCAAGGCAGGCTGGGGCAAACCTTTGCCAGCCGGACACAAGCACGGCATCGCGCTGATGGAAGGCTACGATACCTACATGGCACAAATTGCAGAGATCTCAGTCAATAAATCTAACGAGATCAAAGTGCATAAAGTCACTGTCGTTGCGGATCTTGGTCATATGGTTAATCCGGATACGGTCGAGGCGCAGATTCAATCAAGTATTGCGTTTGGTCTCACTGCGGCCTTATATGGTGACATTACGCTGGTTGATGGCCGGGTTCAGCAAACTAATTTTCACAACTATCCGGTCTTGCGCATGAATGAAATGCCAAAGATCAATGTCACCCTGGTTCAGAGTACAGAAAAACCTGGTGGCATCGGTGAGCCAGCAACGGCACTGATCGGACCTGCGGTAGCAAATGCCCTATGCGCCGCGACCGGCAAGCGTTTGCGCAGCTTACCTCTGACACCGGAGAAAATTGCCAGGGCATGATAGTGTCGTAAAAACGCTCCTCGCAACACTGAGGGGAGCGTTTTTTTGACTACTTCGTGCTTGGAGTTTTTAGAAGTTTTCAACATTAACCACGCAGTATTGATGCGGCTTGCAGAGCCTTTTTGGCCTGTAAGCCGCATCAATACTGCGGTATCTGCCTGAGCAATTATGGATAGCATCGATTTAGAAGTCCTCAAAGCGTGCAATCGCTGGACACAAGCCGGATTGAAATGCCAGCTGGTGACCGTGATTAAAACCTGGGGTTCCAGCCCGCGCCCGGAAGGCGCTATGCTGACTATCTGCGAAGACGGACAGGTAGTCGGATCAGTCTCGGGCGGCTGTATTGAAGACGATTTGATCGAGCGGGTCAGAAACGAGGGCATACAAAGAACCTTGCCAGACATAGTCACCTATGGCATCACCGCCGACGAGGCACATCGTTTTGGCCTGCCTTGTGGCGGTACTATTCAGCTTGCTTTAGAACCCTTGTCCCCACAAAGCCGGATTGCAGAGCTATTGGAGCGCCTGGGTGCGCATCAGCTCGTTGCGCGCCGTCTCGATTTGCAAACAGGAGAGGTCCGGCTTGATCAGGCCAGTTCTGGTATGAGCTTGCAGGTTTCCGCCACTGCACTCACGACCATACACGGCCCACGCTGGCGCCTGCTCATCATCGGCGCAGGACAGCTGTCACGCTTTTTGGCCAGCATCGCCGTGGGGATGGATTACCACGTGACGGTATGTGATCCTCGTGAAGAATACCGGACAGGCTGGCAAGTCGACGGCGTCCAAGTCGTCCACGCGATGCCGGATGATCTGGTCATCGATATGCAATTAGACAGTCGCAGCGCGGTCGTTGCATTGACCCATGACCCCAAGCTAGACGACCTCGCCTTAATGGAAGCACTGAAGTCAGACGCGTTTTATGTCGGTGCCATCGGATCCAGATCCAATAACGCCAAACGCCGTGAACGGCTGAAAGAATTTGACCTAACAGACGCAGAGCTGGCAAAACTACACGGACCGATCGGTCTGTATATAGGTAGCAAAACCCCCGCCGAAATAGCAATCTCCATCCTCGCCGAATTGACTGCAGTAAAAAATAATATTCATCTGCCAGCTGAGGTGCAGGTGGAGCATGCGAAAGAAGTTGCATCTCAGACGGCAACGGCACCTGCTTGTGGAGTGTAATTACCTTAGCTTTACGGCTTGTTGACGTCCACGGTACGGTTAAAAATCGAATTTTCATAACAAATTCGCGTAAAATCTTACCCAAAATCAAACAAAGGCTATTCTGCTGATTCAGCAAAGAAGAAACCTTTCACTAAGGTAGAGAATATGAGTATCAAATCAGACAAATGGATACGCCGTATGGCGCAAGAGTACGCCATGATCGAGCCTTTCGAGCCTGGTCAGGTTCGTACTCGCGGTGAAGAAAAAATCGTCAGCTATGGCACCTCTTCATACGGTTACGATATTCGGTGTGCGGATGAGTTTAAAATTTTTACGAATATCAACAGCACAATCGTTGACCCTAAGAATTTTGATGAAAAATCTTTTGTGGATTTTAAAGGTGATGTTTGTATCATTCCGCCAAATTCATTTGCGTTGGCCAGAACCATGGAGTATTTCCGCATTCCTCGCAGTGTTCTGACAATTTGTCTGGGTAAGTCGACTTATGCTCGTTGCGGCATCATTGTGAACGTAACCCCGTTCGAACCTGAGTGGGAAGGCTACGTGACGCTGGAATTCTCTAATACGACGCCGTTGCCGGCAAAGATTTATGCAGGCGAGGGATGTGCTCAGGTCTTGTTCTTTGAGAGCGATGAGATTTGCGAGACATCCTATAAGGATCGCGGCGGTAAATATCAGGGGCAGCACGGCGTTACTTTGCCTAAAGCCTGATCCCAATAAACATGTCAGCAAGTTGTAATTGTGCTGGCATGTTTATTGGTTTTTATATGCTGTTTTTTCAGTGATAGTGCTGAATTAAATCTGTCAATTTGCCATTCTTGAGAATGGTGTCTATTGCTTTATTTACCTCGTCTGCCTTCACATTACCATTCTTTGAAATGGCGCATTGCGTTTTGAATTCCCTGATGGTTAGTGGTGCATGCAATGGCAGCGAAAAATCCTTTTGCATAGTCTGTGAGTAGAGACCTGCTGCCGTAGTGGCCACGTGGTCGAAGCGGCCCGTTGCTAATTTACGCATGGAAGATTCTATCGATGGCGCATCATCACGTATAAAATTTTCACCCAGAGCCTTTTCCAGGTCAGGATAGACAAAGCCGATTAAGGTACCAATTCTTTGCCCTTTTAGTTCAAGAATGCTTGCCGGTTTCTTTGCCCGTTTTGCCGTGACCACAATTTCTGCTACTGGCAGGAAGGGTTTGCTCCAGTCGAAGGCGCCTGGTAGCCACTCTGGTAAATAGCCGCACAAAACATCGGCCTCACCTGCTTCTAGCGCCTCAGCAAATCGTTTGCGTGGTAAATCGAGGTATCGGACCTTGCGATTCATTTGTTCTGCCAGGGCTTGACCTAGTGCGGACTGGAAGCGCAGGGGCGGTGGCACAGCGGAGGAATTTTTCTGTAGTTCTTCCTTTTGCATGACGATCAGTTCCGCTGCGTTGGCGTTGAACAAACTCGCAGACAAGATTGCGATGATGAGATTAAATCGCAGAGCGCTTAATTGTCGGCATTGTCTCATCGGGATAAATTTATTGAAGTGATCGCTGCGCTGAGTCACAGCCGAATGATTTTAATTCGCTCTCAGTGTTGCGACGCTGTTGGGCGAGAGTGTCCATTGTGCCAGCGCTACCACCGGATTTTTGATCAAGCCGGGCGGTCGCTAACTGGTTTTTGAGAAGATCACATTGCATGCGTTTACGTGCTGCAGCATTCGTTGTATTTGCTGTATCGCTCGTATTGTTAATTGGCTTGTCTTGCTCTGCGTTTGCCCGCTGGGTGGCAGCACGAGCCTGACCCGGTATATCTTCATCTATTCTGGTGCCAAATTGCTGTGCCCGTGTTTTTTCAGCCATACAGTCATTTTCTATGGCGGCTCTGACGTCGCCGGAATTGCCACGGATGGCATACACATCTGCGATCAGTTTGCGGCGCTCACTGGTACTGGCTTCTGCCATTAATTTATCTTGTAGTGCACCGCCCTCACGCATCCAGATGATTTTTTTTGCTTCCTCACCGCGACGGGTACAGCTCAAGTCTAATGCAGGTTTGTCTGACGGGCCGGGTGTTTTGATGGTGCCAATGACTTTTTGCTGGCCACTTTCGCAAGGCTTGTCCTGAAAAACACTGCCGCACCGGTACATTGTTTGCGCTTGCGCTGATATCACTGAGCCTGACGTAAGTGTCGCAAACAAGGTCAATATCAATGCGGAACGATGGAGAGAGTTGCTGTAGTTCATAGGAGGTAAGTCGATACACTAAACCTTTACTTTATCATTTTGAGAAAGGCTTGTGATGCGCATTCTGGCGTCGCCCGTTTCTTTATTTTTCTTGTTAGTGGGACTGTGGCAATTGGTTCACGGAATAAGTGGTCCTTAACATGCTCTTGCTCATATGCTAATCTGTGTGCCCGTTCCAGATTTGAGAAACCATGTCCGTCATTCATTCACCTGATTATCAAGATATTCTGAGTGCGATTTATTACGAAGTACAGCCACTGTTGTCGCAAGGCAAAGTTGCGAGTTATATTCCGCAATTATCCAAGGTCTCACCTGAACAGTTCGGAATGGCGGTATATTGCCTTGACGGGCGCCAGTTTTCGATTGGTGCTGCCGGAGTAAAATTTTCATTGCAGAGTGTGACGAAGTTATTTGCGCTGGCATTGGCTTTTTCACGGGAAGGTGATGCGATCTGGACTCGCGTTGGTCGTGAGCCATCCGGCAGTCCATTTAATTCTCTGGTGCAGCTCGAATACGAGCGTGGTAAGCCGCGCAATCCTTTCATCAATGCTGGAGCATTGGTGATCAACGATATTTTATCCAGTCGTTTTGTTCAGTCAGATATTGCGATTTTACAATTTGCACGTTTGATTGCAGATCAGCTGGATATTGATTTTGATGTGACGGTCGCTCAGTCAGAGCGCGAGACTGCGCATAGAAATTATGCGATTGCGCATCTGATGAAGGATTTTGGTAATCTGCATAATCCGGTGAAGATGGTAATCGATAGTTATTGCCGTCAATGTTCCATCACGATGACATGTGCGGAACTGGCTAAAGCAGGGAGCTTTCTGGCTCAGCATGGAACGATTCCCTGGAGCGGCCAGCAGATCCTCGATGCGAGCTCGGCGAAACGACTGAATGCCTTGATGCTGACTTGCGGTACTTATGATGCCGCGGGTGATTTTGCGTACCGTGTCGGTTTGCCAGCCAAGAGCGGTGTTGGCGGCGGGATTCTGGCGCTGGTGCCGGGAGAACTTGCTGTCGCAGTCTGGTCCCCGGGCTTAGATCCGACCGGTAATTCGCTGGCCGGTACCTATGCGTTGGAACGTTTTACGACCTTGACAGCACGTTCAATTTTTTAGTGAAAATCCATCGCCTGTAGTTAAGATTTTGCTGACGAATTTTAGCTTATGAATCTCAGCTTATGAATCTCAGCTTATGAATCTCAGCTTATGAATCTCAGCTTATGAATCTCAGCTTACGAATTTCAGGCCATGAATCCCAGATTACGATTGGTGAAGTTTGTAATATTCGGGAATACATCGTTGATTTGTGTGGTGCTGAGGCCAAACCAATTTGCCAGCGTCGCACCATATTGATCTACTGAGAATTGGGGTAACAAACTACCTGAGCCCACGTCCTGGTCATGCTTGAGCCCGGTGACAGGGAAGGTACCATAGATGTCCTTGCCCTTGACTGCACCACCGACGATAAAATGGTGAGAGCCCCATCCATGGTCAGTGCCATCGCCGTTACTCGTGAAGGTGCGGCCGAAGTCGGATGCGGTAAACAGGGTGACTGAATTGCGTACGTCAGCACCTTGCAAATTTCCCATAACACCATCGAAATAGGCAATTGCGTGCGACACTTTTGCCAGCAAATCCGCTTGCGAGGTCCGCTGAAAATCATGGGTATCGAAGCCGCCCATACTGACAAAAAACACCTGGCGTTTTGCGCCTAATGCACTGCGTCCCGCAATAATTCGCGCCACAGTTTGTAGTTGAACTGCCAGCGAGTTGGTCGCAAGTGTGCCGGTATTGGGATTCGTGTACTGAGTCGGATTTGGGACGCCGGTGCCGCCAGCTGGTGCCATCGATGGACTGAGTAAGCTTTGCGCATTGATGGAGCGGCTGGTAACAACCGCATGTTCTTTCTGAAGTAAATGAGAGGAATTCGCGGTGATGATCGCTTGTAAGGGATTGGCCCCGGCACTGGACCCGAATAAAGCACCGCTGAGGCCGCCAATCGGTACTGCTCCGGATGCATTGACCTGGTATTGGTTAACGGTTCTGCCCGCGAGAAATACGGCATTACCCGAAGCAGAAATTGATGTGAAAATAGGGTTGCTGTTATTGGCTGCCATCAAATCACCCATACGGCCACCCCAGCCATAAGCAGCACCCTCGGGCGCATACGCTTGCCACAGTGATTGCTGATCGTTGTGCGAAAATAGTTTCGGTGGAAGCGGCACACTGGCAGCCTTGTACTGAGCGAGTGTCGTCGGCACGACCAGAGGGCCGACGTTACTGATAATCGCAGCACGACCATTATCGAACAATCCTTTTAACTCCGTCATGCTTGGATGCAAAGCAAACGTACGTCCTGTCTGCGTCGAATTTGGCGCGATAGGAAGAACACCGCCAGTCGTACCGACGGCGGGCAAGGCAATTGAACCAGCTTCGTTAGTCGTGCGCACTGATAAATATTGCGACCAGGATGTACTGTCGGTTGCTAACACGGTATTCGCATGATCATTCGCGCCAAACATAAACAGGCAGACCAGTGCCTTGTAGTCGTTTGGTACGGTTTGCGCGGCTGCTGACGCCATGGTTGCCAGATTCAGTGCAAAAGGTGCACCTGCGGCGCCCACGACGGACAGGGCTGAGGACATGCGCAGAAACTCGCGGCGTGACGTATTGATTTTAGAAGTCATCTTATTCTCCGGATTATTTTTGCGTCAGGTATTCTGGTGATGCCATCGTCAGGAAGATACTGAGATAGACACGATTTTTTCTGGCGGCATCAGCATTGGTTGTGCTGTTAGTCGGTATCACTACCGAATTTACGGCTGTCAGTATCTGATTGCGTAACGTTGTGCTCATCTGATTTGCGGTGAGTAGCAGGTTGATTTGATCCAGTAACTTATCTGGCGTGTCTGCGAGAGCAATCAGGCTTGTGTAGTCTGCCTTGACGTCGCGGGTTGACGTGCTGCCACTTTGTACAACACCACTTGACGAACCCACACCATTAGGGATTACGTCACGCATGAAATTGAGATAGCCGACCACTGACGTCTCACCGGTAATTTGAAATTCCGGTGCAACTAGATTAGCGCTGGCAATCGTCGTGTTCGGTGGTACGTAACCGGGGCGATAAAAATTAAATACGGTTGGTGATCGCATCGGGGTCTGACTGATTGCACTTAGTGGATCATCCAGATTGGTCAGAAGGAATCGTGTCGTCGTTGACTTTGCGCTGAAGGACCTCATCCAGTTGGCTAAACGTAAAACAGGCTCACGCAGTTTTCCTGCACTTGTAGTGGTAGGACTGGTATCTGTTCTAGCCTCTGTATCTAGTAAAACGGCCTTGATTACAGCCTTCATGTCGCCACGAACACCTTGTCCGTTATTAGCGAACACTGCGGCAACCCGTGATACATACTGTGGGCTGGGATTGCTTGTTACCAGGCGCTGAATCAACTGTTTTCCAATAAAAGGACCGACATTCTCATGATTGTAGAGTTGATCTAATGCGATTTTTAAACTTGCTTCAGGATTGGCGGCTGTCTGAGCGGGTATCGTCACTCCCAAAAATGTTTTGTCAGAAGTTGAATGATATTTGGGATAACTTTGCATAGGCTTCCAGTCCCTGTCGGGATCTGCATTACCGCCGAAAAAGCGGGTGTCGCTTTTATCTGGGCCAGCCCAGCTCCAGCCTGTAAATACTTTTGCCAAACCGGTAATGTCTGCATTGGAATAGGTTTCCAGCGGTTTGCCATTATTGAGTTTAGGTGTGCCATCCTGATTTAGTTGCGTCAGGCCGATCGTGAAAAGCTGCATCACTTCTCTAGCATAATTTTCGTCTGGAACTCGCGTTCCAGATTCTTTTTGGTTACGCAGGGAGGTCAGATAAATTCCCATCATGGGATGAAGCGAAACATTTTCCAGCAATACACGAAAATTTCCAAAAGCGCCGCTAGCCAGTGTGTCGTAGTAAGAAGCTACGCCGCGAGGATAATTGTTGACAGTACTATCTTGGAATGACACAACAAATATCTGTGACAGTGCATACGTGACCCGTTGACGTAACTGGTCGTCGCCCGTAATAGCCTGTTGCCAGAATGACTCAAAGAATTGATTTTGACTAAGTGATGTACTGGCTGGCAAAGTCGCACTAGTCGTATCCATATAGCTACGGTGCATTTTTTGCGGGGAATTAAATTGTGTATCGATCCAGCTACTGTAACCACTGGCAATAACTTTGTTGATATCGTCACTTGTTACACCAAAAGTGGTTTGGCCAAGGAACCTTGCTGCCTGCGTTGATGTCAAGGGTACGACAGGATCTGGGGTTGGCGTTGGTGTGGGAGTTGGATTCGTACTGCCGGTGCTGCCACCGGTAGCCGGACTGGTGGATCCGCCGGAACCACCGCCACATGACGCCAATAACGCGATGACCGATGTGATAACAAAAAATCTGATCAGACTGGACGACATTATTTCTCTCCGCGAGGTTTTGGCAAACTTAGACAAAATGATATTGAGTAGTTTTACAGCATGACTGGTCTAACTACGCTGTTATGTTGGTGATTTATCGTGCCGCCAAAACAGGCAAGATTAATTTCACGGCACTCTGGTTAACATAGTAAGGGTAAAACTTTGTGTCGATAAACTCTTGAAGTGTAATAAATGGTAAGTGCGATATGCTCGCCACAACCGCTTATTCTGTCTCCGCAAGAGTCTGATGAACAAATGCCGACAGGATTAATTTCGCTTGAGTCGGTACATCGATAAACTCAAATCCATGTCGGTATTCATCGCCTGTTTCAGTTGGGCTGACTGAGCGCAATATGACTTTTAAAACCAGAAACTCATCGTTGCCTGCGGCATTAACTTTGAATTTTATTGTGCCGACGTCATTCTTTTTGCCAAGTGGCTTTTTGATCACGCCTGAGGTGCCACCCATGCTCAGATCGCCCAGCGTGGCAGCTGCTGTTTGCTCCGGTTCACCTATGGTTACTGCCGCGATGATTTTTACGGTGGCGCGCGAATTCTGGCGAATTGTGGTGGAGCGTACCTGTTTTGGATATGTTAAATGCAAGTATGCATGCGGGCTAAAAACAGATTTCACTGCCGATGTAGTAAAGGCGTAAGCTCTTTTGCCAGGGAAGGCTCGGACAATAAATGTTTGGCCATCTCTGATGAGCGCGCCTTTTCCGTCGATCATGGGCGCAGTGACCAGAATTGATTTGTTTTTGACGAAGCCAATCAGCCGAACGGTGTAACGTAAATTGGCATTGTCATGCACCTGAAGATAAAAAATTTCACCTACGTGCCAACGTACGCTGTCGAGCTCAATCATTGCTTCTTTATTGAGTTCGGATGTGGGTTTTTCAGGTGCTGTTTCGGATTTGCTGTTTATCGCCGTAGCCACCGTAGTGATGGCTTTTTTTTCAACGTCAGTCCAAAGGGTATCTGAACAATAGCCGTTTTCTAACAAATCATTGAGTTGTGCTTCGTTTGACACGATGGCGCCAGATTCCAGCAACAAATTTCCCCAGGCATCGTACACTGGCCAAGGAACTGCCTGACCAATTTTGATTTCAGCTGGATTGACGGGAGTTAACGAGGACAATTCATTCATGTATCAACTTTGACGCTTATATAGAATTGGATTTTATTGTATCCTGAAATTAGCTACATCATGACGGCACAGACTTAACAGGTGTGTATAAAAAAAGCACTTGTACACACAAGTGCTTTTTTATTTGACTCCTGATTGTGCTCTGTCAATCATAGAAATAATCGCACAAATTCAATCAATCGTTATGAAGCTAATTCTGCACCAGCTTGCACGCAGTCGACAAAGTAGCCTCGTTTGCCATTGACTTCTGCCTTGACCAGACCGTGACAGTCCGTCTCGAAGCCAGGGAATTTCTCGTTGAAATCACGTACAAAGCGTAGGTAATCAACGATGGTTTTATTGAAGCGCTCACCTGGGATCAGCAGCGGAATGCCCGGTGGATAAGGGGTTAACAGGATTGCCGTCACACGGCCTTCCAGCTCTTCAATCGCCACCCGTTCGATCTCTTTGTGCGCCATTTTCGCGAATGCATCTGATGGCTTCATCGCGGGCTGCATGTCTGAGAGGTACATTTCTGTCGTCAATCTTGCTACGTCATGAGATTTGTAGGCCTCATGGATACTCTGGCATAAATCACGCAGTCCCATTCCCTCATAGGTCGGGTTGGCCGTTGCAAATTCAGGCAAGATACGCCACATTGGCTGGTTCTTGTCGTAGTCGTCCTTGAACTGTTGCAGGGCAGTCAGCAGCGTGTTCCAGCGGCCTTTCGTAATGCCGATCGTAAACATGATGAAGAAGGAATACAGACCGCATTTCTCAACGATCACGCCGTGTTCTGCCAGATATTTCGTGACGATTGATGCCGGAATTCCTGACTCCCCGAATTTGCCTTCTAGCGACAGACCCGGAGTGACAATCGTAGCTTTAATCGGATCCAGCATGTTGAAGCCCGGAGCAAGCTTGCCGAAGCCATGCCAGTCATCTTCCGCATGGATCATCCAGTCATCACGTGATCCTATGCCATCTTCTGACAGGGCATCTGGCCCCCACACCTGGAACCACCAGTCTTGTCCCCATTCCTGATCGACCTTGCGCATGGCGCGGCGGAAGTCGAGTGCTTCCAGAATCGACTCCTCGACTAATGCGGTACCGCCCGGGGCTTCCATCATCGCTGCTGCGATGTCGCAGGATGCAATAATGGAATATTGCGGGGAAGTCGAGGTATGCATCAGATAAGCTTCATTGAAGCTATCTCGGTCCAGTTTGACCGTTTCTGATTCACGTACCAGAATTTGCGAGGCTTGTGAAATACCTGCCAGCAATTTGTGTGTCGATTGAGTGGAAAAGATCATCGATTTTTTGGCGCGTGGACGGTTTTGACCAATCGCATGCATATCCTTGTAGAAGTCATGGAAAGTCGCATGTGGCAGCCACGCTTCATCGAAATGCAGGGTGTCGATTTCGCCATCCAGCAATTCTTTCAAAGTCTCGACGTTGTACAGTACGCCGTCATAGGTCGATTGTGTGATCGTCAGAATACGAGGTTTTTTATTCTTGGCTTCACGTGCGAACGGGTTGGCTTCGATCTTTTTACGGATACTTTCCATGGAAAATTCTTCCAGCGGAATCGGTCCAATGATGCCCAGATGATTACGCGTTGGCATCAGGAAAACCGGGATCGCGCCGCACATGATGATGGAGTGCAAAATCGATTTGTGGCAGTTACGATCAACGACGACGATGTCGCCTGGTGCTACCGTGGAGTGCCATACCATTTTGTTCGAGGTGGAGGTGCCGTTGGTCACGAAGTAGCAGTGATCGGCATTAAAAATACGTGCAGCATTACGCTCTGACGCGGCCACCGGACCCGTGTGGTCGAGCAACTGACCGAGTTCTTCTACCGCATTGCAAACGTCGGCGCGTAACATGTTTTCGCCAAAAAACTGGTGAAACATTTGTCCGATAGGCGATTTCAGAAATGCGACGCCGCCGGAATGCCCGGGGCAATGCCATGAGTATGAGCCGTCATTGGCGTAATGCACCAGCGCACGGAAAAACGGTGGAGCCAAGCCATCCAGATAAGACTTTGCTTCGCGGATGATGTGGCGGGCGACGAATTCCGGCGTGTCTTCAAACATATGAATGAAGCCATGCAATTCACGCAGGATGTCATTTGGGATGTGGCGCGAGGTGCGTGTTTCACCGTACAGGTAAATAGGGATGTCGGCGTTTTTGTAACGGATCTCTTCGACGAAGGCGCGCAGGGATTTTAGTGCGTAATCGGTTTCTTCGGTCGAGCCGCCACCGAACTCTTCATCGTCGATGGACAAGATAAATGCGGAGGCGCGTGATTGCTGTTGGGCGAACTGCGACAAATCACCGTAACTGGTGACGCCGAGTACTTCCATGCCTTCTTTTTCCATCGCGTCAGCAAGTGCGCGTATGCCGAGGCCAGAGGTGTTTTCAGAACGGAAATCTTCGTCAATGATGACGATCGGGAAGCGGAATTTCATGAGGTCTCCAGAGAGCTTGTTACGAGGGAGACGCCTGGGCAAGTGAAGCCGGTAGATAAAACAAATTGCCGACTTAGATCAACCGCTTGCGCGCCGAAAAATTCAAAAAGCGAATTTTCTCAGATATGGGGGCGAAGATGTGAAAAAAAATCCTCAATCATGGGCGATGGACGAAAATTTCATCCACGCGTCATATTGAGGACTCGTATTGTCAGCTTTGAGCCACGTCAGAAGCGGTAACTTGCTGCTGAAAAAATGGTAACTGGTGTTTTTTGAAACACAAAAGGGCTCTTGGCGGCATCGCCAGTCAGGTATTTTACCGAAGCGCCTGTGGTCAGTGACCAGTTCGAATCGATACTCCAGTTCCAGCTTGCGCCGACCTTGACGTCTGTCAGGCCTGCGGTTGGCGTGTATTGGTTGTATCCACTCGCCGCGGATTGTGTTGCGTTCACACCAAAATAGGATTGTGCAAATGAGGTATTCGCCCAGTTTGCACCAAAACTCGCAGACAAACGATGTTGCGTATTCAAGGACGTCGTTGCTCGTCCGCCAAGACTGAGCTGCAGTCCGTTGTGGTCAACACCGGAACCGTAACGGATAGACGAGGTGAGTGAGTAATTCTGATTAACGATGTAGTTCAGGAAGGCACCAGGCTCAATCGCAGTGCCCACATCCCCAAGTCCATGCAGTCGGTCTGAACGAGATTCATCGCGCGCAGCTTCAACGGTCATTCTGAGGCCGTATTGCAGGCTGGGGTCTTTTGAAAAATTGTAGCCGATGCCAGAAATCGTACTGGCAAAAGCACCGTTTCTCCATTGAGCATCGATTAAAGGATACGCAGCAAGGCGGCGCTCATCAGAACCAGTATAGCGAGCGGCAGAAAAAGCAGCCGCACCTAGCGAAAAATTCACATCTTTCGGTAAATAAGGACTGGGAACCAGTTGTGCATACTCTGATGTCTGTGCATGAGCCGCAAAGCTGACACAGATGAGTAGCAAGGGTAAGAGTTTTTTCATGTTATGCCCTGAATCAATCGCTTAGATATGTAACCAGGCCAGCACTGCCAATACTACACCTACTCCAGCAACGCCATATGAGGCAAATTGTAACCATTTCTTTTTGGTCAGCAAGGTAATGGCTGCCAGTGAAATGGCAATCTGTACACCGGTCATTGCTTGCGCCCAGCGATGATGCTGATGCAATGCACCCTCGGATTTGTGATCCCATTCTTGTGATTCTGCCTCTAATTTTTCGGCATTGACCTTGATCGCTTCTTTTTCGGTTTCGTATCTTGCGACCTTTGCCTTGTATTTTTCTATATCGGCACCGGGCAAGACCATCGCTAATTCGGCCAGGTTTTGCTTGCTCGACTTAGCTTGATAATAATTCCATTGATTGGCTGCCTCGGTCTTCTTGATGGCAGCCTCATTTTTGAACATTGCGGCATCGTTTTGTGTTGCACCACCTTGGTACCCAAACAAGGCACCGACGGTTGCCATAATGGCGGTCATAACCGCGATTTTGCTAGCGAAATCATCGTTACCGTGTGCTGCGTGCTCAAGTTCGTGATCATGGGGGCCGTGTACGTGAAAACCTTCACTAGACATAATGGTGATTCCTCTTTGTAATTGTTATTGACGTGGTTTATTGCTATTGCTTATGGGTATGAGAGTATGAGTTGCGTGCGTTAATTAGTCGGACTAATGACTGGGACTAACGGCGTGACTAATTATCAGGGCACGCTACAAGCGCTGATAAGTAACAAAAGCATAAGCTAATTGATTCTTTTCTGATACGAATTCTTCTCTCGCCACTTCTTTCCATTCTGCGTGATTGATTGCCGGAAAAAAAGCATCGCAATCAAAAATTTGTTGTATTTCCGTCACGATCAGGCAATTTGCCAGCGGTAGCGCTTGTTGGTAAATTTCCGCTCCTCCGATAATAAATGCGGATTGTCCCGCCACCAATGCCTGAGCCGCCGCCAATGACGCTACGGATTCGACACCGTCATGCTGCCAGTCAGAATTGCGGGTGATCACTATATTGCGCCGGTTTGGTAAAGGTCTGCCGATC
Source organism: Undibacterium sp. RuTC16W (assembly GCF_049339445.1). NCBI lineage: Bacteria > Pseudomonadati > Pseudomonadota > Betaproteobacteria > Burkholderiales > Oxalobacteraceae > Undibacterium > Undibacterium sp. RuTC16W. Next base: position 165,191 of record NZ_JBMPPE010000003.1, on the reverse strand, counting down.
GATTCAAAGGTCTTGCGTCCCATCACGATAGGGTGACCGCTGGTAGTGCGTTTGAAATGGGCAAGATCCTCAGGCAAATGCCAGGGCAGGGCGTTATTGATGCCGATGCCATTCTGGCGATCCGTCGCTACGATAATGGTGAACGATGACATAGTGATGAAATGAACTGAGTTTGACTGTAGGCGGATGCAGGCGGCGCGAATCTAAACGGCAACCGGCGCTTTGATGTGCGGATGAAACTGATAATCCATGAACTCAAAATCATCAAATTGGTAGTCAAAAATAGACTCTGGCTGACGTTTGATTTTAAGTTTTGGCAATGGCAAGGTGTTGCGTGACAATTGCTCGGCTACCTGATCCATATGATTTGAATACAGATGGCAATCACCTCCCGTCCAGATGAAATCCCCCACATCCAGCCCTGTTTGTTGAGCAACCATGTGCGTCAGCAGCGCATACGAGGCGATATTAAATGGCACACCAAGGAAGATATCGGCACTGCGCTGATACAACTGGCAGGATAATTTGCCATCAGCAACATAAAACTGAAACAGAGCGTGGCAAGGTGGTAATTTCATCTGAGGAATATCCGCGACATTCCATGCAGAGACAATCAGGCGGCGAGAGTCGGGATTGCTTTTGATCTGAGCGATTAACTGGCTGATCTGATCGATATGCTGGCCATCTGGCGCAGGCCAGTTACGCCATTGCGAGCCATAGACCGGGCCCAGATTGCCGTTTTCATCCGCCCATTCGTCCCATATTGAGACGCCGTTTTCTTTCAGGTATTTTGTGTTCGTCGAACCTGCCAAAAACCAGATTAGCTCGTGAATGATGGACTTGAGGTGGAGTTTTTTTGTCGTCAGCAGGGGAAATCCTTCCTGCAGATTAAAACGCATTTGATAGCCAAAAACAGAGACGGTACCAGTGCCGGTGCGGTCTGTTTTGGTGGTGCCATGTTGTTGCACATGGCGCATAAAGTCGAGGTATTGGCGCATGATCAGCTTTGAAAAAATTTGTGAGATTGTAACGGGTATTCGTGTCCTTGGTGCTGTGCAGAGGGCGGCTGCTCAATAGTTGATGACGAATGTACGAGGAATTTGCGATCAATTCGAGATGAGTTAGTGGTGACTAAGTGGCGATTTAGCTGTGATTAAGCGGTGAATGTCAAATACTCCCCTGAATATTCAGAGAAATACCCATCTATCCGCATATTTTATATAGGTGTTGAAAATATACTTGGTGGGAGTATGTTCAATTGTTCAGTAAAGGATCTTGCGACTCTATTTGCCCTGGAGCTGTCAGCGGAATGCTGATTTCAAAGCGTGCACCCTGACCAGCTGTGCTGGTCACACGGATTTCTCCGCCCAGTACATTGGTGATGATGTTAAAAGTGATGGAAAGACCGAGGCCGCTGCCACCCTGGCCGAACTTTGTCGTGAAAAATGGTTCAAAAATACGTTTGATAATCTCTGGCGGAATACCTTTGCCGTTATCTTCAAACACGATCAGTACATGATCGCCCTGGCGCTGCGCCATACAACGCATGTGACCTTCTGTGCATCCGTCCAGGCCGTGTGATACAGCGTTATTGACCAGATTTGTAAATACCTGACCAAGCGGGCCGGGATAGCTGTCGAGTTCTATATCCGCCGGGATATCCAGCTCCAGAGTGAATGGTGTTTTACGTAAGCTCGAGTTCAGCAGGGCGGCAAGCTCTTGCAGCATGATCAGCAGGCCAAATTGTCGCCGTTGGGCGCTCGACTGATCAACTGCGACCTGTTTAAAATCACCAACCAGACGTGCTGCATGTTGCAGTCCACGTAGCAGTAGTTTAGTCGATTCACTCGCCATCGCGGCGTAACGGGTCAAATCCGATTTCCGCATGCCGCCTTCGTCCATCATGCGGTGCAAATGCCGTGTCTCTTCTTCCAGTGTACTGGCGACCAGCAGACAATTACCCAGCGGCGTATTTAGCTCATGCGCAACACCCGCCACCATCGATCCCAGTGCCGCCATGCGCTCAATACGTGCGAGTTCGTTTTGGGCGCTGTTGACGTTGGTCAACGCCGTTTCCAGGGTCATATTCACGGTTTCGAGCTCTTGCGTGCGCTGTCTGACTTTGGACTCAAGCGTGCCGGAGTATTCAAGCAATTGCTGATTCTTCACTTCCAGTTCAGAGAATGAGCGCTGTAAGGCTTGTCTGGTCGCTTCCAGACTTAAGGCCAGGTGGCCTAACTCATCTTCCCGTTTGAGAGATATAGGCTCATTAAGCTGGCCGTTAGCGAGCCGGTCAGACTCGCCCATCAAGAGTTTGATCGGTTCAACCAGACGCCACTGCAATACCATCAAAATAAACACCACCGCAACGACCAGAGACACCAGCGCTGAGCTGGCATAGCGTTTAAATTCCGAGGCAAGATTCTCACGCAGAATGTCCTCTGCGAGGGTTAGTTCGACTTCGCCGATGATCTGTTCACCATGCTTGATCTCGCGTTTTTCGACTTTGAAAGGACCTTCCTGCGTTTTTCTGCGAATATTGTTTTTGATAAATTCTTTATGATCGGGCAGGGTAACAACGCGAATTTCTGCGACCCGAGGATCCGAGTACACCACTTCGCTGGACACATTCGCAATTTCTGGTGTGATTTGCCACAGCGGCTCACTCAAGATGACCGCAAGAATATCGGCCAGCCGCTTATGATCTGCATCAGTACGTTCGCGTGCGACGTGTTCAATACTGGTTTGATAATAGGGAATCAGCACAACAAAAGGAGCAAGAAGGCCGAACACGACAGCAAGGATGATGGCAAGCCTGAGCGTGAGCTGGCTGCGGATTGCAGATAGTAGATGTCGAAACTGCATTGCAAGATCCTTGTACATCACTTCTTGTTAGCGAGTGCTGGAGGCGTTTCTCGAAGCGTGGATGACGTGTCAGCATCAACCCGGAGCGCGCAAGACTGGCGTGCGTCTACCCTCTATGCCAGGCAATACAAATGCCGCTTTGCAGCAGATATATCAAAGGCCTTTTGATATTAAAATATTTTTTGCGCTTAGGCAAGACGCGGGTTCGATCTCCGCGGTGTTTTGCGGGTTTTTACCACTTACGGAATTATCTGGTTTCTTCTATCCATGCCATTTGTATGGCTTCCAGAATTTTTTCACCAGAGTGATTCGGATCATCGTCAAAGCCATCAAGCTCGCAGACCCAGCGATGCAGGTCGGTGAAGCGTATCTTCAGCGGATCGATACCAGGAAACTTGTCGTACAAGGCTTCCGCGATTTGAAAAGTATCTATCCATTTCATACTCGTCTCCTGCTGTTGCTCTCTGTGAATCACATCGTTCTAGTGATTCTCGCGCGCGTGATTGATGGTGTATTTAGGGATTTCGATCGTGATGTCCTCCTTGCCTAATTTTACCTGGCAAGACAGGCGTGACGTCGCTTCTAAACCCCAGGCGGCATCGAGTAAATCCTCCTCATCATCGGTGGATTCATTCAGTGATTTGAAGCCTTCACGGATGACCACATGGCAGGTAGTGCAGGCGCATGACATTTCGCAGGCATGTTCGATTTCAACATCGCTTTCGACCAGTGCTTCGCACAAGGATTTACCTTCGGCAGCGTTGATCACGGTTCCTTCAGGGCATAAAACCGGGTGAGGCAATACGATAATTTGTGGCATGGTTATCTCAATTCTTTCTTCATTCAATCTGCACCGTTATCTGATGCGCCATCACTTAATACGTCGACAGGTCGATGATTCGTATCAAACCTCATTCATTCCTTGTGCTCCTTGCTTCAGGTATGAATGAGTGACACTTAAATATCATCCAGTTTTTTACCTGCCAGAGCAGTACGCACGCTTTGATCCATTCTGCGGGCAGCGAATTCTTCCGTGCCATCAGCCAGTGCACTGATCGCTGCTTTCAGGCGATTGTGATCATGGCCTTGAGTCTGCTCGCGCACGACTTGCATCAGTCCGGTAATACTTGCGTGTTCTGCGTCACTGAGTAATGCAGAGTCACCATCTAATGCCGATTGTGTCGCTAACAAAATTCGTTCGGCTTCTACTTGTTCTTCTTTTAGTGCGCGTTGTTGCATATCCTCAGATGCCGACGCAAAAGAGTCTTGCAGCATGCGTGCAACCTCATCATCACCCAGTCCATACGACGGTTTGACGCTGATGGATGCTTCAACGCCGGAACGCAATTCACGAGCTGATACCGACAACAATCCATCCGCATCAACTTGATAGGTAATTCTGATACGGGCGGCGCCAGCTGCCATTGGCGGAATGCCACGCAGCTCAAATCGCGCCAGTGAACGACAGTCGCTGACCAGTTCTCGCTCACCCTGAACAATATGAATTGCCAGCGCTGTCTGACCGTCTTTGAATGTAGTAAATTCCTGGGCGCGAGCGCAGGGGATAGTTGAATTGCGGGGGATAACTTTTTCTGCCAGGCCGCCCATGGTTTCTACACCCAAAGACAACGGGATCACGTCCAGCAACAGCCAGTCATCGCCGGCGGCGCGATTGCCTGCCAGCAGATTCGCCTGTATCGCAGCGCCAAGGGCTACTACCTTATCCGGATCAATATTGGCCAGCGGCGTAGTCTGGAAAAAATCACCAACTACTTTGCGCACGTGTGGCATGCGGGTTGCGCCGCCCACTAACACTACGCCGTCAATATCATCGGCAGATAATTCCGCGTCACGCAGCGCTTTGCGACAAGGTGTGATCGTTTTCACGACCAGATTCTGCGTCATCTCGGAGAATACGGCGGCGCTGATTTGCAGATGAACGCTTTCGCCTGAGCTTAATTTGGCGTCGATGAAGGTTGATGGTTTGCTCGACAAAATTTCTTTGGCTTCACGCGCTTTGACCATCAGCAGGCTGGTATCTTCGTCAGATAGCGGCGCTAATCCGGCTTCCTGCAAGATCCAGCAAAACAAGCGATGATCAAAATCGTCACCGCCAAGCGCAGAATCACCACCTGTCGACAAGACTTCAAAAACACCTTTGCTCATTTTCAGAATCGAGATGTCAAAGGTGCCACCGCCGAGATCATAGACTGCATAGGTGCCTTCCGATGCGTTATCGAGACCATAGGCAATTGCTGCCGCCGTCGGTTCGTTGAGCAAGCGCAAGACATTCAGTCCTGCCAGTTTGGCAGCATCTTTGGTTGCCTGCCGCTGGGCATCGTCAAAATATGCAGGGACGGTAATGACAGCGCCAACCAGGTCATCGCCAAGCGCATCTTCCGCTTGCTGGCGCAAAGTCGCCAAAATCTGAGCAGAAATTTCAACCGGACTTTTAAGACCCGCAATCGTCTTGATCTGTAGCATCCCTGGCTCGTCATGAAAATCGTAAGGCAGATTTTCTGCGTAGGCGATATCTTTTAAGCCGCGCCCCATAAATCGCTTTACGGAGACGATGGTGTTCTTAGGATCATTGCTTTGTTCCGCCTGTGCCTTGAAGCCGATATGCGCATGGCCATTGGGCAGATAGCGCACAATCGATGGCAAAAGCGGACGACCTTCCTCATCGTTCAAGACTTCAGGAATACTATTGCGGACGGTCGCTACCAGGGAGTTAGTCGTGCCGAGGTCGATGCCTACTGCCAGTCGATGTTGGTGCGGGGCGGTGGACATGCCCGGTTCAGAAATCTGCAGTAATGCCATGATGGTATGGTGATGATGGCGAGCCATCGAAATAGGGCAATAAAATTGCCAGGTTATTCGAAATTACTTATTTGGATTATTTGTACTGATTGCTTTAGATCGCATTAGATTTCGTTCGACCGCATTAGTGATGTGAGACATGACAGAGTTAATAAAAACCCTGCAGCGAATCAGCCAGTTAATCTTCTAAGGCAGCAATGTCAGCGATATCGGCGATGAATTTTTCCAAAAACATGCAGGCACGAATCTGTTGCGCTGCCAGATTAAAGTCATGCGCATCCAGTGTGGTGCCGACCAGAATAAGTTGCTGTTTCAATGCTGCGCGCAGTTCGTTTTCTAGCCTGTCCATTGCTTGCACATCACTTGCCTGCCTCGCATCATCGAATGCTTCGCGCCATTCCATTTGCTGCATCAGGAAGGCCGCAGGCATGCTGGTATTCGATTCCGTCTGTAAATCAACGCCTTGCAGTTCACACAAATACGTCGCACGCTTTAACGGTTTTTTTAACGTTTGGTATGCTTCATTTGCGCGTGTTGCCCATTGCATGGCAACACGTTTTTCTGCATCGCTTGCCTGCACGAATTTATCGGGATGTACTTTGTTCTGCACTTCTCGATAAGCGGCGTTCAGCTTGTCCTGATCTATGACAAATTGTTGCGGCAACTGGAACAGCTCGAAATGATTCTGCATCCGCTATGAACTTTCTATTGCAGTAGCTTACAACCAGGTTAAATACGGAAACTCTCGCCGCAACCGCATTCGTCTTTGACATTGGGGTTGTAGAACTTGAAGCCTTCGTTCAAGCCCTCGCGTGCAAAATCGAGCTCGGTACCGTCGATGTAAGGCAGGCTCTTAGGATCGACAAATACTTTTACGCCATGCGATTCAAATATTTGATCATCGCTGCCGATTTCGTCGACGTATTCAAGTTTATACGCCATCCCGGAACAGCCGGTTGTACGCACACCAAAGCGCAGGCCTATCCCTTTGCCACGTCTTTCCATATAGCGGCTAACATGTTTTGCCGCTTTTTCTGTCAATGTGATTGCCATGATGGCTCCTGTACTTGATGCAAAAAATCAGGTGCTTTGTTCTGTGCCGTGCTTGGTTTTGTAATCGAGTACAGCGGCTTTGATCGCGTCTTCTGCCAAAATCGAGCAATGAATTTTGACCGGCGGTAATGCCAGTTCTTCAGCGATCTGAGTGTTCTTGATATCCAGCGCCTGATCCAGCGTTTTGCCTTTGACCCACTCGGTTACCAGAGAGGAGGACGCAATGGCGGAGCCGCAACCATAGGTTTTAAACTTGGCATCTTCGATGATGCCGTTTGCACCAACTTTGATTTGTAATTTCATGACGTCGCCACAGGCTGGCGCGCCGACCATGCCAGTACCGATAGTGTCATCACCTTTGTCGAACGCGCCGACATTGCGTGGATTTTCGTAGTGATCCAATACTTTTTCTGAGTAAGCCATTTTGATGCTCCTGACAAATCTGTTGATGCAAATATAAATACAAATAAGTACAAATGGTGCAACTGAAGCAGACTACATCGCCTGCATGAAATCAGTTGCGTTATTTAATGTGCTGCCCACTGGATAGTGCTGATGTCTATCCCGTCTTTGTACATATCCCACAGTGGCGACAGTTCGCGCAATTTAGCGACTTTGGTTTTCAGCAGATTGATCGTGAAATCAATATCTTCTTCTGTCGTGAAGCGGCCAATAGTGAAGCGGATCGAGCTGTGCGCAAGTTCATCGCTGCGGCCAAGAGCGCGCAATACATAGGATGGTTCCAGACTCGCTGATGTACAGGCGGAACCGGAGGACACAGCGATATCTTTAATCGCCATGATCAGGGATTCGCCTTCAACATAATTAAAACTGACATTCAGGTTGTGTGGGACACGATGTTCCATGTCGCCGTTGACATAGGTTTCTTCAATGTCGCTTAAGCCTTTTGCCAGACGGTCGCGCATGCTTCTGACATGAGCCAGTTCGCTGTCCATCTCTTCTTTCGCCAGGCGGAATGCTTCGCCCATGCCGGCGCATTGATGTGGTGCCAATGTGCCGGAGCGGAAGCCGCGTTCATGTCCGCCGCCATGCATTTGTGCCTCCAGGCGTACCCGTGGTTTGCGGCGGATATACAGGGCGCCGATACCTTTAGGGCCATAAGATTTGTGGGCGGAGAACGACACCAGATCGACTTTAGTATTTTCGAGGTCGATCACCACTTTACCTGTTGCCTGTGCAGCGTCCGAGTGGAACACAATGCCTTTTTCGCGGCACAGTTCACCGATTTCGGCGATGGGCTGGATGACGCCGATTTCATTATTGACCCACATCACGGATACCAGAATCGTATCCGGACGAATTGCTGCTTTGAGCTGTTCCAGCGTAATCAGACCATTATCCTGAGGTTGCAGGTAGGTCGCTTCAAAACCCTGGCGCTCCAGCTCACGGACCGTATCCAGCACGGCTTTGTGTTCGGTTTTTACCGTGATGATATGTTTGCCTTTGGATTTGTAAAACTGAGCTGCACCTTTGATGGCGAGGTTATTGCTCTCTGTCGCTCCTGAGGTCCAGATAATTTCGCGTGGATCAGCTTTGACGAGTGCGGCAACGTGACCGCGCGCTTCTTCAACGGCTGCTTCTGCGTCCCAGCCATACATGTGACTGCGTGATGCTGGATTGCCGAATTGCGCACGCAAGAACGGAATCATTTTGTCGGCAACGCGGGGATCCACTGGCGTGGTCGCCGAGTAGTCCATGTAGATAGGGAAGTGCGGTGACCTGATTGTGTCAATCAAGCTTTTTTCCAACGGGGCATTCATGCGTTACTCCAAAATGGCAACATGGTTAAGACGAATAATTTAAGAGGCAATGTGCAGATTCGGTACAGTTTTATGCTGTACCAGCACGACATTTTTTTCTGCGTTTCTCTGTTGCTGCTGATTCACTAAATCTTGTAAGGACACAGAATCCAGATAGTCGACCATCTTCACATTCAGGGTTGCCCATAATTCATGGGTCATGCAATGAATGCCGTTACTGTGATCGCTGCCGTGACAAGAGCCTTTGCCGCCGCATTGGGTGGCGTCCAGTGGTTCATCAACGGCGATAATGATGTCTGCTACGGTAATTTTTTGGGCTTTGCGTGCCAGGGTATAACCGCCGCCAGGGCCGCGCACCGATTCGACGATCTCGTGGCGACGTAATTTGCCAAACAACTGCTCAAGATACGATAAGGAAATATCCTGCCTCTGGCTGATGCCTGCCAGCGTGACAGGTCCTTTGTCCTGGCGTAATGCCAGATCAATCATTGCTGTCACAGCGAAACGGCCTTTGGTAGTCAGGCGCATGAGTGGTTTGCTCCAAGCGAAAATTCACAATACCCTGAGTGGTTGAGTATTTTATTCAAGTATAGCAAACTTGAGTGATTCTGTCAGGTATAGGCCAAAAGCGGAGTTTGCGGGAGTGAGGCCAGGAGGCTTGACGTCATAAGGAATAGACCTTTTAGAGGCTTCCAAAGAGCAAGACGCATATTGTATGCGCCTCACAGCGTGATTATAGCCTGAGAGCCTTATGGATGCTGCGGTAGGGGATACTTGTGAGCAAGCTGAGGCGTACTCGATTTGCTGACTCAACTACTTCAACGCTCGCCCGAGTGCAGATACATCTGCTCCACTTTTTCTCTGGCCCACGGTGTTTTACGTAAAAATTTCAGACTGGATTTGATGCTGGGGCCAGAGGTGAAGCAGCGGATGCTGACCTGCCTGGCCATTTCTTCCCAGCCATATAGTGCGACCAGATGAGTCAGGATCGCTTCGAGGGTGATGCCTTCAAGTGTTGGCTTTTGTGTAGTCTGGTTCATGATTGCTGATCAAATGCCTGCATGCTGAGATAGCCGGTTTGCTGTTCTACTCTCTGTAACCAAGCCCTGATTGCCGGATACGCATCCAGATCAAAGCCTCCCTCATGGGCGACGTGTGTGTAGGCATACAGACCGATATCTGCAATGGTGTAACGCTCTGCGACGAAGAACTGGTACTGTTTCAGGTGTTGCTCCATGACGTACAGAGCGTGATAGCCCGGGGTCATTTTTTGTTGCAGGCGTTCTTCATGTTCTGCCGGACGTCCAAGATAGCGCACGATGTAGCGGGCGGTCGCGATATAGGGTTCATGGCTGTACTGTTCGAAAAAAAGCCATTGTAATATTTGCGCGTGATGCAGGCGCTCGTCTGGTAGCAAAGATGAGCCTTCGGCCAGGTAATGCAAAATCGCGTTCGATTCAGCGAGGCAGGTGCCGTCGGCGAGTTCGAGCAAGGGGACTTTGCCATTCGGATTTTTTTGTAAAAAACTGTCGGTCTGCGTTTCATTATTCAGAATATTGATGCTGACCCAGTCGTGCGGAATATGAAGTTGGGTCGCCGCCAGCTTAATTTTGTAGCAATTGCCTGAATAGATATCGCCGTAGATTTTAATCGTCATGATGAAGGTGTGGGTAAATGAGCTTTGCGCTCGTTAGTGTAATCCCACCATGGCAAGGCAGGAGCACCTTCCATGAATCTGACTGCTGAAATAAAAGTATCGATCACGCAGGGATCGTGCCTGGCATTGGTCAGAATGCAGAGATCTTCATACATCACATAGGGATCGCGGCCTTTGAGTTGCTCTGGCTGGTGAATGCCTAGCAAGCGTAAATCTGCTGCGCAGGCTTTGCCAATATTAGGAATCTGTTCGAGCTGACGAGCGTCCTGGCATTGTGTCGCTTTTTTCATCGTGAGTAGTCGTGCTTGAAGGAGTGCTTCATGATGTTAGTTCACTTACTGTCGGGGTGATACCAGAGCTCGGGGCGATTAAAGGGCGCTTTGTCAGTCTTCAACAAAGGATTGTGCAGCTCAATGACGGTTCTTTGTTTAATGTCTGCGTTTTTTAGCGGGATACCTAAATGCTTCTGAAAAGTTTTTTCAAAGCTGCCATTCTTAATCATTTCTTCGAAGCCAATTTGTAAGGCCTCCGCCATTTTAGGCTCTCTTGGCGAGACGAAAAAATACATGGCAGAGGGATAGTGCAGAACAATGTTTTTATCAATGAATAAATCTAAACCCTGGTGCGTGTCAAACTCGGCCTGAATTTCAAAAATAGAGCGCGGAAAATAATCGAACCGGCCAGCTTTTAGCATGGAGAAAAGAGGCTCATACGAGTTGGAGGTTTGCACCCGCAACTCGTTATTTCTTAGTATGGATACATCGGGCCAGTCGAAACCTTGTCCTGCTGAAAATGCGCTTAAATCTTTTAGGGATCTGACCTCATGCAGCAGGTTCTTATTTGCTGTCGTAACGAAGGGAATGCGCCAGCCAATCAATCCTTTATCAATGGGTACTTTGATGGCAATGAGCTGGGATTCCCGTTCATCGGTAGTCATGGTCCACATGATGTCAATACTGCCGAGGCCTGACACCATTTCATAAATTGCCCGCGCTTGTTGCATGGGATCGTTATTGGGTACAAGCCGGTAGGACTGGCCGCTATATTTGATCGCGAGTTGTAGCAACTCAACAATATATTCGCCGTGCGGATCGGCATTTACCGACAGACGTGGATAGCGTATCGGTTTTGCTGTGTCGGCGGATACTTGGAAACACGTCGTCAGACACAGCAGCAGTATTGCCAATGACAATAACTTTCTGATTTTCATCTCATGCCACTTATGGTTATCTTGTTATATGTGTAATTTTTGAATTGGCGTTAGTAGTGTATGTCGTTCGTCTGGTGATAGCGAATTATTTGTATCTCCTATTTTGGCTTGTCTAAAAGAAAACCGCCAGCAGAGTGGCGGTTTTGTGTGCTCAATTAACATCAATCATTGTCATCGAATATTGTCATCGAATGATCATTGATCATGTTGCCTAAATATCAAAGCTAATTCCCTGCGCGAGTGGCAATGCATTGCTGTAGTTGACGGTATTGGTCGATCTGCGCATGTAGGCTTTCCATGAGTCGGAACCTGATTCGCGACCGCCGCCGGTTTCTTTTTCACCACCAAAAGCACCGCCGATTTCAGCGCCGGAAGGACCGATGTTGACATTGGCGATACCGCAATCACTGCCGCTGTCGCACATGAAGCGCTCTGCTTCACGCATGTCGGTGGTGAAGATGGACGACGACAAACCTTGCGGCACTTCGTTGTTCCAGTCGATTGCCTGTTGCAAATCGGTGTAGCGAACAATGTACATGATCGGTGCGAAAGTTTCGTGATGCATGCTCTGGGTTTGCGTTGGCATTTCTACCAGCGCTGGCTTGACGTAAAAACCGTTTTCACACCCCTCGACGATCACGCGCTCACCGCCAAATACCTGTCCTTGTTCGCTGCTTGCTGTTGCTAATGCAGTTTGCATCGCGTCAAATGCGGCGCTGTCGATGAGCGGGCCGATCAGCGTTGATTTAGTGCCAGGATTGCCGATAGGCAGACCTGCATAGATTTTTTTCAGACGCGGTACCAGTGTGTCATAGACGCTGTTGTGGACGAACAAGCGGCGCAAGGTAGTGCAGCGTTGACCTGCAGTGCCGACGGCGGAGAACGTTATTCCGCGCACGGCCATCTCCAGATCGGCGCTAGCCGTCACGATCATGGCGTTGTTACCACCCAGTTCAAGAATGGTACGTGTGAGGCGTTTGGCACATGCTTCCGCTACCTGGCGACCCATGCGGGTGCTGCCTGTTGCGCTGACCAGAGCGACACGCTTGTCGTTGACCATTTGTGCGCCGGTATTGCGGTCGCCGATGATCAGTTCTGCTAAGCCTTCTGGTGCGTCGCTGCCGAATTTAGCAACGGCTTTCATGAATAAAGCATGAGTTGCTAAAGCGGTCAGTGGTGTTTTTTCTGATGGTTTCCAGGTCACGCTATTGCCGCAAACGAAGGCCAGTGCTGCGTTCCAGGCCCATACGGCAACCGGAAAGTTGAAGGCGGAGATCACGCCGACGACGCCGAGCGGATGCCAGACTTCCATCATGCGATGGCCGGGACGTTCAGAAGCAATCGTCAGGCCATACAGTTGGCGTGACAAACCGACCGCGAAATCGCAGATGTCGATCATCTCTTGTACTTCGCCCAAGCCTTCCTGAAGAATTTTTCCGGCTTCCATCGTAACCACCAGACCGAGAGCTTCTTTGTGCTGGCGCAATTCTTCGCCAAACAGGCGGACTAATTCGCCGCGGCGCGGTGCCGGGACATTGCGCCATTGTAAAAACGCTGCTTGTGCACGGGTAATTTTGGCATTGACCTGATCGGCATTGTCAGCGCGCAAAGTCGCGAGAGTCGTGCCATTGACTGGCGATACGCTAGGGATGTCCTGCCCCTGATAGTCGGCGAGATTGACGCCAAGCTGGCTCAGGACGGTGGCGATATTCATGTTTTCCATAGTGGTCTCCAAAATGGTCTATCTGGTTCCGGCAGCGCATCTGGATAAGAGGTGCTGAGTGGAGTGATTGTGAAGGTGCTTGCTAAGCTTTGATATCTTTTACATATCAAAGAAGCGCTAACTAAGCAGGGTGAGCATTGTCATACAGTGCTCACCCATAGCGGCGATATTGTAATCGCTAACGACTCATTGCTCGTCGCCTTACGATTATTTATTGGCTTGTATTTACTAGCTTGCTGTCAGCTGACTATAGCTAGCAAGCCTCTGCCTTTATCTAGACGGCGTAGTATTGTCCGAAACGGTTTGCCAGGAAATCAGCCAGATTGGCTTGTTCCTGACGGACCATGCCGTGCTTAGGTAACTGACCGTTGACAACCATATCGACCATCGCGCAAATGCCGGATGCCGTAGTCAACTGGATCGCAGACAGCAACTGACCGTTAACAACTTGTGCGTAAATTTTCTTTGCATAGGATTCTTGTTCCAGGCGACCATCGCGCATGCCGACGACGCTGACAAAAACCAGTACCACGTCTTGCTTGGTCATCGGGATTGATGTTTCCAGTACGTCTTTCAAGATAGGGCGACGTTCGAGTTTGCCCAATTCCAGATCGCGAATCAGCATTTTGACGATATCGCGGTGACCTGGATAACGCACGGTTTTGTAGTTCAGGTTTTGTACTTTACCTTGCAGGCTTTCGCATAATGTGCCCAGACCGCCGGAGGTATTGAAGGCTTCGTAGTCGATACCGTCGAGAGAGAAATGTTCGATTTCTTCCAGTGCAGCGGTTTCGCGCAATTGACCATCAACAATCGCTTCGCATGGATTGCAGTATTCGTTGATCAGGCCGTCGGTGCTCCAGGTCAGATTGTATTTGAGCGCATTGTTCGGGAAGGTTGGCAGCGCGCCGACGCGCATACTGACATCACGCAGACTGTCGAAACGTTTTGCGACATCATTTGCAACGATGGAGATGAAGCCCGGTGCAAGGCCACATTGCGGAACGAAGGCACAATCAGCGCCTTCTGCAAGTTGCTTGACGATGCGTGTGCTTTCTACGTCTTCGGTCAGATCGAAATAGTGAGAATTCGCCGCTTTAGCTGCATTCGCGATGATTGGTGTCAGGAAATAAGGGCAGGCCGACAAAGTGACTTGGTGGCCGCGAATCAATTCAGTGACCGCGTTTTTATCGCCAAGATCCAGTTGTACGGTTTTGACGTTCGGAAAGCCTGCCTGATCTACGTATTTGAGACGTTCGACGTCACGGTCGGCTACGGTAATCAAATAGTCGCCTGTGTGGGACAGCAGGTTCAGGATGGCATCGCCGATTTTGCCTGCGCCGAGCAGAATGAGTTTAGTTGTCATGGTGTCTCCAGAGATTGTTGGGTTTAAGTCAAAACAAATCGATGGAGTGAGTTTAAAAGCAATTTTTGTCAGATAATAGAGTGTAAATTATCGTCATATTGAACTATATAACTACATTTTGACTAAAAATTACTGCAAATTGACTAAATGGTGAATGGATGAAGCCGACTCTGGATGAGATTGATAACAAAATTCTTGCTTTGTTGATGGATAACGCACGACTGCCCGTCAGTACGATTGCCAAGCAAGTCGGGATTGCCAGAACTACCGTGATTGCCCGTATCGGTGCGCTGGAGAAGCGAGGTGTAATCGCGGGTTATGGTTTGAGACTGAGTCAGACCATGTATCAACCTGCGGTGCGCGCTTATGTGGGTTTGTCAGTAGAGGCGCGCATGGCACCGGGCTTGATGAAGTATCTGCAGCAATTGCCTGAAGTTGAGACGCTCTGCGCGGTCAGTGGTGCAATTGACTATATGCTGACCCTGCGCTGCGCGACGACAGAAGTTCTGGACAAGTTGCTTGATCAGATTGGCGCGCAAGACGGTGTCAGACAAACATCGACATCGATTATTCTGAGTAAGCGCATAGACAGGGCGGCGTTGTAACGGGTAATGTCTATATACTCATCCAGAGTATATTTTAAAAGCCTTGATAAATAAGCGTGAATGAGCTTATTTTTGGTAAATGTTGGGGGAGTATGTAGTCTTATACGATATTCAGCGACCAGTGAACCAAATATCACCAGCGACATAAATCAAAAAAGGGAATGGATATAGGTAAGGCTGAATTACCGTCTCAGCAAACTTGTCAGGCAATAGTCACAATTGATTACTGTTGATGAAGGTATCGCCGGCATGGCGAAAGGTGTGGTGTCTGTTATGTCTGCAACTTCAAACCGGAAGCACATCAAGGAGCGCACATCAATAGAAGTACATCAAGAATTATTTGCTGGTTTCAGCGTCGCTTTTTTATCTTCACCAGGCAATTTCTTCGGTGTATTGCTATCGGCAAAATGCGGTGAGGTTTGCTGCAAAATCTGCAAATGTACCGAGGCTCTGTCCATACCGCCACGTTCCAGCATCACCGGTGATTGCGCGGACGCACTCGCTGCTGAGCCTTCTTGCGCCTGGCTGCTGGATTGCACTGTCGGCGCAGAGATCGCCATCGAGGCAGAATCCTGACTGAACGTGATGCCAGCCAAAAATGCCAGTGTTGCAGCGCCGAAGTAGGTAGTGTGTTTTAACATGATTGCCTGCTATTTTAAATGAATTGCGATCAACAAAACGCCTCAATGCAAAACTTTGTTACTAAATTATCTTTGATCTGGAATCTGCCAGAGATTAAACGGATTGCTGTATCGTTTTTGCGTACTTAGCTGCTGCCTGACGTTGTGCGAGTGTATCTCTGTCCATTGCGAGCTTTTGCTCTGTATTCATGCGCTTGGCAGAGATCATGACTGTCTGGATGCCAGATGCTGATTGCAGATCATACGCGAGTTTTTCATCTGCATTCAGGCGTTTTGCCGCAATCGTGACGGTTGGAATGGCCATATCGCTGTTGCTATTGATATTGCCGGATGCCGGTGCTTTGTAAGCGGACGATACGGCCAGAACGCTGGCGATCACTGCGACGGAATAGATAGCTGTACTGAATTGATTGAATGCGTTCATGATAATGCTCCTATGTATGAATGTGTGAATGTGTGAACTTGAGGTTAATTACTAAAATTGACATCTCGTGTTGCGATGTCAGCACTTTAGGCAAGTGCCCCTGTTCTTGCCAGTTACATGCGATGAAATGCATAAACTCGGGGATAAAGTAGGGTAAAAGCATGCTGGATTGCGACAGCTTCGTTAAAAAAAATGAATGAAAATAAACAAAACTGCAGGAATTGCCGGGATTTTTCTGCATTGATTTGTTTTGCATCAGCCTTGTGACGATGTCCACTAGTCCACTAGTTTTCCTTACAGAAGAGTGAAGACGATGCAATCCTCCAATCAAATCCATAAGAAATCCTTGATACAGGTCAAGTCGTTTTAATTTTAGATGCAATTGTTAATCGTTCTCATTTATAATTGCATCATTACGCCAGCCAAGAGATTCACTATCTAGCCAACAGACTCTTCTCCCAGCCAGCCATCACCTTGTTTATTGAATTGCTGAAATCGCTGACTATGAGAAAGATGTCTATGAAGTTTCCTGTTGTTACTACCTCCGCCTCCCCCATCGCTTTGCGTTTCCGTCCTGCACTGTTGCCAGCTTTGCTCGCCAGTGTCGTCATTCCTGCTTTTGCACAAACTGCTCCGGCCGCTTCATCGGATGCCACATTGCCAGAGGTGAAAATTACTGGTGCAGCAGAGCAAAAGTACAGCGTGAAACGCAGTGCTACCGGCACCAAAACAGATACCCTGCTGCGTGATACGCCGCAAGCCATCACTGTCGTGACCAAAGAGCTGATGCGCGACCAGGCAATGCAGAGCATGGCCGATGTGATCCGCTATGTTCCAGGTGTGGTCACCGCGCAAGGCGAAGGCAATCGTGACACCGCTGTATTTCGCGGTAATAGTTCGACAGGTGATTTCTATGTGGATGGAATTCGCGACGACGTTCAGTACTATCGCGATTTTTACAATATCGAGAGCGTTGAGGCCTTAAAAGGCTCAAATGCGATGATTTTTGGTCGTGGCGGTTCCGGCGGCATCATCAATCGTGTGACCAAGCAAGCCGAATGGCGCAGTATCCGCGAAGCATCGCTGACGCTGGGATCATGGAACAATCGTCGTGCTACCGCAGACGTAGGACAAGCGATCAATGAAACAGCCGCTTTCCGTGTCAATGGACTCATCGAAAATTCGGATAGCTATCGTAATGGATTTACTCTGAAGCGTTCTGGTATCAATCCAACCTTATCGATACGGGCAGGTGCCGATACCAGCGTGGTGCTGGGCTATGAACATTTTAAAGACGAACGCACAGCTGATCGTGGCGTACCGTCATTTAATGGCGTGCCACTGAATACAGATCCTTCGACTTTTTTTGGTAATGCTGCACTGAGCCAGACCTGGTCCAAAGCCGACGCTTTCACTGCGCTGATCGATCATGATTTTGGTAACGGCGTGACTTTGCGTAACCGCACCCGCTATGCGGATTACGATAAGTTTTATCAAAACGTATTTCCTGGTGCGGTGAATGCGGCTGGCACCAGCGTGGCGATCTCGGCCTACAACAATGCAACCCAGCGAACGAATATCTTCAACCAGACCGATGTCATGTTCAATCTGAACACGGGTTGGGTACAGCATAAGTTGGTCGCCGGGCTAGAACTGGGGCAGCAGACTACGGATAATTTCCGTAATACCGGTTATTTCCTGTCTGTCGGTGCGAATGCGACATCGATCAATGTGCCGGTATCAAATCCGGTAACGAATGCCACCATTACATTCAAACAAGCGGCGACCGATGCGAACAATCACGGTACGGTGACGACCAAGTCAGTGTATATCCAGGATCAGATCGAATTTTCGCCGCAATGGCAATTGATTGCGGGTGTGCGTCGCGATAATTTTGACGTTGACTTTACCAATAATCGCACCGCTGAAAATATTAAAACCACTGACACACCGGTATCGCCGCGCGTCGGCCTGGTCTATAAACCGATGACGGATGTTTCTGTTTATGCGAGCTACAGCATTGCGTTTGTGCCGCGTGCAGGGGATCAGTTGTCCTCCTTGACGGCGACCAACAAAGCCTTTGATCCGGAAGAATTTAAAAATCTCGAAGTCGGCGCCAAATGGGACATCAGTCCTGATCTGAGCACCAGTGTCGCGATCTATCAGCTTGATCGCAGTAACGTTGCGATCACCGATCCGGCGGATGCCACTAAAACGATTCTGGTCGACGGCCAGCGCAGCAAAGGTGTCGAATTCGGCATCAGCGGCAAGCTCACACGCGAGTGGAGTGTCATGGGCGGTTACGCTTATCAGGACGCTAAAATCACCAAAGCACAATCTGCAACAGTGAAGGCCGGTGCGATTCTGGCGCAAGTGCCACAGCATAGCGCATCACTCTGGAATCGTTATGATTTCAGCTCGGTTTGGGGTGCTGGCTTAGGTATCGTCTATCGCAGTAAAATTTATACCTCTACGGATAATACAGTCGTGCTCCCAGGGTTCATGCGTCTTGATGGTGCCGTGTATTACGTCGTGAATAAGAATATTAATCTGCAAGCAAATATCGAAAATTTGCTGGATAAAAAATATTACGCATCGGCGAACAGCAATAACAACATTACGCCAGGCTCGCCGCGTGCTTTGCGTGTTGGCTTAAATATGAAGTTCTGATTGGGCAAGGTAATTTAGCTCAGTGAGTTAGCTCATCAAGCCAGCTCGCTAAGCCAGCTCGCTAAGCCAGGCCGCTGGCTTGCCAGAGGTCCTGGCTATCCCAACTCTCTACTCCTCACTCTCAGCCCTCCCGTGTACGCGAGGGCTGTTTGTCTCGTCGTCTAAAACATGCCGGATAAAGTACAATCGGGTCAACCCTCTTTGATCTCCGTTATTGATCCCATCATGAAGCGTCCTCGTTTTTTACCCGACAACATGACCTTGTTGTTATTCGCTGTAGTTCTGACAGCAAGCATTTTTCCTTGTACTGGCAACGTCGCCATCGGTTTCGACTACCTGACTACGCTGATGATCGGCCTGCTGTTCTTTATGCATGGCGCTAAACTGTCGCGCGAGGCCGTCGTGGCGGGAATCACTCACTGGCGTTTACATCTGACGGTGCTGTTGTTCACCTTCGCTGTTTTTCCTCTGCTGGGGCTGCTGTTGAAACCGCTGATGCTATGGATGATTACGCCGGAGCTGTATGTCGGTATTTTATTTTTATGTGTATTGCCATCGACCGTGCAATCGTCCATTGCCTTTACTTCGGTGGCGCGGGGCAATGTCCCTGCGGCAGTGTGTAGCGCCTCAGCATCGAATCTCCTGGGTATTTTTTTGACGCCTATGCTGGTCAGCCTGATTGTAGTGGCGCATGGTGACCGTCATTCTTCCTTCGATGCGGTATTGAAAATCGTCTATCAATTGCTGGTGCCGTTTGTGCTTGGCCAAATCGTCCGGCCCTGGATTGCGGCATGGATTACCCGTCACCAGAGTGTGCTGAAAATGGTAGACCAGAGCTCTATTCTGCTAGTGGTCTACGTTGCCTTTAGTGAGGCAGTAGAGCAGGGCTTGTGGAAGCAATTGCCACCGGTGATGTTACTCAGTCTGCTCCTGATCAGCGCAGTGCTGCTGGCATTGATTATGCTGACGACGACCTATGCCAGCCGGCGTTTTGGCTTCACTAAAGAGGATGAAATTACCGTGGTATTTTGCGGATCGAAAAAAAGTCTGGCCAGTGGCGTGCCGATGGCCAAAGTCTTATTTGCCAGCCATGCAGTCGGCATGGTATTGCTCCCTTTAATGTTATTTCATCAGTTGCAGCTCATGGTCTGTGCCGTCCTCGCGCAGCGTTACGCGCGAAGACCCAAGACCCGTTAATCAGCCCGATCCAAATTTGAATAAGTCGAAGGAGTAAGGATGCCACGTTTTGCCGCCAATCTCAGCATGATGTACAACGAACATGCATTCATTGATCGCTTTGCCGCTGCCGCAAAAGATGGTTTTGCCGGCGTCGAATATCTGTTCCCTTATGAGGTCCCTGCTGCGCAATTACGCCAGCAGCTCGATGGCCACGGCTTGCAGCAAGTCTTGTTTAATCTGTCGCCGGGCGACTGGAGCAAAGGCGAGCGGGGTATTGCATCGCTTCCCGGACGAGAGGATGAATTTAAACAATCGCTGGATCAGGCACTGACCTATGCCCGTGTCTTAGGCAATGATAAGCTACATGTCATGGCGGGTTTGCTGGAGGATGAAAATGACAGGCCGCGTCATCGTGCCGTGTATTTAAAAAATCTCGCTTATGCTGCTTTACTCGCCGCCAAAGAAAACATCACGATCTTGATTGAACCTATCAATACACGTGATATTCCGGGCTATTTCCTGAATCGTCAGGATGACGCACAAGAAATCTGCGCCGAAATCGGGGTAGAGAATTTGCAGGTGCAATTTGATATCTATCATTGTCAGATTGTTGAGGGCGATATTGCGCTCAAGCTGCAGCGCGACATGCAACGCAAACATGGTGGGGTCGGCCATATTCAAATAGCTGGTGTACCGGATCGTCATGAACCTGATCTTGGTGAAATCAATTATCCCTATTTATTTACACTGATCGACCAGCTCGATTATCAAGGCTGGGTCGGTTGCGAGTATCGGCCGAAAGCCGCTACATCCGCCGGTTTGGGGTGGCTTCAGTCATGGCTTGCAAAATGAAGCGGGTCTAAACATATGGACATGTCAATTACAGGTGGTAAAGAAGAGCGTACGAAATTAAAACAATTTCATATTATGTTGAATCATGCAAACATTGTTCCAGAGCAGAGTTACCGAATGTCCGGCACGATATACCCATTAGTTTGTTATGTGAACAATATCGTAGCTTTATACGGTAGTAAAAATTATGAAGTAAGTCCAATTTTTATTTCGCGGGTGATCAATCACATGGACGATCATCCAGCCCCTCCGGCGGCATCTGCTTACTACGATATGATTGCTCGATATATACGTCAAATGACATATGTGCTAAAAAATTACTCTGAGATCAGAATTGAGACGCTAGAGCTCTTTGTTCCTGCTGAAGTTTTGCATGCGGGATCGCAAGAAATTCTTGCAAATGATGTTGGTATCCCAAAAGAGTTTTAGTTGTTAATGACGATCAATAAAAACAAAAAGTCCTTACTCAGGCGAGTAAGGACTTTTTAAATGTAAGGTACGATTAATTCAAGGCTTTAATTCAGCAGCGATTTTTATGTTATTCCTCGCCAACCTGCAGTATCAGTTTGCCGAAATTTTTACCTTCAAACAGCATCATCAAGGTGTCTGGGAACGTCTCTATTCCTTTAACGATATCTTCGCGTGTATGGAACTTTCCTTGTGCCATCCATGCGCCCATTTCTTTGACTGCATCGCCATAGCGTGCTGCATAATCGAATACGACGATACCTTCCATACGGGCACGATTGACCAGCAGGGACAGATAATTTGCAGGGCCTTTGACCGGTGTTGTGTTGTTGTACTGAGAGATTGCGCCGCAAATAATGATGCGGGCTTTCATGTTGATGCGGGTTAACATCGTATCCAGAATCTCGCCGCCGACGTTATCGAAATAAATATCGACGCCACTTGGACAATGTTCTTTCAAGCCATCTTTGACCGAACCGTTTTTATAGTCGATACAGGCGTCAAACCCTAATTCATTGACGACGAAATCGCATTTGTCCTTGCCGCCGGCGATACCGACAACGCGGCATCCCTTTTGTTTGGCGACCTGACCAACCGTCTGACCTACCGCACCGGCTGCACCGGAGACCACGACGGTCTCTCCGGCTTTTGGCATGCCGACATCGAGCAAGCCAAAGTATGCTGTCATGCCTGGCATGCCGAGAGCATTCAGATATTTTGGCAGCGGGGCGAGTTTTGGATCTACCTTGTAGAAGCCGGCGTATTTATCATCCGCTGCGCCAACCCAATAGTTTTGTACGCCGATACTGCCAGACACATAATCGCCGACCGCAAAGCGTGGTGATTTTGATTCGACTACCTTGCCCAAGCCGCCTGCACGCATGACTTCATTGATTGCTACCGGCCGGATATACGATTTGCCTTCGTTCATCCAGCCGCGCATTGCCGGGTCGAGCGACAGATAGATGGCTTGCACTGCGATTTCGCCGTCGGCAATTTCGCGTACTGGCTCGGAGGTAAATGTCCAGTCGCTATGCTTCGGCGTGCCTACCGGACGTGCGGCTAATCTAAATTGCTGATTGATACGTGTTGTTGTCATGATGTCTCCAGATTGATGGCGCAAATAGAGTGGTCTGTAAAAAACTCAATGAATTGAGGTGTACTACTATACATCAATTAGAACGGTCGTGCTTTTTAATTCGATTCTTGTTGGCTCATGCGACAATACGGCATGGCGGTATAGCGGGATGGTGATATTACGGCATCACCTTATCCCGCGTTTCCTGGAATGCACAAGATCATCAGGATCAATACAAAGCACACGTTGCCGTGCCTGTGATTACCGGCAATGTCTGCGAGTGGCTGACAAAGGGCTTACCAAGCCGCTTGTTGCCAGCTCAACTGACGTCAACAGATTATGCAGGCATCAAGCCAAACTCATTTATATTGAATTATTAACTACGCATTATGCACCCAGAATATATCCTCACCATCTCTTGTCCTGATCAGCGCGGCATTGTTCATAACGTTTCCGGTTTCTTGGCGAACCACGGTTGCAACATCATCGATTCCGCCCAGTTTGGCGATGCGCAGTCCGCATTGTTTTTTATGCGTGTCCATTTCGCGGCAGAAGATGCCAGCTTTGGTGACACGGTATTGCGTACGGATTTTGCGGCATTGGGAGTGCAGTTCAAGATGGACTGGCAATTACATGATGCGCGCCACAAACCTCGTGTGATGCTGATGGTGTCTAAAATTGGTCACTGTCTGAACGATCTGCTGTTCCGTTATAAAAGTGGATTACTGCCGGTTGAGATCAAGGCAATCGTGTCGAATCACACAGATTTTTACCAGCTCGCTGCCAGCTACAATATTCCATTTCACCATCTGCCGCTCGCTACAGGTTCGGGCGCTGATGCCAAACGTGCGCAAGAACAAAAAGTCCTGGATATTGTCAACAGCAATGACATCGAACTGGTCGTACTGGCGCGCTATATGCAAATCCTGTCGCCGGAATTATGCAATGCCCTCAAGGGTAAAGCGATCAATATTCATCACTCTTTCCTGCCGAGTTTTAAAGGCGCAAAACCTTATTATCAGGCGCATGAGCGTGGCGTTAAATTGATCGGCGCAACGGCACATTTTGTGACAGGCGACCTTGATGAGGGACCGATTATTGAGCAAGATGTCGAGCGCGTTGATCATGCGATGGAACCGGAGGCACTGACCGCTATCGGGCGCGATGTTGAATGCGTGGTATTAGCCCGGGCTGTCAAATGTTTTGTAGAGCATCGTATTTTATTGAATGGTCATAAGACGGTTGTATTCAAATAAGCATTGAATAACTAAGTCAGGGCTTACGTACAACGGTATTTGCTTAGCCCTAACCATATGAACACACAGACTGGATGCGGCTTCCAAGGGTTTTTCATGCCAACAGGCGCATTCTGCTTGCGGAGTCGTTTTGATTTTACTGTTCCGTGGGGCCGCATACTCAGACCTTTTCTCTTTATGTCTGTGGTAAGGGGAGGGCGTAGTCCTGTCAATAATGCTGTTTTTTCGATGCGCATACTTTGTTGCGTATCACTACCGGGGTGGTCTCCACCTCTTTTGTTTTTTCTAATAAAGTAGAAGTTGCATGGCACTCAAATCCACCATTTATAAAGCTGATCTGAATATCTCTGACATGGACCGCGGCTATTACGCGGATCACAGTCTGACGATTGCCCGTCATCCCTCCGAGACAGACGAACGCATGATGATACGGGTACTGGCGTTTGCTATCCACGCGAGTGAAAAACTTAGCTTTGGCAAAGGGATCTCCGATACCGAAGAACCGGATCTCTGGGAAAAAGATTACACCGATGCGATTCAGTTGTGGGTCGAAGTCGGGCAGCCTGACGATCGTCGTCTGCTCAAAGCCTGTGGCCGTTCCGAGAAGGTACTGGCGTACAGCTATGCCAGCACTAGCGATATCTGGTGGAAGCAAATGAACAGTCGCCTTGATCGCGCAAAAAATCTGCGCGTGATGAATGTGCCTGCCGCAGCCAGTCAGGCATTGGCAAAAATGGCGCAGCGAAATATGCAGCTTCAATGCACGATCCAGGATGCACAGATATGGATGACAGCAGGCGAGGACTCGGTACAGATCGATCTGGAAACGTTCAAGGCTGACTAAGTCATGCCGGATCGCATGATGCAATTTCCACCAGTGACCACGTCGGAAGACGATGGTGTACGCTTTTTGCATCTGGGTACACCGATGGTGCAGGGGGCAATGCGCTTGCGTAAGCCGGATGCGATTGAGCTCGAATATGTGCAGA
This sequence comes from Undibacterium sp. RuTC16W, assembly GCF_049339445.1. NCBI lineage: Bacteria > Pseudomonadati > Pseudomonadota > Betaproteobacteria > Burkholderiales > Oxalobacteraceae > Undibacterium > Undibacterium sp. RuTC16W. Next base: position 140,554 of record NZ_JBMPPE010000003.1, on the reverse strand, counting down.
ACATGATGGTCTGGATGTTGTTTCAGCACACTCCTGCACATGTCGTGCAGCTTGGTCTGGGTTCGGCAGCGCTGACCAAATTCTGCTACCGCCAGTTCACGCAAAGCAAGGTCACTGCCGTTGAATTGAATCCTGCTGTCATCGCAATATGCGAAACCATGTTCGCATTGCCGCAGAATGACAACAGACTGCGCGTATTGAATGCAGACGCGATGGACTTTGTACTGGATCAGGCGCATCACGATTGCATCGACATTCTGCAGGTCGATTTGTATGATGAAATTGCGAATGGTCCCGTACTCGATAGCCCGGAGTTTTATCAGGCATGTTTCGATTGCATGACGCCGGACGGCATCATGACGACCAATGTATTTGGTGACTATGCGAGTTACGAAAAAAATATTCAGACCATGGAGCTAATATTCGACGCCGTCGTCTGGCTACCCGCTGTCGATGAAGAGAATTTGGTCGTTATCGCTTTTAAAAGCGCCCCACAAATAGATTTCAGTGACCTCTACGAGCGCGCAGGCCAGATCAAGAAAAAATACAATCTACGCGCCAAGGTATGGGTCGATGGGCTAAAGCAGTGGATGAAACTACATATGACTGAATAAACGGCGCAATGTTTCGTTGGTGCGCTGATGCACTGATCAGGCAGGGCTGACCGGATGTAAATGCGCAATCAGCGCCTCGCTCACCAGACGATTGGACGGCATCAAGGTATGCATGACGGATAGCAGAATTTCTTTCTCTGCCCACGGCGCATAGGCTTCTGAAATCGAGACCACGCCGTCGTTATCTTCATCGCCAAACGGACTATATTTACCCTTAATACCTTTATTGCCGACGATGGCGATGGTCGGTACGCTGACGGCGCCAATGGCAGACATGCGCTCTGGATTTGACAGCAATTGCCCGCAGTCGCCACTGATCAGTTGAAACGGCAGGAGATTGCGGATGCGACCGGCGACCCGTGATGCCGTGACTGGCGAACCTAGCAGAAATAATTGCCGGGGCTGACGTGTTCCCTCAGGTAGTGCATTGAGTGCGGCGCGTAACAGGACACCGCCGAGCGAGTGTCCAATCACGATGTAGTCACCTTTGGCGGCGATTGCGCTGATCTGCCTGATGAGCCGGTCTTTTATCGTCGCAAAACTTTCCAGGGCAACGAAGTAATGAAAGCCATACGTCTGCAAGCCGTGGTCGCGCAATCGTGACAGCAAGGGAAATGCAGACAAGGGCGTGCGTCCCATGCCGTGGACAAACAGGGCTTGTAAGGGCTTGCCGACTGGTTTGTTCTCTGATGGGGTCATAGACTTGTATTCTGTACATATAAAAAAGCGGGAGTATATGTAAAAACATACCGATTCCCGCAATTTTTATCTAGGTATTTAAAAATACTCTATCGGAGTATAGGTATTGTCCGAGATGCCGGCATCTGCCTTGTATGCAGCTAACCATTCAGATAATCATTCAGCGAATCATGCGCTTAAGACCTTCTTTAACCACGCGCTGATATCGTCGATTTCTTCCTGACAGACCGAGTGTTGCATCATGTATTCATGCCATTCGACCGGATAGCCCAGGGTCTTGAGCAGATCCCGTGATTGTTCGGCGCGGTCAATGTGAATCACCGGATCAGCGCGACCATGCGCAAGGTAAATCGGTGTGTGCTGGTTGGCGGCATGGCGCTCGCTGGCCACCACATCGCGCAGAGGAACATAACCAGACAGGCACAGCAGACCGGCAAGTTTTTCGGGATAACGCAATCCGGTTTGTAGTGTCATCGCGCAGCCTTGTGAAAAGCCTGCGAGGAGGATGCGGTTCGCCGGAATGCCACGGTTTTTTTCACGCTCGATCAATTGTTCTACGGCGACCTGAGAACTGCGCAAACCTTTTTCATCTTCGCGCCGGGCGATGTCTGTGCCAAGAATGTCGTACCAGGCGCGCATCACATAGCCACCGTTGATCGTCACTGGCATGGTCGGTGCGTTCGGGAACACAAAGCGGATCGCCGGACAGCCTTTGAGATTAAGCTCTTTGACGATAGGCACAAAATCATTGGCATCGGCACCGAGGCCATGCATCCAGATAATGGCGACAGTCGGGTTCGGTGCGCTTTCGAGTTCTATGGTGTCGAGTAGTTGGCTCATGTTGGACTTTGACGTAGGTTTGTTGAGGGGACGTTGTTTGATTTTGCCTGAACCAGACGTGTTTGTCTGCGCATCAGCCGTGAAGGCGAGGGTAGCGCCGGCACCGGCGCCAACACTGCCCAAGGCTAGAGCGGCAAGCCAGCGTCGTCTGGCTAGATTAAGACTGGTTTTGTTTCTCATGAACGTATCAGACTTAGTGCTGGTTGCATGGCGGTAGGGCGAGAGAATGGTCGGAGCGCAAAATTGACATCAGATAGCAGGATCAGATAGCAGGATCAGATAGCAGGATCAGATAGTCGTATCGGATAGCCGCATCCGGCATCAAGACTTGACGCGAATCGCTGATTTCGGACGAAACGCTTTGCACACCGCTTCATGTGTTTCGATATACGGGCCGCCAATCAGATCGATGCAGTAAGGAACCGCAGCAAAGATGCCGGACATCAGTTGCTTGCCATCGGCGTCTTTTAATCCTTCCAGCGTTTCTTTGATCGATTTTGGCTGACCTGGCAAATTCAGTATCAATGCCGCATGTTCGTCTGTCTCGCGTATCACCGCGACCTGACGTGACAAAATCGCCGTCGGCACGAATTGCAAGCTGATCTGACGCATCTGTTCGCCAAAACCCGGCATCTCTTTGCTTGCTACTGCGAGCGTCGCTTCCGGCGTAACATCACGACGCGACGGACCGGTGCCGCCAGTGGTGATCACCAGATGGCATTGTGCCTGGTCGACCAGCTCAATCAAGGCTTGCTCTATCGCGGCGCGTTCATCGGGAATCAGGCGGGTTTCCATGCTCCATGAACTGCTTAGCGCCTGTCCAAACCAGTCTTGCAGGGCTGGTAAGCCCTGATCTTGATAAATACCTGCCGAGGCGCGGTCAGAAATCGATACCAGACCAATTTTCAGATGATCTGGTCCATGACCATCCGCGCTGCTGCCGGAATCAGTCTTCATGCTGCTCGTGATCGCCGTCAACATCGTCAAACTCTTCTTCGTCATCGGCATCGTCAGTGTCGCCAGCATCACCAGCGGCTTTTTTCTGCGCGGCACGCTGGGCGACCTGAATTTCTTTCAGAATCTGAAAAATCTCACGATAGGCTTTTGGTGGCTTGTTCTCGGCTTGCTCTTTACGTGCATTGCGAATCAATGTGCGCAGATGCTGTACGTCGAGTTCTGGATTTTGCTCTAGCAGCTCGGTCAGGGCTTTATCATCTGTCAGCAACTTCTCGCGCTTGCGCTCCAGCGCATGCATGGCAGCCGTGTCGGATTTGGACTTACCTTTCCAGCTATCGATGGTTTTCTGGATCAGCGCGACTTCGGCTTCATCCAGAGTGCGCATTTTTTTACCGACAAACTGCAACTGGCGGCGACGGCCTTCGTGATCCTTGATCGTCTGGCATTCGAGAATCGCATCGCGCACATCTTCAGGCATCGGTACGCGTTTAACGCGGTCACGTGGCTGATCGATTAATTCTTGCCCGAGTTTTTGCAATGCATCGCTCTCGCGTTTGAGCTGGGATTTGGACGGGCGTTCGTATTCTGGCTCGAATTCGCTGGATTGGTAGCCGCACGAGCCTCTATTTGGATTTGGCATAATGTATGCGCCTTTATTCTATAAACTAATGAAACGGCTGCTATGATACCCTTTTTATCTTCGACTCCAAAGAAACCCAGCCTATGAGCAAGCCAGTTTTTACCCATACGCAAGATCAATTAAAGCAAATTGCACAAGATGTTTTGCGCTTTTCCCGCGAAAAAGGGGCTTCTGACGCCGCAGTCGAGATTAGCGAAGGTGGCGGTTTGTCGATCAGTGTACGTAAAGGCAAGGTCGAAACCATCGAGCAAAATCGCGACAAGGGCATTGGTGTGACGGTGTATATCGGGCAAAAACGCGGCAACGCGAGTACCTCCGATTTTTCCAGCGCATCGCTGCAAGCCACCGTCGATGCGGCTTACAACATCGCTCGCTTCACTGCTGAGGATGATTGCGCAGGGTTGCCCGAGGCAGACTTGCTAGAAAAACATCCGCAAGATTTAAAGCTCTGCTATCCCTGGCTGATCAGCGCCGAAGAAGCGATCGACCTCGCTGCCCGCACCGAGGCAGCAGCTTTTGCAGTGGATAAGCGGATTACGAATAGCGAAGGTGCCGGCGTCTATGCGCAGCAATCGCATTTCGTCGCAGCGAATTCACGCGGCTTCATGGGCGGCTACCCTTTTTCACGTCACACGATCTCAGTTGCACCGATTGCCGGTAAAGGCGCACGGATGCAGCGTGACGACTGGTATTCATCGCAACGCAATGCAAAAAAACTCGCATCGCCAGAAACGATAGGACGGTATGCTGCGGAGCGTGCTCTGGCACGCCTGAATGCACGTAAGCTCGATACGCGTAAGTGTCCTGTCCTGTTTGAGGCTCCTCTGGCGGCAGGCTTGCTCGGTACCTTTGTGCAGGCGGTTTCCGGCGGCGCCCTATATCGTAAATCGACGTTTTTGCTGGATAGCCTGGGGACACAGGTGTTCCCCTCACACATCGAAATTACCGAAGACCCGCATGTCATCGGCGCGGTGGGCTCGTCACCGTTTGATGATGAAGGCGTCAAGACGCAACGTCGCGATGTCGTGAAGAACGGTATCGTGCAAGGATATTTTTTATCAACCTATTCAGCCCGCAAGCTGGGAATGAAAACCACGGGTAATGCAGGCGGTTCGCATAATTTGTCGATGACATCGGCACTCACCCAGCGTAGTGATAACTTCAAAGCCATGCTGAAAAAAATGGGCACAGGCTTGCTCGTCACAGAACTGATGGGCGAGGGCGTGAATTATGTGACCGGCGATTACTCACGCGGTGCCTCCGGTTATTGGGTGGAGAACGGCGTGATTCAGTATCCGGTCGAAGAGATTACGATTGCCGGCAATATGCGCGACATGTTCCAGCAAATCGTCGCGATCGGTGCCGATACGCTGACACGCGGCACCAAACAAACTGGATCGATTTTGATCGAAAGCATGATGGTTGCCGGGAATTAGGTTCACTTCCGGCGCTATAAAAAAATAAAAACCGCTCACCACAGAGGTATGTGGAGACAGAGAAAAAGCAAGAGTTGAAACAGAACTATGCTTGTCTATCTGACTAAGCCAACGTGGTGGGGCCAGTGATCGTCGTAAAGCTTGCCGTGATCAATAAAATGATTCCGGCAACGATTATTTCCATCACAATGGATCGCCGCAATTGCGTAATGGCGCTTCGCTCACCACGCCGTAACTGAGGCGTCAGCTGGAATTTATTCCTAGCCGCGAGACCTAGCAATACCGACACGGAGATTAATTTTAGTAGTATCAATTGACCATACTCAGCTTGCCAGGCTTTTGCAGAAAACCCCTGTAGCAGGCACAACAAACTTATGCCGGCGAGTAGCAGAGTGCCGACGATGATTACGGCAAGCTTGCCAAACTGGTGGGTGATTGCCGCGACCTTGAATGTATGATGGTCATACGTAATGTGAAATAGTGGCCATAATGCGCCTACCCAAAAACTCACTGCCAGCAAATGCAACGTAACGAGTAATTGCGCCACTAGTCTGGTTGCCCCGTCTAATTCATGTACATGCCCTACTGTACTAAATGATACGGATATCAGAATGGCGGATAGCAATGGCACAGCAGGGTGTATCTTTCGTTCTCCGGCGTATGTCCATATTGCCAGCAAAAACAAGCTGGGCAAACGCAAGCTCAGGGCCAGTCCTTCCTTGGATCCCAGTACCATCTTCAGAAATTGAACATCCCACATGCCTCTGAGATCATCACTCAGCATACCGCTCATCATAAAAATCCGGGCGATTGAAAGTGCCGCAGCAATGAGCGCCATGACGCTAGTAAAGCGTTTCATGGTTTTTACTTCAGCCGCATCCAGGTAAGCAGCAAAAATCATCAAAAAAAATACGCCTCCGCTTACTGTCAGGCAGGTGGCATAGGTCATGACCTTGATCAGGATAGTGCAGATTTGCCATCCATCGATGCTGGCGAATAAATGCAGGAGCGGGGAATCCAATTTTATTTTCCGGTGACAGTAAACATGATGCTTCCTTTCATGGCGTGGCCATCATCAGACAACGTACTCCATGTGACAACGTACTTCCCCGAAGTTAAAGCCGGTAGTGGAACAGAGAAGGCTTTTGCGCTTTGTCCATTGTCTATAGTCAGCGGGATGCTCTCCTGACCTTTAAGCAATTTCAACATAGCTAACCTGGTCGGATGCCCAAAATTCAGCTGGATCGTTTTTGGTGCCACAGAAAGTATGGCGTTGTTAGCAGGTGAGGTGCTTTCCAGCATTGCATGGGCATGGGCGTGCCCTGAATTCATCAGACAAGCAGTAGCGATGACGATCAATATGCGCTGTATCATTTTTTACTCCATTCATTTTTTTGTGATTTATTTTACGGTCAGTCATGTGTGTCTTCCAGAGTCTCATCCCAAGAAGCGAGTGAGTCACTTCAGACAGGTCATGTGTCAATCATTCACTTGCTTGTGGTCGCTTACCTGCCGTCTTCGCAATAACAAATACACCGCGGGTACTACAAACATCGATAATAAAGGGGCGGTGATCATGCCACCGACCATCGGCGCTGCAATACGTTTCATGACTTCTGACCCTGTCCCTTCACCCGGCATGATCGGTACCAGGCCCGCAATTATCACGGCAACGGTCATGGCCTTAGGACGTACCCGTAAGACCGCGCCTTCACGAATAGCATCTAATAGATCCTGCTGACTATGCTGTCCGGCTTTGAGGCGATCATCCCATGCGTGCTTCAGATATAAAAGCATAATGACGCCGAATTCTGCAGAGACACCAGCCAGTGCAATAAAGCCGACGCCACTCGCTACCGATAAGTGATGGCCTAATAACCATAACAACCAGATACCGCCAGCCAGCGCAAATGGTAAGGTCGCCATAATCAGCACTGCTTCATCAACCCGTTTGAACGTCAGGTAAAGCAACACAAAAATAATTAGTAAAGTCGCAGGCACGACTATTTTTAACTTGGCAGTTGCCCGCTCCAGATATTCAAATTGTCCTGACCAGGCGATGGAATATCCGGCGGGTAATTTAACTTCTCTGGTGACAATTTCCTGCATTTCATGGACGGCGGAACTCAGATCGCGGTCACGGATATCGACGTAGACCCAACCGGACAGCCGTGCATTCTCACTCTTCAACATCGGCGGCCCGTCATTGACGCGGATATCAGCAACGTCCCCCAGGTGTATTTGCGCACCACGCTCTGTTAATACCGGTAATTGACGCAATTTCTCGACCGAATCACGCACTTCACGAGGGTAGCGCACATTGATCGGAAAGCGCTGCAAGCCCTCAACTGTTTCACCAATATTGTCTCCGCCGATGGCAGCCGATACGATACTTTGTACTTCCGTGATAGTCATGCCGTAGCGTGCGGCAGCATCCCGATTGATATTGATGTCGATATAACGACCACCGTTCAAACGTTCTGCCAGGGCTGACGACACGCCAGGTACATTCTTGATGACACGCTCGATGTCACCTGTAATTCGATCAATTTCTTTCAGGCTGGCTCCGGCAACTTTGACGCCAACCGGGCTTTTAATCCCGGTCGCCAACATGTCGATACGGTTGCGGATAGGCTGTACCCAGATATTCGACAGCCCAGGTATTTTGACGATGCGATCCAGCTCCCCGATTAACTTATCCGTTGTCATTCCAGTACGCCATTGCTCGCGTGGCTTGAATTGTATGGTCGTTTCAAACATCTCCAGTGGTGCGGGATCTGTCGCTGATTCAGCACGTCCTGCTTTACCAAAGACACTGAGAACCTCAGGAACAGTCTTGATTAGGCGATCGGTTTGTTGCAGTAGTTCAGACACCTTGCCAGCACCAATTCCCGGGAGAGCGGATGGCATATACAACAAATCTCCCTCATCCATCGGCGGCATGAATTCGCCTCCCAGCTGCGTTATTGGCCATACCGTGACGACTGCAATCAAGGCTGCAATGACCAGGGTTACTTTGGGAAAGCGCAGAACCGCTTCCAGCAAAGGACGATATAAGGTAGTGAGAAGGCGATTCAGGGGATTCCTTTGTTCATCTGGTATCTTCCCGCGGATCAGGTAGCCCATGAGTACCGGGATCAATGTCACTGCCAATCCTGCAGCGGCGGCCATCGCATAGGTTTTGGTAAAAGCGAGTGGGGCAAATAAGCGTCCCTCCTGAGCCTCCAGTGTAAATACCGGAATAAACGATAAGACGATAATCAGCAGAGAGAAGAATAAAGCAGGTCCCACCTCTGCCGCTGCATTGCCGATCACATGCCAATGTTCTTCGCCCGAGAGTTTTTCGTCGGGGTGGGCGTGATGCCAGGCTTCGATATGTTTGTGGGCATTTTCTATCATCACTACGGCCGCATCCACCATGGCCCCTACGGCAATCGCAATACCGCCCAGCGACATGATATTGGCGTTCACTCCCTGGTAATACATGATGGTAAAGGCAATCAAAATACCTGCCGGTAAGGTGATAATGGCAACCAGCGCCGAGCGCAAATGGAACAGAAAGGCCGCACAGACAATAGCGACGACAATGAATTCCTCAATTAACTTCTCTTGCAGATTTGTAACGGCACGCTTGATCAGGTGTGAGCGATCATAGGTTGTCACGATCTCCACCCCTGGAGGAAGGCTGCTTTTTAGTTGATCGAGTTTTGCTTTGACTGCGTCAATAGTCGCCAGGGCGTTTTTGCCAGAGCGCATGACGATGACGCCTCCGGCGACTTCGCCTTCACCGTTGAGATCTGCAATGCCACGCCTCATTTCCGGTCCGATCTGAATACGTGCGACATCACCCAGTTTTACGGATACACCTGCTTCTGTCGTTGTCAAAGGAATTTTTCGAAAGTCGTCGAGAGAGGCAAGATAGCCCGAGGCGCGTACCATGTATTCTGCCTCACCTAGTTCCAATACCGAGCCACCGGTTTCCTGATTTGATTTTTGTATTGCATCGATCACTTTGCCATGCGTGATGTTGTAGGCACGCAGCTTGTCAGGATCAAGCTGAATCTGGTATTGCCGTACCATGCCGCCAATACTTGCTACCTCGGAGACGTTTGCAACCGATTTCAATTCATACTTTAGGAACCAGTCCTGGAAGGCGCGCAACTGTGACAAATCCATCTTGCCGCTGCGATCGACCAGTGCATATTCATAAACCCAACCCACGCCCGTGGCGTCGGGGCCGAGTGAGGTTTTTGCCTGAGGCGGTAAGCGTGACTGCACCTGATTGAGGTACTCTAAAACACGTGAACGTGCCCAGTACAGATCCGTCCCATCTTCAAACAGGACATACACAAATGAATCACCAAAAAAAGAATATCCCCTTACGGTTTTAGCTCCCGGCACCGATAGCATAGTAGTCGTCAGCGGATAAGTAATCTGATTTTCAACGATTTGCGGCGCTTGTCCGGGATAGCTGGTACGGATGATGACTTGTGTATCGGATAAATCAGGAATCGCATCGAGTGGTGTGTGAGACAACGACCAGATACCCCATAGCGTCATCATCAAGGTAGCCAGCAAGACCAGAAAACGGTTGCTGATCGACCAGCGAATGAGTTTGGCGATCATTTTTTACCTCGCGATGATTTTTTCGATTCTGCCGACGGTATTGCCGTCGTATTTTTGGCGGCAGGTGCAGCAGCGTCTGCCAGCGGTGAGATCGCAACGATCTGATAAGTACCGCTTTTGATTTCAGAGATGTCAAAATTGACGTTGTCACCTACTGCGATATTGCGAGGTAAACCCGTAGCGGGCAGCACAAAGTCCATCGTCATGGCTTCCCACTGTAGGCTCATCATTGGCCCGTGCGACAGTGTAATCACATCTTTGCTGATTTTTTCTACTTTGCCGTTGCCATGATGAATGTTCGCTGGCACTTTCGTCTCCATAGCAGGTATCGGGTTCGACGGTACGTCCCCCATCCGCGTTGCTGTTCCCTTTAGACTGGCTTCTGAGTCAATCAGGAATTGACCGGAGATCACTACCTTTTGACCAGACTCTAATCCATTGCGGATTTCGGTCTGACCATGAGCCTCTTGTCCTGCCTCAATTGTGACCGGCAGATAGTGGCCTTCACTTTGCATCACCATCACAACGGAACGTGTCCCTGTCTGAATAATAGCCTCGGTCGGTATCAGCAGAACTTCTTTACCAGAGTCCGTGCTGAAGCTCAGTGTAGCGAACATTCCTGGCACTAACTGGCCGCCGGGGTTCGTTAATTCAACCCGGGCTTTTAACGTCCGTGTCGTTAGGTCTACCTGAGGCAGGATGGCGCTGAGTTTGCCTTTAAAGACCGTGCCCGGTAAGGACGGCGTGCGTGCTTCGACAGCAATACCTGTGCGCACCTGGGCGCTGAGGCTTTCAGGAATGTCGGCGTTGACCCAGATACTGCTCAGACCATTGATGCGAAACAAGGGTGCGCCAGTCATTACCGTCGAGCCTTCGCGTGCGGAAAGTTCTGCGATGACACCACTGATTGGTGCGGTAATAGCGATACGCGGGTATAGTTTGCCACTGACTTCGACGAGCTGGATTTGTTCATCACTCATGCCGGCAAGACGCATGCGTTGTTTTGCGCCGTCTAGCAATCCGCTGATGACGGAGGATGGCATCCGTTTCACGGTGAGAAATTCTTCCTGGGCGGCGACCCAGTCCGGAACATAGAGTTCAGCCAGAACCTGTCCTTTTTTGACCGGATCCAGTGGCGCACGGACATACAGTTTTTCAATAAAGCCATTGCTACGAGCCTGCACCAGTGCGACGTCGCGTTCGTTGTAGGCCACGCTACCCACTGCCACTATCGCCGATGACAATTTTCCTTTGGTGACTTCAGCGGTGCGAATGCCTAAATTCTGCTGAACACGGGGACTGATACTGATAGCGCTGTCATCACCTTCATCCGCATAGACAGGCACTAATTGCATATCCATAAAGGGTGATTTGCCCGGTTTATCGAATTTCTGTGCTGGCACCATAGGGTCATGCCAGTACAGCACTTTTTTGTCGCCGGTAACGCTGCCAGCACTGGCACTGGCGGGAGCTGAGGAAGCTTGTATTCCCTGTGCTATTCCAAGCCGATAGAGTCCATAACCGCTGCTTGCTAGCACGCCTGCAGCAATGAGAAACAGGAGGATGTGCTTGTGCTTCATGGTTGGTCCTTGCTCAGGGATGAGGTCATATCGTTGCTTTGCACGTCGACAGGAAATAGAAAATTAAGTTGTGCCCACAAACGTGCCGTATCCGCCTGTAGTTGCAAAAGTTGAAGCCGGATATCGACTTCAGCGCGGCGGGCAGCCAGTAGTTCCGTTAAGCTGGATTTGCCGCCACGATAGGCAGCAATAAGTGCCTGCGTGCGCTCTTGTGCTAGCGGTATCAATTCTTTTTCATAGCGGATTGCACGTTCACGGTTGGTTTGCCATTCATCGACCGTTGTTCTTGTTTCTGCAACGTGGGCGCGTAGCTGTTCATCGCGCTCAGCTTTGGTTTGCTCGGCCATCGCAAGCTTGGCTGATAACTCCCGGTTCTGGCGATTCTTCTGATCCCATTGGAAAGGGAGTGATAAACCAATAGAGATCATGTTCGAATAGGCAGGTCCCCGCTGCTGGAATGCGATTTCGACAGACCAGTCAGACTTCTTGTTTGCTTCAGCCAGTTTAACCTCAGCGTCGGCGATATCGGTCTGCCTGCTCAGCATGGCGATCTGAGGATGATGTGCTAATGTTGTCTCTAGTGATGCCAGGTCAAGACGGATGGTGTCGATGGCTGGTATGTCACCTAAAGCGACATCAGAGGGCAAGCCGGTCCAGCGAGATAACATCGTCTTCGCATTACGTAGCTTGCGCTGGATTTCGCTGGTGCGATCGTCCAATAGACTTAATGCACTACGGGCGACAAAGATATCTGCCTGACTGCCGCGGCCTGCGCGGTAGCTGCCTTCAGCTGCGTCGATTTCAATCCTGGCCTGCCCCCCTTGTTCTGCTACCAGATCCGCGATGCGTTCCGCGTAGTATCTGTCGAGCCAGGCAATGGCGGTATCGCGCTGAATAGTTGCGATGAGGGTATTTTTTTCTGCGACGGATTTATCGGCAGCCCGCTCAAAACGCGCAGCGCGCCATTGTCGTTTATCACTATCAGTGAATTCTTGCATAACACCGACACGGCGCATCGTCATGAAATCACTGGTCAGGCTGCCGCGATCAGGGCCATTGATAGGCAGATTGTCGATACCTACTTTGAGCACCGGATCGGCAAGTTGTCCGGTCGCCACCGCCATCTCACGCGAGGCAACAATTGCCTGATTTTGGGCGACGATCTGCCGGGACCGGGCAACAGCGAGTTGCTGTGCTTGCCCCAAACTTAAGGGTGACTCCATGGCCAGGGCAGAGAGCGACGATAAAACGAGTAGTCCTGTTACAAAGGCTCTACCAACAGGGAAGGGCCGCACACCATATGGTGCGGAGAGGGGAACTAACATGAAACCTCCAGACGACAGTCAATAACAGCATGCGTCAACGTAATGTGACGGCGGTAGATGAAAGGGACCGGAAGTTAAATACGGAAACAGCAGTGACGAATCGCGATGGGTGGTGCCGTGCTACGGGTGAGAAAATTAGGAGGGCCGGAAGCGTCAAGCGAGTTCGAGGGGGCGACTACCTCATCAGCGAGGTTGACCAGTATGACGATGCCGTTACTGAGGAATGGCGGAACATCCGGCAATTGCGGTTGATCGAGAGATTGCTTACTCAATGGATCTTGAGCATGGGTATGGCACAGAGCTGGCTGATCCTTATCCATCCCTGTGCAACCCGTCATCTCCATACTGTTCATCGTCGCCGATCCCGGACATGTATAAGCCGCCAAGGATAGCTGCATAAACAGCAGGCTCCACAGCATGATACATACAGCAATGATCCGTGATGGACGGGATATTTTCATAAGGGGGAAATAGTTAATCAGATCAATTATAACGATTTCTTGTTAGAGTAGCCGTAGTTGTTGATTAATCATTTCAGTGGTAAAACTTTTTAAGCGCTGACTGAACCGTATCGACTCATTTAATGTCCGTGTCCATGATGCAGATCAGGCGTATGCGGGTGCCGGTGTACCAGTGGTTCATGTGTATGTCGATGGTTATGCGCTCCTCGCGGCATGACCTCATGCGTGTGCGTATGGTGACCGTCATCATGGGTATGAGCATGTTCATGCTCTGCATAGTCGTGTTCATGGTCATGTTCGTGTTCTTCCACCAGATGTAAAACGACACCCGCAATCATCAATAGGGCTCCGCCAATCAGTAGCGGGCTGGTTTGCCTTTCGCCGAGTCCAAATGCGATGGCCGCGCCGATGAACGGTGCAGCAGCGAATATTGAGCCCGTCCGTGCTGATCCAAACTCTCGTTGAGCCAGCAAATAAAAACGCAGGCTTAAGCCATAGCCGATACCGCCGATCAGGAACAGGCCGACTCCAGCGTAAAGCGACACAATCGTTTGCCCCAGAGCTAGCGCGATGAGTAGTGAGCAACTAGCACCTACAACCGCCTTACCAAAAATGACCTGACCCGGGTTGACATCAGCCAAAGCGCGCGACAGCGTGTTGTCAATACCCCATGCAATCGTCGCTGACATCACTGCCAGTAATCCGATCATCTGCGATGTGCCCGTATCAGATTGATCAACTACTAAAAGAGCACCGCCAGCAGACAATAAGAAGACGGCCAGTAAGACTCTCTTACCTATCTGTTCACGATATAGTAAGTACGATAGTAGAACGGTAAATACGGCCTCCAGCGTTAACATCAGTGATGCTCCTACACCATTGGTATGCTGCAATCCCCAGGCAAGCGCCGCTGGTCCTGCTACCGCACCAAACAGGGCCATCAGAAACAATCTGGGCCAATGCTGTCTTTGTAGCGATGCTTCCGTCGCCTGGTCTGAGCGTAGTAAAAAACCTGCCGTGGCAGCGCCTGCATATAACAAGGCTGCCGTCATCCATCCGCCAATGCCGACGCCGATACCTTGTACGAACGGCGTACTGGCACCGAACAGGATTGCCGCCAGTAGTGCGAATATGGCACCTTTGAGTGCAGGAAATTTTTTAAATTGCATAAGGTGATGCCAGTAAAAAAGGGAAGGGCTTAATGTGATAGCTGATTTTGAGAGAAAATCGGTATTTATTTGGACTTGCGCGATGACCAATGCAGATGCGTGATCAACCATGTATCGCCTGATTTTTGCAGAAGTGCGGTTTCAGTACCTAATATCCTGACATTTTTTCCTTTGAGCTTTGCTGTCGTTTCGGTCTCTTCCCAGATCATCGCGAACTTACCGTCAATGCGCTGACTATGCTGTAATACCTTACGCATCGATGTCTTGGCAAAAGCGATATCTTCCGGTAGATGATGTCCCGCATATTCTGCCCGTGTACGTTCAACATAACCAGATTCATAGATCGTGACATCAGGGGCAAGCAGCTCTGTGGCTTTAGCCTGATCTCCTGTGGTCAATGCCGTGTAGAAAGCCGCTAACGCTTCTTGCGGCTCGCTGGCATAGCTCAAGTTTGTCAGCAAAACTAAGATAAGCAGAGGTAATACTTTACACATGTTATTCATCTCCGGATTTGGATAAAAACCTTAGCCGAGTTTGCACTGGTGGTGATTTAGTTGGATAAGAGTTACTGCAAAGAGTATTTCACGATTTACTTAAATGGTGAGTATTTGGCCTCCTGAGCGATAGAATTTGACCAGTCACAGGCGACAGCTTAGATGAGCATAGCAAAAAAGGTTTGAATAATGACTGCTTCCTCAAAAATCAGTATCGGTCTGCACTTACGCAAAAACTCAAACGGCTTATCATAGAGATACAAAAAAGAGGCGTAAGCAGTTCTGTGATACATCGATATTAAAATGAATCCGCAAGCGGAATGCGCCTGCTGGAACGAAAATGCCTTTGGTGGCCGCATATAGCGGACGGCTTATTTGTATGGTGACAGGCAATTTGTCGTTTTTCGTAAGTCCTATTGGTCTGTTGAGTGTCGTAGTTTGCGATACGTAGAAATACGCAATGCTAAACACATAGTAATTTGTTGACCATATTCTTGTTTTCTTAAGCTATTGAATTAATTGAATTTTGTATGAATTGCCAGATAAGTATTATCAGCCAGGCCGTGAATGAAGTTGGCATTTGTTGCGTTGCAATATGGACATTGATTGCGGCTTAACGGTCACGCCCATAGAATGATTTTCGGTTTTTAATTTGCTATTCATTTGCATCTTATGGCCGGAAATTTGTCCGGAGTCCTTCTCACATTGGAGACAGCATGGAACGTCGTTCCTTTCTAAAAAAAGCAGCCGTAGGCGCATCCGTCGGAGCAGCAAGCCTGCCCGCACTCGCAGCAGATACCCCGACGCTCAACTGGCGTCTGGCATCCAGCTTCCCTAAAAGCCTGGATACGATTTTTGGCGCAGCAGAAGTGTTTTGTAATCGCGTCAAAGAATTGACCGATGGTAAATTTAATATTCGTCCCTTTGCCGGTGGTGAGATTGTGCCAGGAACACAGGTTCTGGATGCGGTACAAAATGGTACGGTAGAGATCGGCCATACTGCGTCTTACTATTATTTCGGTAAAGACCCTACATTCGCTTTTGACACTGCGGTGCCTTTTGGCCTGACCTCACGTCAGCAAACTGCGTGGATGATGCACGGTAACGGCATGAAGCTGATGCGCGAATTCTTCGCTGACTATAACGTAGTGAATTTTTTGGGCGGAAATACCGGCACGCAAATGGGCGGCTGGTTCCGTAAAGAGATCAAAACGGTTGAGGATCTCAAGGGTTTGAAATTCCGTGTTGGTGGATTCGCCGGTAAAGTCATGACCAAGCTGGGAACTGTACCGCAGCAAATCGCCGGTGGTGATATTTATCCCGCCTTGGAAAAAGGCACGATTGATGCTGCCGAATGGGTAGGTCCTTACGACGATGAAAAACTTGGTTTCTACAAAGTCGCCAAGGTTTATCACTATCCTGGCTGGTGGGAAGGCGGCGCCCAGTTGTCTTTCTATGTTGGTAAGAAAGAATGGGAGAAATTGCCAAAATTATTCCAGGCAGCGATTGAGGTAGCGAGTCTGGAAGCGCATCTGGATATGCAGGCTAAATATGATGCAAAAAATCCGGCCGCTTTGGGACGCTTGTTGCAAAACAAAATTTCACTCAAACCTTTCCCGCAACCGGTGATGGAAGCCTGTTTCAAGGCAGCGCAGGAAACTTTCACAGAAGAAGCAGCCAAGAATCCTAAATTCAAAAAAGTGTACGATGACTGGGTTGCCTTCCGCAATAATCAGGGACAATGGTTCAACGTCGCTGAGCAGTCATTTGCACGTTTTAGCCTGGCACGCGCGATGAAATAAGGCTTTGCCGGTAGTGACAAAAAAACCGCACCTGGTGTGCGGTTTTTTATTACCTGAGCGATAGCGTATCAGGTGATGTCATGCTTATTCTTGATTGACCATGATCAGTTTTGATGTATCGAATCCGAGAGATTTCGCCTTATCGAGTAAGCGTTGCTGAAGTGCCGGATCTAGTCTCGGTGTACGGGATAGTAACCAGAAATAGGACTTGTCCGGGCCGCTGACCATCGAATATTGGTAGTTCGGATCCAGATCAAATACGATGTAAGAACCATAGAACGGACCGAAAAAAGAAACTTTTAAAAATCCCTGATCTGCCTGCTGTACAAAGTAGGCTTTGCCTATGGATTCTTTCCAGACATTGTCCGCTGTATTAAAGCCACGATTGAGCACCTTTAAGCCGCCATCGTCACGCAAGCTATATTCAGCACTGACTTTGCTCAGGCCCCTCTCAAACGAATGCTCCAGTCGTGCAATTTCATACCATTTGCCAAGATATTTGCCAGTATCGAAGTGTTCAACCGGTACGACATTGTCTGGCCGTGTGACACAGGCACTAAGTAAGATACATAGCAAGAGTAAGATTTTTTTCATGAAGTAATAGTCAGTTAGGGATACAGGTACGCGTTTGCTCAGATTGCAGGAAACTCAACATAAAACGTAGAGCCGACACCGACTTCTGATTCAAAGCCGATTTTTCCGTGCATTTGTTCCACCATGGTTTTGCAGATACTGAGACCTAATCCGGTGCCGCCTTTTTTCTTGATGTTCGAGCCATCGACCTGGGAGAATTTTTGGAAAATTTTATTATAAAAATCCTTGGGAATACCACAACCCTGATCATTCACAGCGATTCTGGCAATACCATTCACTCTACTTAATGAGACACTCACAGCACCACCG
The DNA here is from genome assembly GCF_049339445.1 of Undibacterium sp. RuTC16W. NCBI lineage: Bacteria > Pseudomonadati > Pseudomonadota > Betaproteobacteria > Burkholderiales > Oxalobacteraceae > Undibacterium > Undibacterium sp. RuTC16W. The sequence continues at coordinate 123,008 of NZ_JBMPPE010000003.1, read as the reverse complement.
GCGGTTGAAAATTTGATCGCGTTTGAGATCAGGTTAATGATGATTTGCGTGAGCCGGTCTTTGTCTACATTGATCATGGAATTTTGCTGATCGGACGAATCTGGTTCTGCGCGTAATGTCACGCCATATTGTTCGGCAAATGAGCTGCTGGCAGCGATACTATCTTGCAGAATCGGTTGTAATTCGGTAGGTCGTAGTTCAAATTTCATACTGCCGGATTCGATTTTTTCAATATCGAGAATGTCGTTGATGAGTCGTAACAAGCGCTCTGAATTGCGAGATGCAATGGCGATCAGGTCTTTGGTTTTTTCAGTCAGTGTGCCAGCTAGTCCGGCGCCGATCAGGCGCAATGCACCGTTGATTGATGTCAGCGGTGTACGTAATTCATGGCTGACGGTGGCGACGAATTCGCTCTTCATTAATTCAATTTTTTTTCTTTCGGTGATGTCAAATGTCATTGCATAAAAACCTTCGACATCGCCTGCCTGATTTTTTGCCGGTATGTAGTTGAACTGGTAAGAGTGCGGGATGCCACCCACAATACGATTACTTTCAAAACTTACCGCTTCACCACCTAGCGCTGCCTTAATGTAAGGAGAAAATTCCGTATAGCGTTCTTCCCCGTTAATCTCACGCAGAGTTTTGCCCAGTAGCTCTTCTGGCTGCGCATCGTACATCGTACTGATATAAGCATTGACAAATACATGGCGCTCATTCGCATCGATATAAGTGATGATCGAAGGTAGATTGTCTGCGATGGCTTGCAGCCTGTTTTGGGCGCTTTGCTGTCGGAGTAAGGATTGCTCCAGTTCTTGCGCTTTTCTGGCGATTTCTCTGGTCCGGAGTTCTACGGTCGATTCCAGTTTTTCATTAATATCCACAAGTGCGAGCCGGCTATTTTCCTGTGCTGCGACCATGTCGGATAAAGTGACCGATAATAAATGTGCCTCATGAAAACCATAGACGATAGGAATCGTGGAGGGCAGTTGATTTGCTGCCCGGGTTTCTACGGCAGAGCTCAGCAGATTCAGCGGTTTTGACAAGCGGCGCGACAAGAAAGAGGCCAGTGCCGCCATCACCAGTCCGAGCAGGCCACCAAGTAGCAAAATATTTTTTTGTAATTGGTATGAATTTGCCATCGCGAGTGACTCGCTCTGGCGCACTAAGACGGTCCAGTTCAGACTTGGATAATTGTTGCTCTGACCTGTTTGTGCATAGCCAATCAGATAGTCTTTACCATCGGCCCATCGTTCAGATGTCGTGCCGGTTACTTTAGATTTAATATGAGTCAGGATGCCGGGGCTGAGCTTGGTTTCCTCCATCGATTTTGGCCCTAGGATCACAGCGCCATCTTCACGGATAATCAATATTTCTACGGCATATTGGCTATCGACAGGCGCGAGCAGCTTGTGTGCTGTCTCTCTCGCCCATGCCCAGCTCAGATGAACGCCCATTACACCGCGGTAGGTACCGCTTGAGTTTGTGATGGGAATTGATACGTCGACAAATCGCCATGGCTCTACACTGTAAGGTAACTTTTTTTCTAGCAGAAGCGCCGGATGATAGTCGCCTGTGTAGAGGGATTTTTGTCCATTCTTAAACCAGGGACGCTGGCTGACATCCTGATTTTCTAACAGGCCTTGTGTTGCGACCAGTACTGAGCCTTTAGGGTCTGCCAGACCGATCCAGGCATATGAAGGAAAGGTCTTTTGCAGATTGTTCAGCAGCTTTCTTGTCTCCGTCAGATCGCGGACATCTTTTACCTGGCTGAGATTGGATAATAGTTGCACATCACCGACGGCTTTTTGCATGACCAGGTCGAGAGAGTCGCGCATTTGCCACGCTAATTGCTGCAGTCGTTGTTCCGCTTCTTTTTGCGCGTAATTAAAAGCGAAATGGCTGACCAGAAGCAGTAACGAAAAAACCGTCAGTAATACGGTCGTAAAGATGCTGATCGTCAGTAAAACTGGCAGGCGTAATAGCGGAAAAGATTTTTTGATCAACATAGAATCAGGTGATGATGCCTTAGGGTATGTTAAGTAGTTCTTACTTTTCACTATTGAGTGCATGCAAATTGCTTGCTACACCTTACGCGTGACGTCACGCCTGTGCCACTCAAATACTAATATATTCAGATGAACAGCATAGCATGTGATTGAGCACTTGCCGTGTCGATTGTGTGTCCGTTCGTTATCCATGATCTACTGCTGGCAAGGGATAAAGAAAAAACCCGCCGTAGCGGGTTTGAATATCCGATGAGACTGTGGAAGCTTTTTTATTGCGTGAACTTTGGCGTTGGGGCTTCTTCTTGTTTTTCCTCTTCCTGATTATTGGCTCCCGGCGGCAAGTTAGTTACCTCACCGTTATCAACCGGTGCCTGAATATTTAATTGCACCTCTTCTTTCATATTCGATTTTTTATCGACGGAGACAATGTTAGGGAAGGTAATAATCAGCGATACCATCACCACCTGAGCAACTACGAAAGGTACGGCACCCCAGTATATGTGTGATGTTTTGACTTCTTTCGGTGCGACCGAGCGCAGATAAAACAGGGCAAAACCGAATGGTGGATGCATGAATGATGTTTGCATATTCACGCCTAGCAAGACACCGAACCAGATCAGATCTATCCCCATTTTTTCTGCCACCGGGCCGACTAGCGGCACCAGGATGAACGCCAGTTCAAAGAAATCAAGGAAGAATGCCAGCACGAAGAACAGGATATTGACCACGATCAGGAAGCCCGTATTGCCGCCTGGCAGGGAGGTTAATAAATGCTCAACCCACAGGTCGCCATTGACACCGCGGAACACCAGCGAAAACACGGTAGAGCCAATCAGGATAAACACCACAAAGCAGGACAGGCGTGAGGTCGAATTCATTGCTTGCCTGGCCAGATCCCAGGATAGACGGCGGTTCATAATCGCCAGTACCATCGCGCCAAATGCGCCCATACCACCACCTTCAGTCGGTGTCGCAATGCCGACAAAAATAGTACCGAGTACCAGGAAGATTAATGCTAGCGGCGGGATCAGAACAAAAACCACTTGCTCAGCCATTTTGGACAACAAGCCGATTTTTAATTTGCGATTGATCAGCGCCAGAACAAACGCACCGGCAATCCCTATGCCTGCGGAATAAATACCGACTTCATCGGTTGCGGCCTCTGGATGTGTCGTTCCATAATATTTGGCAAACGTAAAACTTGCTCCGACGCTAACCATGATCAAGGCCAGCAAGGACAAGACGCCGCTGTCGCCGTTTGGCTGACGCAGATTACGCGCCTCTGGCGGCAATGCCGGTACCCATTGCGGCTTGACGATGGAGATAATCAGGATGTAAACGGCATACATTAAGGTTAGCAATAAACCCGGTGCAAAAGCGGCCTGATACATATCGCCTACAGAGCGTCCCAACTGGTCTGCCATCACGATCAGGACCAGCGAAGGCGGAATGATTTGCGCCAGTGTTCCCGAGGCTGCAATCACGCCGGAGGCAACTTTTTTATCGTAGCCATACCGCAGCATGACCGGTAAGGAAATCAAACCCATCGAGATCACCGATGCGGCAACTACACCAGTGGTCGCTGCCAGTAAGGCACCGACGAAAATCACGGCATATGCGACACCGCCGCGCAGCGGGCCGAATAACTGACCGATGGTATCGAGCAGATCCTCCGCCATACCCGAACGCTCTAAAATCAATCCCATAAAGGTAAAGAAAGGAATCGCCAGCAAGGTGTCATTCGACATAATGCCAAAAATCCGGTTCGGTAAGGCTTGCAGCAACTCAGGCTTGATCAGACCAAACTCAATTCCGAGAAAGCCAAAAAATAAACCGTTCGCCGCCAAAGAAAAAGCGACAGGAAATCCCGATAACAGAAAGATCACCAGAGTGGCGAACATGATCGGTGCCATGTTCGCAATAATAAATGCCGTCATTTGTATTGTCTCCGCTATGCTTTTTTATTTGAGATTATTGGCGGCTTTGATCGCCTCAATTTCTTCTGCTGGCGTGCTCGCGTGTTTTTCGAACTCGCTGGCGTCAATCAAGCCTTGCAAGAAGCCAATACGCTTGATGAGCTCTGAAATACCTTGTAATGTCAGCATCAGGAAGCCGGTAGGGATCAGTAATTTTGCGGGCCAGACAATCAGGCCGCCAGCATTGCTTGACATCTCCTGATTACGTATTGACTCCATGGCATAAGGTGCAGCGAAGTACAGAATCAGAATTGCCATCGGCAATAAAAAGAATACGAAACCAAAAATATCGATCCAGACCTGCGTGCGCTTGGAGAAACGGCCTGCAACGACGTCAATACGGACGTGCTCATTCCTGCGCAAGGTCGCTGAGGTACCGAGCAAGAAAATCGCTGAGAATAGATACCACTGGATTTCCAGCCATCCGTTTGAGCTGATATTGAAGGCATAGCGTATCAGAGCATTGCCCGTACAGATCAGCACGGCAGCTAACAATGCCCAGCTAACTGCCTGACCGATTTTTTCATTGAGCGCGTCAATGAGTCTCGCGAAAGCGATAAGTAAGCGCATAAGGTGTCTCCCTTTAGTCTTTAAATTTTTATGGATTGCATGAGTTACTGCATCCTCTTATGGTCGGGGCAAGTATAAGACATTTCTTTTTGCAGACAAGCATCTGGTGCTCAGATGATGTCTGTTTTGGGGCTGAAAGAGACAAAAGCCGTATTTCTACTTAGGGTCTGTTTGATCGCTGTCCGTAGCTCAGCATAATCCTGATGCAAGGAAATTGACTCTGCTTATAGCGAGTCAATGCGGGGAGCTCAGTGTGAGATATGAGGAACAGGTGTAATGGACTATTTGTCTCGCACACCTGTTGTGAGTGTGACTGGACGCAGCCGCTGAGGTTCGGGTTTGCGTCAATGTTTTTGAGTCTGGCTGATGCTAATTAACTCAATTATGTCTGCTATGAAGCGAGGAGTTTGCTGCGAGCGCGTGCGATTGCTGCTTTGACCTGATTGGGTGCCGTGCCACCAATATGGTCGCGTGCGGCGACCGAGCCTTCGAGCGTCAGTACAGCGAACACATCATCATCAATCAGGTGTGAAAAAGCACGTAAATCTTGCAAACTCATATCGCTCAGATCGCAGCCTTTATCGACGCAGGTTTTGACTGCATGAGCAACTGCCTCATGTGCATCACGGAATGGCAGGCCACGTTTCACGAGGTAATCTGCCAGATCGGTTGCCGTTGCATAGCCTTGCAATGCGGCGGCGCGCATCGCCTCTGGTTTGACGGTGATGCCGCCTGCCATATCGGCAAAAATCCGTAGCGTGTCCGTGATGGTATCGACGGTATCGAATAGAGGTTCTTTGTCTTCCTGATTGTCTTTGTTGTAGGCCAGCGGCTGGCCTTTCATCAGAGTCAGCAGGGCGACCAGATGGCCGTTGACTCGTCCTGTTTTGCCGCGAGCTAATTCGGGCACATCAGGATTTTTCTTTTGCGGCATGATGGATGAGCCGGTACAAAAGCGATCCGCAATATCGATAAAGCCAACTCGCGGACTCATCCAGATCACCAGTTCTTCTGACATGCGTGAGATATGTGTCATGATCAAAGCCGATGCGGCGCAGAATTCAATTGCAAAATCACGGTCGGATACCGCATCCAGCGAATTGTGGCAGACGTCGTCAAAACCCAAGGTCTGTGCTACCCGTTCACGGTCAATTGGAAAAGTCGTGCCGGCCAGCGCCGCCGCACCCAGCGGCAGGCGATTCACCCGTTTGCGACAATCAATCATGCGCTCAGCATCGCGGCTGAACATCTCGACATACGCCAGAATATGGTGGCCAAAGGTAATTGGCTGAGCGACCTGCATATGAGTAAATCCGGGCAAGATCGTATCGGCATTTTTCTCTGCCAGATCCAGCAGGGCAGAGCGTAGATCGCCGAGCAGACCAACGATATTATCAATCGCAGCACGCACATACAGCCGGATATCGGTTGCAACCTGATCGTTGCGTGAGCGGCCTGTGTGCAGTCGCTTGCCTGCATCGCCAACCAATTCGGTCAGACGTTTTTCAATATTCAGATGAACGTCTTCCAGATCGAGCAGCCATTCAAACTTACCGGAATCGATTTCTGCCTGAATCTGCGCCATGCCACGCTGGATATCGGCATAATCCTGTGCAGTAATAATTTTTTGGGTAGCCAGCATTTCGGCGTGAGCCAGAGAGCCCAGGATGTCGAAGGATGCCATGCGGTTATCAAAGAACACCGATGCTGTGTAACGTTTTACCAGATCAGAGACAGGTTCAGAGAAACGGGCAGACCATGCCTCGCTTTTTTTAGAGAATTGTGATGTCATAGCAGAAAGTTAATGAAAAGCGAGTCGATGTACATTCGACGGATATCCAGATTAAGGGCTTACGCAACACAGTTCCAGCACGGAGCATCGACAAGGGCTATACGAAATGTGTATGGCGAGGAGATGTAACGCGGCTGGGGTTTTGTGCGTGAAGCTTGATTATAAAACACCGAGGCGGTTTTCCCTATGCATGAACAAACAAAGTACACGTCGGCGGATGTCTTGATTCCTGATTGCTGCAATATTGGCATCGTATTCCGTGTCCTGATCGTCGTGAACGTTGCTGTGTTGCTGGGCTTGCTGGCGCGCGGGCAGGGCTGGCTGCTGAATCTGCAGGAATTCATCGAGACCGCCATGCTGGTTGAAATGATCAGTCTGTTATCACTATTTGTACTCTGCGGCGTGCGCCGTCTTGCCGAGCTGGATCCTCAGCGTGATAAGTCGCCGGCATGGCTGCAACGCCTGGCATGCGGCCTGGTACCGGCATTAGTCGCCGTGTTGTTGTTACGTGCTCTGGAGCCATTTGAATGGTTTGTTTTTAGTTTTCCGCATCTGAGTGATGTTTTTACGGTCATTCTGTGTTTTATGTTTGGGCTCGCGTTCCAGCACTATTTTGAATTACGCAGCCGCGCCTTCTCTCCTGCATTGGGAGAAGCGCGTTTGCAAGCCTTGCAAGCGAGGATTCGGCCGCATTTTTTATTTAATAGCCTGAATGCTGTGCTCTCGCTGATCCGCGCGGAGCCGCGTCGTGCCGAGACTGCCCTGGAGGATCTGGCCGATCTGTTTCGCGTCCTGATGCGGGATACCCGCGACGTTACCACCTTGAAAGAAGAAATTGATTTATGCCAGCAATATCTCTCGATAGAAAAAATCCGGCTCGGCGACCGCTTGCATGTGGAGTGGGATACTGTGAATCTGGCACCGGAAGAATTGCGAGAAATTAAGATTGCGAGCCTGTTACTGCAACCCTTGCTGGAAAATGCGGTGCATTACGGTGTGGAACCATCTCTGACTACGGCCTTGATCAGTATTACCATACAGCGTAGTTTAGATAAAATAGAAATCCGTATCAGCAATCCTTTTCATGCGGATCAGGCAGTGCCCGGTGGCAATCACATGGCACTGGATAATATACGGCAGCGCTTGCTGCTGCTTTATGACATTGAGTCGCAAATGACGAATCAAATTATCAATGATCACTTCGTAGTGCAGTTGTATTTTCCGTATAAAAAATGACCAAGCCCAGCCTTTTTATTGTCGATGACGAAGCGCCTGCTAGACAAAGGCTGACAATCTTATTGTCGGATATTCAGGCAGAGTGTCCCTGTGATTTGCTCGGTGAGGCCAGCACAGCGCAAGCTGCGCTAGATGGCATACAGACACTCCGGCCAGACATCGTATTGCTTGATGTGCAGATGCCCGGCATGACAGGACTGGAGCTGGCGCAGCACTTGCAACAACGAGCTCTGGAATCAAAAAAATCAGCTTCGTCATCAGGGCAGTCCATCGCCTCGCCGTCGATTATTTTTGTCACTGCTTACGACGAGTACGCGCTGAAAGCGTTTGAAGTTCACGCCATGGATTATTTGCTCAAGCCCGTGCGTGCTACCCGGCTGGCCGAGGCGATTCGCCGGGTCAGCGAATTACGACAGGTCATCAACGCCTCCGCGGATGCCGTATTGGCACAACCCGCACTTGTTTTGCCGACCAGGCGGCAGGCATTTTCTGTACTGGAGCGCAATCGCGTTTTGCTGGTGCCGGTTGCCGATGTTTTATTTTTAAAGGCAGAGCAAAAATACGTCACCATCCACACCAGGGCGCGCAACTATCTGCTCGAGGAATCGCTGACCTCACTGGAAGAGGAAATGTCAGACCGGCTCGTCCGCGTACACCGCAACGCTCTGGTCGCACGCAATGCGATCGTAGGCGTGGAGCGTGCCACCACGATCGTCGACGCCGATAGCGAAAACGAAAAAATCTCCGAATCCTGGCAAGTGATCATGCGCGATTGTGAAGAACGCTTACCGATTTCCCGCCGGCAATGGCCAGTGATCAAGGCGCTGGTGCGGTAATTTTCTCCAATTACTATGTGAAATTGAAAAGCTAATCCGCAAGCTACATGCGCCTTCTGGCTCATTATTGGTCCATGACCCGCATGAACAATGCGGGGTCGGTTTTTGGAAGATTTCTACAACGTCCTTTTTCTGACTTTTCTTCATTGCGAAGTGAATCCACCAAGGTTTTTAGAAGCTCTCTTCTTAGCGGAAGAATCTGTTGAGGTCAAATTGGAAGAAACATATTTTTGAGCCATCAATTTGATGACACATCACCAATACTTTGTAATAGCTTGATCTTCGTGTTCGCTAAATTAGCCTCCGCTTGCAAATATCCAAGATAAATATCGTCTGCGCTACGTTGAGCATTAAGAAGCTCCAGCATTGATGCCGAGCCTTTTTTGTAACTAGTACGAACACCCTCTAACACGCGATCAGAATCACTTAATACATGCTCTTTATATTGTTGGCGATTTTGAGCGGCCGCCTGATATTGCATAAGGGTAGACCGTACATCGGTTTCTGCTTTTAACCTAACCGATCTTAGCTGTAATTCTGCTTGCGACAAGGCTGAGTGTGCCTGTAGAAGCTCTCCGCTTTGTGTTCTGGATAGCGGGATAGGGATCGTCACTGTCAGACCTAGCGTGTTGGAGCGTTCCGCAGGTGAGTTCGTGACGATACCACCAGCATTTTGAATAGCATAAATTCTTGGCGTATTCTTGATGCTCACGTTGACAACAGGATCAATCCAGCGATTTGCTCTTGCTAGCTCGACATTGTCTCGGGCATTGTCAATATTGGACTTAGCCAGTTGCACGTCATCGCGTTTTTCTAAGGCATCACGAAGTAAATTCTCTGCCTCGTCTAATTCCCGGTTGTCAGGTAATTCACACGATAAGCTTGTTCCAGGAAAAACATCAGCATAGCGCTTGCCCAAGAAATTAGATAAGGCTAATTCAGCGCTCATGCTATCGGCTTTGCTAGTGACGACATCGCTATTAAATCGATCGGCTTCCAGTTTGGATTGTATCCACTCAAGCTTGCCAATATCGCCCGCCTTGTATCGAATTTCATTGATGCGAACAATGTCGCGCATTGCCTGAAGACTAGACAGGCGGCGGGTGAGTACAGCGGAGGAGCGGCATGTTTCGACGAAGGCTGTCGACGCGTCGGTGAATAATTGTCGCTTGAAGCTTGCAACACTTGCTTCCGCTACACGGACATTGCTTTTTGCTGATTGAATTCTGGCATCCCGTTTATTTGCGGTTTCTAACGTGAACGCAATCCCCGCTATTGACGTCATCGCTGCATTGGGTTTGTTTGGTCCGTACAGCTCTTTGGAGTCAATCCCGGCTGTGAGTTGCGGATCGGGTCTCAGGCCAGCAATCGTAATACCGGCTTTTGCCGCATAGACTGATTCTTGCTGACTTTCTAAATCAAGACTATGTGCGGCAACCGCTGATAAATACTGTTGTAAATTAATTTGCTTAGTCTGTGCATGCACAGCAGGGGGCAATCCGAGTATGCAGGCGAAAGCAGCGATCAGACGTTTTAGTGGAACAGGGGTGAATTGCATGATTTATCCTTGCTGCTCTATTGCGGTGTTCTGATTACCGGCGACGCTGATGGCCGCCGTTTTATTCGCGAGACGTTGTTCTATGAGGTAGTACAGTGCCGGTAACCATACCAACGTTAGTCCCGTTGCCGTGATGAGTCCACCGACGACGACGGTTGCTAGCGGACGCTGCACGTCGCTGCCCAAACCATGGGCAATTGCGGCAGGTAACAGACCCAAGGCCGCGACGCTTGCCGTCATCAGCACGGGGCGAAAGCGTTCACGGGCACCTTTCAATACAACTTCTTTAAGCGTCAGACTACTTTCGTTACGCAGGCGATTCAGATTGGAGACCATCAGAATGCCGTCCATGACCGCCACGCCAAACAAGGCAATAAAACCGACGGCGCTTGAGACATTGAGAGTCATACCGCGCATGTGCAGTGCAAAAAGACCACCCAAAGCGCCCAACGGTACCGCCAATAAAATCAGAGCGGGCTGTCGCAAATTTCTGAATTGTCCGAATAAGAGAATAAACATTAAGGCGATGACGACAGGTAAAATCACCACCAGACGAGCTTGGGCACGTTGTTGATTCTCAAATTGGCCACCCCAGGTAATCTGGATTTTGGCATGGTCATAGTTCACTTTTGATTCCACTTGTTCTTTTGCATCATCAAGAAATGAGGCCAGGTCGCGCCCCTTTAGACCAAGACCAACAGTCAGATGGCGTTTGCCCATTTCGCGGGTGATGGTACTTTCGCCATCATCCAGCCGGATAGTCGCAACCTGAATCAAAGGGATCTTGGCACCGGTTGACGAAGTCAGTATGAGGTTACCTAATGCATCAGGATCACTACGCGATTCTTTAGTAAAACGGACGCCAATATCATAGTGGCGTTCGTCGATAAATAATTGAGCGATCGGTTTACCTGCAATACCCGTACCAATCAGATCGGTGATGTCTGCGACATTAATTCCATATCTTGCCGCTGCTGCACGGTCAACTTCTATTCTGACCTGAGGTAATGGCGGCTCTTGTTCTATGATGACGTTTTCTGCGCCAGGCACTGTTTTTAAAGTCGCCTCGACCTCTTTGGCAATACGACGAGATTCTTTAAAGTCATTCCCGTAGATTTTTGCGACAAGATCGCTGTGAGCGCCAGCCAACTTGTCCATGACTCCATCGATCATCGGTTGTGTAAAACCGACATGGGTTCCTGGTAATTGCTCAAAGCGTTGCGTCATTTTTTCGATCAGCTCTTGTTTGCTCCAGCCGGATTGCCACGTGTCGTAGGGATGTAAGGTGACGCTGACTTCAATATGAGATGGTGTCCACGGATCAGTTCCCTCATCGTTTCGTCCCAGTTGAGTCACAATGGCAGCCACTTCCTTAAATTCTAAGGTAGCACGGCGTAGTTCATTAGACATGCTGGCGGCTTTATCGAGCGAAATACCGGGTGGTAGAGTGACTTGCAACCAGATTGATCCTTCATCCAGAGTAGGCAAAAAATCCCGCCCTATGCTGGCCCCCAGCGCAACGACCGCAGCAAACGCAAAGGCAAAAGCCAGTATCGTCAGACGTGATGAATGGACTGCTTTCTCCAGCAGCGGTTGATAAAATTGACCAAGTTTTTCCAGTACCGGATTGTGAAATACCTTGCGCGGCTTTTTATAGGCTTGATAGGCCAGGCCGGGTATAAGCGTCAAAGATACTACCAAGGCTCCCAATAAGGCAAAACCGATCGCAAATGCCATTGGCGAAAATAACTTGTATTCGATGCGCTGGAACATGAACAAGGGCAAGTAGGCAGTAATGATCACAATCATGCCGAAGAAAATCGGTTTGCTTACTTGCAGGGCAGTTTGCATGACTATGCTGGCAGTCAATGGTTTGCCATCGTTTTCCTCAAATCGCCGCAAAATTTGCTCCATGACGACGATCGCACCATCGACGACGATCCCAAAATCAATCGACCCTAAAGATAGCAGGTTGGCCGGTATCTTGAAATGGTGCATAAAAATAAAGGCCGTTAGCAGGGACATCGGAATCGTTACTGCCACAATGATGGCCGCCCGGGGACTGCCGAGGAATAGCAATAACACCAATGTCACCAGGAACATCCCCTCCAGCAAAGTTTTACCGACGGTATGCAGGGTCGCATCGACTAACATGGTGCGATCCAGATAGGGAACGATCTTCACATCTTTGGGAAGAACATTCTCATTGAGATCCCTAACTGCTGCATGTACTCCCTCCAGAACTTTAGATGGATTTTGCCCTTTTAAAAGCAGAGTGATTCCCTCTACGGCATCTGGATTCTCATTTTTTCCAAGGATGCCGCTACGTTCCTGATTACCTAGTCTGACTTCACCAAGATCTTTCAATAAAACCGGTACGCCATTTTTCTGGCTCACGACAATGTTGCCTAAGTCATCCAGATTGTTGATCAGGCCAATGCCGCGCACCACAAATCCTTGCTGCCCCCGGTTCAAAATACTACCGCCAGCACTAGCGTTGTTAGCATTGATTGTCTGCGTGATTTGCGCGAGACTTAACTGATATTTACTTAATTTGTCGGGATCAAATTCCAATAAAAATTGTGTCGTAATGCCGCCAAAATTAGTCACATCTGCGACACCTGCGATTTGTTTCAGACGTGGGATGACCTTCCAGAATTGCAACTCTGAGAGTTCGCGTAAATCGCGACTTTTTGATTCCAGTGTATAGCGATAAATCTCACCGATCGGAGACGTCAGCGGATCTAATCCAGGTTGAGCTCCATAAGGCAAGGCTACTGCACTGATACGCTCTTGCAAACGTTGGCGTGACCAGTAATCTTCTACGCCATCCTGGAATACCACTGTGATCAGAGATAGGCCAAACGTACTTTTTGAGCGCATCACATGCATGCCGGGTGTGCCCATAATCTCTCTCTCAAGAGGGATGGTAATTTGTTTCTCCACTTCTTCTGCCGCCAAACCTGATACCTGCGTCACAACCTGTGAGGTTGTGTCCGCGATATCGGGATAGGCCTCAAGGGGTAATTGTTTCCAGCAGTAGATACCGTACAGCCCGACTAACAGAAATACTAACCAGACAATGCCGCGCCGGGCGAAACTGACTTTGACGATATGATCAATCATTGAGAAGTACTCCCTCTTTGATCACAATGCGCTCGCCTGACTGGAGGCCGGAAACGACTTCTATCTTGTCACCTATTTGAGCGCCTGTTTTAATAATACGGGGTTCAAAATTCCATGGTGATTTCTCTACAAAGACGCGGGTATTAAATCCGTTCTGAACTAAGGCTGTCAAAGGAATGGCGGAGGCGCGATGTGCCGAGCCGCTTAAAATCACCTTGGCGAACATACCAGGTTTAAATCGACCGGAGCGATTGTCAATCGCCACGCGGACTTTAATAGTTCGGGTTTCCGGATCGAGTATGTCGCCAATATAACGAACCTTCCCCTCAACAACATCGTTATCGAAGGCGTTAAGAATGATCTTGGCGGTTTGCCCCATAAACAGGAGCGAAGCATCTTTTTCCTGCACATTCGCCACTAGCCAGACCGTCGATAAATCGGCAATCGTCATGAGAGGAACATTCGCATCATTCCAAAAACTACCTTGTGAACCTGTTAATTCAATGACCTTGCCAGCAATAGGTGACCGTAATTGATAATGATGACCGGCGCCTGCGCTTAAGCTGGTACCAAGTTGGGACAGGCGTGCACGGGTTCTTTCAGCGTCACTGTTTGCCTGTAAAAAGTCACTCTCCGCTTGTTCATAATCCTTGCGGGCAGAGATCTCTGCATCTGCCAGCTCTTTCTGACGTTGCAGATTGCGCCTGGCCAGAGATAGTGCCGTCTGTGTTTTGCTGGCGTCGCTATATGCCAGTGCCATGTCAGCGGAGTCTATCGAAAATAGCGGATCACCTATTTTTACGCTATCGCCGAGTGTTTTGTACATTTGAATAATACGACCCGAGACTGGCGGGGTTATTTTAATTAACCTGGCAGCATCTGCCTCAATTGATCCTGGAACATGAATATTTCTTTCTATTGACTGCTCGCTTACTTCAGCAACAACAATAGATTTACGTAATGGTGAAAATTCTGGAATACGTATTAAAGATGATTCTCTTATTAATGAATTTTTATTATTGTCTGAGGGGATTTCTTTTTTTTGTGTAGGCGCATTTTCTTTACTGCAGCCAAACATCATCGTACAAACGATGGCCATTGCGGTCAGCACATATGCGCTGTGGTACTTTTTTTTACACATTTTCATTTTTCTCAATATTCTGAATCACACACGTGGCGCAGGATTCGGTCAAATTCGCGATCGGTATCATGATTCAATTTGTCGACTGTGACGGAGAATACGGATCAATTCTGTCGCAGACATGACAGGAAGCTGACAAAATCCTGACAAGCAAAATTATTGAAGAACTGACAGATCGGCTTGAGGCCAGAGAGTAAAATAAATAAATTGATAGTAGATTTTTTATTCCTTCAATGGATACCTTATGCATGTTTTATTAGTAGAAGACGATTCTGTGATCGCCGATGGCATCTGCAAACATCTCAAGGCGCAAGGCATGGCGATTGATGTCGTCAGCAACGGGATGGATGCATTCGTCGCATTACAAAGATCAGAAATTTCCTTGATGGTGCTAGATATTGGTCTTCCGGGCATTGACGGCTTCGAAGTAGTTCGCCGCTTGCGTAGCCAGGGTAACTTGCTCCCTGTATTGCTGTTAACCGCACGTGACTCCATTCAGGATCGGGTGCATGGGCTTGAACTTGGTGCTGATGATTATCTGGTTAAACCGTTTGCGATACCGGAATTAGTTGCACGCATCAAAGCTTTGGTGAGGCGCAGTGTGCCAGAGATCATTACTCTGCAACTAGCTGGTCTGCATCTGGATCAGACCTCAAAAAGAGCCAGGGTAAACGGTCAGACAGTCGAGCTTTCTGTACGCGAGTGGGCCGTGTTGGAATATATGATGCAACAAGTATCGCGGGTCGTATCAAAACAGCAGATTATTGACGCAATCTTGCCTTGGGGTGAGGACATTACATTAAATGCAGTAGAAGTATATGTGTCACGAATTCGCTCCAAAATAGCAGATGCGGGAGTCACGATCAGAACCATCCGTGGTTTTGGATATATGTTAGAGAGAGTCGAATGATGAGCTCTAGTATTCGCTTTAGTCTGTTGAAATGGTTAATCGCTCCACTGCTCATTACCAATATTCTCGGTGCCGTATTAATTTATCGTCTGGCCTGGGCGCCTGCCAATGCCGCTTTCGATGAGGGCTTAACCGATACTGCCTGGGCTCTGGTTCCCAGGCTTAAGACTGTAAATGAACAGGTCGACATTGATCTGCCTCCGCAAGCGGAGCAAGTGTTGCGTGTCGGTCATTTTGACCCGATCTACTTTATCGTGCGGACTGAAGATGGCCGAGCTATTGCCGGGGACATGGATTTCCCATTACTTCGTACGTCTATGAAGTTAGATGAACCCTTGGCATACGATGGATTGATGCGCAATGGAGATATTCGCGTCATCTCTTTGAAGACGATGCTTAATGGAAAACCCGTATTTATCGGTGTCGCTGAGACGCAAAGAAGGCGGAATAATATTCGTGCTGAGATTTTTGCCGCTTTATTATTTATGGAGGGATTGCTGGCAATCATGTCTGTTGCGATAGTTTGGTTTGCCATATCCAAAGGATTATTCCCTCTCAAAAAAATGCAATCAGATTTGAATTCCCGCAGCTATAACGACTTATCGCTGATTGATATTCATCAGGTCGCTTTGGAATTGCAGCCAGTGGTGAATGCACTCAATGACCTGCTTACAAAAGTAGATGTGGGGGCTTCCGGACAGAGAGATTTCGTAGCAAATGTCGCACATCAATTGCGGACTCCGCTTGCTGGTTTAAAAATGCAAATCGAATGGCTACAGGAGCGTTACAGGACTGAACCAGAGTCTAGTCATTCGATTCAGCTCATGATGTCTGCGACCGAGCGGCTGATTCGTCAGACGAATCAATTTCTTTCATTAGCTCGCGCTGAACCGGGCCAATTTAATCAGACGCAATTAGAAGTCGTACAGCTTGATAAGTTAGTGGAAGAGTCCGTGCAACATTTCATAGAAGAAGCCGATAAGAAAAGTATTGATCTTGGTTTTGACTTGCATCCATGCAAAATAGACGGAAATCGTTTTTTACTCAGGGATCTGATTGACAACCTCATTGACAATGCAGTTCGCTACACACCGGCTGACGGCACTATCACCGTAAGCTGTGTCAATTCAGGAAGTGCGGTGATTCTGGCTGTAGAGGATTCGGGTCCAGGTATTACGAAGTCCGAACACGAATTAATCTTTAACCGGTTTTACCGTATCAGTGACCAGACTAATGGTAGTGGCTTAGGTTTATCTATCGTGCGTGATATTGCGAACGACCATCGCGCCAAAATCAAAGTGTCGCAAGCCAGTGGTGGCGAGGGTACACTTTTTGAGGTGTTCTTTCCCGCTTGAATCTGCACGGGATGTTGATTAGGACTTACGCAAAACGACAATGCCTATCACCATGCAAATGGAAGCCGCAGGCTATATGCGGTTTCCAGAGGCATTTGGTGCCAGAAGGCGCATTCTGCTTGCGGGTTCATTTTGATATTCCATGGAGCCGTGTACTCCTACTGTTCTCTGTGTTTCTGTGCCTCTGGGGTGAGAGGCTTTAGTTTTTGCGCAAGTCTCATTGATGTATAGAGATAGCTAAGTGGATTTTTTGGCTAAAGTTTGTTGATACTCAAATTTTTTTCCAAAAACTCATACATTTCTTGATACGCCGCTTCTCTGGCAACGGGGTTGCTGCCAGTCGTTACCCCCATGCCGGGGTGAGCGCCGTTGGGGACGTCTTTGCGTAAGCGTATAGGCTGATCTGGGGCATCAAAATCATGATAGGAGTCTGGATAAATGCTGACGCTAAGCGGTGCTGGTGACAGCTTTCTTTGCAGACTCAGGCATGCTGCCGGTGGCGTCCAGTCATCGAGCTCGCCGACAAGGATGAGTAGCGGGCTATTGAGCTGATACGATTTTTTAAGATAAGCACTGCAACCCGGATAAAAAGCGACGCCTGCTCTGAAGGCAGGCAGGGCGATGCTAAGTTTGTCCTGATGTTGTTGATTCAGGGTATTCAGTGTGCTGGATCCTCCATTGGACCAGCCAAGCAGGACGACACGGTGTGGATCGACCTCTTTCTGCTGGGTTGCCCATAGCATGGCGCCTAGTGCGTCGAGACGACGATTGTCTGGTGTGATATCGCGAGTTTTGTAGAGCGTCGTGCAAATCGATCGTACGCCGCGAGCGGTGAAGCTATCGACCAGCAAGACATGGTATCCACGAGCCTGCAACAGCTCGGCCATTGCCTGATGACGGGGATGCACGTCAGTCTCATGTCCTTTCTTAGCGCTGTACAGACCGCCGCAGCCATGCAAGGCAATGACCAGTGGACGTACGCCGTCATTGCTGGCAGAGTAAAAAATGCCGTTTAATTCAATTGCTGTATCGTCTCTGGTATCAAGACTAGGGAACTGCACCGGACGACCAGCGGTCGCGGCCATCAGCGGTGTACTGATCAGCAGTAGCATTGGTAGTAGCGTCAGCAGAAGAGTGCGAATAGGTGGCATCGGCTTTCCTTGTGTGACCAACACGGGTCATCAAATTACTTCGTCAAAAATGGACTGCCAGTGAGGTTCCCGATAAGGCCCGCAATAAGGCTTCCAACAGTGCTCCCAATTGCTCTGAGTTGCAATAAACGATCTCAATAGTCTTGCAGGCATGCCAGCTGGCAAACTCCTCGACGACTTTTGCTAAGTCCTTAGCTAATGCCTGACTGATGCGGATGCCTGGTTCGAGATGCAGCGCCTTGATCTCGAAGCGGCCTTCTTTGCGATGGGCTTTGGCATCCATTCTGGCGATCAGTGCGCCATTGCGTAAGATTGGTAAGGTGAAGTAACCATATTGCCGCTTAGGTGCAGGCGTATAACATTCAAGCTTATAGTCAAAGCCGAACAATTCGATGGCGCGCTTTCTGTCCCAGACGACCGGGTCAAAAGGTGACAGGATGCGGGTGTTGGTCGTTTTGAGCGTGCCTGCTACCGCACGTTCCAGCAGTCCGGCATGATCCGGATGGACATATGTCGGCTGGTCCCAGCCGGTGACGCTTGCCCTTAGCAATAGTCCTTGTTCTGCCAGCGTCTCGGGATGGATACGCTGATCCAGTTTGGCCATGCGGAAGTAGTCAGCAACCCAACTGGCTTTTGCAATGCCGAGTGCCCGAACGGCGCGCAGTACCTGCTGTTGACGGCAGTCCTGTTGCGACAGGAGATGCTGCTTGTCTTTCCAGGTCGGATGAACACGCTCGCGTAAGTCGTAAATACGCTGGAAATTATGTCGTCTGGCGACCATGACGTCGCCCATGGTGAACAAGACTTCTAAGGCGCGTTTCTCCGGTTTCCATTCCCACCAGCCGCCAGCTTTGCCGTCGGTACGTTCAAAGTCGGCGGAGCGGGTTGCGCCGTTTTTCTTAATGTGCTGCTTGACGCGGGTAACCTGATCCTGATTTTCACTGAGCCAGCGTTGATTGTATTTCCAGCCCATTTTATGCGGCGAGATCATCTGATGCCGGTACCAGCCGTAATCTTCTATCGGTAAAAAACAAGCTTCATGGGACCAGTACTCAAAAATCTTACCTTCCTCGAGTAACTCTTCCAGCCAGGTGTGCGGGTAGTGACCGAGTCTGCTCCACAGCACCAGGTAGGGGCTGCGGGCGACGACGCTGATGGTATCGATCTGGAGCGCCGACATTTCGCGAATCACCTGCAACACATCTTGCTTTGTTGCTGGCTGATGTCTTGGTTCTAGCAAGCCCTGAGCGGCGAGGTGCAGGGCCCGTGCGGATGTCAGACTGAGATTGGGTGGCAAATCCTGCGGCAGATCTGGCAGCAGATCTGGCAGCAGATCTGATAAACGGCTGGCGGGCGATTTTGTCATGCAGGGACGTCCATAAAAAAAGCAGGATCGCTGTTTGCGTATCCTGCCCGTGTCATTGCTTAGAAGTGCTTCAGACCGATGGCGGCTTTCACTTCGTCGGTAGTCCTTGCTGCGACTTCTCTTGCTCTTTCTGTTCCTTGTTTCAGGATTTGCAACACTTGTCCGCGATCCTTGGCAAACTCTTCGCGGCGGGCGCGTATCGGCGCCAGCATATCTTGCAAGATACCTTCAAGACGAGCTTTGACTTTACTGTCTCCCAAGCCGCCTCGCACATAATGATCTTTCATTTCTTGCAGGGCGATTTTATCGGTGTCGAAGGCATCGAGATAGATAAAGGCGACGTTACCTTCGAGATGCCCCGGATCCTCTACACGCAGATGCAATGGATCGGTATACACATTTTTGACCGCTGCTTTGATCTCTGCCGCAGTGGCACCGAGGTTGATGGTGTTGCCGAGTGATTTACTCATTTTGGCTTTGCCGTCGATACCTGGTAAACGACCGATTTCAGGTACGAGTGCCTGGCATTCAACCAGGATGTCTTTTTTTGCCAGGCGGTTAAAGCGACGTACGATTTCGTTGGTCTGTTCGATCATCGGAATCTGATCATCACCGACCGGTACCAGACTCGCTTTGAATGCAGTGATATCGGCGGCCTGACTGACCGGATAAGTCAGAAATCCCGCGGGAATATCACGTTCGAAATTACGCAAAACGATTTCCTGTTTGATCGTAGGGTTGCGCTCCAGACGTGCTACCGTGACCAGATTCAGGTAATAGAAAGTCAGCTCTGTCAGCTCAGGAATTTGCGACTGAATAAAAATTGTGGATTTAGCCGGATCGATACCTACTGCCAGATAATCCAGTGCAACTTCAAGTACATTATTATGCACTTTGGCGGGATCATCCATATTGTCTGTCAAGGCCTGCGCGTCGGCCAGCATGATGTATTGCTGATATTCATGTTGATATTTGACGCGGTTGCGCAAACTGCCGACAAAATGGCCCAGATGTAAAGGACCGGTAGGGCGGTCGCCAGTCAGGATTAAATGCTGCTTGCCTGCTTCGAGTACGGTACTGCTTGAATTTTCTGCTGTTTGATTAATATCGCTCATAGTCTGCTCTGGTGATTCTGTACGGGTTCTTGTTTGATTCTTGTTTGATCATAGCGGACGGTTCCTCCGCTTCGTTTGCACATAAAAAATGCCGCGGATCTGGGCGACATGGTGATGGACTGCAGGCTGTATGCGTTCGGAGCAGATTCGCTTTGCTCCTAGCTCGCTGTTAGATTACCTGCCGTCAGCTTATCCGCCATTAGCTTACCATACCGTGGAGGGTATATTTGTCGCATCATCATACCGCCAGCCTCAATATTTTGTGACGTTGCTTGCTTCTTGCGCCAGATCCGGTTTGTGAATGATTGCCTGAAGCTGTTTTAATCTTTAGTCTCGGTGATGCTGAATACTTCACTATCCGGATCTGATCAAGGGTAGTGCGCATGATAAAATTCAGCACTATTTTATTGAAGGTTCTTGTCTTGAACGCATCTCATCCTACCAAATTAGTTATTGCTTCCCGCGAAAGCCGTCTCGCCATGTGGCAGGCAGAGCATGTCCGGGACCGGCTTGCTGCGCTGTACCCTGATTGCGAGATTGCCATTCTTGGCATGACAACGCGTGGCGATCAGATTCTGGACCGTGCTTTGTCCAAAGTCGGCGGTAAGGGTTTGTTTGTTAAGGAACTTGAAGTTGCGATGGCGGAGGGGCGTGCTGATCTGGCGGTGCATTCGCTGAAAGACGTACCGATGGATCTGCCTGAAGGTTTCGCCCTGGCGGCGGTGCTGGAACGTGAAGACCCGCGCGATGCCTTCGTGTCCAATGAATATTCTGGTCTGGAGCAGTTACCGGCAGGGGCGGTAGTCGGCACCAGCAGCCTGCGTCGTCAGGCGTTGATTGCAGCTCGGTTTCCTCATCTGATTATTCGCCCTTTGCGCGGTAATCTGGATACGCGTTTGCGTAAGCTTGATAGCGGTGAATATGCCGCGATTATTCTGGCGGCTGCGGGATTGAAGCGTCTGGGTTTACCGGAAAGAATTCGTGCTTATCTGGAGCCGGAGCAAAGTCTGCCGGCAGCAGGGCAAGGCGCTATGGCGATTGAAATTCCAGACCATCGTCCGGAATTAAAAACCTGGCTGGCTGCCTTAAACCATGCAGAAACTGAGCAGGCGGTTAGTGCTGAGCGTACCGTGTCAAAAGCGTTTGGCGGAAGTTGCCAGATTCCCTTGGCGGCATTCGCAACGATAAGCGACGGTGTAATGCAGTTGCGCGCCATGGTCGCGCTGCCTGATGGCAGTCGTATTGCGACTGCCGCGGTGAGTGCTGCGGTTCACGACGTCACTAGTGCGCAAGCCTTGGGCGCGCAGGTTGCCGAGGCACTGGCTGCACAAGATGCTGCAGCGATTTTAGCTGCCTGCAAAGTGGAACCTCTTGATACTGCTGGCTGAACTTTCCTCCTCTATGCCGAATCCTGTCGTTCTTACCCGACCTGCGGAGCAGGCGGCCGATCTTGCTGCGCGCATCGCTGCCAGCGGACGAATCCTGATTCCTTTCCCGCTACTGGAAATTCACGGCCTCACTGATTACACCGCGCTGGACAGTGTTTTGGCGAACCTGTCGGAGTTTGGCCTGATTGCGTTTGTTAGTCCGAATGCGATTCGTGCGGTTTTTTCTCGTATCACTTGCTTACCTGACCAGCTTCCTGTGGCAGTTATGGGACAGGGAAGCCTGGCGACGCTTGCTGAATTTGGAATCGGTCCGGCTCCTGCGATCGATGCAGGCTACGGGAGCAATCATCACGAGAGAGTGATTTTTTATCCGCGTAATCCTGAGCGTACCGATTCGGAAACCTTGCTCGACGAACTGGATATTCCATCGCTGCGTTTAAAAAAAGTATTGATAATTCGCGGCGAGACCGGACGTGAATTACTGGCAGATCGTTTGCGCGCACAAGGCGTTGACGTTACGCAGATAGCCGCTTACCGCCGTGCAGCTCCTGTTTTTACTTTGGAGCGTCAACAACAGTTAGTGCAACTTCTTGAGTCCAGCAACGACTGGATTGTGACGAGTTCCGAGGCCTTGCACACAGTGTTGAGCTGGGCGCAGCAGTCAGGTGGACAGAAGTTCGTGGCAAAATTGCAACATCAGCATTTGATCGTGCCGCACGTCCGCATCGCTGAAACTGCGCAAAAATCAGGATTTCAATCGATAACTCTCTCAGGTTCTGGCGACGAACATCTGCTTGTCGCGTTACAATCTCGTCTATGAACGATACGCACTCATCATCTGACACTATATCGATGGATAAAACGCCTGAAACACTTACGTCACAACCCTTACCTCAGGTTCAGCCTGACGGGACAAAGGTGCTTGGTCTGACTCAGCCAGCCTACATCGTAGCTGGCGTGCTTGCAGTTTTGCTGGCCGCTAGCTGGTGGTCATCGCAAAACCAGATCAGTGCCTTGCGCGAAGAGGTTGCCAAGCGGCTGCAAACGGCTGATACGACTAGTAGCGAAACTAAAGTGCTTGCTAAAACAGTCCAAGAAAACAGCAAAGAAATTCAAGCCAAGGTGACTTTGCTCGAAGGTAAACAAACTGAAGCTCAGGGACAACAACTCGCGCTGGAGCAGCTCTATCAGGATTTATCCAAGAACCGTGATGAATGGGCTCTGGCTGAGATCGAACAGGTGCTGGCGACGGCAAGTCAGCAACTTCAGCTGGCGGGTAATGTGCAGGGCGCTTTGATCGCGTTGCAAAATGCGGATAGCCGCTTGGCTAAATCTGAAAAACCCCAATTTATTACGATACGCCGTGCCATCGCTAAAGATATTGAGAAGCTGAAATCCTTGCCCATCCTTGATTTGACGGGCATTGCGCTGCGCCTTGATAGCGTGATTGCTCAGGTCGACCACATTCCTTTATGGGCAGACGAAAAATCAGTGGTCTCGGCAACGCCGCCGAAAGCACCTCTACGGGTTTTGCCAAGATCCGCTAATGTGAATAGAAACGGTAAGAAAACGGTAGAAGAAGAGATTCCCGAAAACACCTGGAGCATGCGTGCTCAGGATGCCTGGCAAAGTTTTTCCAGCGAGATGTGGAACGAAGTCAAACAATTGATACGTGTTCGCAATGTCGAATCACCGGATGCTTTATTGCTGAATCCTTCGCAGAGTTATTTTGCACGTGAAAATCTGAAACTCCGTTTATTAAATGCACGTCTGGCACTTTTATCCAGAAATGAAAGCACCTTCCGCAGCGATATGATTGCCGCTCAAGATGCCATTACCAAATATTTTGATACCCGCGCTAAACAGACGCAAACGGTGCAGGCTTTGCTGAGACAAGTGCAGGGTAGCAATCTGTCGATCGAAATGCCGACTCTGGCCGACAGCCTGAACGCGGTTCGTAATTACAAAGTGAAGCCTTAGGGATCGTTGAGAATATGCGTCTTTTTATCCGGCTTCTGATTTTATTTGCACTGGCAGTTGGTCTGGCTGTCGGTGCCCGTTTTAATCCTGGCAATGTGGTGTTGTTCTATCCGCCTTACAGGATAGATTTGTCACTGAATTTCTTCCTGCTCCTGATGCTGGTCTTGTTTGTGGTGATCTATCTGGTTATCCGTACCATCGTCGCGACGCAAAAAATGCCACGTAAAGTTGCGGCATATCGCCAGAGCAAACGCGAGCGTGACGGGAACAAAGCCTTGAGAGAATCGCTGAAAGCCTTATTTGAAGGGCGTTTTGGGCATGCCGAAAAAGCGGCTTTACGTGCAATCGAATTGCCAGAAAATTCTGGCGTGGCGTCCCTGATCGGCGCGCGTGCAGCCCATCATATGAGCCAGTTTGAGCGTCGCGATTCCTGGTTTGCCAGTATCGAAGAAGACGTTGCGCATAAGACCGCGCGATTAGTTACCATGACGGAATTGCTAGTCGATGAGCATAAGGCAGAGCAAGCCTTAGAGGCTGTGAAGGAGTTGAATGCAAGCGGAACGCGTCATATTCAGGTGCTACGCTGGGCATTGAAAGCGAACCAGCAAGCCAAAAGATGGCCTGAAGTATTGAAGCTTGTCAGGACTTTGGATAAGCACCGTGCATTACATCCGGCGCTGTCAAATCGTTTGCGTGAGCTCGCTTATGAAGATTTGCTTACAGAGCATGGTCATGACGTCGAGTCTATTCGTCGTGTCTGGTATGAAATTCCTGCCAATGACAGAAAAAATCGCTTCGTTGCCTTCACTGCGGCAAAAACATTTAATGCCCGCGGTCTGCACGAAGATGCGAGAGCCATCGTAGAAAAAACCTTGGCAGAGGAGTGGGATGATCGCTTGATGCGGGTCTATCGCGATGCCTCTGCTGCTGAGGGTTCTGCTGCCTTATTGTCCCAGATCGATCATTGTGAGCGCTGGACCGAGCAGCGTCCTACTGATCCGGAACTGGCGCTGACTCTAGGCACCTTGTGCCTGAAACAAAAATTATGGGGCAAGGCGCAGCGTCACATGGAGCAGGCACTCTCCGATGCGATTGAATCCCGTACTGTACGCGAGGCCAATCTCAAACTTGCGCAGCTCCATGAAGCTCTGGGGCAGACTGAGGAAGCAGCGCAGCATTATCGCCAGTGTGCGATTGCGACTTTGTTATAAGACATGTTGGCGAAGGATGTTGTTGCGCACAATTTGACACAAAAATCGTGCTTGAAAGCAGCTATAATCCAGCCCCATCACATTTTAATTTTTACTTTGAGAGAGCACTATGAGCTTGAATAACGTTCCTGCCGGCCGCGACTTGCCGAAAGATTTCAATGTCATTATTGAAATTCCGATGAATGCCGACCCGATCAAATATGAAGTCGATAAGGATACTGGCGCGATTTTTGTCGACCGTTTTATGGGTACGGCAATGCACTATCCATGTAACTACGGTTATGTGCCACAAACCATTGCAGGCGATGGCGATCCGGTCGATGTTTTGGTGATTACCCCTTTCCCGTTGATTCCAGGCGTTGTTGTACGCTGCCGTGCAATTGGCGTGCTGAAAATGACAGATGAAGCAGGTAACGATGCCAAAGTGCTGGCGGTACCTGTAGATAAAATTTTGTCGATCTACTCTCACTGGCAAAAGCCGGAAGACATGAACGAATTGCGTTTGCGTCAGATCCAGCATTTCTTTGAGCATTACAAAGATCTGGAAAAAGGTAAATGGGTCAAGGTCGAAGGCTGGGCAGGACCTGATGAAGCACATAAAGAAATTATGGATGGCGTCGCTAACTACAAGCCGTAATTTTTACGGATCCAGAGACTTTTAGCGTTAGCAAGAATCAGCATCTTTATTTGATGGATGTTGATGGCAGTAAAAAAAGCACAGATTTCTGTGCTTTTTTATTGGTCGCGCAGCCTATTTCAGTGAGTACGCTGCCACCAGGCCTATTGCTGCAATCAGTGCAACCCAACTGATCCAGGAGATACTTGGTTTGTCATCATTGCTGACATCATGACTGTTTTTGCCACCTTGTTTGCGTTTACGTTTCAAGCGTTGATCCCGTTCTAGGACTTTTTGTAAGGCATGCGCCATGTCCGCTGCGCTTGCATAACGATCCGCAGGATTTTTTTGCATCGCTTTTGAGACAATATTCGACAAACTTACGGAGACGTTCGGATTCAGTTCTGACGGCGGCCTGGCTTGTTTATGTGCGATCTGATTCAGCAGCTTGTCGAGATCGTTTGACTGAAATGGCTTCTGCTGTGTCAGCATTTCGTACATCACTGCACCTAGCGAAAACACGTCGGTCAGATTATTAACCTGTTGCCCCATTGCCTGCTCCGGCGACATGTAATTCGGCGTACCCAGAATATTGTTATTAAATAAGGTCTGTTCCGGCTTGTCCGGATTCATCAGGATGCGATTCGGGGCGCGGGCAATGCCAAAATCGACTACCTTCGGCTGCTTATTCGGTAAGATAAAAATGTTCGCCGGTTTGATGTCGCGATGTATCACGCCATTATCATGCGCGTAGGCCAGCGCTTCGGCGATTTTATGGATAATGTTTGCTGTCTCTATGCTGTCAAAGCGTTTGCCGCTGGCAAGCAATTCACGCAAATCCTTACCTTGTAAAAATTCCATGGCGATAAACGTCGTACCCCCCTCGCTGGAGGCATCAAATATGGTGACAATATTCTGATGAGATAGACGACCGGCGGCGCGAGCTTCATTAATGAATTGTTGCTCACGTTGTTTTTTATCTGCAATGCCATGGCTGGTGCCGAGGATTTTGATTGCAACGGCACGGTCAATCACCGGATCATGGCCTAAAAATACGGCGCCATTCGACCCCTTGCCTAACTTGTCCGTCAGATAAAAACGGCCAATTCGGCGCATTGGAAGTCCTTGTGCAGAACTTTGCGCGCTTGATGGAGTAGTCGATGAGGGTGTCATTGATACAGCATGCCTTGGACCGAGAAGAAATTCAAGTGTTTGCAGAATTCATTCGTTTTTTTGCTTTTACCCGCTCAGGCTTTTATTCGGGTTTTTAAAGGGGATGCGATCATTCAGCTCGTTGTAGTAATGGGCGATTCCCTCGGTTTCTCGCTCCAGGAAATGAGCAACCGCATCAGAGAACTCTGGTCGTGCTAAAAAATGGAGCGAGCAGGTTTTTTGCGGTAAAAACCCTCTCGCCATTTTATGTTCGCCTTGCGCACCACCCTCAAATATACCAATGTTGTTTGCAATGCAAAACTCAATCGCCTGATAGTAAGCGGTCTCAAAATGTAAACATGGTACCTCTTCAATGCATCCCCAATAGCGGCCGTACAGTCGTGCTTCGTCATATACCAGTAGTGATGACGCAATTCTTTTGCCATGACGTTCGGCGAAGATGAGATGAAGATGCTCGGACATGCTTGCCCCGATCCGCTGAAAAAAATCGAGATTCAGATAGGGCGAGGAATGATGATCTGCATAAGTGTGGTCATAGCAGCGTTTAAAGAATTGCCAGTCCTCCGCTCGCATATCTTTGCCTGCAATATGTTGGAAAGTCACTCCGGCATCGCTAACCTTGCGTCGCTCGGCACGAATATTTTTTCGTTTTTTTTGTTCCAATTGGGAAAGAAATTGCTCAAAATTGAGGTAATCTCTGTTTATCCAGTGAAACTGAATGCCAGTGCGAAGTAAATAACCCCTAGCTTTTAATAACTCTGCCTCTTCCTGAGCGGGGAAAAGCACATGTGCCGACGAATACGCACCGTTTGCCAGATGCTTCTCAAGCGCATCTAGTAGCGCTACCTGTGCATTCTGATCTTGAGCAAGCAGGCGATTGCCTGCAACAGGGGTAAATGGAATTGCTGACAGTAATTTAGGATAATAGTGAAAACCGTGTCTTTGATAGGCATCGGCCCAAGCCCAATCAAATACATACTCGCCGTAAGAATGCATTTTTTCATATAACGGCATAGCGGCAAGTAAATGATCTGCATCCCAAATCGTCAGATATTGAGGATGCCAGCCAGTGTCAACTGATGCGGATCCGGATTCATGCAAAGCATGCAGGAACGCATGTGACAGAAAGGGATTGCCATCAGTTTGCTGGCTAAGTAAGGCATCCCATTGGCTTGCTGATATCTCTGACAACGAATCGAGCACTCGCGTGCGATAATGTATCTGTTTCGACATGTTGTCCGTGTTATTCATAGTTCAACATCAATTCAAACTCAGTTTTCATCACTCATTTTTCAAAAGTCAGACTAGGTACCATGACAGTAAAAGTTGCAATCGCCCAGATGAACAGCGTGGTCGGTGATCTCACCGGTAATGCCGTTCAGATTATCGGCTATGTTCAGCGCGCTTATAAACAGGGCGCGGATATCGTCGTTACGCCTGAATTATCGCTGGTTGGTTATCCGCCTGAAGATTTACTGCTGCGCACTGCATTCTACGCAAAAACTCAGGAAACATTATTGAGTCTTGCGACAAGTCTGGCCAGCATGCTGGACGTACACGTGCTGATTGGATATCCGGAAGAGAGTAATGGTGCGCGTTACAACGCAGTGGCGGTATTGTGCAATGGTGCCATTATTGGCCGTTACTGGAAGCATGATTTGCCTAATGACATGGTCTTTGACGAGAAACGATATTTCTCATCCGGTAAAGATGCCTTGGTGTTCGACGTAAAAGGAACTCGTTTCGGCGTCAATATTTGCGAAGATACATGGTACCGCAATGCGCCGGGTCTGGCGCGCCAGGCTGGTGCGGAGGTATTGCTGGTACCGAATGGTTCGCCATACCATATGAGCAAGCAGCACCAGCGCTATGACGTGATGCGGGCCAATGTCACGGATCAAGGAATGTCCTTGGTCTACGCGAATCTGGTAGGTGGACAAGATGAGTTAATTTTTGACGGTAATTCTTTTGTCATGGATGAGCATGGTGCATTGCTTACCCAGCTAAAACATTGCGAAGAAGATTTGCAGATCATCGAATTTCATAGTGCGACACCTAAGATAGTTCAAGGCGGGCAAGCAGAACAGAACAGCCCGCTTAGTATAGAAGCTCAGGTGTACCAGGCACTGGTACTGGGCGTCCGTGATTATGTCGGTAAAAATGGATTCCCTAGCATCGTCCTCGGCTTATCTGGCGGCGTCGACTCGGCGCTGGTGCTGGCGATTGCCGTCGATGCATTAGGTGCTGATAAGGTCAGGGCGGTCATGATGCCGTCCCCGTACACCGCCGAAATTTCCTGGCTGGATTCTCGTGCAATGGTCGATGGCCTTGCTGTACGCTACGATGAAATCTCAATCGCCGACTGTTTCAGCGCATTTCGCACCACATTGCGCCAGGAGTTTGCCGGTTTGGCTGAAGACACTACCGAAGAAAATATTCAGGCACGGATACGCGGCACCATTTTGATGGCCTTGTCGAATAAATATGGATCCATCGTCCTGACGACGGGTAATAAGAGTGAGATGGCGGTAGGTTATTGCACTTTGTACGGTGATATGGCGGGCGGTTTTGCGGTGATCAAAGATATTGCCAAAACTCTGGTATATCGTTTATGTGCTTATCGTAACAGCCTGTCGCCAGTCATCCCTGAGCGCATCCTGACTCGTGCACCATCTGCCGAATTGAGACCAGATCAGACGGATCAGGATTCTTTGCCACCTTACGAGGTACTGGATGGCATCATGCAGCGCTACATGGAAGAAAATCAAAGTCGTGCGGAGATCGTCGCTGCCGGGTATCGTGAAGAAGACGTTGAAAGAATCACGCGCTTGATTAAAATCAACGAATACAAACGCCGCCAGGCACCAGTCGGTATCCGGGTCACACACCGCGCATTCGGCCGTGACTGGCGCTACCCGATTACGTCAAAATTCCGCGATTGAGTCAGTGTCTTTGTATCGATCATATTTCAAACTATAAAATTCAAGGATAAAAAAATGAAACAAATTACGGCAGTGATTAAACCCTTCAAACTCGATGAAGTTCGTGAGGCGCTGGCAGAAGTTGGTGTTACCGGATTGACAGTAACGGAAGTCAAAGGCTTCGGTCGTCAAAAAGGACATACCGAACTTTATCGCGGTGCTGAGTACGTCGTCGATTTTTTACCGAAAGTTAAAGTAGAGGTCGTCGTTGATGACAATGTGTGCGATCACGTTGTTGACGCGATCATTAAAGCGGCACACACCGGTAAAATCGGTGATGGCAAAATTTTTGTACAAAATGTAGAACAGGTTATCCGTATCCGTACGGGTGAAACTGGTTCTGACGCTGTTTAACCCCAATTAAACAGGTTGATTATGCAAATTATCCGTCGACGCTTGTCAATTTTTCTGGCGAGCTTTTTATTACTCGGCGTAACAGCCTCAGCGGTTGCAGAGCAGGGTGTTACTGAGCAAAAAATTATTCTGGGACAATCGGCGGCTTTCTCCGGTCCTGCAGCGCAGTTAGGTATTCAACTGCATGCCGGTGCAAAAGCCTATTTTGATCAGGTGAATTCAACTGGCGGTGTATATGGCCGTAAGATCGAAATCATCAAAATGGATGATAAATATGAGGCTGAACTTGCTGCGGCCAATACCAAAAAACTGATCGAGAACGAAGATGTTTTCGCATTGTTTGGTTACGTCGGGACGCCGACCAGTAATGCTTCGCTGCCGATTTTTACTGCAGCAAAGGTGCCATTTTTTGCCCCGTTTACGGGCGCACAATCTTTGCGTGAACCGCTGAATCGCCAGATCTTTAATATCCGGGGTTCGTACTTTGATGAGACGGAGCACCTGGTCGAGCGTTTGGTCAGAACCGGAATAAAAAACATCGCTGTGTTTTACCAGAACGATGCTTACGGCAAAGCAGGTTTGGCTGGCGTGGAGCGTGCGCTGAAAAAAATGAATGTGCAGATGGTAGAGACTGCAACGGTGGAGCGTAACAGCACCGATGTCGCCAAGGCCGTTGAAAAAATCTTGCCAAAACGTCCGGATGCGATTATCCAGATCAGTGCGTATTCTTCATGCGCTGCCTATATCAAAGAAATGCGTAAGGCAGGTTATACGGGTCAATTTTACAATGTGTCGTTTGTCGGTAGCCAGGCGCTGTCTGATGCTTTAGGCAAAGAAGGTCATGGTATTGTGATTTCCCAGGTTGTCCCTTTCCCTTGGCACGCTGCGACACCTGTCGTTGCCGAGTACACCAAAGTCATGCAAAAGGCAGGAATTAACGATCTCAATTTTTCCAGTCTGGAGGGCTTTATTGCAGCCAAAGTTTTCGTTGAAGGATTGCGTCGCTCCGGCCGCAATCTGACGCGTGAAAAATTGATTTCTTCTTTGGAATCTATTAATAGTGCGAACTATGATGTGGGTGGCTTTGATGTGAACTTTTCGTCAACCAGCCATAACGGGTCAAAATATGTCGATATGACCGTGATTTCTAAAGACGGTAAATTCCGTAATTAAATTCATGCAGACTACACTGTGTCGTTGCAATTTAATTCGATTTGATTCGATTCAACTCAATTGGTTTGAGTCGGCACAGTGCCAGCACGACGTAGTTTTTTAGCTGGATTTAAGCAGCACAATTAAAGCGCCGGAACCACCGTCCGGTGCTGTCGCCTGGCTAAATGCCAACACCTCATCTTTTTGTATCAACCAGTTTTTAACCTTGTTCTTTAAGACAGGTTCTTTATTGACTGATCCCAAACCTTTGCCGTGAATAATCCTGACGCAGCGGTGTTCATTGCGCAAGCATCGTCGTAAAAACTCACCAAGACTATCTCTAGCCTGATCGCGTCGCATCCCGTGCAGGTCAAGCTGAGCCTGTATCGTCCAGTGGCCGGTGCGGAGTTTTTTTGCGACATCGATGCCGACACCTGCCCGTGTATAGCTTAGGCCGTCATCGGTATCTAGCAGGCTGCTCGCATCGAATTCGTCGGATAGTGATTCCTGTAACGCTGCGCGCTCGTCGGCGATGTGGTGAAAAGGGATGGGTTGAGGCCGGACTACGGGAGCGGTGTGCTTGGCGGCCGTCTTCAGCGGCGCTACCTCGCCCACGCTACTGCGGAAAATATTTGCTTCCAGCTTCGCCTGATGCTCCTGCTTGGCGCGTTCAGCGTCTTCTTTTTGACGAAGCCCCTCTTGTTGTTTTAACTGCTGACCCAAGTTCTTCAGGTCAGCAAAATTTTTTAATGAAGCAGGCATGGATTGATAGGATTAACTGGATTAAGTTTCCAGATAGCGTTGCGCATCCAGCGCAGCCATACATCCCGTACCGGCGCTGGTGATGGCCTGGCGATAGATGTGATCCTGCACATCGCCGGCAGCGAATACGCCAGGGATACTGGTTGCTGTTGCCATGCCTTCGAGACCGGTTTTAGTTTTGATATAACCGTTATGCATGTCTAGCTGACCATCGAAAATACCTGTGTTAGGTTTGTGTCCGATCGCAATAAACACGCCATGTAAGGTCACGTCGCTGATGTTGCCATCTGCGGATTTGATCTTGATACCAGTGACGCCTGAATCATCACCGACGACTTCTTCCAGTGTGTGATTCCACTTGATCTCGATTTTGCCTTCGGCGACTTTTGCCATCAATCTGTCGATCAGGATTGCTTCTGCACGGAATTTATCACGGCGATGTACTACCGTGACTTTGCTTGCGATGTTCGATAAGTACAACGCTTCTTCCACCGCCGTATTACCACCACCAACGACGGCGACTTCTTTAGCGCGATAGAAAAATCCGTCACAAGTAGCGCAGGCAGAGACGCCTTTACCCATGAATGCCTGTTCAGACGGCAGACCAAGATATTGGGCAGACGCACCAGTGGCAATAATCAGCGAGTCGCAGGTGTATTCGGCCTGATCGCCGATCAAGCGGATAGGTTTTTCGTTGAGTTTGGCGGTATGGATGTAGTCAAAAATGATTTCGGTGTTAAAGCGCTCTGCGTGTTGCAAAAAGCGTTGCATCAATTCCGGTCCTTGCACGCCCATAGGATCTGCTGGCCAGTTCTCTACGTCGGTCGTAGTCATTAATTGACCGCCTTGTTCTACGCCGGTAATCAATACCGGTTTCAGGTTCGCGCGTGCCGCATATACTGCCGCTGAGTAGCCTGCAGGGCCAGAGCCAAGGATCAAGACATGAGCGTGTTTTGGAGTAGTGGTAGTTGACATAGGCTAGCCTGAAAATGATGTTGGGATGACGTACTATCAATAATAGCGTAGTAAAAAATGCTTAAAAAAACGTGCCGGAAGTTAATGCAAGATACCGTAACTTATCTGCTGATACCATTTGGAAATGGCGCTAAACAGCATAATTTCAAGAGAAATCAGTGATTTACATTCCTGCGATAAAGCCGGGCAGTGATAAGCCAAGATTATAGTCGATTACGGCGCGACGGACTTTTCACACGTATTTTGGGGAAGGGATCCGGATATTGTTTTAATGTTAAAACCGCAGAATCGAGTGGTAAGCGCAGTCAGATTTGGCGACACTTATCAAGCATGCTATCTTATGCTGGTTTTTCACTTGATTGCGTCTGGCTGTTTACCTTGAAATATGACTACTAACAATAACGAAGCCTACACACGCAACCGCAATAAAACGCCAGCCCCGCCTCTGCCGAACCGTCTGGTGATTTTATTGACTGAGGCGCGCTGGATGGTGTTTGCCGCGTTGTGCGTTTATCTGGTCTTGATTTTGTTTACGTATAACAAATTAGACCCGGCCTGGTCACATGCCAGCGTGGTCCCCAAAATTCATAATCTTGGTGGCAGGGTCGGTGCCTGGTTTGCAGATTTGTTCCTGTTTATTTTTGGTTTGTCTGCCTGGTGGTGGTCTATCGTCCTAATCCGGCTGGTATGGGAAGATTATCGTCAATTAAGCAAACGCTTTTTAGTAGAAGCTGATCAGGAAAAAACCCATCAGTACGAAAAATTCATTCAGGCCGCGGGATTTGCCTTGCTCATGATTGGCAGCATGGGCATTGAGTACCTACGTATGTATTCGCTGAAAACGCCACTGCCGCGGGCGCCTGGCGGAGTCCTTGGTGAGTTGCTTGGCAGTGCCGCCTTCAACGCTTTCGGCTTTACCGGCTCGACCTTGTTGTTACTCCTGTTTTTTGCGCTCGGACTGAGCCTGTATTTTCATGTCTCGTGGTTACAGATCGCCGAAAAAATCGGCACCGGCATTGAGGGTGTGTTTAGCTTCATTCAAAATAAATATGCAGCACGCGAGGACCGGCGCGTTGGTCAGACTGCGGCTGTCAAGCGTGAAGAAATTGTCGTCACCGAGCGTGCCAAGATTGTTGAAGCGCCGCCGATTCGCATTGAGCCGCAAGTGGTATCGGTACAAAAGTCTGAGCGGGTTGAGAAAGAACGTCAGGTCTCTTTGTTCAATGATATGCCTGATAGTCACTTGCCACCCTTGTCATTGTTAGACGAAGCACCGCCGGCGCAAGAGACAGTCAGTATCGAAACACTGGAATTTACCAGTCGCCTGATCGAGAAGAAACTCTCGGATTTTGGAGTCGATGTCAAAGTGGTTGCCGCTTATCCGGGGCCAGTCATTACCCGCTATGAAATTGATCCTGCCACTGGCGTCAAGGGCAGTCAGATTGTTGGCCTGGCACGAGACCTGGCGCGTTCTTTGTCGCTGACGTCCATCCGTGTCGTAGAGACGATTCCCGGTAAGAATTATATGGGATTGGAATTGCCTAATCCTAAGCGCCAGATCGTACGTTTAACAGAAATCCTTGGCTCCAAGGTCTATAACGACAGCGCATCCAGCCTGACCGTCGCTTTGGGTAAAGACATTGGCGGACATGCCGTGGTGGCTGATCTGGCCCGCATGCCGCATTTGCTGGTTGCCGGTACCACAGGCTCGGGTAAATCCGTCGGTATCAATGCCACGATTTTGTCGCTGCTATATAAGTCCGATCCGAATGATGTCCGCATGATACTGATCGATCCTAAGATGCTGGAGATGTCGGTGTATGAAGGCATCCCGCATTTGCTTGCACCGGTTGTCACCGATATGCGTCAGGCGGGTCATGCCCTGAACTGGGCAGTGGCAGAGATGGAGCGCCGCTACAAACTGATGTCCAAGTTAGGTGTGCGTAATCTGGCAGGTTATAACGCCAAGATTGCGGAAGCGACCAAGCGCGAAGAACATATTCCAAATCCATTTAGCCTGACGCCGGATGCTCCGGAGCCACTGGAGAAATTACCGACGATTGTCATCATCATTGACGAGCTGGCCGATCTGATGATGGTCGTCGGTAAAAAGGTCGAGGAATTAATCGCCCGTATCGCCCAGAAAGCCCGTGCCGCTGGTTTGCATCTGATTCTGGCAACTCAACGTCCTTCGGTTGACGTGATTACCGGTCTGATCAAAGCGAATATTCCTACCCGTATCGCGTTTCAGGTCAGCAGTAAAATTGACTCAAGAACGATTCTCGATCAGATGGGGGCAGAAGCCTTGCTGGGTATGGGTGATATGTTGTACATGCCGCCAGGTACCGGTTTGCCTATACGTGTACACGGCGCCTTTGTGTCAGATGAAGAAGTGCATAGAGTGGTGCAGCATCTGAAGGCGCAAGGCGAGCCAAATTATATTGAAGGCATCCTTGAAGGTGGCGTGCTGGAGGAGGCTGGAGAAGCAGGTGCCGTAGCGGGTGAGGGTGGTGGTGAAGCCGATGCACTATATGATCAGGCGGTTGCGATCGTTCTCAAGAATCGTCGTGCTTCTATCTCACTAGTACAAAGGCATTTGCGTATAGGCTACAATCGCGCCGCGCGTTTGTTGGAGCAGATGGAGACCAGCGGCGTCGTCTCTACAATGCAATCGAACGGTAATCGTGAAATCCTGGTGCCTGCCGGTAATACTGAGTAAGTTTTAACGGCAAATGTAAAGCAAGTTCAAAAAGCGTCGTCCGCGGCACTCACAAAACAGCGCCGTATATGAAATGGAATCATCGTGAAAAACCAAGTAACAGGCAATAAAAAAGGTACTAAATCAGCTCGCTGGCTGGCAGCAATCGTATTCACCTCAATCAGCACCTTAGCTTTGCCGCTCTTTGCACAAGCGACAGTAATAGAACAATTTAAAGCCTTTGCCGCCGGTAGTAAAAGCGCTAAAGGTGAGTTTGTCCAGCAGCAGGTTAAGCTGGTCGACGGGAAACCTAAAGTAACTAAAACCTCGACCGGCAACTTTGTATTTGCACGGCCTGGTAAATTTATCTGGACCTACCTCAAGCCATACGAACAAACCTTGCAGACGGATGGTGAGCAGCTCTATATCTACGACAAAGACCTGAATCAGGTGACGATCAAAAAAATTGGTAACGCCCTGAGCGCATCTCCGGCAGCGATTTTATTTGGTGGTGGAGAAATAGAAAAAAGCTTCACCCTCAAAGAGATCGGTAACAAGCTAGGACTGGACTGGCTGGAAGCCGTGCCTAAAGAAAAAGATCCCAACTTTGAGCATATCGGCATCGGTATGAAAGATGGCGTACCCGTTGCACTGGAACTGCGTGACGGCTTCGGCCAGGTGTCCTTGCTGACGCTAAAAAATATAGAAAAAAATCCGGCGATCAAAACAGATCAATTCAAATTTATCGTACCTGCCGGAGCCGATGTTTCTCGTCTATGAGTGCCCTACGTAAAAATCCGGTGCCGCTGGCGGAGCGCATGCGACCTGCCAGTCTGGATGAGGTGATCGGTCAGCAACATCTGTTAGGCGAAGGTAAACCGCTGCGCATGGCGTTCACCTCCGGTGATCCGCATTCAATGATCTTGTGGGGGCCTCCGGGCGTTGGCAAGACCACGCTGGCACGCCTGATGGCGAACGCATTTCATTCAGAATTTATCGCGTTATCGGCAGTCTTGTCGGGTGTTAAAGATATCCGTGAGGCGGTTGAGCGGGCGCAAATTTTGCAGGCTACATCGCAGCGTCGTACGATACTTTTTGTCGATGAAGTACATCGATTTAATAAAAGTCAGCAAGACGCTTTCTTGCCGCATGTGGAGAGTGGTCTCTTTACCTTTATCGGTGCAACGACAGAGAATCCTTCGTTTGAAGTCAATAGCGCTTTGCTGTCCCGTGCTGCCGTTTATGTATTGAAATTCCTGACGGATGCCGATCTGGTATCGATGGTTGATCGCGCCTGTGAACGCGAGCTTGGTGGATTGACATTTCACCCCGATGCCAAAGCCAGTCTGATCTCCAGCGCTGATGGTGATGGCCGCAAACTGTTGAATAATTTAGATATTGTCGCGCGTGCCGCTGCGGCAAAAGGGTTGCAGGAGGCCGATACGGCGCTGCTGGCGGAATGTCTGGGGGACGCGTTACGCCGCTTCGATAAAGGTGGTGATGCGTTTTACGATCAGATTTCTGCTTTACATAAATCGGTGCGCGGCTCTAATCCTGATGCTGCCTTGTATTGGATGGTGCGCATGCTCGATGGCGGCGCAGATCCACGTTATCTCGCTCGTCGCATCGTGCGCATGGCAAGTGAGGACATCGGCCTGGCCGATCCACGTGCGTTACGACTTACTTTAGATGCTGCGGAGACTTATGAGCGCCTGGGGTCTCCCGAGGGAGAGCTGGCGCTTGCGCAAGCCGTGGTGTATCTGGCCTGTGCGGCAAAATCGAATGCGGTTTATCAAGCCTATAACGCGGTACGTGCTTTCATCGCGAAAGACAAATCACGCGCGGTCCCCGAGCATTTGCGCAATGCACCGACCAAGCTGATGAAGGAACTGGGCTATGGCAAGCTGTATCGCTATGCGCATGACGAACCTGATGCATATGCAGCAGGCGAAACCTATTTGCCAGAGGGACTGGAGGGTGAGTCCTGGTATCAGCCGGTTCCGCGTGGGTTGGAAATTAAAATTGCCGATAAGCTCGCGTATTTGCGTTCGCTAGATGAAGAGGCTGGATCCGGTTCTTGACAGGCGTCAGTTTGATAATCCGCACTGTCAGTTAGCTTGTCGATATTTATCTATTCCGGCCGGGCTAAGTCAGTTTGAATTAACTCTGAATTTAATATACTCCCTCATAGTATTTTTTAATGTACCAATAAATATATGCGGATTGGGCTGTATTTTTAATAAATATGGGGGAGTATATTGTTATGGATAGCTTAAAATCTGTTTGCTGCTGATGATGATGTTACGTTGCTCCATGAAGCTGATAACCGAATCCACTGTAATCGTATCTATCTGTCCGGCCATGCGACGATCAAATGGATGGTCGTCGAAGGCAACATTGGCCCGGAACATCCGCGCACCTAGGCGTGTCATCGACGGAATATTCAATGTCCCTGCCTGATAATTCGCCATGCTCAGCCAGCTTTGCGCCTGCTTGCGATCACTGATGCTGACATCGTTCGAGCTTGCGGCGGCCAACAATTCGAGGATCCATTGATTCGAATTCTGATACATCGTTGAGTAGGGAAACGCCAGCATGTTGTAGTGTGGCTCATGCAGCTTTCTTGGCGTATCGGATTTCAGCAAGGCCACCAGCTTTTGTTGCAGCGCTGCATCTGGCAATACGATCAGAGTCTCATACGCAAAGGGTGTGTCCATGAAAAAATTACCTAAGCCCTCGTCGTACAATTGCGAATTCGCGGTGCCACATTGATTTAATTCATGGGCCACCAGCCACTTGCCATCGGGGTGGTCGCGCCAGACGATGCCCATGTGCGAATAGCGCAAATGGTATTTCGATAAATCTTGTCCGACTCGCGCAATCATTGCGATTTGCGCGCCGCTGGCATCGAGCGCGTTGCGGGTTTTTAGCGCCAGCTCCATCCCTTTCATCAGAGTGCTCGGATCAAGCGTTTTTTCCTCGCAAGAGCGGCCGGCGTAGCTGCTGGCTGATGTAAATACAGCACTTGTCAGTAGCAGGCTAGCCGTCAATTTGGCGAAAATATTCATGAGTGTGATGGCTGTAATAAGTCAGTGATTATCGGGTATCTGTACTGATACTAATGCTGATCAACTTTCTATAGCGCAGTTATCGTGCAACTGAATGGTGAACCAGGCTGCGACCGATTTCATTGGGAATGTATGCAATAGCCTGACCCGATACGACCAGCATCGTGCCCGCTGACAAGGCTGTGACCTGCACCACCGTGCCTGCAACGACTGAGGCGTTACCTATCGCTTTCCCAGTCAGCTTGACTGAGTACCTTGCGCCATCTGAGACGCCTTTAAAAACGACGATGACACCATCGGCTACTTTTTCAATAGAGACCACCAGTAAAGTCCCCGATGCTTGTATGCCCTCGGCGGATCCTTCAATCAATACTGCGCCTGACAGTGCCGACAGCAAGGACATGCCGGATGCGCCGCAGGAGGGGCAGGATTCTGCCTGCGCTGCCTGAGTCATCAAGCCGATGGCGCTGCAAGCCAGCGTCAATGCCGCTGCGCCGCTACGTATCATTGATGTGACCGGCGATGTGAAATGTGTCATACGAGTTCCTGTCAGGTGAGCGAGGCAAGTGCGTCTATTGACGATTGACTAATCGCTGCTTGCCTGTAGCCTGTTGTCTGTCGTAAAAAATTTACGCATTCAACAACAAGCCAGCGCATTATTGGTTGCGGAATTTGCCGGGTCAATTTTGATTTGAGTAGCGGCGCTTTCATCACCTTGAGGTGTCGTATTTCGATACTTGCTGTTTTTTTATGATGGTTGGTGTTCATTGGTATCGAATCGTCCGCTGCTTGACTGTCTGATTTCTTACACCGATGGTTGGGGGCTAAGGATATTGATGATCCTCGTGGTGGCGGTGGAAGTTTGGGGAATCAAGCCCGCCTTGGTACAATATACGGCTAATTATCTTTGCATTATTTTTGCATCTACCTCCTAACCTGGCTCAAGCATTCCATGATCGACATTCAACTCCTACGCAAAGACATCGACACCGTTGCCGCCCGTCTGGCGACGCGCAAGTTTCAACTGGATGTAGCGACTTTTAATGCACTCGAAGGTGAGCGCAAGCAGATACAGACGCGTACCGAAGAATTGCAGGGCAAGCGTAATTCTCTGTCTAAACAGATTGGCATGCTTAAAGGCAAAGGCGAAGATGCCTCTGCGCAGATGGCCGAGGTCAATAGTATCGCCGACGAGTTAAAAGCCTCCGAAGTACGTCTGGGTGAAGTGCAAGCGTCCATGAGCGAATTCATGTTGACGATTCCGAATCTGCCAGATGAGTCCGTGGCTGTCGGCGAAGACGAAACAGGTAACGTTGAAGTCCGTAAAGTCGGTACGCCGCCAGCATTTAATTTCGCCGTCAAGGATCATGTCGATATCGGCGCTGGCCTCGGCCTGGATTTTGAAGTGGCGGTTAAGCTGACGGGCTCTCGTTTTGCCCTGCTCAAAGGCGGTATCGCTCGTCTGCACCGTGCACTGACGCAGTTTATGCTCGACACCCAAACACTGGAGCACGGTTATACAGAATGCTATACGCCGTATATCGTGAACGCAGACTCCATGCGCGGTACTGGCCAGTTACCTAAGTTCGAAGCAGATTTGTTTGCGGTTAAAAAAGGCGGGCAAGAAGGCGAAGGCGAGACGCTGTACCTGATTCCGACGGCAGAAGTGTCATTGACCAATACGGTGCGCGACGAGATCGTCAGCCTGGAAAGTTTGCCGATCAAAATGACGGCGCACACACCATGCTTCCGTTCCGAGGCTGGCAGTGCAGGGCGCGATACGCGCGGCATGATCCGTCAGCATCAGTTTGATAAAGTCGAATTGGTACAGATTGCTCATCCGGAAAAATCTGCTGAAGCCCTGGAAGATATGGTGGGTCATGCCGAGGCAATCCTGAAAAAACTTGGACTGCCTTACCGTGTGATGAGCCTGTGTACCGGCGACATGGGATTTGGTTCGACCAAGACCTATGATCTGGAAGTCTGGTTGCCGGCACAAAATACATATCGTGAGATTTCATCGATTTCGAATATGGGTGCGTTCCAGGCGCGCCGCATGCAAGCGCGCTTCCGTAACGCCCAGGGCAAGCCCGAACTCGTGCATACGCTGAACGGTTCAGCCCTGGC
The DNA here is from genome assembly GCF_049339445.1 of Undibacterium sp. RuTC16W. Lineage (NCBI taxonomy): Bacteria > Pseudomonadati > Pseudomonadota > Betaproteobacteria > Burkholderiales > Oxalobacteraceae > Undibacterium > Undibacterium sp. RuTC16W. The sequence goes on along the minus strand of NZ_JBMPPE010000003.1, from coordinate 82,385 downwards.
GGTTGGCCGTACTCTGGTCGCGGTACTAGAGAACTATCAGCAAGCGGATGGCAGTGTGGTGATACCGGAGGCATTGCGTCCGTATATGGGAGGCGTAGAAGCCTTGTTGCCTGCGGCAAAGTAAGGCAGATAGTACGAACGACTGTACGTAATGACATGCAATGAGCGTTCAATTATTAGTCAGTTAATAGTCAGTTAATAGTCAATTAATGCTCAATTAATTCTCAGTCAGCATTGAATTAACGCTTAGTCAGCAGTCATATAATTCCTCAAAAAAGAGCCTGGATGAGCAATCATCCAGGCTCTTTTTTTCGTCACTCCTGCATATTCCTGATACGTGCTGAACGTATTTTCACTGAACTAACACCCTTGGTGTATCCGGTTAATTCCATATGAACAGACCTTGCCAAGGGCATTAGAGTTTTTATACTAATGATGTTTTTATTAAGCTATTTGTCTATGTGCCTCGATGGAGAAGCGTCGTTTTTTCACCTCATATTTTGTTGCGTTGCAAATTGACAATGAAGTCTGCTCATTCAGATACTGCGCTCCGGTCAGCTGGTATGCATCTCAACTTCACTGATTAATTTGTTCCCGTTTCTGCGTCATGGTTCTTAGGTGGATTTACTTCAAGTGGTTTTACTTGTCCATGTTTTATTCGAGGGGATGTAAATGGCGAAATTATGTAAATTATTTGCGGCAGTTTTATTTCTGTCGTTGAGTGCGATGTCCAGCATTGCCAGCGCGACCAACTACACCTTATGGGTGAATGGCCGCACCGGTGGTGGTGTGGTCGGCGATTACAACAGCTTTACGTACTGGGGACCATCGTCCACGGCAGCGGGTATCAACAAAAAGTCGGTTAACTGGGACGGCTATAACAGCATCTCTTCCCAGAACGGCAAAATCCGCGATGCGCTCGATTGCTTCTGTACCGGTTCTAACTGGTGCTATGTTGCGACTCACAGTGCCGGTGATTTGATGATGGGTTACACCATGGCGAATTATGGCGGATCGACTCGAACCGTCAAAAATGCCACGGCCAATTCATCAGGCCAGTGCGGCGATGCGGGTACCGGAACCCAAGTCGGCTGGAACATTAAATGGGTGCGTACCGCATCCGGAGCAGGTGGCGGATCAGAGTTATCTGATGCTGGCTCCTGGACAACGTCCGAGCCTCTGGTAAAAGACCTGAAGACGACCACAGCACGTGCCATGTACAACCATAATGAAACCCGTAACGTCTGGTTCTACATGTACGCTGGTGCCAAAGGGACTGTTTATTCTGGCATCTTGCCAGGCCAGGACGATGAAGCGGTTGCCTACCATAGCTCTGGCGGTGTATCCGGCTCTTCCGGTGCCGCGTTCTGCAATCCTAGCGACTGGTTTTGCAATGATTTAACGATGGGCACCGCAGCGAACGAAGGCGGCAGCGCCAAGTGGAGCTATCACTCGGTCACCTTCCGCGATGATGCTGAAGCCTATAACCACTATTCGAACGGCAACTGGCAGGGCATCATCTCCGTAGTACGAACGGCGATGGTCAGCAGTGCGATTTAGATCAAACGACACGTAATCCATTTGATGAGACTTGATTAAATTCGATTGAAATAAACGCGATTGACATCATGCGATCTAAAAAAAACGGCTCCGGGCAGGGATCAAAACAAGGATCTAAGCAAGGATCTAAGCAAGGATCAACATCCGGGCGCGGAGCCGCCCCTGAGTCATCTGGTGACCAGCGTCACTGGATCGCACGCCACTGGCGCCCGTCATTGATCGCATTGACGCTACTGGTGCTGACAGGCATCTGGTGGTTTTCTGCCGGGATAGAATCAAGTCTGGCTAACGCTGCGCCCAAACAAGTCAGTTCCACCTTCTTAAACATGCCAGAGGGGAAGGGCGACACCGGTCAACTGATATCCGCGGCAGAGCGCGAGCAACGTCTGGCCGCATTAGCGAAACAAGTAGAACTGGCAGACCATACTTTGTGCAGCTATCGTAAAGGCAGTCAGTACCCGCAAGAATCCCGCCCAATCGCGGAGCATCCTGATCAGGTCCACCCTAATCAGCCTGTCGAAGAAAGACATGCAATGCGTAAAGAAAACGGTCAGGCCGACAAGCATGTACAGATACAGACATCGCAATCCCACATTTTTTTAGCCAGCCGTGAGAGCGTGGTTTTTTCACTCAAAGCCAGCGATGAAGAAGGAAAGATGTTACCGATTTTCGTCACGCGTGCCGTGGCTCGCGGGCTGGCTTTTCAGGGTAGCAGGGAAGCGCCGCAAGTACCGGTCAGCTTTGGCGATGACGGCAATAATGGAGACCTGATTCCCGGTGATAATACCTACACAGGCACCTTGTCGCCCGCCATGACAGGCTTCGCCCAATTCAACGGCACGATCAGGCTAGAAGTGAAATATAACGTCGGTGACCGCGCAGGCCTTGTGTTCTTCGACGTGATCTATTCACCAGAAATTCCCGCTACCTGGGCTGGATCCATCCGTGAAGCTGTAGAGCAAGGCTCACTTAATTTTTATATGAAAGCCGATATCCGCCAGGCCGGACGCTATGTCGTCAGCGGTAGAATCGACGACGCCAAAGGCAAGCCATATGCCCTGGCGACTTTCAACGATGTTTTGCCGCAAGGTGTCACCGAAGTGAAGCTCACCGTATTCGGTAAATTAATGCGAGATCAGGAACCAACTTTCCCTCTCACACTCAGGGATATTGACGCGTATCTGCTCAAAGAAAACGCCGACCCCGACCGCGCCCTGATGTCACGCATCGTCGGTCCTGCATACACCTCAAAGACTTACAGCACAAAGGCCTTCTCCGACGCCGAGTGGCAAAGCCAGGAACGCTCCCGCTACCTGACTGAATTTACTAAAGACCTGGATCAGGCACAAACCGCCATGCTGGAAATGAACCCCGCAATGACAAAAGCTGCATTACCACGCAGCGATTGCACCATCGCACTGGACGCGAAACGCTAAGCAAAGCGCGACCAAACTATTAAAACCAAAGTTTCTTTGCTATAATCGCAGGCTTGCTTTTGACCATCAAAGTAAAACGGAGAGGTGGCAGAGTGGTTGAATGTACCTGACTCGAAATCAGGCGTACGTGCAAACGTATCGGGGGTTCGAATCCCCCCCTCTCCGCCAGTATTCATGCGGGTTTCCGCAGATTTAAGAAGATCGCTAAATGCGGTCTTTTTTATGTCTGCTGGGGATTTTTTGACATCCGATCACCGAATCTTACAAATTGCCTTTTTTAAAGTCTCGGTTGCCAAATGACTGTGCCGCTTTGTAGACTGCGCGCTTTTGTGGCCCAGCACTCCACCTACTGTATATAAATCAACCCCTGCATTAGTCATTTCACTTGCAGCGCTATGACGCATGTCGTGAAAATGCAAATCGTCATGTCCGCATTTTCGCGTCGCTATGCGGATCTATTTCTGTATTGTGGATCGAGCAGATTTGATAGGAATATGTTTAACATACCGTTTTAGTTTGAATTACGCAGCTTTGAATTTCATTACGGAGAATCATTCAACCAAATACTGACGACAATGCTATTTTCATCAATACCAAATTGATTAAATAGCAGTGAGTCCACTTCCTCTTCATAATGAAATCGGCTTAATTCATACACACTACCGTAACGAGTATTCTTGTTTCTGGAATCTTTTTGTTCGCGTTCTATGGCATTTTCGATTCAAGATGGCGAACCGAATTTTCCCGCTAGGTTTTGTTTGTTTTGCCAAATTTGAAATCCATCCTCCGTGCGTAAAGAGAAAGATCGAAACTTCCGTGTATTTTTTTTGCACAGTCTTTTTTAGTAAGGAAGATGCCATCTAATTTGGTCGCATGTAAATCTGTATCACCTGAGAACGATAAATCCATCGAGACGCCAGTTTGACCATCAAATACACAGATGCTACGGTCCGAATCCACTCCCCCCTATATTTTTAACCTTCGCAGCGTGAAGTTTCGCTTTTATTTCTCGATACGTTAAAGCGTTTCCCCCCCATGCAAATTTTACCTACACATTTTTGAAGATTGGCAGCAAAGGGCGATTGAGCCCAAAAAATAACCCAATAAACAAACCGATTCTGCGAAGAAATCGCCTCTCGCGCAACCCAATCGGATCAGATTGTACGTAGCGCCCCGTTGATGGCTCATAATCCCTAAAGTGGTTGTAAAATCCTTTATGGAGCCTCACTTAACCAAATGCTGACAATATTACCTTTTTTATCTATACCAAACTGATTAAATAAAAGAGAATCAGAGCCGTCTTCATAATGCAATCGTGTAATCCCAAAGATACTGTCATACCTAGTATTTTTGTAATTCGGATTCAGCGCCTCTCTATGTATGGCGTTATCGATACGAGATGGTTTACCTAGCCTTTCCGATACCAGTTTTTCAGATTGATCAATACAAAGTCCGTTCTCTGTGCAAGGAAAAAAATTCATGTGGGTTTCTAATTTTTTTTCACATAACATGCCTTTGGAAAGAAATATTCCATCTAACTTGGAATCGAAAATATTTTGATCTCCAGAAAATGTCAGTGTCGTCGAAGTATCAGATTTTTCGTCATAGATACACAAACTGCGATTATTATCGAAATCACTTAACGCCTTAACTTTATTAGGGCCAGTTTTTTTTATTAGTTGTTGATAATTGGTCGTTTTTTTTCCAATGCAATATGTGCCTACACAATTTTGCAGATTTCCTGCAAATGACGAAGACGCGCAAACAAGTGCGCAAAAAAAACTGATGGACCCGAATAAAAATTTAAGAAAATTATTCATGACTACCACCTTGAATAAATAATATATGCCTTCGTCTGGAGGTGTCTTTTTCCAGTTTTCAGAGCGAGTATAAAATGGACGAAAATATAATACACATTGGTATTGCTGATTTTACTGATCCAACATTGTTAATAGTTGGATCAGCAAATGAATTAATTAGTTTAAGTAAATTATTTGATATGGAAATATTTGATTTTTTAGATATCTCAAAATTTTTTATTTCCGTGGGAATTAACTTAAATATTCAAATAGTCAAAAATGATTCTGACGTTACGGTGTTATACAAAAAAATTGATTGGTTTTTGAATTGTAAGGATGCAAGAAATTTTGCTTCTCAAATCCGTGAATTGGTTAAATTTGAATTTCCATCGCATATTTATTTAAATTGCTCTAAAAATCAATCTATAGAAATTGTTGTGTCAAAAGATGAATATGACCCTAACATTGTTTTTAGTTGACGAGTCGGAATAGTGTGGCGATGGCTCGAGCCGAACGCCTGTCAAGGGGGAGCGCATGACTCAGATTAATGCAATTCAATCGGAGACAATTCTCAACTAGCGTGAATACCTAACCAACCCGAACAATTTAAAACGATAAATAAACTGACGTTACATACCAAATGGATGAGGGAAGAGATATACAAAGATGAATATTTATCTCACCTGACGAGAAAAAAAGGGAGTATCCAATCAAAATGCCCTTCTGCACCAAGCATTTATTAGGTGATTTACAATACACCTCCCCAGTATAAGAATGTCATATACATTCATAACCTTGATCAATTAAGATTTGACCCTCCATCTCACCCTAGTGCGGCTCGCCACAACCATCCTGTTGGGTCTGTCCGGACTATCCGGCATGACCTGCGCCATCGCCGCCCCGGTCGTGAGCATTACCGCCCCGGTGGCCAACGGCAAATACGCCTCCCCCTCCAGCATCAGGATCACCGCCAGCGCCAGCAATGTCGCCGGAGCGACCATCAGCAAAGTCCAGTACTACCAAGGCACCACTTTAGTCGCCACCGCCGCCGTCAACACCGCCCCTTACAGCGCCACCTGGAGCAATGTCACCGCCGGCATCTACAGCCTCACCGCCAAAGTTACTGACGCCCAGGGCAATGTCACCACCAGCAGTCCCGTCAGCCTCAGCGTCATCAACAACAGCGCCCCCAGCATCAGCCTGACCGCCAATCCGGCCAATGCCGCCGCCCCCGCAACAATCCTGCTCGCCGCCACTGCCAGCGACAGTGATGGCAGCATTGCCAAAGTCGACTTCTACAGCAAAGACAACAGCAGCGGCACAACCCTCCCCATTGCCACACTCACGCAAGCACCGTACAACACCAGCTGGAGCAATGTCGCCGCAGGCAGCTACAGCCTGACGGCCAAAGCCACCGACAATCTGGGTGCCAGTACCACCTCCACCAGTGTGCCGGTGACGGTCACTGCGCATGTCCCGAAAGTGTATGATATCCAGAGTGACCATCTGAACACGCCCAGAGTGATTACAGACAGTACCGGCGCAGAAGTATGGCGCTGGGACAGTGCGCCGTTTGGGGAGACGGTGGCCAATGAGAATCCGCAGAATACGGGCGTGGCGAATAACTTTAGTTTTAATCTGCGCTTCCCGGGGCAGTACTTTGATAAAGAGACTGGGTTGCACTATAACTACTTTAGGGACTACGACCCATCCACGGGGAGATATGTTCAAAGTGATCCTATTGGTTTGGGTGGGGGGATTAATACTTATGGCTATGTAGGTGGGAATCCAGTAAATAGTATTGATCCGGACGGATTGCAGATATTTGTCGTTCCCGGCCCAAGACCAGCACCACCCAGCGTACTACCGGGTGACATTCCAATCCCTGACTATAAATCGAACAATGGTGATGATTGCAAATGCAAGGCCTATACGGATGTATATGATTCTGGCCGTGGAAATGAGCCAAAACACGGTAGGGAACAACGAGGAGATAGTTCGGCAGAACCTGCGAATCCAGTTTTAGCGTTACAAAATTCAGTTGGAGCCGGAAGATGGCGGCTTGGATATGATGGATTCGGTGGTGAACTCGTTGAATTTAGGCTGACTCGAACCGATGAAGACAAATGTATTAGATACTGGCATGGCTATGTTGTTTATCAAAGAGATTTGACACCGGAAGAATGGAAGGCAGGTCGCGGCGGAGGCTTTCCTAATTGGCCGAAAAAACCTAAATAATGAATAACGAAATGTTTGCATATTCTTTGAAATTCGCTCAATTTTCTATTGATTTCGACATCAAAACACTTCGATCAATTGAATTGACACGTCGGTTCGATTCACATGGTCCTGATTTCGTATTCGCAGTTTCTGATATTTGGCTGCAAATAGGCACAACAAGGCATCTTATTATTCCTTCAAATAATCCAGGGAATTTGATTGAGGAATTGGAGGAATTTTCTGCTCAATTATTGGATCCAGTTTCGGCACCAAATTTAGAAAAATTAATTCCTCAAGGTGGATGGTGTGAGTGGATGCGTGGCTATTGGGATCGCCTCAATAATGATTGCAACACTGCCAGTGATGAAATAACTTATGAGCTGTTGATTTCATGTTCATTAATGGAAAGTCGAGAAGGTCATATTGCGGTTTATAGATACAACGGAATACCGACTATTGAAGTTGGAACTAGACCTGAGGAAGGGAGTAATTCAATAAATGTGTGGTCCAAGTTCGATTCAAAAATGATTACAAACGAAGTGCGTGCGATGCAACGATCAATAAAAATTGACATCTTGCAGTTGATGGCAAAACAAGCGTAGATACTGTCTTGCAGCAAGCGTAGCGTGCGTACCAAGTAGGATGTGCCATGCGCACCATTTAACCTCGCCAAACAGAGAGCGCCGCTGCTTTGCTCAATCGGGCGGCCAATGCCTCAGTGTGGTTTTTTTGTTATTGCTGCTGTGCCAAAAAATATATACTCCCCCTATCAATTAATAAAAACATACCTTCACCCGCATTGTTTTATTGGATGTTATAAATATACAGATAGGGAGTATGTTTTTTATTGAGATAGCGTTTGTCTTGTCCCCGTAACACTTCGTATCGTTTTCGCAAGTTTAAGAAGATCGCTAAATGCGGTCTTTTTTTGTTTTCCTCTGGTAGAGATCTGCCATCTCCTGCCGAATATCGTAAATGGCCTCGTCAGTCTTGTTTGTCGCCATGTAAGGATATGAAAATATCGCTCATGTCAGTGCTCGCCAATTGGTCCCCGGCCATATTGACCGTCGAATTTATTTTGCTTTTGCGGTATATCGGGCAGATCAAGATTCCTATTTCATTCTCTGGATTTTCTTGCTGCTTTGATTTTTGCTTTGGTCTTTCCTGTTGATGCCGCTGCACTTGCGAGGGGGAGTTAGTGCAGATGCTCCTGACACGAAAATAGTGAGTGGAAGTGTCAATAAAAAATAGGCGTATTCATTTTTCCCCTGGGTGGTTGTGGGTGACGACAAAACAGTGGTTTTCTGGACGGCTGACTTTATTTAAGTGGTCTTTAATTTATATCTGTTTTTTTTGTAGTTATGTATGCACCTTGTGCCATACAAGAAAAAAATTCTTCCACCATCTCAGATCCTGTTACGCAAGTGATTGCTTTGACTTTTACGTTTTTAGGAGGCCAAAAACCGTATTTTCTTTGATAAATAAAATTGTCTCATTCTCTACTTTTGTTGCATCAATGGCGTGTAAAATAGGCAATATATTGAGTATTGGCAATGTTTTGTTTTGTACAAATCGACGATTGCCGCCGCGACGCTGGGAATGCTTCGAATAAGACTGAAAAATTTCTGTATTCAGAACATAGGGACCTGATCGGCAATGACTGCATCGAAATTCCAGCTTGAGCCTGGCAAGGCGTCAGACGTCACTTCAACCGGTCTGATACGCCTGAGTCATTATGAGATTCGTGCGTGTCTCGGGGAGGGGGGCTTCGGTGAGGTTTATGAGGCCTGGGATAGCAAACTTTGTCGTAGTGTCGCAATCAAGCGCTTAAAAAAACTGTCTACGGATCAGCATCCTGAGGGTCTGATCAGAGAAGCTCGTTTAGCGGCATCGTTACAGCATGCTGCTTTTGTCAAAATTCATGCAATAGAAGAAGATGGTGATAGCCAGTCAATTGTGATGGAGCTGGTACCGGGTATCACGCTCAAGGAATGGGTGCAGACTCAAGGCGGGCGTCAATTACAGGATCAACCGGCCGCATTGGAATTGGTACGCCAGATTGCCGAGGCCATGCAGGAGGCGCATGCCTCGGGGTTGGTACATGGTGATTTAAAACCCTCTAATCTCATTATTGAGCCTTCAGGCAAGGTGCGCATCCTCGACTTTGGCCTGGCCAGCAAAACCGATCCACAAGCTACCAGCTCGCTCAATCAACTCGATCCGCAAGGCACCATCGCCTATATGGCACCAGAACGCTTGCTAGGCGCGCAGCCCGGTCCGCAATCGGACATCTATGCGCTGGGAGCTATCTTGTACGAACTACTGACAGGCGCGCGTCCCTACGCTGCGCTAAGCGGTCTGGCACTGGCAGCGGTGCATATGCAATCGTCATCCGATAGCTGGAATTATCCTGACACCATTTCCCCCGGACTGCTTAAGCTGATCCGTGCAATGACAGCACGTCAGCACGGACACAGGCTGGGTAGTATGCAAGAGGTTTGCATTCAGATAGCCGCCCTCGGTTCGTCAGATAAGTTGCTGATGCCCGGACGTATTACACGGATAGCGTATTGGTGGCAGCGATTGATTCAAAAACAGCGCATCGTTTTCGGCGGAATGTTGATCTCTCTCTTGCTTGTTGCCGGTATATGGCAACTTACCCCTTATCTAGCGACTTTACAAAGTTCGCTGCTACCTTATTCACAAGCGCTGGAGATGAAGAATGGTTTGGCCGCACTCCGGCTTTTTGACCGGACGGGCAGTCTGGATGCTGCCAGCAAGAACTTCACCACCATACTGGAACATAGCCCAGACAATGCAGCGGCAGTGGCGGGTTTATCCATGGTGTACAGTTTTCGGTATCTGAGCGACGGGCAGGATGAGATCTGGCTGCAGAAGGCTGACGCAAGTGCGCAGCAGGCCCTGAAATTGAATGATCAGTTGGCGTTGAGTCAGATCGCTAAGGGCTGGGTGCTGAATAACCAAGGGAGTAGTGAACTCGCACTCGTCGTCATAGACCGGGCGCTAGCCCTGGATCCGGAAAATATATTTGCGTGGTATGGCAAAACGGCAGCACTGACAAAATTACGTCGTGTCGAACAAGCCAAAACGATTGCCAGGCTGGGCTTGCAGCAGTTTCCGCAAGAGCGGGTCTTTGCGGATGAGTTAGGCGCCATATATTACGAAGAGGGTGACTATGTCGCGGCAGAACAGGCTTTCCGGCTCAGCATACAAATACAGCCGGATGCGGTCTTTGCTTACGCTAATCTTAACGCGACATTATTGCGACTGAACCGTACTGAGGAGGCTTTACAGGTCTTGCAGCAAGGCTTGCAAATACGTCCTAGTGCCCGGCTGTACACCAATTTAGGCAATGCCTTGTTTGTGCGCGGTGATTATCTCGCAGCGGCTGCTGCATTTGAAAATGCGGTATCGCCCGGCAAGGGAAACCCGGAAAAATATTTAGGCTGGGCCAATCTGGCCGATACCTTATTGTGGATCCCTGGTCGTGCTGAGCAAGCGCGGAAAGCTTATGACAAAGCCAGGTATCTATTGGCGCCGCGTCTGGAGCGCGCACCTAATGATGTGACCTTGGTGTCTCGGATGGGTTTGTATTCGGCCAGGGTGGGTGACAAATTACAGTCTGAAGAATTGATGCGACGTGCAGTGCAGTTAGCGCCAAAAAGTGCTGACGTACATTTCCGGGCAGGGCTGGCATATGAATTGCTGGGAAACAGAAAACTGGCTTTGGCAGAAATTGCCAGGGCAAAGTCTCTTGGCTATCCAGCCAAGTCAATTGAGGCCGAGCCTGATCTGATAGAGCTCAGACGCGATCCCTCTTATTTTTAATCGAAGGCATTTTTTTTGGGACTTTATCATGATTGCATATCGTTTTTTAGTCGACTTATCTATAGGCGGCCCTACGCCACCTTATCAGGTGATTAGTGGTGATTTTCATTTGCCGGCGAACACCATGCCTCCTTTGTTTAATCCGGGTGATAGCTTGCAATTTGAATTTATCGGGCGCAATACGCAAGCGTGCAAGCTCTATGCACGTCCTCTGGAGGCCAGCGAGGAGCCGGCACCATTTAAAGACGACCAATGGAGTATCAATCTGGAGAATGGGCAAGTGGTTACCATCGGTAAGCGTTTGGGTTTTTGGACTTTTACCATCGCCGGTACCTATGATGCGATCATCACTTCGGCATTGCTGGTGAAAATGCCTTTCCTGGTTGATCCCGAATGTGAGGTGGGTTCTGGTATCCGGACATAAAGCTGTTGAAATCATTCATGTTCAGCTTTGTTAATTCACTCTACATTTATCAGAACAGAGTATTGAAATCATGTGTCACAACACAGTAGTCGTATTCATGTAAATCAATACAATTTTGGTTTGACAACGCTGTGTATGAAAAATGAAGTCGTCTCATTCGCTATACTGTTCGACGCGGTTAAGTGTTCCCTGAAGCGGGTACTCTTTTTAACAGTGACTAGCCGTCTTGAATTGAGGATCAAACGGAATCAGGCGGCTTTACTCCAATAAACCTAACCTGCGCAAATGACGCCGTAAAGCTTCACTCGGCGTTTTTAGCATTGATGCGCAGCGTTCTACAACGCCAGCGTTGCTCTCCAGCGCCTGGCGTATTTCTTCCTCCGGAATTTGTTCAGCCCGCCTGATCTGCGTATGTGTTTCAAGCAGCTTGTACATTGACGGGCGCGAGATTCCTAACTCTTGTGCGGCGGCCTTGATGTGCCAATCGTTATGGTCCATCGCAATTAGGATCGTTTGCTCACCGAGTTCGGCCGGTTTTTTATGATGTGCTCTGGATACCGGAATTGGCGGCGTCGGATATGATTTTAAATCACGGCTATCGCTACGGCTGTGCTCTGATGATGCTTTCACCAGATTCTCAAAACTAACGGCTTCACCCATTTGTAAGGCAAGGACAGCACGCTTCAGAACATGTGCCAGTTGACGTATGTTCCCTGGCCAGTCGTAACTAGCCAGTTGCGTAATTAAGGATGTCGGCAAACTGACTGCGGCGTGTGCAACTTGTAATGGTGCGCTGGTATTCAACAGGTGCACAATCAATAAGCCGATGTCTTCACGTCTGGTACGCAGGGGCGGCAGGTGGATGACAAAACTTTCTAGCCGTCGTAACAGTGCTTGATTAAAAGACTCGCTGTCAAGATCCTGATCCGTGGCGGCAATGATGCGCGCGCTTGAATGTTGATCCTTATGCGCGCCCAATGGGCGGTAATCACCACCTTCCAATACTCTCAGCAACATTGGCTGCACCGTGGATGGTGTATTGCCGATTTCATCAAGAAATAAAGTTGCGCCTTCCGCTTCGGCGAACAAGCCTTTACGTGTCGTCTGCGCTCCTGTGTAAGCCCCTTTTACTGCGCCAAATAAATCTGCTGCTGCCAGTGATTCATTCAGTGCCGCCATATTAACCGTCACCAACTCTGTCGATGTGCGTTTGCTGAGAGCATGAATTGCGCGCGCGGCGATTTCTTTTCCTGTCCCTGTTTCACCCAATAGCAAAACAGGGACATCCGTCGCGGCAACCTGATGGATTTTATCGCGCGCCATGATCGCCGCGCTGCTGACACCGAGCAAGCCGCTGACAGGATTATTTTTCGGCAGACAACGCATCCAGTGTAAGCACACAAGAATGGTTCTGCCTAGTCCAAGAATCTGACCTGCCGCGATATGTTCTGCACTCAGGTAGCGTGTTTCACGGATTTCACAGCCATTAAGTTCGACCACCATTCTGCTGGCTGGCAGATGTATTTCTACGCCATTTGTACTGTCGCGCAGGATGCGGATGGGATCGCGTGAGACACCGCTATGTCCTAACGCTAAGCCATCTTTGCCAGGCTTACAAAATAAAGGCAAAAAGCGGCTCAGTTCAATAAGCCCGACACTGTTACCTCCCACAAATTGCTCGCCAATACGACTCTGATCCGTATGCCACACGATGGTCAGACCCAATAAAGGATGAGCGCCCTCGCTAATAACTTGCATAGGTGAGGTGAGAGTGAAATCGGTGTCTGTCATAGAGGGAATGCTAGTTACCAATACTACGTAATGAAACGATTTTGCAATGCTGCCAAGCCAGTTATTCCACGAGTTAGCTTGCGCCTCCGGCGCTGCCGATACGCCAATTTGCTTACCGGGGGCGAAGATATTCATGAACTATTTACATGTAAAAAAATTACTGTTGACACGTAAATAGTTGCTTATCTTACACAAAATTGACCAAAAATTCATAAAAAACCGTGTTTATCTGTTGGCATGTGATTTGCAGTCATGACTATTAAAAATAGCAACAGAATGTTTTCAGAAAAGTACGGGTCAAGTCTCAGTTTTTATTCAGTTACTTAGTTTATCTGGCAAGCAGGGGCGCAAATAACTCCTGCTAATAGCTCGCCTCATCTGTCGAACGAATTTCTCTGGAGTTACGTAGTGAATAAAAATAAACCTACCTTGTCGCCACTGCCGAATACAAGCAATCACGGCCTATTAGACGGCTTCGATGTCATATGGCAAATGACAAAAGGCGCATCTGACATCTGTGTTGCGGTTCTGGATGGCTCCGTCGATCTCACGCATCCTTGTTTTGCCGGTGCCAATCTTGAAGTCATCGAGACCATGGCATCTGATTCCAGTCATACGGCTCTCGCATCGGAACACGGTACGCATACAGCCAGCATCATCTTTGGCCAGCCTGATAGTCCGGTCGTTGGCTTTGCTCCGCATTGCCGGGGTTTGATTGTGCCTATTTTTTCAGATGCGCCTAATGGCGGTCTTGTACCTTGTAGCCAAATTGATCTGGCACGCGCTATTACGCAAGCGGTTGAGCATGGTGCGCACATTATCAATGTCAGTGGCGGTCAGTTATCTGACACTGGAGAAGCGGATGCACTGCTGCTGAACGCCATCAAACTTTGCGAAGACAAAAACGTTTTACTCGTTGCTGCAGCCGGTAACGACGGTTGCGAATGCCTGCATATTCCTGCGTCTATATCACCAACTTTGGTTGTCGGTGCATTAGATCAAAAAGGGAAGCCGATGAGCGTTAGCAACTGGGCTAAAGGCTATCAGCATCGCGGCATTATGGCTGCCGGTGCCAATATCCTGGGCGCATTACCCGGTGGTCGGGTTGGATTAAAAAGTGGCACTAGTTTTGCCACACCCATTGTGTCGTCGATCGCAGCGCTGCTGTTGAGCCGGCAACTTCAACATGGGGATCGCCCTGATCCCCGTGGCGTTTGCGCTGCACTTTTGCAAAGCGCAACACGTTGCAACACTAACGGTGATATCGACTGTCGCCGCCTTTTGACGGGGACATTACATGTTCTTGGCGCATTACAACTTATCCTTAGGAGGAAAATTATTATGTCTGAAGAAAATCTGGTTGAAGCAAGCGATACCTTGAGTAGTGTTGCTGCATCCGAATACCACAATCCAATCAACATCGTCGCCGCAGAGGTGATGACATCTGCATCGGCGGCATTCAATCCTGGCCAGGCTTCCCTGACACCAAGTCAGGCAATTACGCCATCCGATTGTGGCTGTGGCGGAGCCGCCACCGCTACTAAATCGGGTCCGGCCCTGGTCTATGCATTGGGAACAATTGGCATCGACTTCGGAACCGAGGCGCGACGAGACTCGTTTGCGCAAGCCATGCCTGGTAATGCGAATAATCCAAATGATCCCAACCAATTACTAGATTTTCTGGCCAAAAATCCTTACTACAAACAGTCGTTGATCTGGACGCTCAGCCTCGACGCCACACCAATTTATGCGATTGTCCCAACAGGGCCTTATGCGCTTGATGCGTATGAAAAATTATTCGATGCATTAAGTGGCACGATCGGTCCGCTCAAGCACACCCTGATGAATTCTTTTCCGGGTGTCGTTCTTGGTAGCGTGAAACTGATGTCCGGCCAAGTGGTGCCTTTAATTGAACCCGCCGTACGCGGTATTTTTAGCTGGAATATCGATGCGTTATGCCAAATAGTTTTTGGTACCTCGCCCGCAGCAGGAGATGTTGCGTTCACAAAATATCAGGTTGATGTCACAAGAATGACAGATTACCTGAATCGTATTTATTACAGCTATCGTAATTTGGGTGTGAGCGGTGCAGACCGGGCCTTAAATTATGCCGCGACGAATGCGATACAAGCCGCTTTAGTTTTCGAAAAAACCGGTGACATGGAATTGGACACCATCACTATTGAAAAAAGTCCTATTTGTCGGCCAGGCTCAGAGTGCTATGACATTGTCATGAGATTTTTTACTCCCTCCAATATGAACATTGCTCGTGTAGCGATGCGTTTCGGTGTCGACGTCAGCGATGTGATTCCAGTGACTGTCGGCACGATACGCCACTGGTCCGAACGCTGACTTAAGCGAGCTAACCCACGTAATTGGGTTAGCTCAACTTCTTATTGAATTATCGAATTGTTGATGTGCGTGAATTGGCATTGAGAAATGCATCTGCGTACGTCTGCAAACGGTCGTTAGCGGGAAGCGATCAATACAGTACCAGTTGGTACATTCACATCAATTGCCGTCTCCCGCAGCGGCTATATTCGAAAGAGAACTGAAATGAAAAATCTGCCACTTCAAGCATTGCCTGTGCAACGTTCTATCAGCACATCGAGTATCAGTCAAAGCGTCGCTCCTTCGGGCATCGCCTGCACTATTTGTCAAACAGGCTGCAGCCTCTTAAGCGGTTTAGCACAAACCATTTGTATGGCTGGCTGCGCAGCGACAGTTTGCTAACTATGTCGAGTTTTTAGCACCAACTTTGGCGATGCTGAACTAAGTCTGTATGAGAAGCGAATTGGCTTTTTATCCTTTCCTCATTTTGCATTGCCAATAAAAAACTGAATAAGCAGAAATCACAATATTTTATGGGGTTAAATTATGTCAACCGTTCAAACAACCAATATCAACGTTAACATTATCAATTTTCAAGAAGCCTATACCTCTCTGGGGATGGGAACTATTCCAGCAGGTACTAGCGTAGCGAATGGTGTCGCTGCCATCGAAAAAGCATTGATTGCCAATCTGATGTCCAAATGGCCTGCAAGTTACCCGGCATCCGAGCCGAATCAAGTGGACGACGGCATTATGGAACCCTGGAGTAGTAATGTTGCCGGTACCGCACCGGTATGTCTGGTGAACCAAATTACTACAGATTTTAATAGCTGGCAGCTTCCGTATAACAGCGATCTCCTGATGCAGATGGGGAATGAAATTACTACCGAGATTGCTGCTAACGGAGGGCAGACAGGATATTTTTATGGACAAACCTCTCTGGCAGGTAGCGAGAAAATATACTGGGGCGTCGCTTACGCCACGGCGGTTGTCATTGGTCCGCCAAGTAATGCTACCGGTGTGATTTATGCTTTTTCTGCGGTTCTGGGACTTAACTGATGATGGGATATCTGACCCTTTGAAAGGTAGATTTTTTTCTAAAAATCGAATCCAGTCAACAGGTAGTCAATCTTCTGATCAGTAGTCTTTACGATTACGATAAACCGAGATAATCAAAGCGTATCAAATACTTCCTTTTTTTGTAAAACTTGTTAGCCAAAAGTCGTTGGCAGGAAGATTTTTTCTCTTTGTTTTTTTCGGACAACCTCAACATTTTTTTCGTCACACAAGACGGTTAAACAGAAAAGAGAATTGAAATGAACAATTTACCAACTCAAGCATTACCAGTACAACGCTCAACCGGTGTTGCCAGTGTTAACAATATGATTGGTGCTGACGGCTATGGCGGTATTCTGGCGGCGGCATGCGGTCCTGGTGCAGTCGGTCAGGGACAATGCTTCGACCAGAACGGCCCAATCGGTGGACCAACCGCTTTTAATTGTGCAGCTTGTTGCGCTCTGCGTACGTCGACACACTGGCAAAATGCTGCCGGAGCGTTCGCAATCTGTCATTGAGAAAACATCAAGTACATCCGGAGTGATAGACGTAAGAACTGGAAGTACTTGATGCCACTGAACAGGCCGGTTCGGAAATTCGCCTGTATGCGTTTACATAGTCTTAATGGCAGTGACAAAAGAGTTGCGATCGAAAGTCATCTGCTCTAACTCGCCTTAGAGTTTCAGCGACTATCGTAATAGTGTTGATGATTCTGTTTGTGTGCCCTGACATTTTTTACTTTGGTTTGCGTGAGTAAATATCTTTGATACTTTCTTCAAAATGACTCGCCAGGTTGTTACGTTTGAGCTTGAGCGTTGGTGTGATCAGTGTGTTTTCTATGGTCCATGGTTCCAGGCTCAGAATTGCCGCTTTTGGCTGAGCATAATAGGGGAAGGACGCTGTCAATCCACGTATGCGTTTGACTACGGTGTCAACCGCCTTAGGTGATTGCAGGCTTTTGCTGTCGTCAGGATTTAGGCCTGATGAATTTGCCAGTTCGATCCAGTAACGCTGATTGAGAACGACGGCGCAGCTGATGAAAGGGTGATTTTCTCCAAAGGCATACGCTTGTTCAAATACGGAGTCGTTGGTGATTGCCAGCTCCAGATCGACCGGAGCGATTTTTTCGCCAGTGGAGGTCACGATGATTTCTTTCACGCGTCCCAAAATGCGTACCCGGCCGGACTCTATGGCGGCTTGATCCCCTGTGCGCAGCCAGCCGTCGATGAAGGTTTTTGCGGTGTCTTCATCACGCTTCCAGTAACCACGCATGACATTCGGGCCTTTTACCAAAAGCTCGGCATTGTCGCCAATCTTGACTTCTACTTCTGCAACAGGGCGCCCGACTGTTGCCGGATCGTTGTCGTCCGGGGCATTAAACGCCACTACCGGTGCGGTCTCCGTCATGCCATATCCTTGAACAATCGGAATACCTAGTCCGAGGAAGCAATGTGAGATCGCCGACGATAATGCTGCACCGCCACTAACGGCAACCCGCAGGCGTCCACCGAACTGCATTTGTAATTTTTGCGCAATCAATTTGTCGAAGATGATCCAGGCACAGGCATCGATCGCGGCGTTGAGCGCACCATCCGATAAGCGACCCTGAGCGCGACAAAATCTGCGCCAGCCTACGCTCATTGCGGTATTGAATAACCAGGATTGTAGTTTTGATAAAGCGAGTTTATTTTGTATCGCACTGAAGACGCGTTCGTAAATTCTCGGTACAGAAATCAGGATGGTCGGACGTACTTCAAGCAAGTCCTGTGGCAGTTGTTTGGTCGAGCGCGAAAATGCCACACAGGCACCGGCGGCGATAGGCAGGTAGTAACCCGCAGTACGTTCAAATGTGTGAGAGAGCGGCAAAAAGGAGAGAAAAACATCGGTGATGACCGGTGCTACACGCTGTACGACAGCTTTAACATTTGACAGCACGTTTGCGTGGGTCAGCATCACGCCTTTTGGTTTGCCTGTGGTGCCGGATGTGTACACAAGTGCGGCAAGCTCATTCGCCGCCGGCGTTTGTGCTAAGGGCATATTATTGCTGCCGGATGCCAGCCAGTCGTCTAAACTTGTTACGGGAACTGATGATATGGCGACGACAGGTGTCGATGATTTTTCGAGGACGACGACCTGGCGCAATGCAGGTAAATCGAGACCTGCTGAAGCAATATCTGCCCACTGCTCTTCACTTGCTGCCATTAGAAACGAGGCGTCGCTATCGCTCAGGATGTAAGCAATGCTGGCGGGATTGTCGAGGGCATGCATAGGCACCGGCACATATGCAAGCGCGAGACTTGCCTGATCTATACAGACGGCATGCAGGCCGTTCGGTAGCAAGATCGCTATACGAGATCCTGACGCCAGATTTAACCCAGAAAGTGCTTTAATAAAACCGACTACGCGCTCGCTGGTTTGTTGCCAGGAATAGCTCTGCCATTGCGCATGGGCCTCATCGTATTGCCGATACGCTTCGGCATCAGGTGTTTGTTGCACGCGCCACGCAAATAATGCCGGCAAGGTCTGAAGCTCAGAAAGCGGAGTGTTTTGCATAGATAAATTTGAATTTGGCATAGGCTTGTCAGAAAGATGAATTGTATCGGGAGAGTAACAGCACCGCGCACAAGCAGCTACTCTAACAGTTCGCTACGCATCGGTATTGCGCATAGTTAAATGGAATGCTGGCAGAACAGGTGGATTAGATTTTTAGTAGCGCCTTGATAGCGACAGATTCACCACAGATTCGAGATAGATTCACCATAGATTAAAAAGATTTATCAGGTTTAATAGAATTATCGTTGGTAGAAAGGGCTCGGCGCGAAACATTATGGTTTTTATTTCCTTCTGCCTGATTTATAGCAGTTCTGACTAGACTTTCGTCCTCCTTGAGGCAACAATCTGGGTTCGATTTATGCTGCGATGCTATTCGTTTAAAGCTGCTTGCATGTGTCACTGCATGCAATTGCGTGTAAGCGCAGAGCTTATTTATCTTCGCCTGCCAAACGATCAATATCAAAAGAAATCACTATCCCATATCTAACGGAGATCAGATGCAAACGCTCAAAAAAATACGCTTGTGCAGCGCTTTATTTCTCACTTTATGTAGCGCAGTATGCATCGGCGCAGAGGCCAGTAAAGACGTCGCGGATGCTAAGAAAAAATGGGATGTGAATGCGCCTGCCGGTACAGGTTCTACGGTCAATATTGATACCAGAACAGGTACCTGGATGAGTGTCGATGTGAGCCCTGACGGTAAGCAGATTGTTTTTGATCTTTTGGGTGATTTATATTTGTTGCCCATCGAGGGAGGCGACGCGAAGGCATTGACTCACAGCATCGCCTGGGAGATGCAGGCAAGGTTTTCGCCGGATGGTAAACAATTGACTTATATGTCTGATGCCGGTGGTGGCGACAATATCTGGATCATGAATGTGGACGGAACAAATGCCCATGCATTGACCAAAGAAGAGTTCCGCTTGCTCAATAATCCGGTATGGCATCCGAACGGCCAGTACATTGCTGCGCGTAAGCATTACACGGGTACCCGTTCGCTGGGATCTGGCGAAATCTGGTTGTATCACGTTGGCGGCGGCGCGGGAGTGCAGTTGAACGAGAAACCTAATTGGCAGAAAGACCTGGGTGAGCCTGCATTCTCTCCTGATGGTCGCTACGTTTATTACTCTCAGGATACGACGTCGGGTAATTCATTCGAGTACAACAAAAACTCGAATGCACAGATTTATCAGATTTTTCGTAAAGATTTAAAAGACGGTAAGACCAAGGCTTTTGTCAGCGGCCCTGGCGGTGCGGTGCGTCCAACACCATCGCCAGATGGTAAATATCTGGCGTTTGTGCGCAGAATACGCAACCAGAGCACTTTGTTCCTGAAGGATCTAGAGACCGGCGAAGAGAAGGTCGCATGGAGCGAGTTAGAACGTGATATGCAGGAGACTTGGGCAGTGCACGGTGTGTATCCGTCGATTAGCTGGCTACCCGGAAGTAAGCAATTAGTGGTCTGGGCAAAGGGTAAGCTCTGGCGTGTTGATCCATTTGCCAAGTCTTCTAAGGAAATCGCATTCCACGTAAAAGATACCAGGGAGATTCGTCCTGCGTTACGGTTCGACACCGCAGTAGCACCGGATAAATTTGATGTGCATCAATTACGATGGGTGAATGTCTCGCCACAAGGCGATAAAGTCGTGTACTCGGCGCTGGGGCAACTGTATATCCGTGATCTGCCAAACGGTACGCCGCAACGGCTGACTAAGCAGCAGGATCATTTTGAGTTCTTTCCGTATTTTTCACGTGATGGACGTAGCATTGTCTTCACCACCTGGGATGATGAAAAGCTGGGATCAGTCCGCAGTATTGATATTCGCAGCGGTCAGGAAACCGTTTTGACGAAGAAGCCGGGAAAATACCTGTCACCACAATTCTCTCCCGATGGCAAGCAAGTGACCTATGAAAAGTCGCGTGGTGGTTATCTGACCTCGCCATGGCATGGGCTGGAAACAGGTGTCTTTATTGTGAATGCTGACGGCAAATCAGCACCGCGCCTGCTCACTGATGACGGATCTGCGCCGCAATTTGGTAAAGATAATGATGTCGTTTATGTGTCTAGGATGCAGCGCTCCGGCGAGGTCGATTGGAGTACTTCGCTGGTCAGGATCGATATCAATAAAAACGAAGAGCAAGCAGTCGCCAAAGGCGAATTCACCAGTGAGTTCAGTATTTCTCCGGATGGTAACTGGCTGGCGTTTGGTGAGCGTTTTCATACGTTCGTCACACCCTTGCCGATGGCAGGGAAGCCGGTGACTATCGGGCAAAAAATGGATGGACTGCCTGTCAGACAATTGGATGTGAACGCGGGTGACTATGTGCATTGGTCCGGCGACAGCAGCAAGATTCATTTTGCGCTCGGCGATGAATTATTTAGTACCGAATTAAAAAACGCCTTCACGTTTTTACCGGGCTCACCAAAAGAAATCAGCAAGCCTGCAGAGACCGGTCTAAAAATTGGTTTTCAAGAAAAAGCCAATAAACCTATTGCAACGACCGTCATTTCAGGTGCGCGCATTGTGACCATGAAGGGAGATGAAGTCATTGATAACGGCCGCATCGTCATCAAGGAAAACCGGATTGTCGCCGTTGGCAGTGCCGCTGATATTGCAGTGCCGTCTGGCGCGACGCAGATTGACGCGGCAGGTAAAACCATTATCCCGGGCATTGTGGATGTGCACTGGCATGGGGGTATGGGCGAGAGTGAAATTATCCCTCAGCAAAGCTGGATTAACTATGCCTCGCTGGCATTTGGTGTTACGACTTTGCATGATCCGTCGAACGACACTTCAGAGATTTTTAGCCAGAGTGAATTGCAGCGCGCTGGCAAAATTGTCGGTCCGCGAATTTTCTCAACCGGGACGATTTTATATGGTGCCAAGGCAAACATCAGTGCCGTAGTTAATAATCTGGATGATGCCCTAACACATCTGAAGCGCCTGAAAGCGGCGGGTGCGATTTCGGTGAAAAGCTATAACCAACCGCGCCGCGAGCAGCGTCAGCAGGTTTTGGAAGCAGCGCGTCAGACCGGCATGATGGTCGTGCCGGAAGGCGGCTCCCTGTTTCAGCACAATATGAGTATGGTGATTGATGGCCATACCGGGATTGAGCATGCGATTCCCGTTGCGAATGCCTACGATGATGTGAAGCAGTTATGGTCGCAAACGAAGGTCGGCTACACACCGACGCTGATCGTTGGCTACGGTGGTCTGGATGGTGAACATTACTGGTATGCGCGTACCGATGTCTGGAAGCACCCGCTTTTGTCGCGCTATGTTCCGCGTACTGTGCTTGAGTCACGCAGCGTCAGGCGTGAGACGGCTCCTGAAGAAGATTTCAACGTCTTTAATGTTGCAAAGACGGCGACCGAGTTGCAGCGTGCAGGCGTGCCAGTCAATCTCGGGGCGCACGGTCAGCGTGAGGGCCTGGGTGCGCATTGGGAAATGTGGACACTGGCGCGTGGCGGTATGAGTTCGCTCGAAGCGATCCGTGTCGCGACGCTGAACGGTGCAAAATACTTGGGTATGGATAAAGATATTGGCTCACTGGAGTCCGGTAAGCTGGCCGATCTGGTGATTATCGACGGTGATGTATTGAAAGATATACGTCAATCCGACAAGATATCCCATGTGATGCTGAATGGCCGTTTGTATGACTCGGCAACGATGAATGAAGTCGGTGCGACGCCTAAAGCCCGCAAGCCGTTTTTCTTCGAAGGAAAAGATGGAGCAGGTATGCCCGTCGACACATCAGCGCATGCTGACGGGCACGGGCATTGATGCAATAAGTTTTGATATCGATGTGGCAGGCTTGGTTTTTGCCGCTTCGATGATAAACGGAAGAATAAAAAAGCCGCAATCTGCGGCTTTTTTATTGGAATGAATTTCCAGATGATGTCGTTATTTTGTTACCTGAATGAGTTACCTAAATTAATCAGTTTTCCTGCTTGAAATTGAATTCTAAAATCTTGGTTTGCGGGCTGGATATCGGAGCGTATTTCCATTGCGTCACCGCTGCAATGACTTCAGGAGGGAAGTGTTTGGCTGGCTTTGCCTGAAGAATATCCACACTGGATACTTTGCCGTCCGTTTCAATGTGAAGGCGGGCGCTGACCGTACCTTCAACGATGCCGAGTTTCTCCGCACTTTTAGGAAAACGTGGTTGCACGCTGGACAGTAGTTTGAGTGTGACAGGCTCCGGTGCTGGAGCTGGCTTAGGTGCTGCAACCGCAACGATAGGTGCCGCTGCAGGGACTTCGACCGCTTTTTGTACAACCGCTGGTGTCTGCGCGATTGTTGTTGCTGCCGCCTTGACTGAATCGCGGGAGTTGATGGCCGTTTTTGCCGCCAGTGCTTTGGCTTCTGCCGCTAGTTTGGCATCCTTAGCGTCTTTTGCCTGCTTTTCTTCTAATGCGATCTGGGCGGCAGTTTTGGTCGATGCCTGATCCATCCATTTAGTAACGTCAGCGGTTTCTTCGGTATGTCGTATCGCATTTTTGACCAGGCCTGTTGGTTGCGATGAGATGGGTTCGGCGGCTGCGGGAGGCGTGCTTGCTGCCTCTTCGCGCGGAGATGCTTTCTGGCATGCAGTAATGAACATGCTGATACAAAATAAATTGAACAGCAGAACACAAAATTTTCTTATTTCGTTTTGTACTACCTTATTCATAGCGCCCCTCATGAAAAACGGATAACAGCAGATAACTAAAACCAAGTTCCAAACACAACCAGTTCCGCACTGAAATAATGCGAAGAACAAAAAATCGCCCCATTAAAATGCGCCATCACATTGCCACAAGCTAAGATTACCACTCAAAATGTTTCAAAGTGTAAATATTAATGCTGACACGACTAAGCCCGTTTAGCAATATCCAGATTACAAAAACCTCATTGGCCGCATGCCTGCATGAGCGAGGTAACGAGTCCTTATAATACTTGCCATGCAGGAACTGTGCCAAATTCTTCTATCTACTCTTTTGCATGTTTATTCGTGGTGTAAATGTAAATTTTTCATTCAATTCGCAGAATTTTTTGATTTGACTGGAGTAATTTTGAGCAAACTCAGTCCGGTATTCTCAATTGCCATCCTGTATGGTGAGCTAAATCCATTACAATAGAGGGTTACATATATACAGTCGCATAAAAAATTACTGAGAACTGCTAAAAATGGATGTCCGGCATGTCGTACGGATCACGAGTTGTTAGAAGTTTCTGTCAATTCAGCTGCGATGAGCCGTACACCGCCTAGGAAATCCTCATGAGCATGTCAAATACCCAAGAAATCGTTGAAGAATTGCGCGCTGGTCGCATGGTAATACTGGTCGATGAAGAAGACCGCGAAAACGAAGGCGATCTGGTGTTGGCTGCCGAGTTTGTAACGCCGGAAGCGATTAATTTTATGGCGAAGTTCGGTCGTGGCCTGATTTGCCTGACGCTGACAGAAGAGCGTTGCGATGAGTTGAATCTGGCAATGATGTCGAGCCGTAACGGCACTGCCTACGGAACGAATTTCACGGTATCTATTGAGGCGGCAGAGGGGGTAACTACCGGTATTTCGGCAGCAGATCGTGCACGCACTATCCAAGTCGCGGTAGATAAAAAAATGACGGCAAATGACATCGTTCAGCCTGGTCATATCTTCCCCCTGAAGGCGCAAAAAGGTGGCGTGCTGATGCGTGCCGGTCATACCGAGGCAGGTTGTGATCTGGCTGATCTGGCTGGCTTGACTCCGGCAGCGGTGATCTGCGAGATCATGAAGGACGATGGGACCATGGCGCGTTTGCCGGATTTAATGGAGTTTGCCAGAGAACACGGATTGAAAATTGGTACGATCGCGGACTTGATCCACTACCGTAGCCAGACGGAGAGTATTGTCGAACGCGTTGCCGAGCGTGAAATGCAAACTGTCCACGGCAGCTTTAATGCCGTTGTCTATCGTGATAAGCCAAGTGGCTCCGCGCATCTGGCTCTGGTGCATGGTCACATTACACGCGATAAAGAAGCATTGGTGCGGGTGCATCAGCCAGTCTCGATACTCGATTTGCTGGAAAGTAAAATTACCACGCACTCATGGAATGTCGCTGCGGCGATGGCCGCAGTGCAAGCCTCTGACTCGGGCGTTATTGTCTTGCTGAATTGTGAAGAAACGGCGGAGCAGATGTTTGATCAGTTCAAAGCACTGAACACGCCGGATGCACGCCCGCAAGGCCGTGCTGCGCGTATGGATTTGCGTAACTATGGTATCGGCGCACAGATTTTGAAAGATGTCGGAGTTGGTCGCATGAAGCTGCTGGCGAATCCGAGAAAAATGCCCTCCATGACGGGCTTTGATCTTGAGGTAGTCGGTTATATGGACAAGCCTTGATTCAGCCAGTCAGGATGAATCAACGCCAATCAGAACTAATGTAAAAAATATCCGGGTGTCAGTTTGTCGCCCATACTTGAATAATGACATAGCAGCGCACAAGCGCAAAAAGGGAAGATCATGACGGTAGGACATTACGAATCAAATCTGGACGGCGCTGGTGTGCGCGTAGGTATTGTGCAGGCCCGCTTTAACGAAACAGTGGGTAACGGCTTGTTATCCGCTTGCCTGGCTGAACTGACGCGTCTGGGTGTATTGAACGAAGATATTTTGCACGTCACCGTTCCTGGCGCACTGGAAGTGCCGCTTGCATTGCAAAAGCTGGCTGAGACAAACCAGTTTGATGCGCTGATTGCCCTGGGTGCAGTGATTCGCGGCGAGACCTATCATTTTGAGCTGGTTTCCAATGAGTCCGGTGCTGGCATTACACGCGTAGGTCTGGATAGCGGTATCCCGATTGCGAATGCGATTCTGACCACAGAGAATGATGCGCAAGCTGAAGTCCGTATGGCGGAGAAGGGTGCCGATGCTGCTCGTGTTGCCGTTGAGATGGCAAACCTGACACTGGCACTGGAAGAACTGGCCGAAGCCACTGAAGATACGGGTTACGACGCGTAAGAGCACCACCCAATTAAGTAGAGATGACTATGACGAACAAAACCCTACACGCTAATCCGAGCAAAAGCCGCTCGCCCAGACATCGTGCGCGCGAATTCGCCTTACAAGGTTTATACCAGTGGCTGTTGAATAACGAAGATTCAGGTGTAATCGACGCTCACATTCGTGAGGCGCATGGCTTTGATAAAGCGGATCGTGAGCATTTTGATGCCTTGCTGCATGGTGCGATCAATCAGTCGATACAGTTGCGTGAAGAAATCACGCCTCTGATCGACCGTACGATAGCAGAGCTGTCGCCAATTGAGCACGCGGCTTTGCTGATTGGTGCTTACGAATTAAAACATCACATCGAAATTCCTTATCGCGTCGTGATCAATGAGGCTGTTGAATTGACCAAATCCTTTGGCGGTTTGGATGGACATAAATACGTGAATGGCGTGCTGGATAAATTGGCTGCGAAATTGCGTACAGCCGAAATCAGCGCCGGAAAATAATGAACGTGTTACTGAGGTTCTGATGGATATCAGATTCTGATGCGATGAACTACAGATGAACTACAGATAAGCCGTCTTATTTCTGCATGAAGTAAGGCGGTTTTTTTGTGTCTGGTTATTACCTGAATCGTGCCTGAATTTCGCTGGAATCTCGCAAACCTGTCAAACGACAACTACAGAAAAGTAAGCTCATGGAAAAAAATCTCGCCTCCCGCCTGGATAACATTGCTCCTTTTCATGTCATGGAGTTAGCCAAAATGGCGGCTGATCTTGAGGCGCAAGGGCGTCATATTATCCATATGGGAATCGGTGAGCCGGATTTTACTGCGCCGCAGATGGTCATTGATGCTGCCAGCAAAGCTATGGCAGACGGTCGCTTGCAATATACCTCTGCCCTTGGTGTGCCTGCCTTGCGTGAGGCGATTGCCCGGCATTATCTTGATACGTTTGGATTGGCAATCCCTGCCAGCCGCATCATTGTGACTGCAGGCGCATCCGCCGCATTATTGCTGGCGTGCGCTGCGCTGGTCGAACCCGGGGCAGAGGTTTTGATGCCAGATCCATGTTATCCGTGCAACCGCCATTTTGTCGCGGCATTTGAGGGTAAAGCACGTTTGATTGAGAGCGGTCCTCAGCAGCGCTTTCAGTTGTCCGATGCAATGGTGAATCAACACTGGAGTGGGGCAACTAAAGGTGTATTGCTGGCGTCACCCTCCAATCCGACGGGGACGTCGATCGATCACGACGAGCTTGCACGCATCATTGCAAGTGTCAAGGCGCGAGGTGGATTTACGATTGTGGATGAAATTTATCAGGGCTTGTCTTATGAAGGAGCGCCATTTTCGGCCTTATCTCTGGATGATGATGTGGTGGTGATCAACAGCTTTAGTAAATATTTCAATATGACTGGATGGCGTTTGGGCTGGCTGGTGGTGCCGGAGCGTGTCGTGCCGCATATTGAGAAACTTGCTCAGAACTTGTTTATATGTGCTTCATCCGTGGCGCAGCATGCAGCGATTGCCTGTTTTTCGCCAGAGGCCTCGGCTGTCTACGAAGAGCGTAAAGCAGAATTTAAGCGCAGGCGCGATTACATCGTCCCCGCTTTGACTGCTCTGGGTTTTGAGGTGCCCGTGATGCCGGACGGCGCGTTTTATGTGTATGCGGATTGCTCGCGTTTTTCGACTGATGCCGATCAGTTTACCCGCGATTTATTGCAAGAGGCCGGTGTCGTGATTGTACCCGGGCTGGATTTTGGCACCTCAGGTGCGCGGCGCTATGTCCGCATCTCGTATGCGACCTCGATGGAGAATTTGCAGGAGGCCGTGCGGCGTATCGCAGAGTTTGTATCACGGCCAGCTACATAAACTTGTAGTAAAAATCGTTGATGTAAATGTGTCCTTCATTTTATTGCGATGCTGCTGAGCCTGCCTTAAGTGGTTTTATTGGACTTAATTTGACTTAATTTGACTTAATCAAAGGTATATTCCAGCAGTACTTGAGATAACTGGCCATTGATGCCGCTCCAGGTGCTGCGGCCATGTCCTTTGATACCTGCTAGCTCACCCGTACCGGAACCGCTCAGCACGTTCAATGTGCTTTCTGACTTGCCGGACTTGATGCTGCCGACATGTTGCAAGATAAATCCACCGCGACGATTGCCGATCTTGCCGGTCAGATATTCCAGTCCGACGAAGTTTGCGGATTGCGATGTGGCAGAGAAGGTCAGGCATTCAAAACAAGATTCAGCCTCGATATCGCCTGCATAGCGATGTTTCACTTTGGACTGGGTAAGCCCGGTGAGCAGGTTGAATTTTTCGTCCATCCCTTTTAATTTGATCGTTCCTAAAGCAAGCATATTCTCCCTCATACTGTTAAACAACAGACAAATAGTGTGCAGACTTGATTCATCGACAGTCAGAATGTGAGCTGTGTTGTGCTGATGAAGAGTCAAGCCAGCGTGAATCAATCCGCTTATGGAAGACGAAGACACGCTGATTTTTCACCTTGTGGGTATCACTGAACTTGCCAAAGGGAACAATTGCCCGATAAGGCGACATGTCTTATTTGGTGGATCAGTGGGCTAATTATTACGGAAATTAAAAACAAATCGGCAGCAGGAAATTGGATCCTTTTGCCTAATGTTGTCATCCTGTAACAATTAGGTAACGAAGTATTTCAAAAATGCCATATCATGTCCACTCACAAATTCGCATACCTCATGTATTTTTGTTATAGGCTAAGGGTGAATTTAATTTGCCGATTCTTTTTGGTGGACAAACATTCAGGTGAAATGGCGATTAATTTTCAGGCAATATTTTTCTATATTATTTACATACTCCCCAATAAATTACATTGAAATGCCTTTATCGCGCTTGATGTTATGGTGTGTTGAAAAATACTTGGGTGAGTATATTAATATTGCTCTATTTGAATGTCGAATAAATAAGGAGTAAGAGATGATCCAGTTCCGACAAATCGAAGCTTTTCGTTGCCTGATGATTGCAGGTACCAGTGTTGGTGCCGCACGGAAAATGAACATCACGCAACCCGCGATTAGTCGTTTGATTGCCGATTTAGAAGAAACGCTCGGCTTCAGGTTGTTTAATCGCGACAAAGGGCGGCTGGAACCGACTTTGGCAGGTGTGCGTTTTTATAGTGCTGTCGAGGAAAATTTTCTTGGGCTGGAACGTTTGTCGCAGGTCGCCAGCAATATTCGCAATGAGGCACCGCAGGGCATCACGATTGCCTGCTTACCAATCTTGTCTTCCTCCATCTTGCCGCTGATCCTGCGCGAGTTCTTTAAATACCATCAGGATGTCCCCGTGACTGTCGACAGTTCAAATGCACCAGAAATCCTGGTGCGCTTACAGGATCAAAAAGTTGATATGGCGATTTGTATGGCGTTCCCGCCGCTGGCAGGGATAGAGCAAGAGATTTTCAAGGAAGCGAGTGTGATGTGCGCGATGCCAGTCGGCCATCATTTAACCAGCAAGGAAGTGATTGAGCCGATGGATCTCGATGGAGAAGACATCATCGGTTTTTTCCCTATCGTGTCGCAGAGTTATGAATTAGAAACCCTGAGGCTGAGTGAGGCAGGAAGCCGTCCGATCCATCGGGTCAAGACGCAAACCTCACATACACGCTACGCAATGGTTGCGAATGGTCTCGGCGTCTCGATTGTCGAACCGTTTGGCGCAAAGCTCTGGCTTAAGAATGGCGTCGTGGTACGTCCTTTTTCCAGCGATATCCGTCATCAATATGTATTGGCTTGCCCAAGCGGTGGCAAACGCTCTGAGCTGATGCATGATTTTCGTGAAGCGGTACTGAAGGTTGCGAAGGATTATGACTTTGGCGTTGAGCAATAAAAAAGCCGTCTGCTGATGCTGACGGCTTTTTCATGACCAGAACATCCCAGTTCCGGTGACTATGCTTAACTACTGATCGCAAGCTGCTTATAGCTTATAGCTTGGCAATTTGCTCAGGATGTGCAGGTTTCGATTCTGCTGCTTTTGCCTCGGTGACAGCATCGCTTTTAGGTGCTGGCGTGCTCTGTGGCGCTGGAGCAGGTGCTGATACGGGAGCAGAGGTGAATGTCGGTACATTTTTACCGGTGGCGACATCCTTCAGGCGACGGTATTCCGCCATCACACGTGAGCCATAGCCTGCATCGTTTTCAAAAGCGGCCGCACCTACGTAGAGTTTGAGACCTGCTTCAACCGAGCCGCCACGCAAGACATAATCTTTCAAAATCAATGCGCCGACCTTGATGTTTGCTACCGGATTTAGCGCTGCTTTGACGCCGCCCATTTCCTGAAACTTGTCGTGGTGAACCTTGGACATGACCTGCATCAGACCCTGAGCGCCTACGGGGCTCTCAGCAAAGGGGTTGAGACCAGATTCGATTGCCATCACGGACAAGATCAGTAGCGGATCCAGTTTGATTTCTTGTGCTGTCAGATAACTGGCTGATACCAGCATGTTCGTCGCATCGCTGGCGATGCGATAGCGTTTTGCCAGCCAGTTAGTAACCCATTGTTGCTGGCGCTGATTGCCCAGCATTTTGGCATCTTCTTCAGTCAGTTCAGTTGTTTTGGCAATATCTGATTGAGCGACTTGTTCTGGTGTTGCCATCAACATGGCCAGGCTCGGTGGCGCGGCTTGTTCTGCAACACTCTCTTCGATCGTGACGAACGGAGAAAGTTTTTTAAATTTTTCAACCAGATCTGGTTTGATAAACATCAGGCCGAGAACGAATATGGCCGAAATACCCAGCAACATCAGCAGATGGTGCATGGTAGTCATGAAGCCGCTGCGCGTATCGCGTGCTGCGATGGACAGTGCTGTGGTCTTGCTGGCGAGCAGAGTGCTGCCTTGTTGTACTGCTAAAATAAAACCTTGAAACATTTAACCTCCTGAACTTTCGTAGCGCTTGTCTGTTCAGTAAAGAACAACACGCAAATAAAAAACCACGAATCAGAAACATCGTCTCCGTCGCTGGCGCGATCAAAAAGACGCCGGAGTTATTTGTCTGTTGAGCTTTATGTAACTCAACTTAGGGTGGGAGATTCGTAATCTCGCTTGTGACAAACAACTATTTTCGGGTCAAGGCAGTCGCCTTTTGAAAACAATCCTTACAATGTTATGTGGGGCCCGATCCCCGTGAATGATGTTACCTTTTGGCGTTGCAATCTTTGTTCGACTGCGCCGGAGTTCTAGCCTCTTCATCAAGTTGGGCGAATTGTAGGGTCGGTTTTATATCAAGTCAATACTATAGAAATTGATTGTCATTACTTTTAAATCTAGAAATATCTGCTGCGTCGCAGCAAAGTATAATGAAATCAAGCACTTGCCGAATTTATTTGCTTTATTAAGTTCAAACTCATAAAAAGCTAAAAAACATGAAATATGCAGATTTACGGGATTTTATTTCTCAGCTTCAACAACAAAATGAATTAAAACAAATAGTTACGCCTGTTTCACCGTATCTGGAGATGACAGAGATCTGCGATCGCACCTTGCGTGCAGAAGGACCGGCGCTTTTATTTACCAAGCCAACTGGTCATTCAATACCGGTACTGGGCAATTTATTTGGTACGCCGCACCGGGTAGCAATGGGTATGGGAGCCGACAATATCAGCGAGCTGCGCAAGATCGGGCATGTGCTGTCGTCTTTAAAAGAGCCGGAACCACCGAAGGGTTTTAAAGATATTCTCGGGCTCGGCTCTCTCGTCAAAGCCGTATGGGACATGGCACCCAAAGAAGTGCGTGGTGCGAAGTGCCAGGAAATCGTCTGGGAAGGCAACGATGTCGATCTGGCGAAACTGCCGATCCAGCATTGCTGGCCGGGTGACGTGGCACCTTTAATTACCTGGGGTCTGGTGATTACCAAAGGCCCTTATAAGAAGCGCCAAAATCTGGGTATCTATAGACAGCAGGTCTTAGGTCGCAACAAGGTCATCATGCGCTGGCTCGCCCATCGTGGCGGCGCGCTGGATTTTCGTGAGCATGGCATTGTCAATAAAGGGCAGCCTTATCCGATTACTGTTGCACTCGGCGCTGATCCCGCGACCATTCTTGGTGCCGTCACACCAGTACCGGATAGCTTGTCGGAATATCAATTCGCAGGGCTCTTGCGCGGTAGCCGCACCGAACTGGTCAAAGCCATCGGCAGCGAGTTACGTGTACCTGCCAGTGCTGAGATTGTTCTGGAGGGCCATATATATCCCGACGAATCACATCCGACCGGCTATGAGCACGCGCTCGAAGGGCCGTATGGCGATCACACTGGTTACTATAATGAGCAAGACAGTTTTCCCGTGTTCACGATAGACCGTATCACTATGCGTCGTGATCCTATCTATCATTCAACTTATACGGGTAAGCCGCCGGATGAGCCTGCCGTGCTCGGTGTTGCGCTCAACGAAGTCTTTATCCCTTTGCTGCAAAAACAGTTTAGCGAAATTACTGATTTCTATTTGCCGCCCGAGGGCTGCAGCTATCGCATGGCCGTAGTGCAGATCAAAAAAGCCTATGCAGGCCATGCCAAGCGCGTCATGTTTGGTGTCTGGAGCTTTTTACGCCAGTTCATGTATACCAAATTCATTATCGTCGTTGACGAGGATGTGAATATCCGCGACTGGAAAGAAGTGATCTGGGCGATTACTACCCGCGTCGATCCGTTGCGTGACACCACGCTAGTCGATAATACGCCAATCGACTATCTGGACTTTGCCTCGCCAGTCAGCGGTCTGGGCAGCAAAATGGGTTTGGATGCGACCAATAAATGGCCGGGTGAAACCAGCCGCGAGTGGGGGACAACGATCCAGATGACGCCAGAAGTCAAGGCGCGCGTTGATGCGATCTGGCAGGAGTTAGGTATCTAGTAGTTAAATACGATCTATATAGTATTTTAGGACTGACGCAAAGCGGAGAGCTACAGACGGTCATTCAGATGGCATTGGAAATTGGCAGGCCAGATGAAAAAGCTCAAGATGGCCCTTAAAACACTGGCACAGAGGTGCAGAAGTTGAACTGGTACAGAGAACATCAGAATATCTGTGAATTACTGCTTTTCTCTGCCTCTGTTGTTCCTCTGTGTCTCCGTGTCTCTGTGGTGAGGGGTTTTAGTTGTTGTGTGAGCTCTATATTTAAGCAGCCTACCCCATCAAATCGGCCAGCTCATGCAAAACACTCCGTTCAATGATCCGGGATTGTCTATCAGTGCCGGATCAAAGAGCTACCCAAGCCCTGCAAAGGACCCAGAGGATTTTTTTCATCCTCTAATTGCTGGATATTGGATTTGCCGCTCCAGAGCGTATACATCACCACATCGTTCTGAATAATGATCAGCGCGGTGAATTGCCAGCCAGTGATCTCTACCTTGCGCTCAAAATTCAGAAAATCTTTAAAAAAACTTCCATAGCGTTTTTTATCCAGATGTTTCTCTTCAATCTCATACGCGTAGCATGCGGTATGCGCAGCAAGGCAGGTGCGTACCTTGGGTGGAATCAGGTTGCTAGTCGACGATTCACTGGCAAACAGGCGACGACTGATATCCGCATGATTGAGCAGGGCGATATTGGGTGAGACTTTAGGATTGATACCCCGGCGGTGCAGGTCGGCCAAGGTGGTTTTTTCGGAGATAATATTGGCAAATTCCTGCTCGCCGACCTGATAAGTCGCCCAGGGCAGATCCGAGCTTTGCTTAGAATTAGGTAACAAAGATTCGCAGGCACTCAGACTCAAGGCAATGAATGCAATGCTGACGAAATGATATGTGCGAGATGCCATCGATTTGCCCCGATGTGTCAGCGAGCTAAGATTCGGAGATAATACCCGGACCAGCTTGCTCCTTATTGTATTGTAGGCAGCAAATGGCCGAATGCAATATTCCCTCAGTTGATAAAGAACCATCACCACGATGCTGTCGAACCGCAAAGACCACTCAGTTAGTCCGGAAAAACCTCTGTTGTACAGTTTTCGCCGCTGTCCCTACGCAATCCGCGCCAGGCTCGCTATCCGGATGAGTGGTGTCGAAGTGCAGATACATGAAGTCAGTCTGCGCAATAAGCCACAAGCGATGCTCGACCGCTCACCCAAAGGCACGGTGCCAGTTTTGGTCTTACCTGATGGTCGCGTGATCGATCAAAGTCTCGACATCATGTGCTGGGCACTGGCGCAACAGCCGGTATCGCCCTGCTTAACACCGGGCGGCAACATACCTGCCGATGCACAGGTATTGATACAGCAAAACGACAGCACGTTTAAACAAGATCTCGACCGCTATAAATATGCAGAACGATTTCCGGAACATTCGGCGACGACATATCGTGAGAGAGCAGAAGTATTTCTGGATGCACTTGACTGTCGCTTGCAACAACATAGCTACCTGACAGGGGCGAAATTAAGTATCGCCGATCTGGCAATCGCGCCGTTTGTAAGGCAATGCGCATTGGTAGACGCAGAATGGTTTTATGCCACCCGGTACAAGCACTTGATTACATGGCTGGATGCGATATTGCAGTCAGCGTTGTTTGTTGCTGTGATGGAGAAGGTGGCCACATCTTCAGCAACTTAGTATTTAGTAAATCATCATGATTTAAATATGGAGTAATTTTGGGACTTACTTTTACTCGATGAATATCTGAATTGTTTTTGATTTTTTGGTGCGTTTACATAGCTGTTCATAAAATGGACAGTCATTCAACATACGTAGTGATTGTGTATTCCTGCCAGCAGTACGCAGAAACGACAAACTTTGCGGATTACTTTACGTTCTGTTGTGCTCTGAATTTTTTGGCATTGGAACATATTTAATCGCTAGGTCAATAAACAAAGCGAAACCCATCCCGCAATATCCATGCGCCTCACAAGCCAAAAACACTCGCGAAGCCGCACCAGCAATGCGGATACGTTTTTAACTATTCATTTTTACCAGCTTTAACGCCTTTTTATCACTTGATTCAGCGCTGCACTCAGCGACTCACAATTAAACGCAACCCTAATGCCACAAAGATTGTGCCGGCGATGCGGTCTAGCCATTGTCCTGCCTTTGGATTGCGATTCAGCCACAGGCCTGCTGCGCCGGAAAAATAGCCGAGTAAGCCGAATAACACAGCGGCCTGCGCGGTAAATACCAGGCCGAGCTGGGCAGTTTGCCAACTGACAGCGCTACGTTCTGCGATCACGAATTGCGGTAAAAAAGAGAGGAAGAACAATACGACTTTGGGGTTAATACTGTTCGCGAACAGACCTTTGGCGAACAGTTTGCTAAGTGATTCATCCGGTACGCCTGTCGTTGCAACCTGCGCGCTGCCGCGACTGCGTAAAGCCTGGATGCCGAGGTAAATCAGATACAGTCCGCCGCAGGTTTTGAGTGCGGTAAAAGCTAGTGGTGACGCTGCAATCAGCGCACTGATGCCAAGGCTGGCAAGGATGGTATGGCTGATGCAGCCAAGTGCGCAGCCCAGGCCGAATACCATGCCTTGCTTACGTCCGCGTGAGATGCCGACGCCGAGCACCATCAGATTGTCGGGACCGGGCGAGGCGGTTATTAACATGGCGGCTAGCAGGAAGCCAAAGAATTGTTCGGGAGCGAGTAACACAGGACACCTTGATTATTCAGACGGAGGCTGTATGTTACCGCAGGCATACGAGGGTTGAAATAAAAAATGAGGCGATAGCTTGCACCGTCGCCTCATTTTTATTACTGCTGACTGCCAGGTATTGCAGACAGAAGTGGTTGGGCAGATAGCCCGTATATGGTTTGTTGCGTGAAAATGATGCTGCTACTACTGACCTCAGCAACAACTATTTTTAGCAAAAACTATTTGGCGGGCATCGCCACTTTAATCAAATTGTCTTCCGGTTTGCGGTCGATATATTTGTTATCTGGATCAATCCCGGCTTTGGCTGGTTCGCCTTTGACCAGCATGGTGTAGGTCACGTCCTTGCGATCAATGAGTTTGCGCTCCCTGAATAAAGGTTTTCCGTCTTTGTCATCCACGCCGATATCGATCCAGTCATGCAGGGGTAGCTCTTTTTCTGCACCGAGTTCATCTGCTTTTAGCTTGTTGCTACTTGCGGTCAGAGTGACTTCGTACTGACCGTTGCCGACAGATTTTGCACTTGCGGTCAGGGCACGATTTTCGAATAATACGATGGACTCAAACAGATCGGTGATCAGTCCCTGTTTGTCCTCCGGTGTGACCTTGCGCAAGGCATCGACCAGTACTTTGCTGCTTGGATAGGGCGCACCTTGATTTGCATATTGGGCAATCACGTCACGCAAGGCTGCATTGACCTTGTCCTGGCCAATCTGGTCCTGCAGCAGATACATGACCAGACTGCCTTTTGCGTAATGGATATAGTCCTGATTTTCATTAAAGGCGATAGGCAATTCCTTCTTGCGTTCCCGGCTTCGGCCCATCAGATAGCGATCCAGTTCGTACTTCAGGAATTTGCGCATTTTGTCTTTGCCGTAGGTCTTTTCCATCACCATCAGCGCAGAATATTGTGCCAGCGTCTCGACCAGAATCGTCGCGCCTTTGGTATTACCCGAGACGACCTGATGTGCCCACCATTGATGCGCGACTTCATGCGCCGTCACATAAAAAGGATAGTCCAGATCTTTCGGATCCTTATCATCGACCTTGGCAATAAAACCGATACTTTCAGAAAACGGAATTGTATTCGGGAATGCCTGCGCAAAGCTCGCATAGCGCGGGAACTCGATGATACGCACCATTTTGTGCTGATAAGGGCCGAAGTTCTGGGTATAGTAGGTGAGCGATTCTTGTACACCTTTGATCATGCGGTCCAGATTGTATTCATGACCTTTTTGGTAGTCGATCTCGATCGCAACATCGTTCCATTGCGCTTTTTTTACGCTGTATCGTGCCGACATAAAGGCAAAGAAATTTAATACCGGTTTATCCGGCGCATAGTGGAAATAACGCCGGCCATTTTCTGTCCACTCTTTGATCAGTCTGCCCGGTGCGATCCCGATCTGATCTGCACTGGTGGAGACGGTTGCGTCAAAACGTATCCAGTCTGCGTCGTTGGCGATGTAGCTGTTTGCCAGGCCTTTAGGATCATCGCGATCAGCCATTCTTTCTTTCTCTGGCAGGCCGTGTTTCTTGCGTTCTTTCTCATCGCTGAGTTCAGCTCTTGACTGATAACCGATGCTCGGAAAACTGCCGCTGTTAAAAAAGGTACCGTTGTGCAGGATATGGCTGTCGCTGCCCATGCCGGCAATCCCTTTCGGTGTAAATGCCAGCTCGATGTCGAGACCGAGTTTGTCGCCCGCTTCTAGCGCCGGAGTGAGTTTATAGCTGTAAAACCCTTTCTTGTCCTGAATCACCGGTGTTGCCGTTCTGTCGAAATGCAGTTGCTTGATATCGACATCTTCTGCCTGAGAGATAAAAATTTCGCTGATCGCTGCCGTTCCTTTATTGACCAGTTGATAGCTTGCTTTGGCACTGGCAGTTCTTTGGTCCGGAAAAATATCGACTGCGACCTTGATATCTGTAATGCGAGGTTGGGGCAGGGCTTCATATTTTTTATATTGCTTTTCATAGTTTGCCCTGTCAGCCTCACCGTCAAAGCTGCTCTGATAGTGATTAATGATATTCGTGTAATAGAACAATAAGCCCCCGGCACCGGCAAACAACAGACTGCCTACCACCAGCACGGATGTGATCGCAGGCGTGACAGAGTGCTGTGCCAGGCGCAGCCGATTACGCCATTCCACCGTGGTGCCGCGCACCCACATCAGCATCGCCAGGCCCAGTAATATCAAGGCCGCACCGCTCCAGTACAGTTGGTACCAGAATACCTGCGGCAAGTTGTGACCAAAACCGTCCATGTCGGAGTAATGGGCAGTCGGACCACCACCGTACATCACCATAGGATGCTCGATACCCAAAGACGGTAAGGCAATCGTCGCGATGTAATACGCGATCATGACAAAATAACCGACGTACTTATTGTTCAGAATAACTTGCACCGCCACTGCCAGCACAGCAATCAAAGCGTAGGATGGCCATTGGATCAGGAACAGATGTTCCAGGTATTGGCTTAGCTCATAATGCGTGTAGCCCTTTGCGGTCTGGATGATGATCCCGCATACCATCAGTACGAATAACAGGATACCTTGCAAGCTGATGAGCGCCACCAGTTTTGACAGTAACGGCAGCCAGTTCGGTACTGGTAGGGCATCGAGCAACTGAGCAATCCGCGCATCGCGTTCGCGCCACACCAGTTCACCTGCATAGAAGGTCGTGATAATCAGCATGAACAGACTAAAACTGGTACCAAGTAAATCCAGTACCGCATAGGTGACCGGATAAGTCGTTGTGCCGTACATTTTGCTGAGTGCGTTTGAGAGCGA
This sequence comes from Undibacterium sp. RuTC16W, assembly GCF_049339445.1. NCBI lineage: Bacteria > Pseudomonadati > Pseudomonadota > Betaproteobacteria > Burkholderiales > Oxalobacteraceae > Undibacterium > Undibacterium sp. RuTC16W. The sequence continues at coordinate 43,995 of NZ_JBMPPE010000003.1, read as the reverse complement.
AAACATGAACATCACACCCGTCAGGGCGACAACGATGAAGTACACGTTTTTGACGGTCTCGCGCAGGTTCAGCCAGCATTGACTGATAAAGAGCGACAAGAGATTGGCTCCGCCATAATTCGGGGTGACGACAGGGATCTTGACTGATGCTGGCGCCACTTCTCTGGTAGCTATTTTCTTTTGTTTACCGCCTGCGCTGATTGCCGCAAAATCAAAGCGCCAGTAACAAAAAACCATCGCGAGTAGACCGACAGCACCCCAGATCAGGCGGTTATAAAGCAGCAGTCCCTCCAATGGCACGATGCGGCTATTTTTATCTGCGATGCTCCAATATTCTGTGACACGGCTGATCGCACGTGAGCCGAATGGATCAATCAGCGCAGCCAGCGTTCTGTCGTCCACGTCGCGGGCGAGACTCCCGGCAACCAGGTAACCAATCAGCAGAACGACACTCGATACATAAACCGGCAGCATGCGGCGATATAAGGCACCCAGTGTGAAGAAGACTGCGCCGAAGATCATCAGGTTCGGTATCAGCGAGATAAAGTAGGGAGCAAAGTAGGCTGTCGGAATCATTGTTCCCAGAAAATTTTTGCCCACGCCAGGCAGGTAGCAGCCTAGCCATGCACCCAGGCTGATGCTGGAAAAAATCAAAATCAAAGTCAGCAACGCTCCTACATAACGACCGCCCAGATACTGAAATTTACTGATGGGCGCACTGTAAAAAAAGTGCCAGATATTGTGTTCGGTATCTTGCTGGATCGCGCGTCCCATCATTGCCGCGACGATCACCACGCCGAGATAGCCGAGAAAGGTCACCGTCTGCGAAACCGCCATCGGTGAATTGATATGCACCTTGCCGCCGAAATCAATCGAGGCACCATCAAACACACCACCTGCTGCGGCGATCCACAACATCGCCAGCGAGAAGAACATCAGAAAGTAGACGTAGGTAGAAATACTGCGGGATTTTTGCCGCAGCTCAAACAGAATAATTGAGAGCATGGTCGTTCCTTATGCCGCGCGTGCAGATGAGGTAGACGTTGCGGTTTGCTGTGCCAGCAGCGTTGCCATCGCTGAGAAATACACGTCTTCCAGATTGCCCTGGGCTTGGGTAAAACCATCACCCGGATGATTGTCCGCATACACATGAATCAGGGTACGTCCTGAGGTCAGGCGACTGGAGATAACCTGATATTGCGACTGGTAGGTAGCGAGCTCGCTTTTCTCGATGAAACGCTTCCAGATTTTGCCCTGTATCTGATCAATGAGCTGTAAAGGCTGGCCGGTCAGGATAACTGAACCTTGGTTGATGACTGCCATGTGATTACACAGGTCGGCAACGTCTTCCACGATATGCGTCGACAGGATCACGATTTTTTCGCTACCGATATCCGATAACAGATTGTGAAAGCGCACACGCTCTTCTGGATCGAGACCCGCCGTCGGTTCGTCGACGATAATGAGTTTTGGGTTGCCCAACAAGGCCTGTGCAATACCGAAACGCTGGCGCATGCCGCCCGAGAAGCCGCCGACGTGTTTGGTTTTTACATTGAAGAGATTGGTTTGATGTAGCAGACCTTCGACCACCTCTTTACGCTGTTTGCGGTTGTCCAGTCCCTTCAGTATCGCAAAATGATCCAGTAAATCATAGGCACTGACTTTCGGATATAAACCAAAATCCTGAGGCAAATAACCGAGCATGCGGCGCACTTCGTCTTTGTGTGTCTTGATATCAATCGCATCCAGATGCGCCGTTCCCGAATCAGCATCCTGCAAGGTTGCCAGCGTACGCATCAGCGTCGATTTACCCGCACCGTTTGGTCCCAGCAAGCCGAACATACCCGCCGGTATCGTCAGCGTAATATTGTTCAGAGCCTGTACACCGTTGCTATATTGCTTGGATAAATTCTGTATGCGTAGTTCCATGACCATTCCTTATGGGAGTGTGATGACTTCGTGAGTTGGATGAATAAAAAGAACTTAAAAAATAAAAAGTACGGCGAAATGTAAACGTGTTCAATCCGCGGTATGAGTTCCATACGGGTTAATAATGCGAATTAATCTGGTAGTCGAGTGCGTAATAATTCAGTCTATTTTGCATGCTGGATATAATAACAACAATGTTCAAATAGGCAATATATTTCGTTATTGCAATGCTGTTTGCCTTCAGCCCGGGATGTTAGCCGAATACGAACTGAATTCAATGGTGACAATAAGCGTTAGGGTTTACTTAAGCAATTAGCAAGTGATGAAATTGCCTTCAATAGGGATGAAATCCATAAATCAGGTGATGAAATCTGATGTCGGTCTGGTGCCGGTGCATCAGATGTTGACTAGTCGATTCGTTGACTAAGATGCCAGCGCCGCAGAAATTGCCAGCACGAATTCGGCCTGATCAGTTATAATGCGATCTGGCGGGCCCCTGCGCATTGCGGCATGGCCAATCTGGTCAGGTCGGGAACGAAGCAGCCACAGTCATTTCCCGCAAGTGCCGCAGACCAGGCTCGCCTCTTTCTCTCAGGTCTTATCCTTTCCAGCTTTTCCTGTCGTTGCTCTGACAAATTTTTCCTCCAACAAAATCTAAAGTTAACTGGCGTCGTGGCTTTGCGCCTGCCGGCTACTATTTACTTGATTTCGCCGATATTTATCCCTACTCTGATTTAGCAGTTTTTTATCCGACACAAAACAACTAAAGGAGATACGAATGAGAATCTTGAGTCAGTTTTTACTATCCTGCGCCTTAAGTTTTGGCTTGTTGTCGTCATCGATTGCTGCGGATGACAGAGGCAATGCGGATCAAGCTATCGCTATGGTAAAAAAAGCGATTGCAGCGATTAAATCGCAAGGTAAAGAAAAAGCCTTCGCAGAGTTCGCCAATACATCGAATAAGGATTTTCATGACCGCGACCTGTACATCATCGTCTACGACTTGAACGGCATCAATTTGTCTCACGGAAATAATCCTAAAATGATGGGAAAAAATCTGATTGAACTCAAAGCCGGAGACAAGTTTGTCGTCAAGGACATGATTGCCGTCGTTAAAGGCAAAGGTAGCGGCTGGGTTGATTATCAATGGCCCAATCCCATGACCAAGGTACTAGAGAATAAATCGACCTATGTCGAAAAAGTCGATGACTATTTCGTCGGTTGTGGCGTGTATAAATAAACGCGTAATTAAATCAACAGAAAATGAAGCAAGCCATCCCTGCGTAGCTCGGGATGGCTTTTTACATTGACAGCCTCTGATTAAGATGACTGATGATGTCAGTATGTTGCAAGGACTGGACTAATTTAATTAATACACAACAATGAATCGATACCCGTTCCCTTTGCCTGTTCGGCTTGTGGCTGAAACACGACAATCTCCCTCCCAGACATCCACATCACACGCCTGACATATCTGCTCACTAAAATGCGGCGCATCTCAATGATGTGCTCGATGCTGTGATTGATGGCGTGCTTAGTTAAAGCTTACTTAAAAGCTTAATTAAAAACTTACTCAGGTGATCACGTCAGTGCTCAGTGCTATGCTTGACTCGACTACCGGAACAATGCCGTATGACTCAAAAAAAGATATTGCTGCTGAGCGTTTCTGCGGGTGCCGGACATATGCGTGCTGCCGAGGCGATTCGTGCTTATTCGCTTGATCCTCGCTATCGGGTCGTCGCAGATCATCTCGATGTGATGAATTATGTGACGGCGGGTTTTCGTAAAATCTATACCGATTTTTATCTCAAATTGATCAATAAAGCCCCTACTTTATGGGGATACCTGTATCAGGCGTCGCATGAGGCACAGGCTGACGGTACGATAGAAAAACTACGACGTGCGCTGGAGCGGCTGAATGCGCGGGCGCTTTTGAAAGAGATCGCCACAGTCAATCCGGATGCGATCATCTGTACGCATTTTTTACCGGCAGAAATGCTGGCGCGACTGTTACGCAAGCAACGCTTGCATTGTCCGGTCTGGGTGCAGGTGACTGATTTTGACTTGCACCGGATGTGGGTGCATGAGGGAATGGCAGGTTATTTTGCAGCGAATGACGAGGTGGCTTTTCGCATGCGGGCGCAAGGGATTGCAGCAGATACGATCCATGTTACGGGTATTCCTATCATGCCTGGCTTTGCACTGAGGCCGGATCGTGCAGCGGCGGCACAGCAGCTTGGTCTTGATGCCAGTAGAACGACGATTTTATTAATGGGCGGTGGCGCCGGTCTCGGTAGTCTTGAGCAGATTGCTGCACGCTTGTTGCGTATCGCAGGCGATTTTCAATTAATCGCTATGGCGGGGAAAAATGATCGTGTACACGCAGCACTGATGAATTTGGCAGCACAATTTCCGGGTCGTCTTGTCGTGCAAAGCTACACCGACCATATCGAACAATGGATGGCATGCGCTGACCTGGTGGTGACCAAGCCCGGCGGTCTGACCTCGTCAGAATGTCTGGCGATGGGGTTGCCGATGATCGTCAATGCACCGATCCCCGGACAAGAGGAGCGCAATGCCGATTATTTGTTGGAACAGGGTGTGGCTTTGAAGGCCTTCGATGAGGTGACGCTGGAATATCGTGTGCGTTATCTGCTTGAGCATCCCGAGAAATTGCACGAGATGCGGATCAAAGCGATAGCGCTTGGGCGTGCCGATGCGGCATGCAGGGTGCTGGAGCAGGTGTGTCACTCCGGTTATTCACCATGCCGTAACGATATGCCAGTGCAGCCAATAATGCCGCCGACAAGCTTGCCAGCGCTTTGATGACAACATCACGATGAACGAGCGCATACCGTCCAAATCCTCCAAATCCCAATGCAGCTTGCAAGCGGGGTCTGACATTACGCAAGTCTGGCGGCGGCTGATCGTATTGCTGGCCTGGGTTGCCTTACTCGCCTTATTTTTTGCCCAGACCGAGATACAGATCGAGGGCAGTGCCGGATGGGGTGCGAATTTACCGACCTGGCGCATAGAAAAGCATTGGTTGCTTGATATCTTTTGGGGCGGTCGTGCCATGACGGGATATCACGCCTGGGTATTTCCGTTTATCTCGCTGGTGTTTCATTTTCCATTTTTCTTTTTCCATACCTGGACGCTGAAGCTGGAGGCAAGGGCGCTGGCCAGCATCATGAGTTTTTGGATCGTGGAAGATTTTTTATGGTTTGTGCTGAATCCTGCATTTGGCCTGGCGCACTTTGATCCGGCGTACATTCCCTGGCATAAGCACTGGTTCTGGTTTGCGCCGACAGATTATTGGACTTTTTTAACGCTCGCGTGTGGACTGTTCTGGTTTTCTTATTCTCCTTATGTTTTTCATAAGAGAAGCGAGGAGGGAAACTAAACAAACGGTGATCGAGCAGGCGGTCGCAGCCCCTGCAGGCGGACTTCTAAACATCCTTGAATTGATAAACCTTACTCCTGCTTCCTCTGTGTTTCCGTATCTCTGTGCCTCTGTGGTGAGAGGTCTTGGTTTTTACGCAAGTTTCTTGCTTGCTCAATCAAGTGTACTTAACACTTTCCTGATGCGCTGCAACGATCGTCAGGCCGAATCCGGTCGCCAATTCAGCGCGGTGTTGCCGCATCTTTTTTGAGTGATTGTTTTTTTGATGTGCTACATTGGACTATGCTTGCCTGATTGAAATAGTCTGTCATAGTCAATTCGATCAGTCATGTCTGACTGGATAGCTTCCTTGCACTGATAGGCGATGACTACTATGCGACTAAAAAGCACTTCGCTGTTACGCATTCTCCTGATCCTGATGTTGATACTGGCGGGTATCATTACGTCCGTTTTGTATCGCGCCGGAGAGGAAACGACCGATGCTGTCGCCCAAAAAACCCTGGATGCGATCAGTTCAAGGATTAACGCCGTCAGTGAAAAACAACTCGCCAGCGCCTACGTTATCCTGAATTCGATTGCGCCGAATTCTATTCATTCTAAAGACAATCACTTTCGTCTGGATCTGGCTTTTCCCAAAGATTTGCTGAAGATAGAAGAGCGGTTGTGGAGTGCGACTGGCTTGTTTCCTGATATTAATCAACTTGCGTATTTCGGTGCGGAAGATGGTGGTTTTGTCAGTGTCCGGCGCATGGTTGATGAGGGGCGGGTAGAGGTACGTTATCGTCAGCCCGGCGCAACCCAAAGTGATGTTTACAGCATGTCAGCGCCGAATCAAAAAATCGCTTTGCTCAGAAGCGACCAGTTCGACCCCAGAGTGCGCCCCTGGTATAAAAATGCCGTCGCAAAAAACAAGGCAGCATGGTCAGCGGTCTACATTGATTTTACCAAGCGCGAACCATTATTGACGCTGACCAAGCCTCTGTATACGACTGACGCCGATAGTGCGCAAGGCGAAAAGCTCCTCGGCGTACTCGCGACTGACGTGTCGCTCAAGCAGATCACCGCAGCGTTGCAGCAGATGGTGATGCCAGATGGCAGCATCGCTTTTATTGTTGAGCGTTCTGGCGAGCTGGTGGCGACTTCCTTGAGTGAATTGCCTTATGTCCGTGTCAGCGATACCGCGTTGAAGCGTCAGTTCGCTTCTGAAAGTGTGTCGCCTCTGATGCGTAATGTGTTCAATCATGTGCAGCAAAAAATCATGCCGCAAATGTCGGATCGTCTGCGCGACGGCGTAAGCGATGAGGCTCCCGTGATTGACATTATTAACACTCCCCAAGGGATCGTCCAGATTGCCGCTGGCCGCCTGATTGATCCGGCGGGACTGGAGTGGATCACGATTGTCGCCGTGCCGAGAGCGGCGATCCGTACCGAGATGCGTGGCCTCACTATCGGTAGTCTGGGCGTTGCTTTGAGCGCGATACTCGGTGCCTTATTGCTCGGTTATCTGATTCTGCGCTGGACGATGGTCGATATTCGTAAACTCACCGAGGCAGCACGACGGGTCGGTAGCGGTGAGCCTGTCAGGGATATCGATATTCAGCGGCGCGACGAAATCGGCGTGCTGGCGGAGAGTTTGCAAGAAATGCAGCATAGCCTGCGTACCGACAGTCTCACGCATCTCTTGAACCGCGATACCTTTATTTCACAAATCGATTTCACCCGGCGGCGCTCTAGCGATTTAAAAAATCTGCGCTTTGCATTGCTGTTTATCGATCTTGATCACTTTAAAAAAATCAATGATGAGCACGGACATGAGGCGGGCGATATCGTATTGATAGAGATAGCGAGACGATTGGAATCTGCGATCCGGAAAGAAGATGCCGCAGCGCGTTTCGGTGGTGATGAATTTGTCGTCTATCTGCATGGTGTCGCGCAGCGTGATCTGGCGAATCAATTAGTCGAAAAATTACGTCAGGCAATCGAGACGCCGGTCCGCCTCAAAGAGGGTGTTACAGGGATTGTCGGCGCATCCATCGGCTTGGCGATGTATCCGGAAGATGGTCTGGATATGGATAGTCTGTTGCGGGCATCGGACTTGCGTATGTTTGAAGAAAAAAGTCGTCGCAAAGCGAGGGTACGCTGATACCGTTAATGCTTCTTCGCGGGCGGGAGATGGTACGGTACATGGCGTAGCGGATTGTCCCGCTACGCCATTTTTTTCAATAGAGGTACCTCATTACCTCAGTACCGTGACATCAGTATCACCACTTCATTTCACCCTTAGTTACTTTGGCTCCCAGATCCAGTGCGATGCCTAAGCCTGCGTTCGGGTAGGCTTTTTTCATACTGTCAATCAGTGCTGCGGCATTTTTACTTTGATCAAATTCCAGTTCAAATTTTTTCAAATAGTCGCGGGTATAGATCAGTTGTGAGGCGTCGAGTTTTGCACCGGATTTGAGATGACCCGGGACTACCGTAGTTGCTTGTAGCGACAGCATCTGATCCAATGATTTGACCCAGTTAACACGGGCTTCTTTTTGTGCGGTGTCTGCCGTCCATACATGCAAACCGGCAAACGTCGTGACACCGCCAGCGATTGCTTTAATCGACGGGATCCAGACATAGTGCTTGTAGACTTCCGGTGCATCGTAGCCGACTAATTCGAGTTTTTTACCTTCCAGATCGATGCTGCTGGCTGTCCAGACCTCTGGGATGACCGGTGTTTTAGGTCCGTTCACGCCTAACTGTGGTCCCCATACCTGAAGCTTCTTTTGCAGGTTTGCTTTGATGTGATCGACCGTGCCGGCGCTGGCAACGATTTTTGCGTCAGGAAAAATTTCCTTGATGACTTCGGCACCAAAATAATAATCAGGATCTGCCTGGCTGATATAGACGGTGTTCAGATGCTTACCGCTTTCTAATACCATCGCTGCAACCCGTAAAGCATTGGCGCGTGTGAATTGGGTGTCCAGTAATACGGCTTCTTTTTCTCCAGTGATCAGCACTGAGCTGACATAGAAGCCGCTTTCTTCGGCGCTGAATACTTTTAATTCCAAGGGTTTGTTTTGTGCGACGCTGCTACCCGCGATTGTCATACCAAGCACGGCGGGAGCGGCGAATGTCAACAGAGATTTTTTCATACGATGTCTTTCTTGATGATGTGGTGGGTCGGGTAGGTCTGCTACTGCTAAGGGTAAAAAAAGAACTAATCTGGGCGTGTGAGAATCGTCTCGATCTGCGCTACTAGCTCCTCCGGATGCTGATAGGCATGGCTGTGATTCAGATGCGTTTTTATGCCACCGGCTTCGAGGAAGAAATTCGGAAAACCACGTGCGCCGAATTCATCCAGATAAGCCCGGGCCGTGTTGACGTACTGAGGCAGCGCCGTCAAGACTTCTGCGTAACGGGATGCAAATATCGTGGAGTCAATCCCAAGTTGCTCCGCCAGCGTCGCCAGTAACGCGACATTGCTGACGTCCTTGCCTTCGACGTAGTGCGTCTTTTGTATCTGTTCCAGCATAGCGTGTGCTAATCGCGGCGCAAGCTCTTGCACAGCCATCACCGCTGCTGCAGGAGGGACGGAATAGTATTGCAAGGGATCCGCAGTTCTGACGCGGTTCAGATACGCCTCTCCAAACGTCACGCCAGCCAGTGCAGCGATGCGCTGATCGGCTGTGATGATATGGTCGCGATAGGCAGGATCGATATTGGCAGGTGACGCAAACAACAAGCCGGGGTGGAAGCGGACCGTTAAGTCGTCGCCAAAATGCTGGCCGATTTTTTTCAGCAAAGGACTGGCGGCATAACACCAGCCACAGAGCGGATCGATTATTGCGTGAAGCTTAGCTGTCATGATGTCTGTCCTTTTTATGGTGCGGTCGAAATTGAAGAGGTGATGTCATTGATGTCATTGTAGGGAGCGTATCGCTTGAGAAAAAGAGCGTATGATGCAAATCATCTTTCTGTTTAACAGAACAATCAAATAGATATTTTTATGCAATTTGATTATTTGAGGCGCATGGCGTTGTTCGCCGAGGTCGCACGTTATGGCTCGTTTTCTGCGGCTGCGAGAGCGCAGGATCTGGCGACGTCTGTGCTCAGTACGGCAGTCAGTCAGCTCGAAGACGAGCTGGGCGTGCGCTTATTGCACAGGACGACGCGACGTCTGTCACTGACGGAAGTTGGTCAGGATTTTTATGCGAAATGTCAGGACATGCTGGCATCTGCCGATGCTGCGCAAGAACTGGTGGCGGAGCACTCGGGTGAAATTGCCGGACGCCTGCGTATCTCTGCCGCATCGGATGTCGCGGAGAAAATTATTTTGCCAGCGCTCGCACCGCTGGCGCGTGCCCATCCCAAATTGTTATTGGACATCATGGTCGATGATCACATCGTCGATATGACGACGCAGTCGATTGATCTGGCAATCCGTTCCGGCTGGATGCGTGACTCGTCGCTGGTGGCTCGCAAACTATCTGATCTGCACGAAGTGTTGGTCGCCTCTCCCGCGTATCTGTCGCACTACGGTGTGCCGGTCGCTCCCGACGACTTGCGTACACACCGGATTATTGGCCTGAGCCGTTTTGCGGATCCGACAACTCTGGTGTTTAAAAACGGACAGGGCATGACTGCCCGGATCAACATGACACCGGGTGCAATGACCGATAGTGTGCGTATGTTGTGTGAGCTGGCACTTGAGGGATTCGGAGTGGCACGCTTGCCTAGCTATACGGTCAGGGATGCATTACAAAACGGACGTTTGCAAGTGCTGCTGACGGACTGGAGCTTGCCGGGAGCGGGTATCTTTGCGGTGACTTTAAAACGGAATCTGCAACCGAAAAAAGTTAGCGCAGCGATTGAGGCTTTGAGTCAATTTTTAGCAAAATCATTGTGAGCACATCCTAGCGTCAGGCTAAGGCGGGCTGCGCAAAAACCAAGACCTCTCAACACAGAGGCACCGAGACACAGAGGAAAGCAAGAGAAAACAGTGCTATTTAATATCGATTAAATGGTTTTTAAACCTTCCCAAATTGAACCCGCAGACTGAATGCGGCTTCTAAAGGTCTTTCGTGCCAGCAGCCGCAGCCTGCTTGCGGATTCGTTTGAGGATTCTCTAAAAACCCTTCATCGATATTTCTTGGGGTCGCTCTCTCCTGCTTCTCCTCTGTGTCTCGGTGCCTCTGTGTTGAGAGGTCTTGGTTTTTGCATCAGTTGCGTAAATCCTAATATCGGTAACGCACCCTAATTCTTTTTAAAAAAAACCGAAGGTGACTTGCCGAAGGTTTTTTTGAACATGGCAGAAAACGCCGACTGGCTGGTATAACCCAGCTCTGCCGCAACTCTGGATAAGGGCAGACCGCCAGAGATTAAAGGTGCCGCCCGCGCCAGCCGCATCTGCTGACGCCAGGTGCCAAAACTCATCCCCAGATCCTGTTCAAACAAACGTGCCAGTGTCCGTGCCGAGGCGCCGACTTCCTTCGCAAAATCCTCGAGTGTCAGAGCCGATGCCGGATCGGCTATCAGTGCCAGGCACAGGCTTTTCAGGCGCTTGTCGCGTGGCATGACGACATTCATCGGCAAGCTTTTTGCCAGACGTAATTCATCGAGCAAGACCGCAACCAGATGATCCTCGCGCGGACCGGCCTGATCATGCTCACTCAGACTCATCACGAGTTCGCGCATCAGTGCCGAGACTTCCAGCACGACACACTGATCGCCATTGATCGGTACGGCATCCTGATGGACGTAGATTGCCCGCAGACGTGCTTTTTCCAGAGTGCGGACTTCGTGCTCGACATTGGCCGGTATCCAGATCGCCCGCAATGGCGGCACAAACCAGGTGCTGTCTTTGGCGAATACCTGCATAACGCCATCGATCGCGTAGGTCACCTGTCCCCAAGGGTGCTGATGGGCGCGCAAGAGTTCATCGGCCGCCAAATCCCGCGCGACGACCCGTACCGGGCGCTCGGTGCTGGGAAATAACCGGGCAGGAGGTGCTTTCGTGTTGGTCAGAGGTGATATGCGCATGCTTGTCCATTTTGCGATAAAGATTGTCTTTTTATCTTAAATCAGACGGCGTAATTTTGCTTACACTTTGTGTGTTGAGTGCATTTAGGTATTTTATTTACTTACAGGACTGACGCAAAAACTAAGACCTCTCACCACAGAGACACGGAGACACGGAGACACGTAGGAAAAGCAAGAGTAAACGGTTTCGTTGACGCTAACTATTGATATCAAAACGAATCCGCAAGCGGAGTGCGCCTGTTGGCGCGAAAACCCTTTGGAAGCCGCATCCAGCCTGCGGATGGCTATGTAACAGGTGGTAAGTAGCTTGTCGCTTTGCGTCAGCTCCGATTCATTTCCTTTATCAACACAGCAGGTACACACAATGACAACAACGATGACGGCGGCAACGCCTGCAAATAATGTGAGACAGGACGCTCTGGTGATTGGTCTGGTCGGACTGGCACATAGCATTTCACATTTTTTTCATTTAATACTGGCTCCTTTATTTCCCTGGATTAAAGAGGCGTTTAGCTTGTCCTATGCCGAGCTGGGGCTGTTGATGACGGTGTTTTTCATTGTGTCCGGTGTCGGTCAGGCTTTATCCGGTTTTGTGGTGGATAAACTTGGTGCGCGAGCCGTGTTGTTCTTTGGGGTGAGCTGCCTTGGTGTGTCTGCACTGGCATTATCGATGGCGCAAAACTATCCGATGCTGCTGGCGGGATCGATGCTGGCGGGGCTGGGTAATAGCGTATTTCATCCTTCCGACTATACCTTGCTGAACAAGCGGGTATCGACTGCGCGGCTTGGCTATGCTTTCTCCGTCCATGGGATTACCGGTAATCTGGGATGGGCGACAGCACCGGTATTTCTGATCAGTATTGCGGGTATCGCTGGATGGCGGAGTGCCTTGCTGGCAGCGGCTTTGCTGCCTTTGATCGTGCTGGCCATTCTGTTTATTTATCGCGATGCATTGCGTACGGATGAGGTCGCGCAGCCTGACCGTGTCGCCGCTCCGGCGAGCGCAGTGCGTCCGGCTGGCGCCATCAGTAAAAATGAGGGAACGATGGACTTCATGCGTTTGCCTGCAGTCTGGATGTGTTTTGCTTTTTTCTTTATGACGGCGATGGCGCTTGGCGGAATACAGAGTTTCGCTTCTGTGAGTTTGCGTGAAGTGTATGGCATGTCGCTGGGCTGGGCGACGACGGCCTACACTGGCTATATGCTGGCGTCAGCGGCGGGGATGTTGTGGGGTGGTTTTATCGCAGCGAAAACGACTCAGCATGATCGCACTATTACGATTGCGTTTTCGGTAGCGGGCTGCTTCGCCTTGTTATTGGCGACAGGCTGGGTCAATGCGGCGTTAGCGGTGGTGCTGATGGCGGCGATTGGATTTGGTTCGGGCATCGCCGGACCGTCCCGCGATCTGCTGATCCGTGCCGCAGCACCGAAGAACGCCACGGGCCGCGTGTATGGCGTCGTGTATTCGGGACTCGATACCGGGCTTGCCTGTTCGCCTTTGCTGTTCGGTGCGGTCATGGATGCTCGCCATCCTGGCTGGATTTTTATCTGCATCGGCGTGTTTCAGGTGATGGCGATTTTGACCGCGGTGAATGTGGGGGCGAATACCAAAGCCAGGGCGCTGGCGGTATAAATGCCTTTTTGCGGGCGGCATTCTCGGATGAGTCATGATCATTCAGGATCATTCAGGATCATTCAGGATCATTCAGGATCATTCAGGATCATTCAGGATAACTTCGTATCAGTTTCATGCTGGCTAGCGCTTGGATAAAAATAACTGGCTGGTTAGAATAGTCGGTGTAATGACATTGATGCGGAGGATTATATACTCCCTCTTAGTATATTTTTATCGCGCTTATAAATCCTGCGGGTAAAGCCCTGTTTTATGAAATTGGTAGGGGAGTATCCCTATTTTCCTTTTTTAACACATTCTGAAAGCGCGCTATGAGCTTGTTAACTTGCGATATCTGTGATGCCCATGAAGATAAAATTGCCAGCGGTGAGTTGCAAGTTTTTCCGCCGATTTTTATGAAATTTGGTCGTCACGCACAATTCGCTGGTCGAGCCGTCACACTGAAGCTGTTTGAAGAAAACGTTCTGGTACGCAATCAGCTGGAGACGCCAGGCAACGGCAACGTATTGGTGATTGATGGCGGCGGCAGTTTTCGTTGCGCGCTGGTCGGTGGCAATCTCGCTAAACTCGCTGAGCAAAACGGCTGGGCGGGTATCGTCGTGAACGGCTGTATCCGCGATGTCGATGAGATCAATGCCTGCGACATTGGCGTCAGGGCGCTCGCTGCTTTCCCTGTGAAAAGTGCTAAACGAAATACAGGACTAGAGAATGTCCGCCTGCACTTTGCCGGTATCACGGTTAATCCCGGTGACTGGATTTATGCTGATGCCGACGGCGTGATTGTGTCACCGCTGGCTTTGGGATGAGCTGAGTTGAGCCGAGCTGCGTTGTGTTCAGTCTGGTTTGCTACATTGACGTTGGTGAGGCATTGTGCGATCAGGTTTTAAATCAACTCTACGCTCTGCAAATTCAAATAACTGCTTTCCCGTATCGTCTTTACAAAATCCGTCAGATACGCCTTGTCTGCCAGCTCTGGCAGGCAGGCAGCATACAGTTTGCCGGTTAAGCCACCGGCAGTAATCCGCTTCGGCAAGACATAATCCCGGTTTACATAATTTTGTGCCGCCCACACGGGCAGCGTGGCGATGCCACGTTTGCTGGCGACCAGTTGCAGCATGGCGACGGTAAGCTCGGTGGTGCGGCGAGTGGTATCGATGCCAGCGGGCTTCAGCACTTGCCGCACGATGTCCAGCATTTCATCCGGCACCGGATACGTGATCAGGGTATCGCTGGCAAAATCCTGTGCCACCAGATAGTCGCGGCTGGCCAGCGCATGGTCCTTGGCGAGCAGGGCGACAATCTCGAAACGGAATAGCGGCTGATAACTGATGCTCTCGTCATGATCGATTTCGGACACGATCGCGACATCGGCACGGCCGTTGTACAGCAGGCCGACCGGATCCGCCTGAAAGCCGGACACAATATCCAGCTCGACTTCGGGCCAGCGATTGCGAAACACATCCATCGCTGGCATCAGCCAGTCAAAACAGGTGTGACACTCGACCGCAATCCGTAATTGTCCGGCAACACCTTGCGCCAGCCGCGCCAGATCGCGTTCGGTATTGGCGATCTGTGGCAGCACGGCATCGGCGAGTTGCAGCAGCCTTTCCCCTGCCGGAGTAAAGCGTATCGGTGTCGATTTACGCTCAAACAAGGCGCTTCCATGATGTTCTTCCAGCAGTTTGATCTGGTGCGACAGCGCTGATTGCGTGACATTCAGCAGGGTTGCCGCACGCAGTAAATTGCCGGCTTCGCGCAGGGCATGCAAGGTTTTTAGGTGGCGGACTTCGAGGATTGATTGCATAGGAGATGCTGACTATTAGTAAAATTCAAGTTGATTCTTAAAATTTATCGTTTGAATCATAGTCGACACTCAACCATCATGGCAACACTTAAAAGATTAAAAGGAGTTGTCATGGCATCAGCACATATTTTGGGTTTTCCGCGTATTGGCGCGCAACGTGAATTGAAATTTGCTCAAGAGGCATTCTGGCGTAACGAATTGTCTGAGGACGCATTACGTGACATCGGTGGTGAACTGCGCGCCCGCCACTGGGCGGTGCAAAAGCAGGCGGGGCTGGATCTGATCAGTGTCGGTGATTTTGCCTGGTACGATCAGGTGCTGACGACACTGGCGTTGCTGGGGGCGCTGCCGACCCGCTTTGGTTTTGATGCGCGTGAACTTAGTCTGAGTGATTATTTTTGCGCCGCGCGTGGCAATAGCGCTCAGGTCGCGATGGAAATGACGAAATGGTTTGATACGAATTATCACTACCTCGTGCCAGAATGGACCGCCGATACGCAGTTTGATGGCGGTGTCGATTGGTTATTCGATGAGCTGATGCAAGCGCAGGCCTTGGGACACAACGCGAAGGTGACGTTGATCGGTCCGGTCACTTTGCTGTATCTGGGCAAGATCAAAAACGGTCTGGGTCATAAGCTTGAACTGTTGCATAAAATTGTCCCCGGGTATCAGCAACTTCTTGCCAGAGTCAAGGCGGCAGGCGTTGAGTGGGTGCAGATTGATGAGCCAATTCTGTCGCTCGATCTGGATACGCAATGGCAAAATGCGCTGCAAGTGGCCTACGTGGCGCTGGAAAAACATGCCCCCAAACTGCTGCTGACCAGCTATTTTGAATCCATCGGCGATCATACCGATATCGTGCATCGCTTACCGGTAGCTGGTGTGCATCTGGATCTGGCCAGAGCACCGCAGCAACTAACGCCTCTGCTGGCAAACTGGCCGCAAGGCCGCGTGCTGTCTGCAGGTGTGATTGATGGACGTAATATCTGGCGTGCTGATCTGTCAGCCTTGCTGAAGCAGTTGCAGCCTGTGCAGCAGGCATTGGGTGATCAGTTATGGATTGCGTCAAGCTGCTCCTTATTGCATGTGCCGGTCGATCTGGCGACCGAGACTGGCCTCGACGCCGAATTGAAAAGCTGGCTAGCATTCGCCACACAAAAGTTGGATGAAATTCATGCGCTGAAACAAGCCTTAAACGGTCAGGCCGCATCCGTACTGCCTCACTTTAACGCAGCCCAAATCGCTCGCCACACGCGTGCCAGCTCGACCCGTATTCATAATCCTCTGGTACAGCAGCGGCTGGCTTCGACCACGGCAGCCGACGCGGAGCGCAAGAGCGTTTTCAATGAGCGTATCGGTAAGCAGCAGGCACGTTTTCAGTTGCCGCTGTTCCCGACGACCACAATCGGATCTTTTCCGCAGACCAAAGCAATTCGTCAGGCGCGCGCCAGCTATAAGCGCGGCGACCTGAATCATCTCGATTATCTGGAGGCAATGCGTGCCGAGATTCGTCTGGTCGTGGAAAAGCAAGAGCAACTTGGCATCGATGTACTGGTGCACGGCGAGCCTGAACGCAATGACATGGTTGAGTATTTTGGTGAGCAACTCTGGGGTTACGGTTTTACGCAAAACGGCTGGGTGCAAAGCTATGGCTCACGTTGTGTCAAGCCGCCATTTATTTACGGTGACGTATATCGTCCCGAAGCCATGACTGTCGCCTGGAGCATCTACGCGCAAAGCCTGACCGACAAGCCGATGAAGGGCATGCTGACGGGGCCGGTTACGATGTTGCAATGGTCATTTGTACGCGACGATCAGCCACGTGCAACGACTGCGCTGCAAATCGCTCTGGCCCTGCGCGACGAAGTGACCGATCTGGAGAAAACCGGTATCGGCATGATACAGATTGACGAACCGGCTTTCCGCGAGGGTTTGCCTTTACGCAGTGCTGATTGGCCGGCGTATCTCGACTGGGCTGTGCGGGCATTTAAGGTCTGTGCATCCGGTGTTGCTGACGATACGCAAATTCATACTCATATGTGCTATTCGGAATTTAATGACATCTTGCCCTGGATTGCGGCGATGGATGCCGATGTCATCACGATCGAGACCTCACGCTCCGATATGGAATTGCTGGAAGGCTTTGGCGACTTCGCGTATCCGAATGATATCGGCCCCGGCGTCTATGACATTCATTCACCGCGTGTCGCCAAAGTCACCGAGATGCAAAGGCTGCTGCAAAAAGCCCGCAGTGTCTTGCCAGACCGGCGGCTCTGGGTCAATCCGGATTGTGGTCTGAAAACCCGCGACTGGCCAGAAACGATTGCGGCTCTGGAGAACATGGTACAGGCCGCCAGACTGCTGCGTGCCTCGGTCGAGGAGCATGAGGAACATCTCGATTGTTGCTGAGTACGGTAGGACTGAACCAAAAACCAAGACCTCTCACCACAGAGACACGGAGACACGGAGGAAAGGCAAGAGTAAGCGGCTCCATGTGATGTCGGTATTAAAACGAATCCGCAATGTGGACGCGGCTTTCAGGCATATTTCAGGCTGAAGGCCACATGAACATTAGCGGATTCAACTCAGAAGTTTCTAAAAACCTTCACATTAAAAAAGCACATCGATAGGATTGACGCAAAAGCCAAGATCTCTCAACACAAAGATACGGAGGCACGGAGGCACAGAGAAAAGGCAGGAGTAAGCGGCTTACATAATATCGATTCTATAGAGATCCTTGCTGCGCAGGGGCTAGTACAGGAACTCTTTGTGCGGAATCGATGTTTCATGCGGATGCTGCATAAAAATGGTGGAAGGACGGAATTGTCAGGGCAAGATGTTTTATAAGTCGTTGCTGACATAGTTGACTGGGTAAAACGCATCTGGGCATAATCCCTGCATGCCTACTTCTCCAACCATCCGGTTCATTACATTGACTGCCTTAGTCTGATGTGGATAGACACCCATTGCCATTTAGACGCCAGCGAATTTCAAGGTGCTTCGCTGGACGTCGCGCAGGCAGCGTCTGCGAAAGCGGTCTCCGGCATCGTTATTCCGGCTGTGCATCCGAGTAATTTTGCTATCGTTGCTGAGCTGGCGAGACAGCGCAGCGACTGTTTTTATGCGCTGGGTATTCATCCTATGTATGTGCCGACCGCGCATGAAAAAGATTTGCTTATGCTGCGTTCTGCGGTCGAACAAATAATGTCGGCGCCCGCCAATGCTGGGCGTTTTGTGGCGATTGGCGAAATTGGTCTGGACTTTTTTGTCCCGGAATTGACGCAGGCACCATTGCGGGAAAAGCAGGAATTTTTTTATAGCGAACAACTGAAGCTGGCGCGTGATTTTAATTTGCCGGTATTGCTGCATGTACGCCGGTCACAAGACACCATCCTCAAATATTTACGTCGCATTAAGGTTCCTGGCGGGATTGCTCATGCATTTAATGGCAGCGAACAGCAGGCGCAGACTTTTATTAATTTAGGATTCAAGCTTGGCTTTGGTGGTGCGATGACTTATACACGTGCCTTACAGATACGGCGACTGGCGACGCAGCTCCCGTTGAGCGCGATTGTGCTGGAAACCGATGCGCCGGATATTGCGCCAAGCTGGTTACATCCCGCGATTAATAGTCCGGCAGAATTGCCGCAGATCGGTGCGGTGCTGGCTGAATTGCGTGGAATGTCTATCGAGGCAGTGGCTGAGCAGACCAGCGCTAATGCCTTTGAGGTATTGCCACGAATGCGTGTGGCCTGAGACATGCGGCTGGCGATCATCAGTTTTGTGATTGGTGTCGCTTATGTGCAGCAACAGGCTAGCTTGCTGGCGTATTTACCTCTAATGATGCTGCTATTAGGCAGCGTGCTTATCTTGATGCTGGTTCGCTTGATACAGCGAAAAGACGCGTCAGATAGTGCGCCACAAGATCTGTCTTTCCCTAAAATTTTTTTGGTTCGTTCTCTAATTTCATTTTCATTGGCGGGCCTCGGATTCGTCTGGGCAAGTCTGTTCGCCCATTGGTATCTGGCACAAGAGTTACCGTCCCAATGGGAAGGGCGTGATGTCACCGTGATCGGCACGGTTGATAGTTTGCCTTTCCGTTTTGAGCGCGGAGTACGCTTTAATTTTGCTGTCGAACAGGTATTGCCGGATGGAAGGGGGAAACCCTCATTGCCATCGAAGCTGGCACTGTCCTGGTATGCCCCCAGTCGCGTCAATGCCGATGTGGATATAGGCGATGAAAGCAGTGATCAGGTGGCCGATCAGGTGGCAGATGCGCAGCCCGGCGAACGCTGGCGTTTTACCGTCCGCTTGAAGCGTCCCCATGGTAATGCTAATCCAGAAGGCTTTGATTATGAGGTCTGGTTGCTTGAGCAGGGATTGCGCGCGACTGGCACCGTGCGTTCAGCCAGCCCAGCCAGCTCAACTAGTTCCACCAGTTCAACCAATCCGGCTGCCGTGTCGAATCAAAGAATGGACTCGTTTGTCTGGAGTCTCGGTAATCTGATTGAGCGTGCCAGAGGTGCGTTGCGTGACAAAATACATGCCGCAATTCCTCAGGCACCTTACGCCGGTGTTATCGTGGCACTGGTTATTGGCGATCAGCGAGAGGTGGGGCAGTCCGACTGGAAAGTCTTTAACCGAACAGGGGTGGGACATCTTTTTTCAATCTCTGGTTTGCATATTACGATGGTTGCCGGTTTGTTCGCTAGCCTGGTGTACTGGTTGTGGCGGCATTCATTTTTCTTGCTCGATTATCTGGATGAACCCTTGCCACTGCGCTTGCCAGCCCAAAAAGCTGCGGCATTGGCCGGTGCACTGATGGCCTTGTTCTATGTCGCGTTGACGGGTTTTGGCGTACCAGCGCAACGCACGCTGTATATGCTCAGTGTCGTCGCATTCGCATTATGGACAGGACGTTTGACCAGTATCTCGCATGTCTTGTGCGTTGCCTTGGGATTGGTTGTGGTGCTGGATCCCTGGGCGGTATTGTGGCCGGGATTCTGGTTGTCTTTTGGTGCGGTCGGGATGATCTTGTTCGCATCCGTCGGACGTGGTCAGCCAGAGAGGGTGGATAGTCATCGTGATCAGCTAAAGCAACTAAAGCAGCTCTGGCATAGCGCTACCCATACACAATATGCGGTGACGATAGGACTGATTCCGCTAACGCTCTTGCTGTTCGGTCAGATCTCTTTAATCGGTCCTGTTGCGAATGCGGTTGCGATTCCGGTTGTGAGTTTTATCGTGACGCCGCTGGCATTGGTCGGCAGCATTTTGCCTTTGCCGTTTGCAGGCTGGGTTCTGACGGTGGCGCATGCTTGTGTCGCATTGCTGGCGTCGTTATTGAGCTATTTGAGCGAACAGACACTGGCCGTATGGGCGACACCCGTGCCACCCTGGTGGATGGCAGCGATTGCGATGCTGGGTGTGTTCTGGATGCTGGCGCCACGTGGCTGGCCTTTGCGCTGGCTGGGCCTGTTTTGCTGTCTGCCTTTACTATGCTATCAGGCCAGCCATCCTGATGATGAACAGATGCGCGTGACAGCGCTGGACGTCGGGCAGGGGATGGCCTTGCTGATAGAGACGGCGCATCATCGCTTGTTGTATGACACGGGACCTGCATATTCGCCAGAATCCGATGGCGGCAGCCGGGTCATTTTGCCGTATTTGCGGGCACGCGGTATCAGCAAACTTGATGCTGTCGTTATCTCGCATAATGATAATGACCATTCTGGCGGCGCGCTGAGTATTTTTAAGGAAATGCCAGTCAGCTGGGTGAGCAGTTCGCTGGCCAAAGACAGTCCCATTGTTGCCTCTGCCAGCCATCACAGATCTTGCGTCGCGGGGCAGGCCTGGTCATGGGATGGTGTCGATTTTGAGATGCTGCAACCGGGTGAGGCGAGTTATGCAAGCCAGAAATGGAAACCTAACGCGCGTAGCTGCACCTTAAAAATTTCGACGAAACACCGTTCAATCCTGTTGCCGGGGGATATCGAGGCGGTGCAGGAGGATGAGTTACTGCACACGATACCGGATAAATTATCGGCCGATGTTCTGCTGGCACCGCATCATGGCAGCGGGACATCCTCTACGACAGCATTTTTGAAAGCCGTCCATCCTGGCCTGGCTATTTTTCAGGTCGGCTATCTGAATCGTTACCATCATCCTAAATCGGAAGTTTTCGATCGCTACGCTGAATTTGGAATAAAACGTCTAAGGACAGACGAAGCAGGCGCAATCACATTACAATTCGGGAACGAATTACGCTTTTCCACTTACCGTAGCGAACATGCCCGTTACTGGTATCACCGCTGATTATCAATCCATCACTCTATTACTCAATCATTCGGTTTTGCTAATGCTTCTAGCTTATGTCCTCTAATTATGCCCACTGAATTTGTTAAACCTGTCGTTCATTTTGCTCATGCAAATAGTTTTCCTGCCGGGACCTACCGCGTTTTCTTCGATTTTTTAGGTGCTCATTATGATGTGCAGGCGTTACCCCTGCATGGACATAACCCTGCATACCCGGTGACTGATGGCTGGCCGCATCTGGTGCAGGAGTTAATTGATACCTTAGAGTCGCGCTATCAGTCTCCGGTTATTTTGCTGGGACATTCACTAGGCGGTATGTTGTCGATGATGGCGGCCAAAGCGAGGCCTGATCTGGTGCGCTGTGTGGTGATGCTGGATTCGCCTCTGGTTGGCGGGTGGCGCGCGACAATGCTGCGATTGTTTAAATTGATCGGGCTGGATAAGAAATTTTCGCCTGCCAGATTTTCAGAAAAACGTCGTAATCAATGGAAAGATGCCGAAGAAGCCTACAAGCATTTTGCAAGCAAGGAAATGTTCGCTATCTGGCCGCCTGAAGTGCTGCGTGATTACATTAATGCTGGCATTCAAGCGAATGAGAATGGCGAAGGCGTGACATTGCGCTTTACTCGTGAAGTCGAGACGGCGATTTATTCTACTTTGCCGGACAGGCTGGGTTATCTGGCTCGCAAGGGACTTAAAGTGCCTATCGGCTTTGTCGGCGGCACTGAGTCCGTCGAGTGTCGTCAGGCAGGTCTGAAGGCAACTCATCAGTTAGTGGGCAAGAATTTTGTGCAAATTCTGGCAGGACATTTGTTGCCCATGGAGGTGCCAGAACAAGCCGCAGCGGCGACGCACGCAATGATTCAGTCTTTGATTTCAACCACGTCACCTCATGAAGCGAGAAGATCAATATGACACAGTTTTTTTCAATACCGCAGGCGCAAAGGATGTTGGGAGTGGGTTTGCTCGCCGTGAGTGGGCTTTCGCATGCTGAGGGGCTTTCCTGGGATGAGTGGCAGGAGGTGCGATTCAAGGGGGCGACCGTGCTGCAACTGACGATAGATAACGATAGTCTGCTTTTGAAAAAAGATGACGGTTTTTATACCAGCGGCAATCGCATTGCGACGAGTTATGTGCTTAGTACAGCACAGCAGTCCATTACTTATGGCTGGCAGTTAGGGCAAGATTTATACACGTCTTCCGACATCAAATTGTTGCCAGCTCAGATTGCGAAAAATGATCATCCGTATGCGGGCTGGTTGTTTGCCGGTCTGTATCGTGAATTCGCAGAGGTCAGCGGTACCGGTAGCCGGATTGCTTTTGACCTCGGTTGTCTTGGTCCGTGCGCCGGCGGTGAATGGTCGCAGACGCATTTACATCGTCTGATCCAGCAGCCCTTGCCACAAGGCTGGAGTACCCAATTACGTAACGAGTGGGGTGTCGTCGTGTCAGGTGACTGGACTCCCGCGCGCTGGTCGCGGGGGACGGGGATTGATTTGACGCCGCGATTGAAGGCGCGACTCGGTAATATTTTCACCGATGCGGCAACGGATGTGACCTTACGTCTGGGGTCTTTGAATGCCTTGCCTCAACAGTCGGCCAGTTATGCTTTTTTGCGGGGCGAAGCAAAATTGATTGGCTATAACGCGACTTTGCAAGGCGGTTATTTGAATAATCAAGTCACCGACGTCTCACCTAAACGCAGTGTGGGAGAGCTGGAGCTTGGCTATGTCTGGCGTGCTGGCAGTTACGGTGCCAGCGCCTCTATTTTGCGTCGTAGTAATGAAATAAGGGAGTTATCCAACGGGACGGGCGCACAGAATTTTGCTCGATTGCAATTTATCTATGCGATGTAAGTTGGCCTAGGGAAGCGTGGATTTATTTGGTACGCACATTCGATTGCAAAACGGGATGAGTTTGGTAGCAATATTCCCTTGCTTGGCTGGAGCCAAGCAAGCGAATTTGCTGCCAAAATCGCCCGCTTTTTGCCGAACCCGAAGGGAGGCCGCATTATTATGTCAAGTATGGTAATTTTTTAGTCATATAAAAAATGTGGTTTTGTGCTTATCGAATAGATCCGCGCTTCCCCAATTATGAACGGAGAAATCGGGCACGATTTTTATCTAGTGCTTTGGCGAGCGGCGCTGTTTGAGGTATAATTCGAATTTCCCGCTCGTGCCGTCTGGCACCTTCTGCAATGACTAAGTTTGTATTCGTTACCGGGGGCGTCGTTTCCTCCTTAGGCAAAGGCATCGCCGCTGCCTCACTCGCTGCGATCCTTGAATCGCGCGGTCTCAGAGTCACCATGCTCAAACTCGATCCGTATATTAACGTTGATCCGGGTACCATGAGTCCATTTCAACACGGCGAAGTTTTCGTGACCGATGACGGCGCTGAAACCGATCTGGATCTGGGCCATTACGAGCGCTTCATTTCTTCAAAAATGAAGAAAGTGAACAACTTCACCACCGGTCAGATCTATGAGTCTGTGATTCGTAAAGAACGTCGCGGTGAATACCTCGGTAAAACGGTTCAGGTCATTCCTCACATCACAAATGAAATCCAGGATTTTATCCATCGCGGTGCGAATGGTTACGATGTGGCACTGGTTGAAATCGGCGGTACCGTCGGCGATATCGAATCCTTACCGTTCCTGGAAGCAGCTCGTCAGCTGAGCTTGCGCGCCGGTCGTAATGCAGCAGCTTTCGTGCATCTGACACTGGTTCCTTATGTTGCGGCAGCGGGCGAACTGAAAACAAAGCCGACACAACACAGCGTACAAAAATTGCGTGAAATCGGTATTTTTCCGGATGCTTTGTTGTGCCGTGCCGATCGTCCTATCCCTGATGATGAACGCGCAAAGATTTCTTTGTTCGCCAACGTGCCTGAAGAAGCCGTGATCTCTGTATGGGATGCTGACACCATCTACAAAATTCCTCAAATGCTGCATGACCAGGGACTGGATCGCATCGTCTGCGACAAACTCGGCCTGGCACCAAAGCCAGCCGATCTGACGATGTGGGATAAACTCATTTACGCACTGGAAAATCCGAAAGAAGAAGTCACGATTGGTATGGTCGGCAAATATGTTGATCTGACTGAGTCGTACAAATCGTTGACCGAGGCATTACGCCACGCCGGTATTCATACCGAAAGCAAGGTGAATATTGAGTACGTCGATTCCGAAGAGATCGAAGCGCACGGCACCAAGTCGCTGGAAAAATACGACGCGATTCTGGTACCAGGCGGCTTTGGTAAGCGTGGTGTCGAAGGCAAGATCGTTGCAGCGCGCTTTGCCCGTGAAAACAAAATTCCTTACCTCGGTATCTGCCTCGGTATGCAGGTTGCCTTGATTGAATATGCGCGCAACAAAGCGGGTCTGACTGCCGCTAACTCTACTGAATTCGATCTGGAAACAGAGCAACCAGTCGTTGCGCTGATCAACGAATGGCAAAATCACGACGGTAAAGTTGAAACACGTGACGAAAATTCCGATCTGGGCGGCACTATGCGTCTGGGCGCACAGACTTGCGCGATCAAACCAGGGACACTTGCAGCTGAGATCTATGGCAATGTCGTGACTGAGCGTCACCGTCATCGTTATGAAGCAAATAATCATTATCTTGGTCGTGTTGAGCAGGCAGGCTTGATTGTGTCTGCACGCACACCGACAGAAGATTTGTGTGAAATCATGGAATTGCCGCGCGAAGGTTCTAATTCACATCCTTGGTATCTCGGTGTGCAATATCACCCGGAGTTCAAGTCGACACCGCGTGATGGTCATCCTTTGTTCATCTCCTTTGCCAAAGCAGCGATTGCGCATAAGTTAGCGAACAAAAAAGCTTAAGGAATACAACATGAAACTTTGTGGATTTGACGTCGGCCTGGAGCATCCTTTTTTTCTGATTGCAGGTCCTTGTGTGATCGAATCGCATCAGATGGCGCTCGACACCGCAGGTGCTTTGAAAGAAATGACTGCTGCACTAGGCATTCCTTTCATTTATAAATCATCCTTCGATAAAGCCAATCGTTCTTCAGGTTCTTCTTTCCGCGGTCTGGGCATGGAAAAAGGTCTGGAGATTCTGGCGGATGTTAAAAAGCAATTGAATGTACCGGTTTTGACGGACATCCACGAAGTTGACGAAATCACGCCAGTTGCCGCGGTTGTCGACGTGTTGCAAACGCCAGCTTTTCTGTGCCGTCAAACAGATTTTATTGAAGCTTGCGGTCGTTCGGGCAAGCCGGTGAATATCAAAAAAGGCCAGTTCCTTGCGCCGCACGACATGGTTCATGTGATTGCCAAAGCACGCGCTGCCGCAAAAGCAGCCGGTCTGCCGGAAGATAATTTCATGGCGTGTGAACGCGGTGCTTCTTTTGGCTACAACAATCTAGTCTCCGATATGCGCTCCCTGGCGATCATGCGCGAGACGAATTGCCCTGTCGTATTCGATGCTACCCACTCTGTGCAGTTGCCTGGCGGGCAGGGCGCGACATCCGGTGGTCAGCGTGAGTTTGTCCCCGTATTGGCGCGTGCTGCCGTTGCGGTGGGTATTTCCGGTTTGTTCATGGAAACTCATCCTGATCCGGCGAAAGCAATGTCAGACGGACCGAATGCAGTGCCTCTGGGACGTATGAAGGAATTGTTATCGACGCTGATCGAACTTGATCGCGTGGTCAAAAAGAATGGATTCCTTGAATCCAGTTTCGTGTAGTTTTTGAGTCATTCTCTGTTGTTTTGAGTGGTCTCGCGTTGCCCTGAGTTGTCTGAAGTTTTCTAAAGTTTACTTGTTGTGCGTAGTCCCGCTTTTGCTTCAACCTGACGCAAGGGCGGTGAGCATAAAATTGTTGATGGCATGCGCTTTGTCTGTTGAACCAAAGTGTCGATGGTGACAACCGGAATCATGATTTTATCTGACAGCCTGTACCGATCCGGACGGCCGACTTTGAGTGCATATGGTCAAGATGAACTTCGCAGCTTGTTGAAATTTTGTTCGCTATATTGATTGTTTAGGAGAAATGAATGAGTGCCATCGTTGACATTATCGGTCGTGAAATTATTGATTCACGCGGCAATCCAACAGTTGAATGTGATGTTTTGCTGGAATCCGGCGTCATGGGACGTGCCGCTGTACCATCCGGTGCATCGACAGGTTCCCGCGAAGCAATTGAATTGCGTGACGGTGATAAGTCTCGTTACCTGGGCAAAGGCGTATTAAAAGCCTGCGAACATATCAATACAGAAATCGCTGAAGCGATCATGGGCCTGGATGCGAACGAGCAAGCCTTCCTTGACCGTACTCTGATTGATCTTGACGGTACAGAAAACAAAGCACGTCTCGGCGCAAACGCGATCCTGGCGGTCTCCATGGCGGTAGCTAAAGCTGCTGCTGAAGAAGCTGGTTTGCCTTTGTATCGTTATTTCGGCGGTTCAGGCGCGATGCAATTGCCAGTACCAATGATGAACGTCATCAACGGCGGCGCCCATGCGGACAATAATCTGGATATTCAGGAATTCATGATTATCCCGGTTGGCGCCCCTTCTTTCCGCGAAGCGATTCGTTACGGTGCCGAAGTATTCCATGCATTGAAAAAAATCCTGCATGACAAAGGCCTGACTACAGCCGTTGGTGACGAGGGTGGTTTCGCACCTTCCGTAGAGAACCATGAATCAGCAATCAAGATGATCATTCAAGCGATTGAAGCGGCAGGCTATGAGCCAGGTACGCAAATCGCTCTGGGTCTGGATTGCGCTGCCAGTGAATTCTATAAAGATGGCAAATATCACCTTGAAGGTGAAGGTCTGACTTTGTCTTCCACCGACTTCACTAATCTGCTGGCAACCTGGGTCGACAAATATCCTATCATTTCGATTGAAGATGGTATGGCAGAAGGCGACTGGGACGGTTGGGCAATTCTGACTGAAAAACTGGGTAAAAAAGTCCAGATCGTGGGTGACGATTTATTCGTGACTAACACCAAGATCCTCAAAGAAGGCATACAAAAAGGTATCGCCAACTCCATTCTGATCAAGATCAATCAGATCGGTACTTTGACCGAGACTTTCGCTGCGATTGAAATGGCAAAACGTGCGGGTTACACCGCCGTTATTTCCCATCGTTCCGGTGAAACGGAAGACAGCACGATTGCTGATATTGCTGTCGGTACCAATGCGCTGCAAATCAAAACAGGTTCTATGTCCCGCTCTGATCGTATGGCGAAGTACAACCAGTTGCTGCGCATTGAAGAAGATCTGGGTGATATCGCCAGCTACCCTGGCCGTGATGCGTTCTATAATCTGAAGTAAGCGTCAATGACAAAGGGGAACGGCGTTCCCCTTTTTTGCTGACTTTTTATTTTTCTGGCTGCGTTTATCTGATGCGTCTGATCGCGTTATCACTTGCTGCATTGCTTTTGCTGATCCAATTCCCGCTATGGTTGGGTAAGGGCGGTTGGCTGCGTGTCTGGGATCTGGATAAGCAAGTATCGCAAGTGCAAAAGCATAACGACGAGCTGAAAGAACGCAATAGCAAGCTTGAATCTGAGGTTCAGGATTTAAAAACGGGGACCGGTGCCGTTGAAGAACGTGCTCGTTTTGAGTTGGGAATGATCAAGAAAGACGAGATTTTCGTGCAAATTCTCGCTCCGGGCAGTGCGGTACAAAAAACAGAAACACCGGCACCAGTGCTACAAAAAGAAAACGCTGCAAGATAAATTTTGCAGCGTTTTTTATTTTTCACTCGCTATCTGGAATAGTGTTTGTGTTTGTGTAGCACAGGCATCCATCCTCGCGCACACGAATTTAAGGTTTGCTATAAGGCATTACTATGTAATGCTGACTATTTAATGCTTACTTTGACTCACAATACTGGTTGCTTCAACCAAGGTATTTGCCACAAATAATTGCGCACAATCGACTTTGTCAAAGCCGTAGTGTTTGCCGCAAAAATCGCAATGAATATCAAGCTTGCCGAGTTCCTCGACTGCCGTATTAATTTCAGTCTCTCCCAGCATACGCAACATGTCACCGACTTTTTCACGCGTGCAGTTGCAATGAAATTCAGGATGTTGCGGCTCAAAAACCCGGATCGTTTCTTCCCAGAACAGTCGGTGCAACAGCGTTTCGATATCGGTCGTCAATAATTCATCCTGCTTCAACGTACTGCCCAATACGACGGCACGGTTCCAGGCTTCAGCCTCATCCTCGACAGTCGCTTCAATACCGCCATGTTTTGGTAATTTTTGCAGCAGCATGCCACGCGCGACGGTGTCATCGGCAGCCAGCCATAATTTGGTATCAAGCTGCTCGGAGCGCATCATATAGTTTTCAATGATGACAGCAATACTGTCGCCATCGATAGGCACGATGCCCTGATACGCTTGTTGCCCTGGCAGTTTGTCATTCGGGTCCAATGTAATCACGAAGCGGCCTTGTCCGTGCGCATGAATCAGATCGGCTAGTGTCGCGTCATCAGGAACGAGCGCATCCGGTGCCAGTTTTGCTGTTGCCCGGATATGTAGTTTGTCATTACACTCGACGACCAGTAATTTTAAAGGACCATCACCGTGGATTTGCATGATCATGGTGCCGTCAAATTTGAGATTCGCCGACAGCAGAGCAGATGCCGCCGTCAATTCGCCGAGTAGGGTTTTAACCGCTTGCGGATAATTCTGGCGCGATAAAATTTGTTGCCAGGTGTTCGATATTTCGACGAGCTCGCCGCGCACGCCTGCATGTTCAAACATGAATTTTTGTAATGAGTCTTGCATAGATTGTTGTGTACTTTATGTTGCTTTGGATCTTGATGTAGGAGATGTTTCTTACTTTTTTGGGTCTTAACCGATACGTTTCAGCTCGGTTTTAAACGATTGTCCGCGGCGCACATAGTTCTGGGTATTGCCGTGCATACGTACGATATCCTCTTCGTTCAAGGTACGTACGGCTTTGGCTGGCGAGCCGATAATGAGTGAATTATCAGGAAACTCTTTGCCCTCTGTGACCAGTGCACCGGCACCAACCAGACAGTTTTTTCCGATCCTGGCGCCATTCAGAATCACTGCCTGAATACCCACTAATGAGCCTTCACCGATGGTGCAGCCGTGTAGCATCGCCTGATGCCCGATAGTCACGTTTTTACCGATCACCAGAGGGAAACCAGGATCGGTGTGCAGGATGCAGCCTTCTTGCACATTACTGTTCTCGCTGACGGTGATCAGTTCGTTATCGCCACGTATGGTCACGTCGAACCAGACACTGGCAAACGCTTCAATTTTCACTTTACCAATAATATTGGCTGTGTCCGTGATGTATGCGCTGGGATCTATTTCTGGTGCAACGTCGCCTAACTGGTATATGGCCATGATTTTTCCGTAAAATAGAGAACATGTTGTAAACCCCTCTATTTTAACGCTCCTTGTATGAACTCACCGATGTCAACCGCAAATCCCTCTTCAATCACGCCAGATGTTGCCAATGCAGGCCAGGCCCGGGCAGATACGAAAGAATTGCGTCATGCCGCACTCAACTGGCTGGCAGAGTCCCATATCGACGCGAAAGTCGGCGGGGTATTGAAATTACGGCAAGACTGGCTGGCGGGCGCATTGAGTCTGGATACTTCTGCCAGTCTATCGGCAGATCAGCCTATCCCGGGCCGCCCTGATCGACCTGAGCTGGTGCCCCCGCTGCAAGTCAAGAGGCGAGCGATGAACACAGTGGAGGGACGGGCAGTGCTGATCCATGCTCTGGCGCACATCGAATTTAATGCCATCAATCTTGCGCTCGACGCGATCTGGCGTTTTGCCGATATGCCACGTGATTATTATGTTGACTGGTTACAGGTTGCGCAAGAAGAGGCCTATCATTTCAGCCTACTGGCAGATCACTTGCGCGTACTGGGGTATCAGTACGGAGATTTTCCTGCACATCACAGTTTGTGGGAGTTGGCCGAAAAAACGCAGGAAGATGTACTAGCAAGAATGGCGCTGGTGCCGCGTACCATGGAAGCGCGCGGACTCGATGCGACACCCGCGGTCAGAGCCAAGCTGGCACAGGCCAAAGACATTGCCGCCGCAGAGATTCTGGACATTATCTTGCGGGATGAAATCGGGCATGTGATGATAGGCAATCGCTGGTTCGGCTATCTGTGCGAGTTAAGGCAATTAGCACCGGTCGTAACCTATGCCACCTTAGCCCAGCAATACAAGGCACCGCAAATGCGTGGCCCATTTAATCTCGATGCACGCCGCGCCGCTGGTTTTAGTGAAGAAGAATTGACCGCATTACAGGCTTAAGATTTTTTAACCCGGATTTTCATTGGAACAGCGACTAGCGGTCTGATAGTCAATCCGGGTTCAACACCATTACTTTCAGAGGCCAAGAGAATGAAACAACTCATCGCGCTGTTTACGAGTGTCCTGTTTATATCCTCTGTGTTTGCACAGACAGTGACTGTACCCTTGCCTGTTGCTGCGTCACAGCCCGCAGCAGAAACGCCTGTGCCAGCCAGCGACTATCGCCTGCCTGAACGAAAATTTAAAAAGAAGATTCTGGCAACGGCATTCACAGTCGGCAAAAATGTACAGATCGACGATATCGATGAAACAGGTCAAAATTTTCCAAAAGAGTTATTACACCGGCTGTATGCGACACAGGGATTTTTGACCAGAATGTCGCCCAATTTGCTCTCATTTAATTATGAGATCGAAGCACCTTCGACGCAATTGTTGCGCCAGCTGGGAACGCAATACGACAGCCAGTTCGTTATCTCAGGCGCGATACTGGATGCCAGCGTCATTACAGAGAAAAAATATTGGGGTCTGATCGAAAATAAAAAACGTCACCTGACATTACAAATCGAACTGCATGATGTCGCGAGTGGTATTTTGCTTGCACGTCATAAGCTCAGCCAGATTGCCGACAAAGATATCACGGTGGGTAAAGATAAGCCTTTTGCCAGTACCGTGTTCTTTGCTACGCCTTACGGTAAAGTCTTTGATCAGTTGCTAGAGCAGGCAACGAATATGATTATCAAGGATTTAGACGTGACCAGCTTCTACGCAAAAATTACGCAGGTCGGCCCGGATGGAGAAGTCATGCTGGATGCGGGATCTAATTCTGCGGTCCTGCCAGGCGACGTATTCGCTATCTTTGGCCGGCAAACTAATTTGTCCGCAAACGGCATGGCACATGTCGCAACGGAACATCAGGAGCGCCGGCTAGGAACACTCGCCGTGATCAAAAGCCAAAGCTCATCGTCAATGGCTGAACTGTCTGCCGATACTAAAATCAGCGAAGTGAAGGTGGGTGATATTGTGAGGGCGGATACGGTTGTTGGACGATAATAAACACCTAGTCATATGGCTGTGAAGATGCTAGTTAAAAGTATGCCTCGGTTTAGAAAAATCGATTAATACGTTTTTGTTGCCCTTAATCGGTTCTTAAAATATATATTTTGAAAATGTCTCTATGAACGACAAATTATCTCTGGTAGCACCTATTGCCATCATTTTTATTATTGCTTTGACCCAATGAAAGCTCTGTTTTAATGCAGACAAAAAGTATTTGGGCATACAAACAAATTTTCTCTATTACTTTTTTCTTGTATCTCTGATTATTGCTGGGATAATCATTTTTTTTAAGTGAAATCAAGCGAAGATTATTTTGGTGGATAGTACCCGTAAGTTAATGTGGGGAAAAACGTTGAGTCAACCTTGTAGTCACAATCGCCCGGCAATCCTTTCCTCTTCTAATAAACGCAAAACCCGCCGTTGTACCTTACCCGTTGTCGTCATTGGCAATGCTGCGATGAATTCGATTTCTCTCGGATATTCGTAAGGGGCGAGTTTGCCTCGTACGTGTGTTTGCAGCTCTGTGATCAGGTCTGTGCTACCTTCATAACCGCTGCTTAACACCACATATGCTTTCACGATGTTGCCACGCTCTTTGTCCGGTTTGGGGATGACGGCGGCATTTGCTACTGCTGGATGTTTGACCAGACAATTTTCTATTTCTGACGGCCCGATGCGATAACCCGCGGCCTTGAACATATCGTCGGCGCGACCCTGATACCAGAGGTAGCCATCTTCATCACGTAAGGCCAGGTCGCCTGTGCGGCACCAGTCGCCAGTGAATTTGTTTCGTGTGGCATCAGGGTTTTTCCAATAACCGAGAAAGAATACGGGATCGGCCTGTCCATGAATATCCTTGCGGTGCATGGCGACTTCGCCGATCTGGTGATCACCTACCTCGTTGCCATCGTCATCGATAATCGCGACGCGATGTCCGGGGTAGGGTCGTCCCATACTGCCTGGTTTGGCGGGCCATTGCACGATGCTGTTACCGACAATGTAGTTCATCTCGGTTTGTCCAAACATTTCGTTCGGGATGATATCGAGCGCGTCATTGCACCAGTTAAATACGGCGTCACCGACAGCTTCTCCCGCACTCATGATGCTGCGTAACTTGAGCTGGTAGCGTGACTTGGGTTCCGGGCAGACTTTCATCATCATCTTGAGCGCGGTTGGGAACAGAAAGGTATTGGTGACCTGATATTTTTCCATCAGATAAAAAGCCGTTTCTGCACTGAATCGTCCCTGGTAACCGACGATGGGCTGACCAAAGTACAGCGTCGGTAACAAGGCGTCCATCAGGCCGCCGGTCCATGCCCAATCTGCTGGCGACCAGAATACGTC
Source organism: Undibacterium sp. RuTC16W (assembly GCF_049339445.1). Classification (NCBI taxonomy): domain Bacteria; kingdom Pseudomonadati; phylum Pseudomonadota; class Betaproteobacteria; order Burkholderiales; family Oxalobacteraceae; genus Undibacterium; species Undibacterium sp. RuTC16W. The sequence continues at coordinate 11,196 of NZ_JBMPPE010000003.1, read as the reverse complement.
ACCCGGCTGTGGAAACCAGTTTTGAGACGCGACAAAGCCGGTCAGGTTGCCAATAATCGCAGAATGAGGAATCACCGCACCTTTCGGCGCGCCCGTAGTGCCGCTGGTATAGATCAAAATGGCAGGATCAGTCGCCTTGGTCATCGCCGGAGTAAAATCGGCCGGCATCTGCGGCACCGTATGTGACCAGATCAGCGAATCTTCGGCTTTGCATTGCAGAGTAATGAGGGTTTTTAATGCAGGGCAATTGCCGCGAATTTGCCAATACGCTTCGATGCCGCTCTGATCGACAATCAAGGCGACTGCCTCACTATTTTGCAGCCGATATTCCAGGGCTTCAGGGCCGAACAAAAAAGATAGTGGCATCGCAATCGCGCCCATCTGCAGGCAGGCAATCACGCTGACCGCCGTCTCGGGGCGCTGCGGCAGGATGTAGGCAACGATATCGCCAGCTTTGACGCCTTGTGCGCGTAACAGATTCGATAACTGATTGGCCTGAGTTTGCAATTCGGCATAGCTCAATGTGCTGGTATTGCCCTCGGCATCTTCATAATGGATAGCAATACGCTGGGGATCTTTACTCCAGCGCTGGCAGCAGACTTCCGCGATATTGAATTCAGCCGGAACCTCCCAGCGAAAGTTTTGATAAAGGTCCTGATAGTGATCAATCGTGCCGACGGCGGGTGCATGTGTAAGCGTTTTTTTCTGACTCATCCTGACTCCGGTATAATTATCGAACGATCGTGCTATTGCTTGTTATGCTCTAACGTTAATCCTAAACGAAAAACGGGCTTGCCGATGTCGCAAGCGCTCTGTTTATTCACGAAAATTATTAATCTCATGATCAAATCATCTCGCTCAGAATTCATTCCCGTTCGCGGTCTTCAGTATCATGTTCGTCATTGGGGACCTGATAACGCGCCCAAGATCGTGATGTTGCACGGCTGGATGGATGTCTCTGCCTCTTTCCAGTTTGTGGTGGATTGCCTGAAGCAGGACTGGCACGTGATTGCACCGGATTGGCGGGGCTTTGGCCTTACCGATGCCCCGCATGCGGATTGCTATTGGTTCCCCGATTACATGGGTGATCTGGACGCGATCTTGCAGCATTATTCGCCTGACGAATCCGTCAATTTATTAGGGCATAGCATGGGCGGCAATGTCGTGGGGATCTACGCTGGCGTACGACCGGAGCGAATCAGAAAACTGATCAACCTCGAAGGCTTTGGCATGCCGACCACGACGCCGGGTCAGGCACCTGGCCGCTATCTGAAGTGGCTGGATGAATTGCGTGAAGCACCAGTATTGCGAACCTACGCAACACAAGCGGAAGTCGCAGGGCGTTTGCAAAAAACGAATCCACGATTGTCCGACGAGCGTGCCGCATTTTTATCCCAACACTGGGCACGTCAAAATGAGGATGGTCGCTGGGAGATACTCGGTGATCCGGCGCACAAACTGACCAGTCCCTTGCTCTATCATGTTGAAGAAGTCATGGCGTGCTGGCAAAAAAATACGGCGCCAACCTTATGGTTCGAAGCCGACGATACCAATGTCTGGCATTGGATGGGACCAAAACCGGAAGCCCGTATCGAAATCGACCGCCGACTATCCCATATTCCGCATTTACGTAAAGAAATGATACAGAATGCAGGACACATGTTGCATCATGATCAGCCCGAAATTCTGGCAGAAATTATTGAACAGTTTTTGCTCGAATGAGTTTTTTGCCTATGGCGGACAGTAGGGCGGACAGCAGGGTGAATCGATTAGACCAAATTAAGCCAAAAACGATCTGTACATTATTTAGCCTTCAAATCAGCTCAATAGTCGATGTATTAAGAAATATATTCATGAAACGAATTCTTCTATTCCTGATGTTGACAATAACTAGCTTTGCTTATGGAGATGAGCTGTCATCGCCTTTGCAGATTGGTGATATTGAGGGTGTATATAAACATCGTTTCATGAATGGCGTAATCACACCGGGTAAGGCGCCGGGTGAGGCTGATCAGCCTTATCAATCTGAAGACATTATTGAGATCGTTCAATATGATCCGTCCCATGTGTATTTTCGTGCAGAGCTTCAGTTTTATAACGGACACTCTTGCAGTATCTATGGCATTGCGGGTCAGGAAAAAGATGGCTTTGTCTACCATGATCCTGCGCCGCCACTGTCAGGAGAACCGGCCTGTACCTTAAAAATATCCGGCACGGCAGATCAACTGCGTATCAGCGACCGGATTACCCCAACTGGTGTCGCAACTTGCCGCATGTATTGCGGTGCACGCGGCAGCTTGTCCGATTATCTGATCGCCAGGAGCGCCAGGCGCAAGATTCGCTACCTTGATCGTTTAAAAGCATCCAGGGAATATCTGGATGCCGTCAAGTTGTTCATAGCATCGCAGACGGCTACCGCTGGTGCTACTGCCAATAAATAATGGCAATAACCACGTTGGTACAGTCGACCTGGTCGGCTGCCATTGCCTCGGCTCTGCTTTGAGATCGTTGCGTCTCCCATCTCTCGAGAGTAATTGACTCTGAAGCCCGCGTCGCCGCAAAGAATCTCGGTTAAACTTATGAGATTCCTTTTCAGATCTGTTCTACTCCACAGCACCTATTTCATCATGAGCGAAAAAGCATCTTACGGCTTCACCACGACCATTCTTCACAACGATCGCCAAAAAACGATTGAGCACGGCTCTGCACATAAACCTGTCCACACGTCGGTGTTCTATGGCTATGAGGATGCGCGTGATCTGGCTGCGGTATTCCAGGGCAAACAATCGGGTTATCGCTATGGACGTCAGGGCAATCCCACGGTGTCGGCACTCGAAGACAAGATTACCAAGATGGAAGATGGACAGTCCAGCATTTGCTTTGCGACCGGGATGGCCGCGATTGGTGCGGTGTTTCAGGCGTTGTTGCGTCAGGGCGATCATGTAATTTCATCCTCATTTTTATTTGGTAATACGAATAGTCTCTGGCAAACAGTCGCTGCGCAAGGCGTTGAGGTGGGCTTTGTTGATGCCACCGATGTTGCGAATGTGGCAGCCGCGATTACACCGTCAACCCGCATGGTATTTGTAGAGACGATTGCCAATCCGCGCACTCAGATTGCGGATTTAAAACGGATTGGTGATTTATGCCGTGAGCGCGGAATTTTATATGTCGTGGACAACACCATGACCTCGCCGTATCTGTTCCGTCCAAAGAGCGTTGGGGCTGGTCTGGTTGTCAATTCTTTGACCAAGTCGATTGCGGGTCATGGCAACGTACTTGGTGGTGCTTTAACCGATACGGGTGAATTTGACTGGTCCGCTTATCCGCATATCGCCGCCAATTTTAAAAAAGCACCGGCACCGCAGTGGGGTATGGCGCAGGTACGTGCCAAGGCCTTGCGTGATTTCGGCGCATCGCTGTCGCCGGATGCGGCGCATCAGATCGCGGTCGGTGCCGAGACAATTGCCTTGCGTCTGGAGCGTGAATGCGCAAACGCGCTGGCACTGGCGCAGATGCTGGAGAACGATCCGCGCGTCGACGCCGTGCATTACCCTGGCTTGCCATCTCACCCGCAGCATCAGATTGCGAGTGATTTATTCCGGTCTTACGGTGCGCTGTTCAGTTTTGAATTGAAGCCAGAAATTGACTGCTTCGACTACCTGAATCGCCTGCAGTTACCGATCTCCGCCACCCATCTGGGCGATACGCGTACTCTTGTGATTCCGGTAGCGCACACCATCTTCTTTGAGATGGGGGCTGAACGCCGGGCTGCGATGGGGATAGTCGATTCACTGATCCGCGTTTCTGTGGGTATTGAAGATACTCAGGACTTGTTAAATGACTTCGCACAAGCCTTGAATGCCTGATGATCTCAGAGTGAGTTAATCGCTATGTGACTTATACTGGGTCTGAGTATCAGCATGTAAATGTCCATGCGCCTTATAAAAACTGCGGAATGGGCATGTAAAACTAGATACTCCCCCTTTATTTGTTTTTCAGTACGTTCCGGTCATTCCTAATCACTCCTAATTGTTTTTATTCTCAGAAGGATCGCCATGCTACGACTCTCATTCAGTATGACCATGCGTGACTGGCGAGCGGGCGAATTACGATTCTTGCTGGTCGCCTTGATGATCGCGGTTGCGTCCTTGTCGTCGGTAGGTTTTTTTGTAGACCGGATGCGCAACGGATTGAATCGCGATGCACATCAGTTGCTCGGTGCGGATTTGCTGGTCAGTGCCGATCAGCCCATCAATCCTGCCTGGCGTACCGAAGCGCAACGACGTGGATTGACGATGGCAGAGACTATTGTTTTTCCGAGTATGGCGATTGCGGGTGAGGGCGATGCCATCACCACCAAGCTGGTCGCGCTGAAAGCTGTCACACCCGGTTATCCCTTACGTGGCAATCTCAAGCTCAGTCAGTCGCCACAGGGCGCGGAGCTGAGCACAAGGCAGATTCCTGCGTCCGGCACCGTCTGGATCGATCCGACGCTGCTGCTCAGCATGAAACTCAAGACCGGTGATGTTCTCAAACTCGGCGACAAAACACTCACCGTCACACAACTGATCGCGAATGAGCCGGATCGTGGTGCCGCGTTTATGAACTTTGCACCGCGTGTCATGCTTAACATGAGTGACCTTGCTGATACCCGACTCATACAGAATGGTTCCCGCGTGACCTATCGCCTGCTGCTGGCGGGCAAAGCCGATGTCGTTACGCCGTTTCAAAAATGGCTGCAAGACAGTATCGACCGTGAGCAAACTAAAGGTGTGCGGCTAGAATCCCTCGAGTCGGGTCGTCCTGAAATGCGTGCGACACTGGACCGGGCAGAGCAATTTTTATCACTGGTCGGCTTGTTGTCGGCGATGCTGGCAGCGGTTGCTGTGGCAATGGCGGCACGCCGCTTCATGCTGCGTCATGTCGATGCCTGCGCGATGTTGCGATGCCTTGGACAGACGCAGAATCAGGTCACGGGCATGTACCTGATCGAGTTTTTGATCGTGGGATTATTGGGCAGCGCCGCTGGCGTCATCCTTGGCTTTGCCGGGCATTATGTCTTGCTTGAATGGTTGGGCAAATTGGTTTCTAACGATTTGCCGCCTGCAAGCCTGCAACCTGCATTGCAGGGTATCGCGACCGGTTTGTTGCTATTGGTCGGCTTTGCCTTGCCGCCGATACTGCAATTGCGGAATGTCCCGCATAATCGCGTCATCCGTCGCGAACAGGATGCGCCGCAAGCGATGACGCTGGCGACCTACGGCCTTGGATTGGGTATGTTCGTTGGCTTGCTGTTATGGCAGGCAGGTGATGTGAAGCTGGGCTTGCTGACCGCATCCGGCTTTTTAATCGGCTTGCTGGTATTCGCCCTGATCGCCTGGCTCGCCGTTGCCTCCTTAAAACGTGTACGCAATTTCAGCAGCCACACGGCATGGCGCTTTGCGATTACGGCGCTGCAACGCCGTCCTGGCGCAACCGTGATACAGGTAGTGTCGCTTGCATTGGGACTGATGGCTTTGTTGCTGCTGACGGTGGTGCGGTCTGATCTGATCACTGCGTGGAAAAGTGCCACTCCGGCGGACGCGCCGAATCAATTCGTGATCAACATCCAGCCAGATCAAAAAGAAGAAATCACCAGACGTCTGCAAGCCATTACAACGGATAAACAGGCGACGCTATACCCGATGATCCGCGGGCGGCTGATTCAGGTCAATGATAAAGCTATTACCGGTGATACGTATCCCGACGACAGAGCCAAACGCCTGGTCGAAAGAGAATTCAATCTGTCTACCATGCGTGATATGCCAGCGACGAATAAGCTCATCGCCGGAAAATGGTATCAGGAGACCGGTGCACATCCGCAAGCAGAGGCATCGGTAGAGGAGGGCATCGCTAAAACTCTGGGGCTAAGATTAGGCGATAAACTGAGTTTTGATGTCGCCGGTCAGCAAGTCACCGCAGCGATTACCAGCCTGCGCAAGCTCGACTGGGGATCGATGCGCGTCAACTTTTTTGTGATTCTCAATCCTGCGGCGGTAGCTGAATTGCCGCAGACCTGGATCACCGCTTTTCATTTGCCAGAAAGCGATCAGCGGTCAGTAAATCAGTTGACGCTGGACTTTCCTAATCTGACGGTGGTGGATGTCGGTGCCATGATCAAGCAAGTGCAAAGCGTGCTGGATCAGGTCATTACGGCGGTTGAATTTTTGTTCTTGTTCACACTCGCATCGGGTGTGCTGGTCTTGTATGCAGCACTGGCCGGTTCGCAAGACCTGCGCATGCGCGAAGCGGCCCTGCTGCGTGCGCTGGGCGCAACCCGCAAGCAATTGTCACAGGCACAGTGGATAGAATTTTTGCTGGTCGGCGGCTTGGCCGGCTTGCTTGCCGCCAGCGGTGCGTCCGCTATCGGCTGGGCACTCGCGCGATTCAGTTTTAATTTCGAGTGGAGCTTCTCGCCGCTGGTCTGGCTCGCCGGTTTAAGCGTCGGTGCATTGTGCGCATTGATTGGCGGTTGGATGGGATTGCGTAATGTGTTGAATCAGCCACCTTTGCTGAGTCTGCGTGAAAGCTGAACTGTGACTAAACCACGGCTGAGCGACGGCTCAGCGGAGGAGTTTTTGCACTCAAATTAAGATGCACAATGGACGGTATGTGCACCATGTTCACCACTAACGTTCAGGCCCGGTATGCATCCGCGTATAGGGACAAAACCTGTTACTAAAAAATTGTTGCTAGGTATGAATACAGAAACAAATACAGATAATCACGAAGAAGAACAATCCAGGCTCTATGCTCTCATCGGCGGCGCAGACAAGCTGCGTGAGATGGTGGATCGCTTTTATGACTTGATGGAACTGGAGCCAGAATTTGCCGGTATCCGCGCACTGCATCCGACACCGATGGACGGCTCCCGCGATAAGTTGTTCTGGTTCTTGTCCGGTTGGATGGGCGGCCCGAATCTCTACATTGAACAATTCGGCCATCCGCGTTTGCGCGCACGCCATTTGCCGTACGCGATCGCCAGCAGCGAGCGCGACCAATGGCTGCGGTGTATGGCGTGGGCTATGCAAGATGTGGGCATCGCCGAAGAGTTGCAACAGCACCTGATGCAATCGTTTTATCAGACAGCAGATTGGATGCGGAATAAGCCCGGCTGAGCTAGGAAAATAAAGATCAGCATCATCCCTCTCCCGCAGACGACAGAGGAGTGGCGGGTGAGAAGAGGCAGAATATATCTGTTCTTCGCTGAATGTAAAACGTTAATCCTGAACCTATCACTAACAAAAAATAAAAGAACACGACATGAATTTGATAGAAATTTTAATACTCATCACGCTCGCCATTCTCCTGGTAGTGAACCTGCTTGTCTTATCACGCAGTCGCGGCAGCGATGTCGGCACTCAACTGCTCGCACTACAGCATTCACTACAACAGGCACTGCAGCAACAAGAGCAATTGCAACAAGCGCAGGAACGTTCTGAGCGCTCATTGCGGGAACAGGTGCAATCGACGGCACAAGCGACACGGCAAGAGCTGGGCGGAAATTTCTCACAGCTTCAACAAACTTTAGCCGCCCAACTGACCAGCGTCGCCACGCTGCAAAACAATCAGATAGACGCATTTTCTCAGCAGCTGATCAAGCTGACAGAGACCAACGCGCAGCAACTGGAGCAAGTGCGTCTTGCCCTGATCCAGCAAAGCCAAAATTCGCGTGACGAGCAAGCACTCAGCCTCAAACGGTTTGGCGACACCTTAAACCAGAGTCTGGCAACACTGACCGAATCCAATGCCTTGCGCATGGCAGAAGTGCGGGCGACACTGGAAGAAAAAATCAAACATCTGCAAGATGACAATGCTGCCAAACTCGAAGAGATGCGCAAGACCGTCGATGAAAAACTGCACGCCACGCTGGAGCAGCGTTTGGGCGAATCCTTTAAACAAGTCTCAGACCGTTTAGAAAAAGTGCATCAAGGTCTGGGTGAAATGCAGCAATTAGCGATTGGTGTCGGTGATCTGAAACGGGTACTGACCAATGTGAAAACTCGTGGTACCTGGGGTGAGGTACAGCTAGAAATGGTACTGGAACAAATGCTCACGCCAGAACAATACGCTAAGAACGTCGAGACCGTGCCCGGCTCTGGCGAGCGCGTAGAGTTTGCAGTGAAATTGCCAGGCAAAGAAGATGGCAGGGCGCCAGTCTGGATGCCGATTGACGCCAAGTTCCCTAAAGAGCAGTACGAGCGTCTGCTGGATGCTGCCGAGCGTGCAGATGCAGAAGGCGTCGCACAGGCAGGCAAAGAATTAGAACGTGCAATCCGTGGCGAAGCCAAGACCATCGCTGAGAAATATCTCTCGCCGCCATTAACCACCGATTTTGCGATTTTGTTTTTACCTACCGAAGGCCTGTACGCCGAAGTCATGCGCCGCCCGGGTCTGGCCGATGAATTGCAACGCACCTACCGAGTCAGCATCTCCGGCCCATCGACGTTGTCCGCATTGCTGAACAGTTTGCAGATGGGCTTCCGCACACTGGTATTAGAAAAACGTTCGTCAGAAGTCTGGCAAGTATTAGGTGCAGTCAAGACCGAATTCGGCAAGTTTGGCGACGTACTCGCGTCGACCAAAGCCGCCCTGGTCAGAGCCGCCGACAACATCGACAAGGCAGAAGTACGTACCCGTCAAATGACCAGAAAATTGAAATCAGTCGAGGCTTTACCTGCGGATTCAGCTCAGAGTTTGTTGAGTATTGACGGTGATTCTGAGATCAGTGATGCCATGGATGTCGAGAGAAATATTTGACTTGCATATGATGTCGTATTTAGTTTTGAGTGGAAAAAGTAATTAAGGATGTTAGTGGGTGTGTTCAACTCAATTCAATTTAAGCCAGATAAAAGTACAAGCGAGAAAGAGAATTGCTTTGAAACCTCTGGGGAGTTTTTCAAACTGTGTTGCGGTGCTACGAAAGTGCTTTATTCTGCAAACTAGTTTTTTACTAGATGACGTTGCTTAGTTGGATTTACTGGAGTCATTCCTGTCCGTATGATTTGCTCAGGAATGACTTCTGAAGCATCGCCTTTTATGGACAAAAATCCGTCTGTATATCCCACCACGGCGCTCCTGTGCGTAGTGTCCATAAAATGGCTTCCATTACTTCTCGGTCATTTTTCCAGTGGTGACATCCTTGGGCTCTCAGCGCAGGTTCCAGTTACCCCCGAATACCATCGCTTAACACTCTGCTGACCATCTGCATCCTCTTCATTAAGCTTGTAATTTTACATAAACTCATTCATGCAAGAAGCTTAATCATATTTTGGCGCGCACTAATGAAAATCCGAGTTTAACCGATAATGCGGCCAGTCTTATCCACGGCAAGCACCTCCGAAAAGTGCGAGCCGTGATGCCCGCCTGAAGCGAAGTTCACGCGATAACCGCCGAGATCCACGTTCAGCGCAGAGATTGCTTTTTTGAAGCGGCTACGGCTCACGCCATCCTCGCCTTTCAGCGCGAGTTGCGCCGCCTCTATCGCGACCATGCCCGCAATATAACCTTCCAAACTAGTATAGCCGGTGCGTGCGCCACCGCCCAAAGCCGCGATATGTTCCTGGTAGTGCTTGATCAGAGAACTGCCTATGGTTTTTGGTCTCAGCACAACCTGAGACATGATGATGCTACGCCTTTTGCTGCTCAAAGTATCAATCAGGGCTTGTCCGGCAAAGGAGGTGCAAAAGCTAAAACCGGTGAAACCGTTTTTAGCCAGATAATCAGTAATTCTGACGATAGGTTGCGCATTCGTAGTGAATAATATTCCTTCCACGTCGGCAGCCAATAATTTGGCTGCGTCAGCATCAAAGGATTTGGCATTGCGATCCAGCGCTATCGCGATAGCCGGAGCAATACCCGCGGCCTTCATGGCATTTTCCATCGCTGCCAAATTAGCGTTCGATACATCTTTCAGATACACATAAGCGACTTTTTTCATGCCAAAGTCTTTGATGAAAGCGACTAATTTGACATACTCATCATCAGATCCAGCACGCACATGGTAGGGCATATTGAGTTCTTTTCTACGGATACCCATATTTCCACTGGCGGTACCCAATAACACGATCTGGCTCTCTTCAATTTGCGGCAACGCAGCCTCTGCACCAGCGCCGCTGGTAAATCCAAGCAGCGCAGACACGCCACTATCAATGAGGGTTTTCGTGTTTTGTACGCAACGCGTTTGGTCGCCGCCATCATCCAGAGTTACCAGCTCAAAACGTCCACTCTTAGCGCTGCCAGCTTTATTTGCGGCAGCAAAGGCAGCGTTAATGCCATCGCGAATGTCTTTGCCATAAGCAGCCTGTCCACCGGTAATGGATGCAGATTGACCAAAACGTATCTGAGCGGTCTGCGCATAGACTGGTCGGATTAGCCCAGACAAGACGCCACTGGTGAGCAGAGATGGTACTGCGGCTAATAATTTTCTACGCTGCATTGTCATGCCTCTTTTTTTAATGGTGATAGCGTTCATTCATTTCAGATGAGCTAGCACTGACACATCAATGAAAGTCGCCCATCGAAAATTTCTGAATTTGTTTTATGCATAATCCTAAATACAGTCAAAATCCACAATCCGACAAATGCCGGATAGCCTCTTATTCGCCATTTGAGATACTGTTGCGGAAGGCGTGAAAGATACAGAAATTTAATAGATAAATTTTTCAAAATATAATAAAAACAGGCAATCTAAAATCCGACCCATAAAAAACAACGGAACCGTGAGTGAGCGGGATGATCGTTCTTTCTAGAAGATATCTGTCCTACTTCTTTATCCGTTTTTGACATTAGTAAATGTCTACTGCATCAGGAGAAATCCATTCTACTTATTGCAGGTTACGTCCTTGCAGAATAAAAAATTATGCTAGCGACTTGCCACTGGTCGGCAGCGTTGTCCTGGACCGATGGCACTTATTTTACGGAGTCGTATTGTGGCCTCATTGCAAGATCAGTTTTTAAAAGCAGGACTAGTCGATAAAAACAAAGCCAAGCTGGTCCACCAGGAAAAGACCAAGCAGAAGAAGGTCGAGCGCCGGACTGGCAACGAGAGCGTAGATGAGTCGCGCCTGGCCGCGCTGGAAGTGCAGCGCAAAAATGCCGAACGCGCTCGTGAACTCAATGCGCAACGTGATGCGGCCGCGAGCCAAAAAGCGA
>NZ_JBMPPE010000002.1:0-535126 GCF_049339445.1 Undibacterium sp. RuTC16W | reverse complement strand
CATCCCGAACAGGACCGTGAAACGACTCCGCGCCAATGATAGTGCTGCAACCAGTGTGAAAGTAGGTCATCGTCAGGCTTTTATTCCGCATAGCCCCGTTCAAGAAATTGATCGGGGCTTTTGCTTTTGCAGCACCACTTGTACGCTCACTTTTATCTGCTGCCTGTTGTTATTGTTGTTCTTCCTCTTCCTCTTCCTCTTCCTCTTCTTCTTTCCCTGCCACTAGCCTCGCATCCGCCTCACGCACGCTCTCGCCGACCGCTTACCAAAACAAATTACCCAATAAAAAAGGAGCCAAAGCCCCTTTTTGATACCGTATCCCCCAGAAAACCGGAGGGCTCATGCGCACTCTTTACTAGGCTTTAACGCTTTACTAAAGCGTCAGCCTAGAACGCAAACCCCGCCTTCAATACCGCGTAATTCACTCCGGGATTTGGGTGCTTGACCCCTCCGTTGGAATAGTGCTGAATCTTGAGCGCAATATCCCAGCCGTTTGGCAGTACATATCCGACTCCAATATGGTCACCGAACTGAAAATTCGTCGAAAACTTCCTGCCGTTATTGTCGTATATGTCCGATAACATGTGCAAACCGATTCCTGCTTCGACGTATGCTCCCTTCTTATTGTCATTTTGTAGCCGGAATACAGGGGTAATGCCAGCATCGACGATATTTTGTTTCGCGCCACTTCCTTGGTAATTATTGCCCTGCCAACTCGCTAATGTGGCGTCCCAATAACCACCAATGTGGGTTCCGTTTGATTTATACCATTGCTCATCCCAAGTCCATTGAGCCCCGGCACGAAGCATTTTTGTTTTATTCCCGGTAGCGAATTCCAGTGATGCTGAATCCGCAGCATATGTTACTGATTGCGTAAGAGTCAGCATAAGCCCACACAGCAAGGATTTATTAAGCGAAAATTTCATAAAACGATGTCCTGATAAGAGGTGAAAGAAGAATTCTTAAGATATTGTATCAATTCGCTACAAATCATATCGGCGATGGGCAAAATATGCCAACACACTTGTCAGTGTCATTCACTCACAACAACCTAAAACAATGAATAGTATGAACAAACCACGAATTGCTTTTTTGGGAATTGGTCTGATGGGCTTACCGATGGCTACCAGATTAATTAATGCCGGATATACCGTGGTTGCCTGGAATCGTACATCTTCCAAATGTGAGCCTTTGAGAATCTTGGGGGCAGAGACCGTTATCGCACCACAAAACGCCATGTCAACTGCAAATGGTGATGCTGATATCGTGATCAGTATGCTGGAGGCGGGTAATGTGGTGAGTGACATTATTCACCACACCTTGCCATTCTTAAAGCCAGGACAGATCTGGATAGACATGAGTTCTACGCAGCAACAGGAAGCGCAAAAATTCAATGCTTTGTTACGAGCCAAGGGCATTATTTTTATTGACGCGCCGGTATCTGGCGGCGTCATCGGCGCAGAAGCCGGGACTCTAGCTATTATGGCTGGCGCCTATCCAGACGAATTTAGCAAAATTAAACCTGTCTTGGACGTGCTGGGAAAAGCAACTTTGGTCGGATTGCCAGGTTCCGGACAATTATCGAAGTTGTGCAACCAGTTAATCGTTGGCGGAGCGATCAACATCGTCGCTGAAGCGTTATTACTGGCGCAGGCCGGAGGTGCTGATCCTGTAGCGGTGCGTCAAGCTTTACGGGGCGGATTCGCAGAGAGTCGTATTTTAGAGGTACATGGGCAGCGTATGCTGGACAGGAATTTCTTGCCGGGAGGCCAAGTCAAAAGCCAGTCGAAAGATATGCGAAATATCTTGCAGGCGGCACACAGCAATGGCTTGCAACTGCCTGTCACAGAAATGATTGCTGACATCTATCAACAGCTTCTCGTTTATCAGCCTGTTGCAGATCATTCTGCCGCGATACTCGAATTGGAAAAGAAAAATCCAGGCCATCGTCTTGGCGATCAGCCCGATATCTTGCCTTCATAAGCAGATCTACATTAAATACGCGCGGGGATTATCAGCAATGCTTGTAGTTCAGCGATATAGTATGGAATTAGCCGAGACGAATTATCCGCAGCAACACATTTCCTCCAATGCTACTGAAGCACAAGCAAACATAAGAATTATTCAATGACAGTCATATCTACAGTATCTCCGGAGCTACTTGCAATTCTGGCGCAATTAATTGCTTTCAAAACGGTTTCTCGTGATTCTAATCTCGAAATGATCGACTGGATTCAAACTTACCTTAAGCAATATGGCGTTAGTTCCAGGCTGACCTATGACAGTACCGGAAAAAAAGCTAATTTATTTGCTACGGTAGGTGATGGAAAAAGACCGGGAATTATTCTTTCTGGTCATACTGACGTAGTACCTGTTGACGGGCAGGAATGGCATACTGATCCTTTTACAGCAGTGATTAATGGTGATCGCTTATATGCACGTGGTGCAGCAGATATGAAAACTTATATCGCCGCAGCGCTGCATGCCATACCGCAGTACATTGCTGCGGACAGGGATCAGGCATTACATCTTGCTTTTTCTTATGATGAAGAAGTGGGATGCCTTGGCGTACGCAGCCTGATACGTGATCTGGACGAAATAGGTTTGCAACCCGCTGCGTGTATAGTCGGTGAACCCACCTTGATGCGGCCAGTCATTGCACACAAGGGCACGCATCGTTTCCGTTGCTGCGTACGCGGTAAAGAAGCACATTCGAGTTATACGACGCAGGGTGTGAATGCGATTGAGTATGCGTCCAAAATTGTCGTGTATATCCGCGAATTAGCTGATCGCCTGGCCTTACAAGAGACTCGCGATCATTCTTATACGGTCCCTTACAGTACCTTGCAAACGGGTCTGATCCGTGGCGGACTCGCAACCAATATCGTGCCGAAAGATTGTGATTTTCAATTTGAGGCGCGGACATTACCCGACATGAAGGCAGACCTGCTGTTTGAAGAAATTCAGGAATATGCCCGCAAATTAATACCAGAGATGTTGGCAGTAGAGCCGCTCGCGCGCATCGATTTTGAATGGCTGGCCTCCGCACCTGGTTTGCAAATGCAAGAGTCAGACGCCATCGTCCAGCTAGCTGCACAACTCTCTGGGAACTCACCTGACGGCGCTGTCTCTTATGGTACAGAAGCCGGTTTATTTCAGCAGGCAGGTATTCCGACCGTCATCTGCGGACCTGGCAGTATCGAGCAGGCACACTCGCCTAACGAATATGTGGAGCTGGCGCAGATCGTTCAGTGCGAGCGCTTCATGCAGCGCTTATGTGATTCGTAAGTAGACACTTTCATCAAAGTAAAAAAGATTTAGGAATGAGTATGGCTACCACCATCGTCCGCGCCGTTTGTCCTCATGATTGCCCGGATACCTGCGCCTTGCATGTCACGGTACAAGACGGGATCGCCACCGAAGTACGCGGAGATCCGGATCACCCGACGACGGCTGGCGTCTTGTGTACTAAAGTCGCGCGTTATACAGAGCGCACCTATCACAAAGACCGCGTACTGCATCCTTTAAAACGTGTCGGTAAAAAAGGCGAAGGTCAATTTGAACAAATTAGCTGGGATGAAGCGCTGACGACGATTGCTGCAAAGCTTAAGAAAATTGCAGATCGTAATCCCCTTGCCATACTGCCCTATAGCTACGCAGGCACCATGGGACTGGTACAGGGCGACAGCATGTCACAACGTTTTTTTCATAAAATCGGCGCGTCTTTTCTTGACCGCACAATATGTGCAACTGCTGGCGGTACTGGTTACAAATACACTCTGGGTGCTCGTGTTGGCACGGATGTTGAACAAACACAAAACGCACACTTAATTCTCATCTGGGGTGGTAATCCTATTGCGTCCAATCTGCATTTCTGGATGCGTGTGCAAGAAGCTAAACGCAATGGTGCAAAGATTATTGCGATCGATCCTTACCGCTCTTTAACGGCTGAAAAATGTCATCAGCATATCGCCTTGTTGCCAGGCACTGATGCAGCCCTGGCGCTCGGCATGATGCATGTCCTGATCAAAGAAGACTTGCTTGATCATGGCTATATATCAGCCTACACAACAGGCTTTGAGCAACTTAAACAGCGCGTAGCAGAGTGGACACCTGAACGCGTCGCAGAAGCTTGTGGAATCAGTATGGATGAGGTGGTGAACCTGGCAAGGGCCTACGGCGAGTGCGCGCAGCGTGGTGAGGCCAGCATGATACGGATGAACTACGGAATGCAAAGAGTCCGTGGTGGTGGCATGGCCGTGCGCAATATCGCCTGCCTGCCAGCATTGGTCGGGGCATGGCGTCACGCCGGAGGAGGTGTGCAATTATCATTGTCGGATACTTTTCCTAAAAATCTTACCGGCTTACAGCGACCCGATTTATTCCCGCAATCACTGACGCCACGCACTATTAATATGAGTACGATCGGTGATGATTTATTGCGCGAGAGCTCTGGTAGTTTCGGCCCCAGGATTGAGGCTGTGATTGTCTATAATTCAAATCCAGTTGCCGTCGCACCGGAATCGAATGCAGTAGCCCGGGGATTCGCCCGTGAGGATTTATTTACAGTAGTACTTGAGCATTTTCAGACCGACACAGCAGACTATGCTGATATCGTTTTGCCTGCGACAACCCAGCTTGAGCATGTGGATGCGCACAGCGCCTACGGGCATTTGTACATGATGGCGAATAATGCCGCTATTGCCCCCATGGGAGAGGCAAAACCGAACACAGAAATCTTCCGCCTTCTGGCACATCGCATGAGTTTTGACGACCCGTGCTTTCGTGAAAGTGATGATGAATTGGCCGCACAAGCATTTAAGCAATCCGATGCTCGTGCCGTACATTTCGACTGGAGTTCACTGAAGAAAACGGGATGGGCGAAATTACGTGTTCCTGACGCCCCTTTTGCACAGGGCGGTTTCCTGACACCGTCCGGAAAATGTGAGTTCTATAGCGAACAAATGCAGCGCGATGGTTATGATCCTTTGCCTACGTATATTCCCCCTTATGAGTCGGTTGCGAGCAATCCTGCGCTCGCTGGCAAATATCCACTGGCAATGATCTCGCCACCTGCTCGTAATTTTTTAAATTCGAGTTTCGTCAACGTACAAAGTTTGCGTGATACCGAAGGCGAGCCGCATGTAGATATTCATCCTGAAGATGCTCAGCATCGCCAGATTGCTTCTGGTGATACCGTCAGAATTTTCAATGACCGTGGTTCTTTTGTGGCACTTGCGAGAGTCACCGACAAAGCCCGGCGAGGTCTGGTGGTCGGTTTGTCTATCTGGTGGAAAAAATTTGCTTCCGATCAAAAAAATGCGAATGAAGTCACCAGTCAGCGCTTAACGGATATGGGTGGCGGGCCTACCTTCTACGATGTATTGGTGCAGGTTGAGAAGGGCTGATCAGTGATGTCAGTGTGTTTGCAAAACGCACCGGCCCTCAAGATTTTTTGTGCAGAACGGCAGTGAGTCTGACCAAACCACAGATAGATTAAACAAGTTAGTTGATTGTGCGTTGCAGCAAATTAGTAGAGGATGTTTTCAAGTTGGCTGCAAAAGACTTGCCTTGGTTTATCATTGCCGATAGCATCGACTATCGGCGCAGTATATTCATGCTAGCCATGCTAACAGATCATTCGATCAGTTTGCCGGCGAGTAGTGCTTCGCGCATCATTGGCAGCACCGACGCTGAATAAATCAAAACAACACTCAGAGACAAGGAAAACCGTATGGACAAGTTTTGGCTGAAATCATATCCGCAAGGCGTTCCGGCAGAAATCGATTTCTCTCAATATCAATCGCTGGTGCAGGTGCTGGAAGAGTCTTTCCATAAATACTCAGCACGTAATGCCTACGCCTGCATGGATAAATTCCTGACTTACGGCGAGCTGGATACTCTGTCAAAGAAAGTTGGCGCCTGGTTGCAAAGTAAGGGACTCCCAAAAGGTGCCCGCGTTGCGATCATGATGCCGAATGTCTTGCAATACCCTGTCGTGATGGCCGCAGTGCTGCGTGCGGGCTACACCGTTGTCAATGTCAATCCTTTGTACACCCCTCGCGAATTAGAGCATCAGCTAAAGGATTCCGGTGCTGAAGCAATTTTCATTTTGGAAAATTTTGCCGTGACGCTGGAACATGTTCTGAGTAACACTCCAATCAAGCATATCGTCGTCGCTACCATGGGTGATATGTTGGGTGGCGTGAAGGGGGCGATCGTTAATTTCGTTGTCCGTAATGTCAAAAAAATGGTGCCGGCATTCTCGCTGCCAGGTGCGGTGCGATTTAAGCAGATGCTCGCTGAATCCAGTCGCCTGAATTTTCAGCCGGTCAGTCTTGGTCACGACGATATCGCGTTCCTGCAATATACCGGCGGAACCACGGGCGTGTCGAAAGGTGCGACGCTATCTCACCGCAATGTCATTGCCAATATTTTGCAAAACGACGCATGGCTGATGTCCGGCATGGAGAATCAAGCCAACTCTGAACAAAAGGTGATTGTCTGTGCTTTGCCGCTGTATCACATCTTCGCATTGACTGTTTGTAGCTTGCTCGGTACGCGTATCGGAGCAATGAATTTGCTAATCCCGAATCCGCGCGATATTCCGGGATTTATCAAAGAATTGGCAAAATATAAGGTCAATATTTTCCCGGCAGTGAACACCTTGTACAACGGTTTGCTGAATAATCCTGATTTCGCCAAACTCGATTTCTCTGGCTATGAGATTTGTAGTGGCGGCGGTATGGCAGTGCAAAAAGCAGTCGCCGATAAATGGTTGAAAACCACCGGTTGCGCAATCGCAGAAGGCTACGGCTTGTCAGAGACATCGCCAGTTGCTACCGCGAATCCGGCAAAAACCAAGGAATTTTCCGGTACGATCGGACTCCCTATTCCGTCGACTGAAATTGCGATTCTGGACGATGATGGCAATCACGTGCCCTTAGGTTCGCCAGGAGAGATTGCCATTCGTGGACCGCAAGTCATGGTCGGGTACTGGAATCGTCCTGATGAGACTGCCAAGGTCATGACTGCCGACGGATTTTTTAAATCGGGTGACGTTGGGATTATGGATGTCCGCGGCTACACCACGATTGTCGATCGTAAGAAAGATATGATCCTGGTCTCTGGCTTTAATGTGTATCCGAATGAGATTGAAGGTGTGGTTGCCTTGCATCCGGGTGTGCTGGAATGCGCTTGCGTTGGCGTACCAGATGCTAATTCAGGCGAGGCGGTCAAGTTGTTTGTGGTGCGTAAAGATCCGACGCTGACGGTTGAACAATTGATGGATTACTGCAAAGAGCAATTCACTGCTTACAAAAAGCCGAAGTTCATTGAGTTCCGCCTGGAGCTGCCTAAGACCAACGTCGGCAAAATTTTGCGTCGTGAATTGCGTGATGAAAAGAAAGCTGCCTGAGACGATATTTGGAGAGTTTGATGTATATACTCCCCATATATTCGTTCAATATAGTGCTTAATCCGCACGTATTTATTAGGCGTTGAAAATATACTGCACTGGAGTATATCTTGAGTATAAAAAAGGAAGGCATCTGCCTTCCTTTTTTATTTGCTATGCGCTCACTACGCCGGTTTTTCCATCTTCAACCACAAAGCTTGTCAGCGTCGAGATGCCAGAGTCCGCACGAGACACGTCGTCCAGCGCCATGAAGCGGGTGATCATTTGTTTCGGCGTGATATCCATCAGAATAAAGCCGCGCTTATCACTACGCCCGAATTTGATGTGAGGATTTTGCGCGACGTATTGGTCTGTGCGTTCTTGCGGACGTGAGCTGGACGTTATCGAGGTGCCACAAAACTCCGTTGCTAGAATCGGATTGCTTGCCGAGGCTTTACTGTAAAAATCGCGCTTGATATTCGCCGCATAAAATGTATGAACGTCACCGGAAATAATTACAGGATTCGCCGGTTTATGTTTTTGCAAATCATCTAATACTCGTTGACGTGCAAACGGGTAGCCATCCCAACCGTCGGTCCAGAATTTTCCATCACCTTCTTTAGCGACGGGCGTCTGACTGGATTGCGCCATCAAGGTTTGCTGCGTCAAGACATTCCACTTGGCTCCGGAGCTGGCAAATCCCTGCGCCAGCCACTTCTCCTGCTCTTGCCCGAGCAGAGTTCTGTTTGGGTCAAGCAGCTCACGACACTCGGCATTCGTGACTGAATTTGAGCCGCCCATCCCTGGTTTCGGGCAGGCATGGTGTGAGCGATACTGACGGTCATCGAGTACATGGAAGCGTGCAAGTTTGCCCCAGTCATAACGCTCATAAATCCGCATGTGAGCAAAGCGACCTGCTTCACTCATGAGCGTTGCCAGATTCGGCAGGCGCACCGGCATATGCTCATAAAACGCCTGATATGCCGCTGCGCGTCTTTGCAAAAAATCGACTGATAAACGTTCATCTCTGTCGTTACCGTAATCATTGCAGACCTCATGATCATCCCAGGTCACGATCCAGGGCGCGACATGATGCGCTGCTTGCAAATGCGGATCTGATTTGTACTGCGCATAGCGGCTACGGTAGCCCGCCAGATTCATGCTCTCGACATCGCGCCTGCGTGGCTTGGACGGATGACTTAAATCGTAAGGTCCCCATTCATAAATATAATCACCGAGGAAAACCACCAGATCCGGATATGCCGCAGCAATATGCCGGTGCCCTGCATATTCACCAAACTCCCAATGCTGGCAGGAGGCGACCGCCAGCCGCAAGCCGGAGGGCATGGCCTCTGCGATTGGCGCAGTGCGTGTGCGTCCTACCGGACTGATTGCCTCGCCCAGCATAAAGCGATACCAATAATTGCGTTCCGCCTGCAAGCCGGTGACATCGACGTGCACACTATGTGCGAGCTCAGGCAAGGCTGTATGTTCCCCGCGACCGACAATGTGATGAAAAGTCTCGTCTTCCGAGATTTCCCATCGTACTTTGTAAGGCACTGCTGGCAGTGCCAGAGCATTCAATGGTTCTGGCAGCAGGCGAGTCCAGATCACCACGCTATCATGCCGGGGTGAGCCGGAAGCAACGCCCAGCGTGAAGGGATATGCCGATGACTTATCTGCGGCAAAACCGGGTAGCTGGTACGCCGACGCCGCCAGCACGGCAAGGCGTAAAGACTGCTGTAGAGATTGTTGTAAAAACTGCCGTCGTTGCATAGTAGTCAGTGCAGGCCGCACTTAATAAATTATTCGGAATATAGACAGGGTGATGCCGCACTGGCACTACAGCATTTTTACATCATGAGTCTCGCCATTGTTTTTGTTATCTTGTAGTAGGCCGAAGACCCATCGTTCAGATAATGGTGAAATGGTAACGCAGTAGTGGAGGCTCAAAATCGACTCAAAATAGGCTCAGATAGCGTCCAACGGTGGAATCGGACGAGGTTTTCTGTCTTCACCTGTTGCGACATACGTTAATGTCGCCTCAGTGACTTTGACGGTACTCGCTTGCAGACGATTACGTTCTGCATAGACTTCGACCGACACGGTGATTGAGGTATTGCCGACTTTAACAACTTCGGCATAAAACGACAGTAAATCACCCACAAAAACGGGTTGTTTAAACAAGAATGAATTCACTGCAATCGTTGCAACACGGCCATTGGCGCGGCGCGCGGCAGGGATTGCTCCGGCGATATCGACCTGCGCCATGATCCATCCGCCAAATACGTCACCGTGGACATTCGCATCGGCGGGCATCGGCATGACACGCAATTGCGGCATGCCGGCGGGGAGGGTGTTTTTCATCTGGTCAGACATGGTATTTCCTTTCAAAGATACAATTCGCTTAGATCATTTGAACAAATCATAAACCATATCCCTACTTCATCTTAGGCAATTCTATGCGCCGTAACTCATCTGCCGATGCTCCTGCCTCGGCAAATTCAGCGCCATCACCTCGCGGCGATTGGTCAACTGTTAAAACTTTATTACCGTATTTGTGGGCATATAAATGGCGGGTCTCGCTGGCACTGTTGTTTCTGGTTGGCGCCAAACTCGCTAGTGTGGGTGTGCCGCTCGTGTTGAAGCAACTGATCGACAGCATGTCAATCAGTCCTCAGCATCCGGCGGCATTGATGGTTTTGCCAGTCGGGATTTTGATTGGCTACGGCGCTTTGCGTTTGTCTACCACGCTCTTCACCGAGTTGCGTGAATTTGTTTTTGCCAAGGTCACTCAGCGTGCAGTAAGGACAATTGCGTTAAAGGTATTCCGGCACTTGCATGCCTTATCGCTACGTTTTCATCTGAATCGCCAGACCGGTGGTATGACACGGGATATTGAGCGCGGCACCCGCGGTATTTCATCACTGGTATCGTATGCCTTGTTCAGTATTTTTCCGACGCTGCTTGAGATTACGCTGGTATTGATTTATCTCTCAACGCATTACGATATCTGGTTCTCTGTGATCACTCTGGTAGCACTCGCGACCTACATTACGTTCACGATTGCGGTGACTGAATGGCGTACGCATTTTCGTCGCACCATGAACGAACTCGATTCTAAAGCAAGTACCAAGGCCATCGATTCTCTGCTGAATTATGAGACGGTTAAATATTTTGGTAATGAGGAATACGAAGCGCAACGTTACGACGAAGGCCTGCAAAAATTTGAATTCGCTGCGGTCAAATCCCAGTCGAGTTTATCCTTGCTGAACACGGGCCAGTCGCTGATTATTGCGACGGCAGTCACACTGATTTTGTGGCGTGCGACGCAAGGCGTGATCGACGGCACCATGAGTCTGGGCGACCTGGTGCTGGTAAACACGTTTATGATTCAGCTATATATTCCCTTGAATTTTCTTGGCGTTCTTTACCGCGAAATTAAACAAAGCCTGGCGGATATGGAGAAGTTGTTTTCTTTACTGGATCAGCATAAAGAGATTGCCGATACGGCAGACGCGCTTCCTCTCAGCGTTGATCATAGTAAGGGCGGGGCGATTCAGTTTGCGCATGTCGATTTCAGTTATGAAAGTAAGCGACAGATTTTATTTGATGTCGACTTTACGATCGCTGCCGGTACCACGACGGCGGTTGTCGGGCATAGCGGATCGGGTAAATCTACCCTGTCGCGTTTGTTATTTCGTTTCTACGATATTCAGGGCGGCACCATTCGGATTGACGGCCAGGATATTCGCGCGATTACCCAGCATTCACTGCGCAGTGCTATCGGTATCGTGCCGCAGGATACGGTGTTGTTCAATGACAGTATTGAATACAACATTGCCTACGGTAAGCCGGGTGCAACCAGAGATCAGGTCGTCGCTGCGGCACGGGCCGCTTATATTCACGATTTTATTGAAAGCTTACCGGACGGGTATGCAAGCACCGTCGGTGAGCGTGGTTTGAAATTATCCGGCGGCGAAAAACAGCGGGTCGCTATTGCCAGAACTTTATTAAAGAATCCCTCTATCCTGATTTTTGATGAGGCAACGTCGGCGCTCGATTCCAAGTCTGAACAAATGATACAAGCGCAAATCAAAGAGATTGCCAAGACCAGAACCAGCCTGGTGATTGCTCATCGTCTATCTACCATCGTCGATGCGGAGCAGATTCTGGTAATGGATAAAGGCCGCATCATTGAACGTGGTACGCATCAGCAATTGTTAGCGCAGAACGGTGCGTATACACAGATGTGGGAACGACAACAAAATCGTAGTGACGAGCGAGCAGATGACTTCGACGACTCTGATGTTGAAGTGAGTGCAGCGTAGTGCGATGCTGATTGCGTAGCAAAATGAGTAGCTGTATGTAGTCTCTTTGTGCAAAATTAATGGTATTGATGCAAGGAATGTGCGGCACAAAGATTGCTTTAGAGAATTTAGCTTTTCTCATGAAATTACCAGTACGATGTAAAGTATTTGAAATTCTTGGAATTTCAAAATTTTATTCGTCCTGTCCAGTCCTACTATCAGGAAGAATTATTCCTAAAATCTACCTCTCTATTCAGGAGCAACGATGAAAGTCTTGTCACAAAAACTAATTGGCCTCGCTGTAGTTTTGTTGGTCAGCGCCTGTAGTCGTCAGGTCGAAGTCAAAATCGGTGTTGTTGCGCCGATGACGGGCAATCTCGCTCACAACGGTAAAAGCATCGCTGGAGGTGCGCAAATTGCCGTTGATGAATTAAACGAGGAAGGCATCTATATCCAGGGCAAGCGTGCGCATTTTTCCTTGACGATAGAAGACGATAAAGCGAATCCGGAAGATGGTAAGGCCGCCGCGCAGCGCCTGATTGATGCCGGTGTTGTCGCTGTTTATGGGCACTTTAATTCTGGTGTAACGATTCCCGCCGCGCCGATTTATGCCAAAGCAGGCATCCCGCAAATGTCAGCGTCAACTAACCCTCAATACACGCGGATGGGTATTCCCAGTGCGTTCCGTATTGGTGCGGACGATATCGAGCAGGGCACAACATTGGGGCGTATCGCAGTCGATAAGCTAAAAGCAAAAACAGTGTTCGTGGTCGATGATGCATCATTGTTTGGACTTGGGCTGGCTGCGGAAGTATTAAAGGTTCTGGAATCAAAAAAAATCGTCCCGGGTAAGGAGTCGGTCAATCCATTGACGGTCGACTACCCGCAGCTCGTGAAAAAAATCAATGACAGCAAATCCGATGTCGTTATCTACGGCGGTGATGAGCCGGTTGGTTTGGGATTGCTGAAGGCCATGCGCGCCGCAGGTATCACTGCGAAATTCGTGACGGGTGATTCCATGTGTGATGCCGCAATTATCAAGTCAGCAGCCGGCAATGCGGATCGCGGCTACTTCTGCACCGTCGCCGGTGTGCCGCCATCCTGGTTGTCTGGTGGTGCTGCGTTCATGCAGAAGTATCGTGCCAAATTCGGTGAACCAGGCGCGATGTCACCGATCTCTTACGATGGTATTCACGTATATGCGCAGGCGATGCAGAGAGCCGGTTCTATCGATCCTAAAGTCTTTGTACCAGAGATGAAGAAAACCTCTTTCGATGGCAAGATCCAGGGCACGATAGAGTTTGATGCCAAAGGCGACCTGAAAGACGGTACCGTCGTGATCTATGAGTCGGTAGGCGGCAGTCTGACTGAGCAAACGAATATCTTCTAAGCACTCGCAATACGATAAAAATAAGCGTCAAACTGTGCGGATATCCCGCATAAGTTGACGCTTTTTTTTCGTGCTGCGATTATCATGACGACATGGAAACCAAATGGCTGGAAGACTTTGTCTCTTTAGCTGAAACCAATAGTTTCAGCCGCTCTGCTGAATTGCGTCACGTCACGCAACCGGCGTTCTCGCGTCGCATACAATCGCTGGAGGCGTGGCTTGGCAGCGACCTGATTGACCGTACCTCATATCCGACCCGCTTAACGCATGCGGGCGAGGTATTTTACGAGCAAGCGATTGCCATGCTCGGGCAGATCAATAATGCCCGCGCTTTATTGCGAGGCAAGCGCACCACTACCCAGACCACCGTCGACTTCGCGGTACCTCATACCTTGTCGCTGACCTATGTACCAAAGTGGCTGACGGAACTTGAGTCAGCCTTTGGCGAGATCAACAGCCGTCTGCTCGCCCTGAACGTGCATGATGCCGTGATGAGCCTGGTCGAGGGAGGTTGCGATCTGCTGCTTTGCTATCACCACCCGCGCCAGCCTTTGTTGCTGGATGCCAGTCAGTACGACATGATCAGCATGGGAACTGAAGCCTTGCGGGCTTATGCCCGCTGTGATAAATCCGGTAAGTCCGAGTTGCTTTTGCCTGGCTCAGAAAAATCACCTTTACCATTTTTAGCCTACGCTAATAATGCGTATCTGGGACGGATGGTCGATCTGATTCTGAATGATGCACGCATTCCTTTGCATCTCGATAAGTGCTATGAAACCGATATGGCCGAGGGTTTGAAAATGATGGCGCTCGAGGGTCGTGGCGTCGCGTTTTTACCTGAATCTGCCGTGACGCGCGAACTGAAACAAAAGCAGCTGGCGCGCGCTGATGGCCACTCCAGCGCATGGGAAGTCGAGATGGAAATTCGCCTGTATCGTGAGCGTCCATCGGTGCAGCGGCCCGGCAAGGCAATCGTCTCCCGCTTATGGGAGTATCTGGAACAACTGCATTCACCGCATGCCAGTACCGCAGTCAAGAATGGCAAAAAAGAACGCCGCAAGCCCGCATGAGTGCCGTCCGGCATAAAGTGTTGTGGTGATTTGTCCCGATAAGTCGCTGTAAATTTGACTTAAATTGTCCTAAGCTATTCCTCAGTGTGGCGGAGTTTCGTCGCTACTATGGTTGATGCTGATCTGATAACAGTGTGTGAAAAAGCGGTGAGTTTTTTCTGCAAGTCTGTAGTGAAATCAGGGTGAAATATATCTATGCATTTGTTGCATACATACATGCAAACAAAGCATTGGCGATAAAATGGCCTGTTGTCCTACTATGCATCACCTCATTGGTCACCAATGGTCGTCAACATAGTTAACTTACACAGGAAGGAGACATACCATGTCCAGCCATCACCAAATACCCTCTTATCTTACCCCGCATGAGACAGGTCCTTGGTCAGTTTATCTAGAGCAAATCGATCGTGTTACGCCTTACCTCGGCCATCTGTCCCGCTGGGTAGAGACGCTGAAGCGTCCTAAGCGTATTTTGATTGTTGACGTGCCTATCGAGCGTGACGACGGCAGCATTTCTCATTTTGAAGGCTATCGTGTACAGCACAATACATCTCGCGGCCCCGGTAAAGGCGGCGTGCGTTTCCATCAGGATGTGACACTGTCAGAAGTGATGGCCTTGTCTGCCTGGATGACAATTAAAAACTCCGCAGTCAATGTGCCATACGGTGGCGCCAAAGGTGGTATCCGCGTTGACCCAAAAACTTTGTCGCGTGGCGAACTGATGCGCATGACGCGTCGTTATACCTCCGAGATCGGTATCATCATTGGCCCGGACAAGGATATTCCTGCACCGGACGTCAACACCAATGAGCAGACCATGGCATGGATGATGGATACCTATTCCATGAACGAAGGCCGTACAGCAACTGGTGTCGTGACGGGTAAGCCAATTTCACTCGGTGGCAGCCTGGGTCGTCGCGAAGCAACAGGGCGCGGTGTTTTTGTCGTCGGTTGCGAAGCCGCAGCAAAACGTGGCCTGAATATTGCTGGAGCAAAGATTGCTGTTCAAGGTTTTGGTAATGTTGGCGGTATCGCAGCGCGCCTGTTCGCTGAGGCAGGTGCTAAAGTCGTCGCGGTACAAGATCATGGCGGTACGATTTTCCACTCCAACGGACTTGATGCGCATAAATTGCTCGAACATGTCGCAGCCAATGGCAGTGTGGCGGGCTTTAGTGGTGCAGAGGCTGTGATCCCGAATGATGAATTCTGGTCAGTGGATTGCGATATTTTGATCCCGGCTGCTCTGGAACAGCAAATCACGGAAAAGAATGCCAACAAGATTCGCGCCAAAATTATTCTCGAAGGGGCGAACGGCCCGACTACACCGGAAGCGGATGATATTTTGAGCGACAAAGGCGTGCTGGTTGTACCGGACGTAATCGCGAATGCGGGCGGCGTGACTGTGTCGTATTTTGAATGGGTGCAGGATTTCTCCAGTTATTTCTGGAGTGAAGACGAAATCAATCAGCGTCTGACCCGTATCATGAAAGAGGCATTTAACTCGGTCTGGCATGTGACTGAAGATAAGAAAGTTTCTTTGCGTACGGCAGCCTTCATCATCGGTTGTTCACGCGTATTGCAAGCACGTGAAGTTCGCGGTCTGTATCCATAAGCCAGCGCAGAGTGGCAAGCTTGATTAACATTACGGAGTGCCGTAGTTTGATGCAAGGCTTGACGCTTTAGTGTATCTTCCAGTGCCTTAGAGCAACGGTAAGAGAAATACATCCATCAATGCAAACGCATCGATGGATGTATTGTTTTATTTAAAGTGCTGTTTCCTTACCATGAAAAAACAGTCAGCACGCATTTAAAACAGAATAAAAGTTTGTGAAAATAGAATATTTCAATATAAAAGATCGCGTAAATGTATTTACCATTCTAAAATTCGGGCGCAAGCCATCGTCGTCTCACCTGGGGAATGATTATGAAAGCTAAGTTCTGGATCGTACAAATAGCTGCGCTGAGCGGCTTGGCGAGTTTCATGTCTCCTGCCCAGGCGATTGATACACTGGCCCGCATCAAAGAAACGCAGATCATCACCATTGCCCACAGAGAAGCATCTTTCCCGTTTTCGTATTTATCTGAAAGCAAAAAACCGATCGGTTATTCCGTCGACATTTGTCAAAAAATTGTCGATGCGCTCAAGAAGGAATTAAAGAGCCCGCAACTAACCGTGAATTACGTTCTGGTCACACCAAGTACACGCATCTCAAGTATTGCAGAAGGTAAGGCGGATCTTGAGTGCGGCTCTACGACCAACAATGCTGAGCGTCGCAAACAGGTTGCGTTCACGATTCCACATTTTTTCGCGACTGCGCGAATGCTGGTTCGCGCCGATTCGGGGATCACCAACTGGACTGATCTGAAAGACAAAAAAGTCGTCACCACCAAAGGAACAACCTCAGTCAAGCTCTTGAATGACCGCGATAAAGTGCGCTCGCTGGGATTAAAACTGGTTGAAGGCAATGATCATAATAATTCCTTTGCCATGGTTGAATCTTTCCAGGCAGATGCCTTCACGATGGATGATGTGCTGCTATATGGCTTGCGCGCTAATTCCAAAGAACCAGTGAAGTTCGCCGTCGTCGGAGACTCATTATCGACGGAGCCTTACGCCATCATGTTGCGTAAAGATGATCCCGCGTTTAAATCCTTTGTCGATCGTGAAATTTCACGCATGATGGGTGATGGTGAAATCAATAAACTCTACACCAAATGGTTTCAGCAACCGGTTCCGCCCAAGGGTGCTAACCTGAATATGCCAATGGGTTTTTTATTGCGTGACACGATACGCTTTCCCTCAGACAAGGTCGCGGATTAGTTAGACGCTGTTATCGAGAAATAAGAGTTAATTTCTCGATTTTATCGATGTATTTACGTAGTTATACGTATCGCTTAAGCCAAAAAAAGACAGTGCCATTTGGTCGATTTTGGTAAACTCAGCAGGTGACTTTTTGTCGTAAATCTTTTGACGTAACTTTTGGAGATGGTATGAAATTAACGAATATGTTCGCTTTCCTGATCGCTGCTGGCGTGATTGCTGGTGCAGCACAGGCGCAAGAAACTGGCACACTGAAAAAGATTAAAGATACTGGCACGATCACACTTGGTGTACGTGATTCCTCCATTCCATTTTCTTACCTTGACGACAAGCAGTCGTATCAAGGTTACTCCATCGATCTGTGCATGAAAATTGTCACAGCGGTGCAAAAACAATTAGGCTTATCCAGCCTGAATGTGAAATTAAATCCAGTGACATCGGCAACCCGTATCCCGCTGATGGCGAACGGCACCGTTGATCTGGAGTGCGGTTCCACAACGAATAATATGGAACGTCAAAAGCAAGTATCGTTTGCACCGACGACATTTGTGACTGCCAATCGTATGTTGTCCAAAAAATCCTCAAACGTAAAAACTCTGGCGGATCTGAAAGGCAAATCCGTCGTCTCTACTTCAGGTACATCGAATCTGAAACAATTGACGACACTGAACGCCGATCAAAATCTGGGCATCAACATTTTGCCAGCGAAAGATCATGCAGAAGCTTTCCTGATGGTAGAAACCGGTCGTGCAGTTGCCTTCGTGATGGATGATATTTTGCTGGCATCACTGGCCGCCAATTCTAAATCTCCAGCTGATTACGAAATCAGTAAAGAAGCTTTATCCGTTGAGCCATACGGCATCATGCTGCGTAAGGACGACGCTCCTTTCAAGGCCGCTGTTGATAAAGCGATTTCAAACGTACTGACTTCCGGCGATATCAACCGCATTTACCACAAATGGTTCTTGCAACCCATCCCGCCAAAAGGTATTGCGTTGAACTGGCCTATGTCGGATCAATTTAAAGCGGTCGTTGCCAAGCCAACCGATTCTGGTGAGCCGTCTGCCTATGCCGCAGTACCAGAAGCGCAAAAAGCTGTATTGAAAAAGAAAAAATAAGTCATTAAAAAATTGAAATAAGCCAGCGCACAACGGGAGGCACGCCTCCCGTTTTGTTTAAAGTGACAGCGATATGCTGCAGGCAGGCAATGCGCATGGATTTCGAGTAAAGGGACGGAGATGAATTACAACTGGAATTGGAATATCTTTTGGGAGGCTGCGCCGGATGGCGGCGGCACCTATCTGGATGCGCTGATTTCTGGCTTGCTATGGACCTTAGCAACTGCCGGATTAGCGTGGGTTATAGCCCTGGTATTGGGCGCGGTGATTGGTACCATTCGTACCGCACCGAATAAATGGGCAGCACGTTTTGCCAATGGCTATGTCGAATTATTCAGGAACATTCCTTTGCTGGTACAAATGTTCCTGTGGTATTTCGTGATGCCGGAACTGGTACCTGCAAGCATGGGTAACTGGTTAAAGTCTTTGCCGAATGCACCTTTTATTACCGCTGTTTTAAGTCTGGGATTCTTTACCTCGGCACGCGTAGCTGTCCAGGTATCTGCAGGCATTAATGCGTTGCCACGCGGTCAAAAAATGGCAGGCACAGCATTGGGGCTCACTTTGCCACAAACCTATCGTTATGTTTTATTGCCGATGGCCTTCCGCATTATTATTCCTGCATTGACCAACGAACTGGCGGCGATTATCAAAAACAGTTCCGTTGCATTGACCATCGGTTTGATGGAGCTGACGGCGAGCGCACGGTCTATGCAGGAGTTTTCTTTTCAGGTGTTCGAGGCATTTACGGCCGCAACCCTGATTTATCTGATGGTCTCTGTGATTGCGATTGTCTTGTCGAATGTGCTTGAGAAAAAACTGACTGTGCCAGGATTTATTACGTCTGGTTCGGCGAATGCGGGGGGGCACTAATCATGTTCAGTAATTTTGATTTTGATGTCATTCAGCGTTCCTGGTTGTACCTGTTCAAGACAGGTATGTCCTTCACTCTGGAGCTGACTTTTCTTGCGATGACAGGCGGAATTGTTCTCGGCACTTTGCTGGCGATGATGCGTTTATCCAGCATTAAAGCGGTCAAGGTATTTGCGACCACCTATGTCAATATCATGCGTTCTATTCCGCTGGTACTGGTGATTTTCTGGTTCTACTTTCTGGTACCTTATATTGGCGCATGGATTATCGGTGCGAACGAGCCTGTGCAAGTCGGCGCATTCTCTTCCTGTCTGATTACTTTTGTGATGTTTGAAGCCGCTTACTATTGCGAAATCATGCGCTCGGGTATTCAATCGATTCCACGCGGTCAAATCTGGGCGGGTTATGCGATTGGGATGAACTACTGGCAAACCATGGGCAATATTGTCTTGCCTCAGGCTTTCCGTAACATGATCCCAGTATTGCTGACACAAACCATCGTCTTGTTTCAGGACGTGTCGCTGGTCTATGTGCTGTCGATTACCGATTTTGTCGGTGCTGCATCCAAAGTTGCACAGCGCGATGGTCGTCTGGTTGAAATGTATTCTTTTGTCGCTGTCGTATATTTTATTTTGTGTTTTGCCTTATCTTCTCTGGTGAAGAAACTGCAGACCAAATTTGCGATTATCCGATAAAGAGATGACGGCATAGTTCATCCGCTACTAGTTAACACATTTGAGAAAGGCATCCGCGATCCGCATCGTGGATGCACCGGAGAATAGAATGATTAAATTAAATAATGTCAGCAAATGGTATGGTCAGTTTCAGGTTCTGACGGACTGCACCACCGAAGTGTCCAAAGGCGAAGTTGTGGTGGTTTGCGGACCGTCCGGTTCTGGTAAATCTACCCTGATTAAAACGGTCAACGGCCTTGAACCTTTTCAAAAAGGGGATATCACTGTAGACGGTATTTCTGTCGGCGATCCAAAAACTAACTTATCCAAATTGCGCGCCCGCATTGGTATGGTGTTTCAGAATTTTGAATTGTTTCCGCATCTGTCGATCCGCCAGAATCTGACGATCGGTCAGGTAAAAGTCCTTGGTCGCAGCGAAGAAGAAGCGACTGAAAAAGGTTTGAAATACCTCGACCGCGTCGGCCTGCTTGCGCACAAAGATAAATTTCCAGGTCAGCTTTCTGGTGGGCAGCAACAGCGTGTGGCGATTGCCCGCGCATTGTCCATGGATCCGATTGCCATGTTGTTTGATGAACCAACATCGGCTCTGGATCCGGAAATGATCAATGAAGTACTGGACGTAATGGTAGGTCTTGCGCAAGAAGGCATGACCATGATGGTGGTGACGCATGAAATGGGTTTCGCGAAAAAAGTGGCGAACCGGATTGTGTTCATGGACAAGGGCTTGATTGTCGAAGATTGTGCCAAGGATGAGTTCTTTAATGCGGCGCGTTCTGAGCGTGCACGCGATTTCCTTGCCAAGATCATTCATTAAACTCGGTCACTGTCAGTATTATCAAGTTCGTCATCAAGTCCGGTCATTCAGTTCGATATCACGTACCGTAATCTCAGCTTTGCGAGCTATCGCAAGGCTGAGGATTGCGATGACCAGGTCTGTTCCTTCCATGCCGGACGTCGCCACTAGGTCACTGCTGGCGCTGAAAGCTAATATACTCCCCCTAATTTTATATAAAACAGGCACTATTCCGCAGGTTTTATGTCGGTATTAAAAATATACTGGAGTGGAGTATCTGTCATCCTATAGGTGCTGGGGCAAAAAAGGTAAAATGATGCTTACTTGAAAAAGCGAGCCGCCATGACCTCTCAGATTACTCAGCAAACATCACCGACCTCCCGTAACACCGGACAACATCCCCAGCAGATTACCCTCACTCGTCCAGACGACTGGCATCTGCATTTGCGCGATGGCGCCGCACTTGCCAGCGTCTTGCCTGACACTGCGCGTCAATTTGCCCGTGCGATTGTGATGCCGAATCTGAAGCCGCCTGTGACCACGACGGAGCAGGCGGCGGCTTATCGTCAGCGCATTCTGGCAGCTTTGCCTGCAGGGATGCAGTTCGAACCGCTGATGACTTTATATCTGACCGACAATACGCCGCCGGATGAAATCCGTCGTGCCAAGGACAGTGGTTTTGTACATGCCGTGAAATTGTATCCGGCCGGTGCGACGACGAATTCCGATGCCGGGGTGACGGACCTGACCAAGTGCTACAAGACCTTGGAAACGATGCAGGAAGTTGGCATGCCGTTTCTGGTTCATGGCGAGGTAACGAACCCTGAGATCGATTTATTTGATCGCGAAGCCGTGTTCATCGATCGCGTATTGCAACCCTTGCGTCGCGATATGCCTGAACTGAAAGTGGTTTTCGAGCACATCACGACGACGGAAGCCGCGCAATACGTTGCCAGTGCCTCCGGCCCGATTGCTGCCACGATTACAGCGCATCATTTGCTGTATAACCGGAACGAGATTTTTAAAGGCGGTATTCGCCCGCATTACTATTGTCTGCCTGTGCTGAAGCGCGAGACGCACCGCCTGTCTTTGCTACAGGCAGCAACCTCAGGCAGCGCCCGTTTTTTCCTGGGTACGGATTCGGCACCGCATGCCAAAGGGTTGAAAGAGCATGCCTGCGGTTGTGCCGGTTGCTACACGGCGCTGCATGCGATGGAGCTTTATACGGAGGCGTTCGATCAGGCTGGTGCACTGGATCAACTCGAAGCCTTCGCCAGTTTCAATGGCCCTGATTTTTATCAGTTACCGCGTAATACCGGCACCATTACATTGACACGCGAGGACTGGACTTTACCTGCTGAATTGCCTTTCGTTGATACGACGATTGTGCCACTGAATGGCGGTGAAACCATTCATTGGAAAATGCAGGCCACTGCCGAATTTCAAGTTTAAAACCTTCAAGTTTGAAACCCTCAAGTTTGAAATTTCTAAACCTGATATTCCTGAATCCGATTGTATTTGTATGGTGAGTGTGAGTCAGCTGCCCGGCGATGTAATGCCCGAAGCTCCAGAGCCGGTCTTATTTTATTCCGCGATTGACTGGGCGCATGCCTGGTATGCGCCGGTACGTGCAACAGCGCTTGCTTTGCGAGCGTCAGGTGACTGGCGCCGCTATCTGAACGAGAGCGCACAGACTAAGCTTGTGCAGAATCACAGCCAGCAACCCATTTCTTTTGTCGCACAAGAATGTCTGCCTGAGGGCGTCGCTTATGAGACCTTCATCAGTGACACCGGACAAGTACCGACACGTGAAAATTTGCACGACTTTTTTAACGCTTTGGTGTGGCTGACTTTTCCAAAAATTAAACGGCGATTAAATGCCATGCAGGCTGCTCAAATAACCCTGCATGGCATCGGCAAGTCACGCGGCCCGGCTCGTGATGCTGCAACGATTTTTGATGAAAATGCCGCGTTGCTGGTAGTAGACAACACCGCGCAAGGCGACGCTCTGATCGCCGCATTGCGCGGGCATGAATGGCAACAGGCTTTTGTCCTGCAACGCGCCCTGTTCGGTCGGCAGGCCGAGGTCTGGACATTTGGGCATGCGCTGATGGAAAAGCTGGTGAATCCATATAAGGCAATTACGGCACATACCTTTGTAGTCCGGGCTGATGCGCAATTTTTTATGGCCAGCGATGAAGAAAAGCGGCATTGGTTAGACCAAGAGGTCGCAACACGTTTAAGTGAAATCAGTTTAAGCACCGCGGATTACACGCCATTACCTGTACTCGGTATCCCTGGATGGTGGCAGGATCAGAGTCATGTGTTTTATGCAGATACACAGGTGTTTCGTGCGAAGAAAAGTCCTACATCAAAGGGGCATTAAACAAATAAAGGAGGGCATATGTTAAGTCATCAACGAGTCTTGGAAAAAATAAACCAGCATTGGTTTTATCTGGTCGCGGTTGTGATGGTTGCAGGTGAGTGGATGTTGGTGCGTACAGATAGCTGGCGCATGCCTTTATTGATTGAAGCTGGGGTTGTCGGAGATCTGGCGATTATATTGCCGATACTTTATTTTTTCTGTTACCGGCAAAAAGGGAAGGCTGCTATTGTTCGTGCACTCGCCTTGAGTTGCAGCGCCATATGGATTTGTGGCTACATTATTCCGCAGACGCATCATCACTTGTTGACGAGCTTGTCCTGGTTGCGTTATTTGGGGATGGCCGCAGTGATCTTGTTTGAGTTGCGATTAATGATCTCGCTTTATCGTAGTGTTTTCAAGTCGGATGAATCCGCAGAACAGATCGCTGCAACGATCGTATCAGGTAACGATATGCCTCTCTGGCTGGCACGCCTGATCAGTTGGGAGGCGGCATTCTGGCGCAAGATATGGCAATGGCTGAAGCGGATGTCAGGATCTTAGCTCCATAAAAAAGGATAGCGACACTGCTATCCTTTTTCTTTGATCAGTAGTGCTGATCACGGCTAAAACGAGTTAGGCGTCGCGTGCAGTTTGTAAGAGCTGGAACAAATGATCCTTCAGCACAACGCGTACTTTTTTCAATTCTTCTAATGCCGCATCATTCAAATGATCGATGCCGTTTTCTGCACGATTCACGGCCTTGTCTGTTTCTGCATACTCATCAAACAATTTACTAAAATGTGCGTTGCTGAGTTTAAATGCATGGATCGTATCTTTGAATTCGGGAAATTCAGCCGATAGCGGATGGTGCTCTATTCGCATAACTACTCCTCCATTGGGTGAGATGAAAGTACTTCACATCTCCAGCGTAAAGTGAGTAG
Source organism: Undibacterium sp. RuTC16W (assembly GCF_049339445.1). Classification (NCBI taxonomy): domain Bacteria; kingdom Pseudomonadati; phylum Pseudomonadota; class Betaproteobacteria; order Burkholderiales; family Oxalobacteraceae; genus Undibacterium; species Undibacterium sp. RuTC16W. Next base: position 511,354 of record NZ_JBMPPE010000002.1, on the reverse strand, counting down.
CGTTATCAGTGCTGATAGAGATCAAACAGATCCAACAAAGACGTCAGCACGGTTCGCTGACGTCAACATAGCGACTATTGTTCCCGTACCCAGACTTGTGAGCGACCGAATAACGGTGTGCCGATATAGCCACGGACATTGAGTTTTTTATTGTTGTCGGTGACCGAAAGTTTGCTGCGATAAAGTTTGCCATTAGCGGGATCGAGAATGCGACCGCCGTTATATTCGTCACCGTCTTTTTTTAAGCCAAACAAAATCGTCATGCCGATGATAGGCTGATTTTTATTCACGCCATCGCATTTATCGCATTTGGGATTTTGATCTTCTTCACCTTCGGGAAATAGCTTTTCGATTTTCCCTATCAGTTCGCCGCTATTTTCTGAAATACGGATCAGTGCCTTGGGTTTGCCGGACTTGTCATCGATATTTTTCCACAAACCGACGGGCGTATCCTGAGCGAATGCCATTGAGGTGATGCATAGTAGTAGCAGTGCGGCGATGCCTGTTTTTTTGTTCATATTGTCTCCGTTTTAGTTTGACCAATTCCATTTCAGCATTCTGAGTGTTGATTGATGACCGTAACGACACTCATGAAGCCGACATGGGAAGAAGCGGTAAATTTCTGCGACTGATTGTACGTGGCAGTTTTTTTGTCATGTACTAAATAATTAGAGTGTCTACTTTAATGAAGGTAAAACACAACATCTTCTATTATCCGGGGCGAAAAAAAAGCAGCCAGTAGGCTGCTTTTGATGGAGCGAGTGTCAGATCGTCAGGTCGTCAGATCCTCAGAGTGTCACATGGGGTGAGCGTCATTATGCTGCCGGTAATTTGGCAAATTGCTCACGCATTTTTTCCAGTGTTGCACTGAAGCCGGCGACACGTTCCTTCTCTTGTGCGACGACTTGTGCAGGTGCACGTGCGACGAAGCTCTCATTGCTGAGTTTGGCTTGTGCCTTGCTGATTTCGGCATCGAGTTTCGCGATCTCTTTACCCAGGCGTTCGCGTTCTGCCGCCACATCGATCTCAACTTTTAACATCAGTTTGGCCGTGCCGATGATAGACACTGGTGCAGGTGATTCTGGCAGTACATCAAGGACCTGAACTTCCGAGAGTTTTGCCAGCGCTTGCAGATATGGCGCAAAGGATTGCAACTGCAATTTCTCTTCTGCACTACCTGCCTGCAAGAGGAGCGGGACGCGCAGGGCGGGTGATAGCTGCATTTCACCGCGCAGGTTACGGCATGCATCGGTCAGCGATTTGAGTGCGTTCATCCATTCTTCTGCGCCGGTGTGGATATTCGCCGCATTCACCAAAGGATATGGCTGACGCATGATGGAATCGCCCGCCGGATCCAGATGTTTACCTGCCAGCGGCGCTACCGTCTGCCACAACGCTTCAGTCACGAAGGGAATTACCGGATGTGCCAGGCGTAAAATCGCTTCGAGCACGCGCAATAAGGTACGGCGGGTTGCGCGTTGCTGCGCCTCGCTGCCGTGTTGGACTTGTACCTTCGCGACTTCCAGATACCAGTCGCAATATTCGTCCCAGACAAATTTATAAATGGATGACGCAATGTTGTCGAAGCGATAGTCACTGAACCCCTTTTCGATATCGGCTTCTGCATGCTGCAGCATCGAGATAATCCATTTGTCAGCTTGTGAATAATCGAGATCGGCATCCGTCACTCCGGCACCAAAACCACAGTCCTTGCCTTCGGTGTTCATCAGCACGAAGCGGGTGGCGTTCCACAATTTATTGCAGAAATTACGATAGCCTTCGCAGCGACCCAGATCGAAATTGATATTGCGGCCGAGAGATGCGTAGCTCGCCATTGTGAAGCGCAAGGCATCAGTACCATAGGCGGGGACGCCATCGGCAAATTCTTTACGGGTAGCTTTTTCAATCGCGCTGGCTTGCTTGGGATTCATCAAGCCGATGGTGCGTTTGGCGACCAGGTCGTCAACACTGATGCCATCGATCAGATCGATAGGATCCAGCGTATTTCCTTTGGATTTCGACATTTTCTGACCACTGGAATCGCGTACCAGTCCATGTACATAGACGGTATGGAACGGCACCTTACCAGTGAAATGCGCGGTCATCATGACCATGCGCGCCACCCAGAAGAAAATGATGTCGAAGCCTGTGACTAAGACGGATGATGGCAAGAACATTTGCATGTCCTTGGTTTCTTCCGGCCAGCCCATCGTCGAAAACGGAACCAGGGCGGATGAGAACCAGGTGTCGAGTACATCGTCATCACGTCTTAGTGCGCCGGTGTAGTTTGCTGCAGTGGCTTTTGCTTTTGCCTCGTCCTCATTGCGGGCGACAAAAATTTCACCATGGTCACCATACCATGCCGGGATCTGATGACCCCACCAGAGCTGGCGTGAGATGCACCAGTCCTGGATATTGTTCAGCCATTGGTTGTAAGTCGTATTCCAGTTTTCCGGTACGAATTTGATTTCGCCGCTGGCGACTTTTTCCAGCGCGACTTCAGCGATGGATTTGCCTGGAAAGTGAGTGCCTTCCGGTGCGGGTTTGCTCATTGCCATGAACCACTGATCCGTCAGCATCGGCTCAATCACGACGTTCGTGCGGTCACCGCGCGGTACCATGAGTTTGTGCGGTTTGACGGATTCGAGTAAGCCATCTTTGTCCAGGTCGGCCACGATTTGTTTGCGGGCGACAAAACGGTCAAGACCTACGTATTTTTCTGGTATGACTCGTCCTTCAATTTGTAATTGCGAAATTTGATGGTTAATAGATGCATTTTGAATGATTGAGTTAGAAGTGCCACCTCCCGTAAAGCCGAAGTTATTTTCCTCATCAATTAAATCGCCAGATATAATTTTTCCATCCAAGGTTAATATGCTAAACAGGGGTAATTCAATCTCATCCTTGTGTCGTTGCCAAACCGCGTAATCGTTGAAGTCGTGTGCGGGAGTGATTTTCACGCAGCCAGTGCCGAAATTTTTATCTACATACTCGTCGACAATCACTGGAATTTCACGTTCGGTCAGCGGCAATTTGAGCTGTTTTCCGACTAGTGCTTTGTAACGTGCATCAGTCGGGTCAACTGCAACTGCAACGTCGCCAAGCAGGGTTTCTGGTCGTGTAGTGGCTACGACCAAAAAATTGCGATCCTCCCACTCAGTCGCATTGCCCGCTTCGTCAAACGTAATAGGGAATTGGTAGCTTGATCCATCCGCCAAAAAATAGCGGATGTACCACATGGAGCCGTCTTCTTCTTCCGACACCACTTCCAAATCAGACACGGCGGTGCCGAGGACTGGATCCCAGTTCACCAGACGCTTACCGCGATAGATCAGACCTTGCTCTACCAGACGTACAAACACTTCGGTTACGACTTTAGAGCGTGGTGCATCCATCGTAAAGTATTCACGATCCCAGTCAGCCGATGCACCCATGCGGCGCATTTGACCAGTAATTGTCGAGCCGGATTTTTCTTTCCATTCCCAGACTTTTTCTAAGAACTTTTCACGGCCCAAATCATGACGCGAGATTTTTTGTGCATCGAGCTGGCGTTCCACCACAATTTGGGTAGCAATACCGGCGTGATCGGTGCCCGGGATCCAGGCTGTATTGTGGCCGCGCATACGGTAGTAGCGGGTTAATCCATCCATAATCGTCTGGTTGAACGCATGTCCCATATGCAGGGTGCCAGTCACATTCGGCGGCGGCAGTTGTATGCTGAACGATGGCTTGCTGGCATCGGTACTGGCCGTGAAATATCCACGTTTTTCCCACTCCGTACGCCAGAATGCTTCGATTTCGGCGGGCTCAAATGACTTGGCTAATTCCATGATTGGTATCTAGTTGGTTTGCTTAAACAATGATTATAAATGACGAGCGCACTCAGCTCGAGTTTCACGCTGAAAATTGCTGCATAGATTACGTGCCCCTAAAGTGTCTCTATCGTGCTTCGTGTGTCCGCAATGAGATGTCGTTATTATGAAAAATAGCGTAAAAAAGCATCAATTGCGTGTAGTTAAAATGCTAGGATATAGCCCGAATGAAACATAACGGGGATTTTGCCCCTTGGTTTGTTTCTGTCGCGTCTCCATTCAATGCCACAAGCCTTCTGAACGAATAGACATGGTCGGAAATGCAATGATCCGTATCTGCTTGACCGCTTTGGTGCTTGGCCTCTCTCTGGCCGGGCTTAGTCACGCCGGTGAAAAGGAGGACATGGAGCAAATCGATAAGATGCAGGCCTTCGGCGATATCGATAATGCTGCGGCGCTAAAGCAATTCCAGGAATTCGAAGCAAATTTGCCGCCAGAGGCGACTTATCAGGTCAAGTTGCGCACATTAAAGACCATGATCGGCCTCTTATACGATGCCGGTAAAGCCAAGCAGGCAGAGAAAGAGAACGCCGCCTTGCTGGCGCTGGCAACCAGGCAAGGGGATAAAGATTCGATCGCCTTTGCTCAAATCGGCGAAGCCTTGCAGGCACTGGATGCCGGACATCCTGAGCAAAGTATTGCAACGCTGACTGAAATTCAAGCCAGAACAAAGAACAGTAGCGACCCTGAGCTGAGGATGCGCATACAAAATGCGTTCGCCGCAGTGTATGCGTCTACCGCGCGTTTTGAACTCGCGCTGTCACATTATCTGGAGGCGCTGAAACTGACCGAGCAACAACCGCGGCGGCAGATTCAATCTAAATTATATCGACTCAATTCCATCGCGAATCTGTATAACTCGATGAAAAATCCCGAGAAAGCGTTAGCCACTGTGGATGAGGCCTTGAAGTTATCTCCGGTGGCGAGTGAACCCAAAACACTGTCCTCATTAAGGGTCGCGCAAGGCGTAGCATTTGCCCAGCTAGGGCGCAACAAAGATGCCTTGAATGCGTATGAGCGCGCTCTGGCGATCGGTCGCGAAGCTTCGCTCGCCAGTGTTGAGGTGACGGCGCTAGGAAATATCGCAGATCAATATCTGGTCATGCAAAATTTTGTCGAGGCTGAGCGCACCTCCAGGCTCGCCTATGCCAAAGCGGTGGAGATGGATGATGACTACTCCAAAGCATTTGCGACGGTCAACTGGGGATTCGCCTTGGGCGGCCAGGGGAAAATCGCGCAAGGAGCTGAGAAGGTCAATACGGTTATCGCGTATTTTGAGAAGATCGAGGCAAGAGCCGATCTCGAAGGCGTACTGGATGAGCTTGGGCGCATGTATGAAAAAGCGGGCATGTATAAAGAGGCGCTCAGCGTCGTCCGCAGACAACAGGTATTGAGTAATGAGTTATTTCGCTCGGATGGTGCTAAGGCAGTCGCCACGTTGCAAGAAACCTTCAACGCGGATCAGCGGCAAAAACAAATTGAATTACTCGCTCGCGAAAACCAGTTAAAGGACGCGGATATTAAAAATCGCCGCCTGCAGCAAATTATTACTTTGCTCGGTGCAGTGGTGACCGTTATGGCAGGTATATTTATTTTTCTCTTATACCGGCGTGTACGGAGAGCGAATGAAAAATTACTCGAAGCGAATCAGCAGCTTGAGTTTCATGCTGTACGCGATCCACTGACCGGCCTATACAATCGCCGCTCATTTGTCGATCTGATGCGAACCCGCATGATCAGTGCAGAAAAAGACCGGCGTGGCGATGACAGCAGCAATCCCGACTGCCTGATATTGATGGATATCGATCACTTCAAGCAAATTAACGATACCTGGGGTCATGCGGTTGGTGACAGCGTCTTAATGGAAGTGGCGCACCGGCTGAAAAAAGCCGTGCGTGATACTGATATGGTGTTGCGCTGGGGCGGCGAGGAATTTTTAATTTATTCACCGAAATCGCACCCCAATCAACTCACGCGACTGGTGGAGCGCGTGTTGTTTGCGATCGGTGAACAGAATATTCAAGTCGGGGACATATCGGTGCCGGTCACGGTCACTGCCGGGTTTATCTCGCTGCCGTTTTCTGGTATTCCGGAGGAGGTATGTAATTGGGAAAAAGCTATGCAGATGGCCGACATGGCCTTATATCTCGGCAAGGCACATGGCCGCAATCGCGCCTATGGGTTAGCGAAATTGCTGGTGCCGCAAGAGCAGGCAATGAAAGTGCTGGATCATGATTTATCCGCCGCGTTAACAGAGGGCATGGTTGAACTGATTGAAGTTGTTGGCCCCGGTAAGGCTAAAGAAAACGCAGAAACGGAAAAGGTAGCTGAGTAAGTCACTAAAAGGCCGCTCAATCAGCCGCATCAAAAACATGCGGACTTTTAGCGCGGACCCGCTATATAATGCAGCCCATTGTGAACTTATTCATAGCTGGTCAGAAGTAAGGAATGATCCAGGCTAGCTCAACATAGCCAATGCTGCATCCGCTTTGGGCTGTGAATGAATGGCCCACATAAAGAATGTAGTGATCGCAAAACTGATTGTAATAAGCGATCGATGAAGTAAAAACTAAGTAATAACGTAAGTAATAACGTAAGTAAGAACGTAAGTAAGAACGTAAGTAAGAACTGCTAGGGGTCCTGACAGCAATAGTCGCTGTCGGGTGAGAAATACCCTCGAACCTGATCTGGATAATGCCAGCGAAGGGAAGCAAAATCGTACCGCAGTACCCTTGCGCGTACCTCAAGCCTCCCAAGCTGCCATCAATAATGTGCACGTTAATGGGAGCAAAATGAACGCCAATCCACAATTTCTGTCCGCTACTGCGACAGTCGACCAGGCTGCAATACAGCCTTTGCCTAACTCACGCAAAATCTATGTTCAGGGAAGTCGTCCAGACATCCGTGTGCCGATGCGTGAAATCAGTCAATCCGATACGCCAGCCATGTTCGGCTCGGAAAAAAATCCCCCGATTTATGTCTACGATACATCCGGTCCTTACACCGATCCTGCTGTCAATATTGATATTCGTTCAGGGTTGGCATCGGTACGTGGCGCCTGGATTGCTGAGCGTAAGGACACCGAAGAATTGTCCGGGCCATCGTCAGAGTATGGTATCGAAAGACTGAATGATCCCAAGCTGGCGGAGTTGCGCTTTAATCTCAAACGTAAGCCACGGCGTGCTCTGGCAGGCAAAAATGTCAGCCAGATGCATTACGCAAGACAGGGCATGATCACGCCTGAGATGGAGTACATCGCGATCCGTGAAAACCTGCAACGCAAAGAGTATCTGGCCAGGCTGAAAGCCTCCGGACCCATGGGCAATAAGTTGGCTGACCTGATGGGACGTCAGCATCCGGGCCAGTCTTTTGGGGCATCGATTCCCGACGAAATTACCGCAGAATTCGTGCGCTCAGAGATTGCTCGTGGCCGTGCGATTATTCCTGCCAATATCAATCATCCCGAAGTCGAGCCGATGATTATCGGTCGTAATTTTCTGGTCAAGATTAATGCGAATATCGGCAATTCTGCCGTGACATCCAGCATCGGTGAAGAAGTCGAAAAAATGACTTGGGCAATCCGCTGGGGCGGCGATAACGTCATGGATCTGTCGACGGGAAAACACATCCACGAAACCCGTGAATGGATCATCCGTAACTCACCGGTGCCGATCGGTACTGTGCCGATTTATCAGGCGCTGGAAAAAGTCAACGGCAAGGCCGAAGACCTGACCTGGGAGATTTTCCGCGACACGCTGATCGAGCAGGCGGAGCAGGGTGTCGATTATTTCACCATCCATGCAGGCGTGCGTTTGCAATATGTGCCGATGACGGCAAAACGTATGACAGGCATCGTGTCACGCGGTGGTTCCATCATGGCGAAATGGTGCCTCGCACATCACAAAGAAAGTTTCCTGTACGAGCATTTTGAAGATATCTGCGAGATCATGAAAGCCTATGATGTCTCGTTTAGCCTCGGTGACGGCTTGCGTCCCGGATCGATTTACGACGCCAATGACGAGGCACAATTAGGTGAATTAAAAACCTTAGGCGAACTCACGCAAATCGCCTGGAAGCATGATGTGCAGGTCATGATCGAAGGCCCGGGTCATGTGCCTATGCACCTGATCAAGGAAAACATGGATCTGCAACTGGAGCAATGTCATGAGGCGCCGTTCTATACACTCGGACCGTTGACGACCGATATCGCTCCGGGTTACGACCACATTACCTCTGGCATCGGTGCTGCGCAAATTGGCTGGTATGGCACGGCGATGCTGTGTTATGTCACGCCGAAAGAACATCTGGGTTTGCCAAATAAAGTCGACGTTAAAGACGGCATCATTACGTACAAAATTGCCGCGCACGCTGCTGATCTGGCAAAGGGGCATCCGGGTGCGCAAATCCGTGACAACGCCTTGTCGAAAGCGCGTTTTGAATTCCGTTGGGAAGACCAATTCAATATCGGTCTGGATCCGGATAAAGCACGTGAATTTCACGACGAAACACTACCCAAAGATTCCGCTAAAGTCGCCCATTTTTGCTCGATGTGCGGACCACATTTTTGTTCGATGAAAATCACGCAGGAGGTGCGCGACTATGCAGCGAATCAGGGAATCAGTGAAATACAGGCACTGAAGCAGGGCATGGAGGTAAAGGCGATTGAGTTTGTCAAATCCGGTGCCGAGATCTATCGCAAGCAATAAGCCGTTGCCATGACTGAAATCATATTGAATGGTGAAAACTATCAACTAGGCCAGGAGAGAACCCTGGCTGAGCTGATCACTACACTGAACTTGTCAGGGCAGACAATTGCCGTTGCCGTGAATCGCCAGATTGTCGCTCGCGCACAATGGATTGACTATTGTTTGCAGGCGCAAGACAGGATCGATATCGTGCGCGCGATCGGTGGCGGATGAAGCGGTAGAGTACGTCTTGCGTACCATCGTATTCACCTGCATTGGTGCGCATGGCGCGCCCTATATAAAAGGATTTTTATGCAAACAGAACACACAGCCGGTCTAAGTCTAACTATCGCTGGTAAAACCTATCGCTCGCGCTTGCTGGTTGGCAGCGGTAAATACAAGGATCTGGAACAGACACGCTTGGCTACCGAGGCCAGTGGTGCCGAGATTATTACGGTTGCTATTCGCCGGGTGAACATCGGACAGGATCCCAATGCGCCGAGTTTGCTGGATGCAGTGCCGCCGAGTCGATACACCATTCTGCCGAATTCTGCGGGATGCTATAACGCTGAAGATGCGGTCTACACGCTTCAATTGGGGCGCGAATTATTGGGCGGCCATCAGCTTTGTAAACTCGAAGTGCTGGGCGATGAGAAGACCTTATTCCCGAATATGCCAGAAACCTTAAAGGCAGCGAAAACGTTGGTGAATGACGGTTTTGATGTCATGGTGTATTGCAGCGATGATCCGATTCAGGCGCGCATGCTGGAAGACATCGGTTGTGTTGCAATCATGCCACTGGCCTCACTGATCGGTTCTGGCATGGGCATACTGAATCCTTGGAATTTGTCGCTGATTATCGAGCAATCGACGGTGCCGGTACTGGTTGATGCCGGGGTAGGTACGGCGTCCGATGCAGCGATTGCGATGGAGCTTGGTTGCGACGGCGTGCTGATGAATACCGCCATCGCCGGTGCGCATGATCCGGTGCGGATGGCGAGAGCGATGGGTCTGGCAGTAGAGGCGGGGCGCGAAGCTTTTTTAGCCGGACGTATCGCCCGGAAATTCGCTGCCTCACCTTCATCCCCGATGGCAGGGCGGATCGCCTGATGAGCCAGGTAGCGCAACGCCCTTGTGTGCTGGTATTTGCCGGGCACGACCCTAGCGGTGGTGCCGGGATTCAGGCGGATATTGAGGCGATCGCCCGACAGGGTGCTCATCCTCTGGTGATCATTACGGCACTCACGATACAAGACAATGATCGTGTCTATGCCGTACATCCGGTTGATGCCGGACTGATTGTCCGGCAAGCAGAAGCGCTGATGAGCAAGATGGCAATTGCCGCAATCAAAATCGGTATCGTCGGGAGCCATGACAATGCAGAGGCGATTGCGCATTGTGTGCAGCAATCTCTGGCGATTAATCCGGCAATGCCCGTGGTGCTCGATACCGTGCTGGGCAGCGGCCACGGTGATGCGCTCGGGCGTGACGATGCGGTGGCATCGCTGCGTCCTTTATTAACACTTGCGACGCTGATTACTCCAAATCTGCCCGAGGCGCAGCGGCTGTTTTTAGCTCATCAGGGTCCTCGTGACCATCGGGATGTTCAGGCTAATCAGTATCAGCAAGATCGCCATCGCTGGGCGCAGACCTTGCTCCAGCATCGTTGTACGGATGTGTTGATTAAGGGTGGGCATGCGGATGGCGAGCAAGATGTGGGCTATATCCGCAATAGCTGGTTCACCCGGCAATCTCTGCATGAGTGGCAATGGCCGACATTGGCTGGTGAATTTCACGGCAGCGGCTGCACGCTGGCGGCAGCGATTGCTGGGCAGCTTGCCTCTGGCAAGACGATGTCTGAAAGTTTGCAGCGCGCTCAGGAATTTACTCAGCGTAGCCTGGAAAATGCCTATGCCATCGCGACAGGGCAGCGGATACCGCAAAGGGTTGCAACGTGAGGCATAAAGGCCGTGAGAGTGCTGTGTACTTGCGGTTCTTTCCATCGTCGCTCAAATAAAAAATCTGGATTCGAAACGATTCAACACCAATTTTGTGAGAAAAATAATGCGTGCTTTAGCTGGTTTATATATTGTGACGCCCGATTGGGATGATACGGATCGTTTGCTCGATGTGACGGAACAGGCTTTATTTGGCGGCGCGAATATCGTGCAATACCGGCATAAAACGGCCAGTCCTGGTTTGCGCAGACAGCAAGCGCGTGCCTTGCTCGATCTGTGCCGCGTTCATGATAAGCCGCTGATTATCAATGATCATGTGGACTTATGCGTGGCTTTGGACGCAGATGGTATTCATGTTGGCGGCACTGACGCGTCGATTGCTGAGATTCGCGCTGCATTGGGCGAGGACATGATCGTCGGTGCTTCTTGTTACGGTGATCTGAGTCTGGCACAGTGCGCGCGGCAAGAGGGGGCGAGCTATGTTGCGTTTGGCGGATTTTATCCATCAAGGGTAAAGAAATATGCGGTCACTACACCGCACGACATTATCCATCATGCCAAAGTGCAGATCGATTTGCCCAATGTCGTGATCGGCGGCATGACGGTCGAGTATGCGCGTCCCTTAGTCAGGGCCGGCGCGAATATGGTGGCAGTCATTAGCAGCATTTATCTGGCGGATAATCCACGTCTTGCGGCACAAGAGTTTGTCCGTTTGTTTTCAGAATAAATCATATACTCACCCAGAGTATGTTTTTATGTGCTAATTAAATCGTACGGGAAATCATTGTTTTTGTAAATTAATGGGGGAGTATCACTATTATGCGACTTCTTCATGATCTGCTATTGACGGTATAAAGACGGCTGAGCGCTCTCCTTTTCGCTGAATCTGATGCTCATCTGTAGCGATGTGGCCATGATTTAGAAAAGGAATCAGACGCCGCACTCCCGTATAATCGTGGGATGCAAAATCTCCTCCATAATTTGAATCCCGAGCAGCTCGCCGCTGTCACCTTACCCTCTCAGTCTGCCTTGATTCTGGCTGGCGCCGGTTCCGGTAAAACCCGTGTCTTGACGACGCGTATTGCCTGGCTGATCCAGACCGGTCAAGTGTCGCCGCATGGCATCCTGGCTGTGACATTCACGAATAAAGCTGCGAAAGAAATGCTGACGCGCCTGTCGTCCATGATGCCGATCAATACGCGCGGTTTGTGGATCGGTACCTTCCATGGCCTGTGTAACCGCTTGCTGCGTGCGCATTATCGCGATGCAGGTTTGCCGCAGACGTTTCAGATTCTTGATTCCTCAGATCAGCTTTCGTTCGTTAAACGCTTGCTCAAAGCGAATAATGTCGATGACGAAAAATTCCCGCCGCGCACTTTGATGTACTTCATCAATAGTGCAAAGGATCAGGGGCTGCGCGCGCATGAGGTCGACGCCTATGATGATTTTAATCGTCGCATGGTTGAGTTGTATTCCCTATATGACGCGCAATGCCAGCGCGAGGGCGTTGTGGATTTTGCCGAATTGTTGTTGCGCACGTTTGAGCTGCTGAGCCGCAACCAGCCGCTACGCGAACATTATCAGGCGCGCTTCCGCCATATTCTGGTTGACGAGTTTCAGGACACCAATGACCTGCAATACAAATGGCTGAAGCTGATGTCCGGTCAGGGCACCGTCAATACCAGTGCGGTCTTCGCCGTGGGTGACGATGATCAGAGTATTTATGCATTTCGCGGAGCGAATGTCGGCAATATGTCGGCGTTTGAGCAAGAATTTAAAGTGCAAAATCTGATTAAACTTGAACAGAATTACCGCTCGCATGGTCATATTCTGGATACGGCAAATACCCTGATCGCCAACAATAGCAAGCGTCTCGGTAAGAATCTCCGTACCGATGCCGGACATGGTGAGCCTGTGCGGATTTTTGAAGCGAGCAGTGATATTCAGGAGGCACAGTGGATCATTGAAGAGGCAAAAAACCTGATACGCGATGGCGCGATGCGTAGCGAAATCGCGATTCTGTACCGCTCGAATGCTCAGTCACGTGTGGTCGAACATGCTCTGTTCAGTGCGGGTTTGCCTTACCGTGTGTATGGTGGTCAGCGTTTTTTTGAGCGAGCAGAGATCAAGCATGCGATTGCTTATTTGCAGTTGATGGACAATCCGCATAACGATTCCGCATTTTTGCGCGTCGTGAATTTTCCTGCCCGGGGCATCGGGGCACGCTCACTGGAGCAATTGCAGGATGCGGCTAAACAGTACGGGATTTCGCTCTATGCCGCCGTGCCTTATGTTTCGGGAAAGGCGGGTACTTCGCTTGGTAATTTTGTGAAAATGATTGAGTCGGCGCGCTTTGAAACACAGCGCCAGCCTTTGCCGGAAATGGTACAGATTGTGCTCGATCTGAGTACGCTCATCACGCATTATCAGAACGAAAAAGAAGGCGCAGATCGTATCGAAAATCTGGAGCAGCTAGTCAGTGCAGCGACCTTGTTTATTTCGGAAGAAGGTTTCGGCCACGATGCGCCAGCGCTGCTTGGTCCACAATCACAGGCGGCAGCGAACGTGATTACGCTGGCAAACGGTGTCGAGATTATCGATGCAGATGCCGCGATGGCAACGGTGATGTCGCCGCTGTCCGCGTTCTTGTCCCACGCATCGCTTGAGGCTGGTGACAATCAGGCGCAAGCAGGACAGGATGCGATGCAATTGATGACGGTGCACTCTGCCAAAGGGCTCGAATTCGATAATGTGTTTATCACAGGTTTGGAAGAAGGTTTATTCCCGCATGAGAATAGTGCGAAGGAAGAAAGTGGCGTAGAGGAAGAGCGTCGTTTAATGTACGTAGCGATCACGCGTGCGCGGAAACGCTTGTATGTGACCTTCTCGCAAACACGCATGCTACATGGCCAGACACGCTACAACATGCGCTCACGTTTTTTTGATGAAATGCCGGAAGAGTCCCTGAAATGGCTGTCGCCAAAAATTCAGCCATCCTGGTTTGGTAATAAAAAATCGGCATGGGATGAGGATCCGACCGATCAGGCCAACCGTATTGCACAAAGTTTTCAGGGTGCACAGGCATCTTCTGGTAAGCCCGGTTGGCGTATAGGTGAATCAGTGAAGCACGCGAAGTTTGGTGAGGGGGTGATTGTGAATATCGAAGGCAGCGGTGCCAATAGCCGGGCACATATTAATTTCGGTCGCGAGGGCATGAAGTTGCTGGATTTGAGTATTGCGAAGCTGGAAAAAATGTAAGGCAGAGATTTTTGAAACGAGATTGACGCAAAAAAACTAGCGCTACGGTGATGGTACAAGTGCGCTCCTCTTTGTTAGGGTTTCGTATGGCGACATATCGCTATGTCGTGAGTGCAGCGTCGTATCTCGCTTGAAGTGTGTTTGAAAAATTTCAAAAATGAATCCGCAATGTAGCTGCGCCTTCTGGCCTGAAATTCCTCTGAAAGCCTCGTCCCTGTTGCGGATTTACTGCCGGGAATTTCTAAAACCTTCTAAATTGAAAAATCACATCGACAGGACTGACACAAAAGCCAAGACCTCTCACCACAGACACAGAGAAAAGGCGGGAGTGGCCGGAGTAAGTGCTTCCATGAAATGTCGATTAAAAGTTTTTTGTAAGTTTCCTGCTAGAGAGGACTGTCTGCTGTTCTGTTAATTCTCTGCAGATCGACAATGAACGCATGAACTTTTCTACTACGAATAAGGCCAAGTCACTATGGATGGGTCGCAAATAATTAATTATGTCGGAGCCGTTATTTTTGGTCTGGCGGTATTGCATACGTTTTCAACCAAATATTTTTTACACCTGGCTCATACCAGCCAGCATCACGCGGGTTTGTGGCATCTTCTTGGTGAAGTGGAGGTCGTGTTTGGATTCTGGGCGCTGGTGCTGGTGACCTGTATCGCGCTGATGGAAAAACAGAAAGCCGCGATCGCCTATCTTGAGAGTCAGAACTTTACTGAGCCCTTGTTCGTCTTCGTGATCCTGGTGATCGCAGGTACTAAACCGATTCTACATTCTGTACAAAGTCTGGTGCATCGGCTGGCTGCGTTACTGCCAGTCAGCCCGGCCCTGAGTGCGTATTTCTTATGTTTGTTTTTGATTCCTTTGCTCGGTTCTTTTATTACCGAGCCGGCTGCCATGACGCTGGCGGCATTGATGTTGAGAGATCGGTTTTATAGCAAATGCATTTCTCAGCAACTGAAATATGCAACCCTCGGGGTCTTGTTTGTGAATATTTCAATCGGTGGCGTGCTGACGCCGTTTGCCGCGCCGCCGGTACTGATGGTGGCCGAAAAATGGCAATGGGATATTGCATTCATGTCGGGCGTATTCGGCTGGAAAGCAGCGATCGCCGTAGCTATCAACGCGTTGCTTGCGACGGTGCTGTTTCGCTCGCAAATTAAGATACTTGATGTGGCTGACGAGCCTGGTGGCGTGGCGACCGCTCATACAGCGGCAATACCAATGACGGTGATCGGTATTCATTATGTGTTTCTGGCAGCGACCGTTGTGTTTGCGCATTACCCTGTCGTATTCATGGGATTATTTTTGTTTTTTCTTGGCTTTACTGACGCATATCAACGCTACCAGGACAAGCTGATGTTGCGTGAGGGTTTGCTGGTTGCTTTTTTTCTGGCAGGGCTAGTCGTGTTGGGTGGCAAACAACAATGGTGGCTACAGCCTATATTAGCCGGAATGAATTCGACGCTCTTATTCTTTGGCGCGATGGGGCTGACGGCGATTACGGACAATGCTGCATTGACTTATCTTGGCTCTTTAGTGGCAGGACTGTCTGATAGTGCCAAATACGCGCTGGTAGCAGGGGCGGTCACAGGCGGCGGATTAACGGTGATCGCGAATGCGCCTAACCCAGCGGGCTTTGCAATTTTGAAAGACTCGTTTGATGAGCAGGCAATCAGTCCATTGGGTTTGTTGCTGGCAGCGTCATTGCCGACGACTATTGCCGCTGCATGTTTCTTGTTGCTTTAGGACTAATTCTCAGTGCGTTAAAAAACCGCTCAGTGGCAGGGAGCGGTTTTTATTGTTGATATGAACGGTTTTGTACCGGTCAGCATCGCGACTCTAGTCTGGTTTTGTTTATATATAGTAAGCGGTAGTGGTCATGACCTTGGCCAAGCCTTTCATCGCAAATTGCACTGGCATCGGTAGCTGGCTTGCACCAAGTGCATCTGCCGCTGCGCCATGAGCGATTTCATCGACACGCATTTGTTCGACGATAGCTCGGGATTTTGCATCTTGTGCGGGTAGTTGCTGTAAGTGACTAGCCAGATGAGCTTCAACCTGTTTCTCTGTTTCAACGACAAAACCCAGACTGGCCGCGTCACCACATTTGGCCGCGATGGCGCCACAAGCATAGGCGCCGGCATACCAGAGCGGGCTGAGCAGACTGATACTTGAATTTAGTTCGCGCAACCGGTCCGCGGTCCAGGCCAGATGATCTTCTTCCTCAATGCCGGACTGCAGGAATTGTTCTTGAAGCGCCTTTGTTTGAGTAAATTGCCGTTGAGAATCGTAAAGTGCCTGAGCGCATATTTCACCAACATGATTGACGCGCATCAGACCCGCACTGTGCTGGCGCTCAGAATCGTCAAGTTCAGCGTCTGCTTGCAAATTGCCGGGATTCGGTCGCGATGCATGGGCTTGTCCGCTGATCACGCGCAAGGCGCGGTCAAAATTGATGATTAAGTTATTCATATTTATCATAATCCGTTGCTTTCCTTCGCTTTTGATTCAATTTGCATATTGTAATCCTCAATAAAGCACCTCGCCTGTATTGGCATGAGGCGACGCGATACCAATAGAATAGTTGCAATAGTTGCATTGTGAAAAACCTTAATTGTTGTGGAGACACCACATAAAATTTGCTTAAATACGATCGTTCGCAAATTCTCTTTGCCCTATTTCCGGTTATTTGTTTCAATTGAATATAACTTCTTAATCAGCAGGTTTCGAAGTCTTGGCAAGACCGAACACCCTTTGCACTACGAGTAAATGAACTGATACATATCAGTACTTTTTAAAAAATGATATTCCTGGAGATATTCTCAATGAAAAAAACGCTTATCGCATTTGCTGTTCTCAGCGCATTTGCAGCTACTGCATCCGCACAATCGTCCGTAACAATCTATGGCTCCATTGATGCTGGTTTGCGTAATGTGACCAATATTGATGCAGCAGGTAACAGCAAGTTGTCTATGGGCTCTAACGGCACATACAACTCTAACCGTATCGGTTTTAAAGGCGTTGAAGATCTCGGTGGTGGTATGAATGCTCACTTCGTATTGGAGTCTGGCTTCAATACTGCAACTGGTTCTTATGATAACTCAGCGGTGGCATTCAACCGCTCCGCTTTTGTCGGCGTAACTGGTGAGTTCGGTAATCTGGATCTGGGCCGTCAATATTCATTGGCTTTTAAGACAATTGGCACTTACGAGCCATTTAGCTACAAATTCCCTTCAATTACTTCCCCAGTTGCTGGTGTTGCCTTATTCTTCCCAGCGACGTTCAGCGGTGGTGGCGCAACTCGTTTCAACAACGATATTCAGTACACAGCGATTTTTAGTGGTGTAAAAGTTAGTGCAGAATATGTTGCTGGTGAAGTTGCCGGTGATGTTGGTCGTAATGCAGTTAAATCTGTTGCTGCTACATATACAACTGGCCCAGTAAATTTTGGTGGCACTTTTATGTCGACTGATATCGGCGGCTTGCGTAATAAGTACTACACGATCGGTGGCGCATTTAAGGATGGTGGATTCCGTATTTCGGGCGGGTTTGTAAAAGAAAATCAAGAATCTTTATTAAAGATTGATTCTGAGCAAAAATCCTACTGGGGCGGCGTTAACTACACATTGACACCACAAATTGAATTGACTGGCGCTTACTACGTAACTGATTCTACAGTTGCAACTTCAGCTGCAACCAAAGTTGATGGTAAGCGTAAGAACTTGGTAGTTGCTGCGACTTATGCTTTGTCTAAGCGCACTAATTTCTACGCGGAATTCGATAACAAGAAACTGACAAATGCATTTGTTGGCGCTACTCCATTGTTGGGTACTATTAATAACGGTACGCAAAATGGAGTTTCTGTAGGTATTACACACCTGTTCTAATCTTTATAGAAAATTGCCTGGTGGTGTTTTCTACGAACTAAAAAGAAGCTCCGTTAAATACGGAGCTTCTTTCTTGTTTTAGACAGATATTTTGCATTTCAAATAATTTCTTTCGTGCAATTAATTGCATCAAATTGATGTCATTTAAGTAATTTTCCGTTGCTTATTAACGACATTCTACGTTTTGCATCTCTTCCAAAGCCGATTTAGCTTGGCTGTCCGCGTTTAATTTTGGTCAAATACGTTAACTTCTTTTTAGCGGTCTTGTAAGTTTTGAAGAATTAGCTGTTTTTGTGTAATGCATTAGTTAACGTAATTGCACAAATCTGGCTCAATGTAGTTCATGTCAACATGGAAACCTTTGGAGAAATATCAATGAAAAAATCACTCTTAGCTCTGGCAGCATTAGCAGCAATTTCAGGCGCAGCACAAGCACAATCTAATGTCACAATCTACGGTATCGTAGATATGGCTTTGCAACACCAAAACACGGGTGAAAAAGCAGGCGCAACTCTGGGTCTGGATAGCGGTATTCAATCTGGTTCACGTCTGGGCTTTAAAGGTAGTGAAGATCTGGGTGGCGGTTTGAAAGCAAATTTCCAATTGGAAATGGGTGTTAATGCTGATACAGGTTCTGCTGCTCAAGGTGGTCTGGCTTTTGGTCGTCAAGCATGGGTTGGTTTGTCAGGTGATTTCGGTTCTTTGAACCTGGGTCGTCAATACACTCCAGCGTTTATCGCTATCGACAGCTTCGATCCATTTGGCACAGGTATGACTACTGGTACAGCTGGTTCTGGTACATCTTCTTTCGGTGCAGCCCACTTCTTTGGTGGTCCTAGCCGTGTTAATAATGCGATCAACTACAACACAGTTAGCATCGACGGTTTCACTGGCAACTTGTTTTACGGTGTAGGTGAAGTTGCAGGTAACACGTCAGGCAATCGTTACATTGGTCTGTCAGGTGCTTACAATGCAGGTCCTTTGTTTGCAACTCTGGCTTATACTAGTGCACAAAATGTTACTGGCACAAATGCAAAGAAAAGTATTTTGCTGGCAGGTACATATGATTTCGGCGTAGCAAAAGCCCACGCTGCTTACTCTACAATCAAAGATGACGGCGTTCCTACTCCAATCGATCGTCGCGTATGGTTGTTGGGTGCGACTGTTCCAGTTAGTGCTGCTGGTACTATCGTAGCGGATTACATCCGTTCCACTGTTAAAAATGTTGGTGATGCTAACGCAAACCACTTAGCTTTGGGCTATACATACTCCTTGTCTAAGCGTACTAACCTGTACACATCGATTTCCCGTACTGCTAATGACACATTCAGTGCATTGGGTAGCGATGATTCTAGCGCAACTTTCCACCCAGTAACTCCAGGTGCAAACGTTCGTCTGGTTAACGTTGGTATCCGTCACAAGTTCTAATATTAGGCAAGCTCCGGCTTGCTTAGTTTCAGGCTCGTAAAAAAAGCACCTTCGGGTGCTTTTTTGTTATCGAAAGAAAAGTAAAATTGATGTCACTCAGTAGTTAGAAATGACTGTTGTTCAGGTTAATAAGTCGTACTTACCACCTTTTTTCAAGGCGGCGACATAGGCTTGGCGAGAGTGTATTTTTGCCAGCCACGCCATTAAGTTCGGACGACTACCATTCAGGCCGCCGCGTGATGCGGCCGCTTCCAGTGGGAAGCTCATTTGAATATCTGCCGCACTGAAGTCTTCACCGACAAACCAGCCCGTTTTACTGACTTCTGCTTCTAAGTAGTCGAGATGTCGAGTGATCTGTGGTGAGATGAAGCTTGTTTTCACTTTTTGTACAATTCCAAGTGCAATAGGTTTTACAAAAAAAGGCATGGGACTTCTTTCGATTTTATCGAATACCAGTTTCATTAACAAAGGCGACATCGCTGAGCCCTCGGCATAGTGCAGCCAATAGTTGTAGCGCAAATAATCCCCCGACTCACGAGTTGGCATCAACTGCCCATTTCCATAACGGGTAACTAAGTAGTCAACAATGGCACCGGATTCCGCAATTGTCAGATCACCATCGGTAATGACGGGAGATTTACCCAAAGGGTGGACTTGCATTAGGGATGGCGGTGCGAGCATGGTGTTGGGATCGCGTTCATAAAACTTGATCTGGTATTCTAGTCCAAGTTCTTCGAGCAACCAGAGCACGCGTTGAGAGCGTGAATTATTAAGGTGATGAACGATGATCATGTAGATTGGTGATAGTTAAGTGATAGTTAAGTGATAGTTAAGCGAAAGAAACGGAAAGTCCCGCCAGGGTAATTCCCGAGAATGCTGTGAACCAGGTTTGCCCTGGAGAAACGGGATAAGCGTCTGTCCAGGTGCCGGTCGTAATGATTTCTCCAGCGCGTAAAGGCGAGAATTGCGGCTGGGTTTTCAGTAATTGATGCAGATGCCAAATCGCGTGCAAAGGACTATCCAGAACGTTGCTCCCAAAGCCTGCGCCTAATAGCGATCCGTCGCATGATAGAGATACACTGGCGTTCGCCAGCATATCGCCGAGGTGATGGCGGCTTGCGCTGGATAGCATACGTGGCTCACCGATCAGTAGGGTGCCATGCAAACCAAGTGCGGCAATCGCGTCAGCAGCTTCGAATTTCCAATCCGGATACGGGCTAACAACAATCTCTAGTCCGTGCGCCATCCATTCCAGGCAATCCGCGAGTTCGTCTAAGCTGGCATCTATTGCCGGTGTTCGCCCTAGCTTGAATACCACCTCAGGTTCAACCCGCGGTTGGACTGCGCCAGTCAGACTTTGATTCACGTGAGCACCGTCCAGATAGCGCACGGTCGTATCGAACAAGGTAGTCCAGATCGGAGCATGTATAGCCTCTTTTTCGCCGTACTTTGGCCATAGTGTCCGGTTGGTAAATCCTAATTTCCTGCCAACGGGAGTCTCGCCCTCGGCAATCCTGATGTTGTCCAGACTTTTGGAAATGTCGTAAGCATCAGCGATACTTAATTCACTGTGAGAGGAGATAGGCGCAAGGGTCTGCGCGGATGCGCGCGCCTCGAGGAACTGACGTGCATAACGGTCGGCTTGTGAGGACATTAGCATGATCGTGCCACTAGGTTTGAGGGGACACTTATTGTCGGCGAGCTATGTTGAATGTGCAAGCATGAAGATAAAAAACATTTAAAAAGTCAATGCGGCTAACATTTTGGCTGCATTGCATCTCTATTAACCCTGAGTAACCTTATTTCGCAACATTACATCCTTAACCTGCATTAGATTCGCAGCCAGTCGGGGACTTTTGTATAAATCTGACCAAAAGCTCTTCTGATGTTACGGTTCAACGCGTATCGCTTTTGCCATAAAACGATCCAGTTGGTTGGCGAACGCTTGTCTGTCAGCCTGACTGAAGGAATTTGGGCCACCTGTTTCTACACCGCTGCTCCGGAGTTCGTCCATTAATTGTCGCATGGTCAGATATTCGCGGATATTGTCCTTGGTGTAAAACGAGCCGCGTGGATTGAGCGCATGCCCCCCTTTGTCCAGCACATCGGATGCGAGGGGAATATCACCGGTAATCACCAGATCGCCAGCTTCCAGCAGGCGCACAATTTCTTGATCCGCCACGTCAAAACCAGAAGGAACTTGCATCGCCTTGATAAAACGCGACGGCGGTACAGAAAGAAGGCGATTCGCGACCAGGGTTGTCGTGATACCTAAACGGTCAGCTACCCTGAATAGAATATCCTTGATCGGATTAGGACAGGCGTCAGCATCGACCCAAATTTTCATTTGCACGCATCCATCTTAATTACTTCCCCACAGATCGCCATTAGGATTTGTCCTTGGTGCGGTTACGCCAAAATGCTCGTAAGCAGACGGGGTTGTGATCCGCCCGCGCGGTGTGCGTTGCAGGTAACCTTGCTGGATCAGATAAGGCTCCAGCACATCCTCAATCGTGTCACGTTCCTCGCCAATGGCGGCTGCCACATTATCCAGGCCAACGGGGCCGCCACCAAATTTGAACAAAATAGCTTCCAGTAATTTTCTGTCCATCAGATCGAAGCCGACACTATCCACATCCAGCATTTTAAGTGCCGCATCTGCCATCGCTTTAGTAATGTCGCCATTACCCTTCACCTCGGCGTAGTCCCTGACGCGACGTAGCAGGCGATTCGCAATCCGTGGTGTGCCACGGGCGCGTTTGGCAATTTCATGCGCGCCGTCAGTGTTGATCGGGGCATTCAGTAATGAGGCTGAACGCGTGACAATGCGGGTTAGTTCTTCCGGTGTATAAAACTCCAGTCGAGCCACGATACCGAAGCGGTCGCGTAAAGGGTTCGTCAGCATACCGGCACGCGTGGTTGCGCCGACTAAGGTAAAGGGCTGCAAATCCAGTTTGACCGAGCGGGCAGCAGGCCCTTCGCCGATCATGATGTCAATTTGATAGTCTTCCAGCGCGGGATATAGTATTTCTTCGACGACCGGTGACAGGCGATGAATTTCGTCGATAAACAGGACATCATTGGCTTCCAGGTTGGTCAGCAATGCCGCAAGGTCACCCGCTCGCTCCAAGACCGGACCTGAGGTCTGTCGCAGATTTACACCCATTTCGCGTGCGATGATGTGGGCCAGCGTGGTTTTGCCCAGACCCGGCGGACCAAATAATAACGTGTGATCCAGTGCTTCTTTGCGTTGTCTGGCAGCGGTGATGAAAATCTCTAGTTGACCGCGAATTTTTTCCTGACCGACATACTCATCTAACTGTTTGGGGCGTAGCGCACGCTCTATTGCTTCTTCGTTTGGCGATACCGGTGTCGCTGCAATAATCCTTGCATCACTTAAATTGCCGCCCGGATTGCTGCTGAAATTGTCGGTTTGTATGCTCATGATCGATTAACTTTTCGACAGGGATTTCAGGGCTAATTTGATGCCGTCAGAGACGCCTGTGCCAGCTGGCAAGGCTTTTAAGGCCATTAGTGCTTCTTTGTCTGAATATCCCAGCGCGAGCAAGGCATTCAGGATATCGGACTGATGATCCGGCACATGCGTACCGCCAGTAACAGCGCCGATATCGGCACCGAGCTTGCCTTTTAATTCCAGTAAGAGACGCTCAGCCGTTTTTTTGCCTATCCCTGGCACTCGTGTCAGTCTGCCCGCTTCTTGCAAGGTAATAGCCTGTGCCAGATCGCTGACGGACATGCCCGATAAAATGGAAAGAGCTGTGCGCGCGCCAACGCCGCTGATTTTAATTAACTGGCGAAAGGTGCTGCGCTCCTCTGCGCTGCCAAAGCCGAACAGGACATGAGCATCTTCACGTATGGCCAGATGTGTCAGTAAAACGACCTTGTCGCCTAGTGCCGGCAAGTTATAAAACGTACTCATTGGTACATCGACTTCATAGCCGACACCCTGGCAATCAACCAATAACTGAGGGGGATTTTTTTCGAGCAGAATACCTGCGATACGACCTATCATGGCAGCCCTTTTAGCTAGCTTTACTTACAGGAAAAATGACAGCACAGAATTGCAGCGCGCAATCACAACACGCTTTACTGTATAAATAAGCAGTAATGATAACCTATCCTATCAGACGTCCGGCACGTACTCGTAGGCCTTTTTTTGCTAAAGCAGGAGCAAGCTTGCCCAGCATCGCTAAAGTATCGCCACTGTGCGCATGACAAATCGCAACACCCAGCGCATCCGCCGCATCTGTACTTGGCATGCCAGACAGGCTCAGCAGTCGCTGCACCATGTCCTGTACCTGTTCTTTTTTTGCTTTGCCGTGACCGACGACGCCTTGTTTGACCTGTAGTGCCGTATATTCCGCTACGGCTAGGTCAGCACTCACTAAGGCACAGATCGCTGCACCACGTGCTTGTCCTAGTAATAGCGTTGATTGCGGATTGACATTGACGAAGACTTTTTCCACCGCCGCACAATCTGGCTGGTAGGTTTGAATGATTTCAGAAACGCCGAGCAAAATTGTTTTGAGGCGTTCTGGCAAGGACTCGTCTGCCGTTTTAATTGTACCGGAGGCGATGTAAGTTAATTTGCTGCCTTGTTTATCGATGACGCCAAAGCCAGTGGTGCGCAGGCCTGGGTCAATGCCGAGAATTTTCATTGCCGCACCTCCAAAAATCGATCGCTTGACAACGCCGTGGTGACGACATGCACGGGATGATTTTTGAAGGGATGCATGAATGCAGTATTAATGACGGAAATGACGCGTCCCGGTATAAATCATGACAACACCGCGTTCGTCCGCAGCATCAATGACTTCCTGATCGCGCATAGAGCCACCCGGATGAATTACGCAGGTGGCGCCTGCATCAACCACCACATCAAGGCCATCACGGAATGGGAAAAACGCGTCTGATGCGACGGCTGATCCTGTCAGCGTCAAGCCAGCGTTTTGTGCTTTGATCGATGCGATACGGGCAGAATCAATGCGGCTCATCTGGCCCGCGCCAACACCGAGTGTCATGCCATTGCCACAGAAGACGATCGCATTCGATTTCACAAATTTGGCAACGCGCCATGCAAACATCATGTCGGCCATTTGTTGTGGTGTGGGTTGCAGTTTTGAGACTACCCGTAATTCTTCAGGGCTAACGTTTTTAGAATCCGGTGCTTGCACCAGCAAGCCACCGCCAACACGTTTCAGATCGTAAGTATTGATGCCCTTGCCCAAAGAAATTTCCAGCAAACGCACGTTTTGTTTGGCCGCAAAAATTTGTTTGGCTTCGGCAGTGAATGACGGTGCGATCAGTACTTCAACAAATTGTTTTGCAACGATCTCAGCAGCTTTGCCATCGAGTTCGCGGTTGAAGGCGATAATGCCGCCGAATGCCGAAGTCGGGTCTGTTTGCAGAGCTTTGCTATAGGCTTCAAATGGAGTCGCACCTAAGGCAACACCACACGGGTTTGCATGTTTGACGATCACACAGGCAGATTCTGCGAAGGATTTGACGCATTCCCAAGCGGCATCAGCATCGGCGATGTTGTTGTACGACAGTTCTTTGCCTTGCAATTGCGTGTAATTCGCCAGTGACCCATCCAAGCTAATCAGATCACGGTAAAACGCAGCGGACTGATGCGGGTTTTCGCCGTAACGCATTTCTTGTACTTTTTCGAAATGCAAGTTCAGCGTTTGTGGATAGCTGCTGCGAGTCGCATGCGCTTTATCTTCGCCGAGGCTAGTCAGATAATTGGTGATCGCACCATCGTATTGTGCTGTATGAGCAAACACTTTTTTCGCTAATGTGAATTTAGTATCGTAGCTGACGACGTTTTGATTTGCGGTCATTTCATCCAGTACAACCTGGTAGTCGCTAGGATCAACGATCACCACAACGTCTTTATGATTCTTGGCAGATGAGCGCAACATCGTCGGGCCGCCGATATCAATATTTTCAATCGCGTCTTCCAACGAGCATTCGCCTTTGGCAACGGTTTGCTGGAACGGGTACAGATTCACGACGACCATATCGATGGTCGGAATACCATGCTTCTCTAACGCCGCTACATGCTCAGGAAAATCACGGCGCGCCAGAATGCCACCATGGACTTTCGGATGTAAAGTCTTTACACGACCATCCAGCATTTCAGGGAAACCGGTGTAGTCAGCAACCTCGGTCACTGACAAACCGTTGTCAGCCAATAGTTTTGCCGTGCCACCCGTGGACAATAACTTGACACCCATGCCGGACAGCGCACGTGCGAACTCAAGAATGCCGGTCTTGTCGGAGACGGAGATGAGAGCTTGTTTGATCATGATAAGAAGCTTAGGAGCTTGTGAAGTGAAAGAATTTGGTATCGAATAACAGATCAGGTATTGCACCAGACTACTCAGATGGGGCGCAAGTCGTGACTGCGCCCCATATTGAAGCGTTACAGCAGATTACAGCAAACCATGTTGCTGTAATTTTTTACGTAAAGTATTGCGGTTGATGCCCAGCATATCTGCTGCTTGCGACTGATTGCTTTCCGCTCGGGTCATGACCATTTCTAACATGGGTTTTTCTACTGCCAATACGACCATGTCGTATATATTGGAGGCAGGTTGTTCGCCCAGATCACGGAAGTATTTTTCCAGATTTTTGTGAACGGCTTCTTGGATGCTATCTTTGCTCATGCTTTTAATTTTCTATCAGTGCTTGTTTGACTTATTCTTGTTGAATACGTTTTTCCTAAATTTTTACGGTGTCTCTTTCGCTTTTGACGAAGATGAAAACCGTAAAAATTAACTACGCTGCCAACTTTTCTTCGGAGGGGCGGTATTGTAACCGCTCGCTGGTCTGACGATCAAAAAACATTTTTACTGCATCTAACTGGTCTTCGCATGAGGTCAGCACATTCATTTCTTGACGAAATTCTTCTCCGCCAACTAAATCTTGTACATACCAACCTATATGCTTGCGCGCCGTTCGCACTCCCATGAATTCACCGTAGAAAGCGTAATGAGCACGCAAATGTTCATCCATCAAACGGCTGACCTCGGATACCAGCGGTGACGGCAAATAAGTCCCTGTTTTGAGGAAGTGCTCTATTTCGCGAAAGATCCAGGGGCGACCTTGCGCAGCACGCCCGATCATGATCGCGTCAGCACCGGTGACTTGTAAAACGTATTTAGCTTTTTCAGGTGTCGTGATATCGCCATTCGCGACGACTGGAATACTTACCGCTGCTTTGACGGCGGTAATCGTCTCGTACTCAGCATCCCCCTTGTAACCATCGGCGCGCGTGCGTCCGTGCAAGGTCAGCATTGCTATCCCTGCCGATTCGGCGATACGGGCGATATTTAAAGCATTTTTGTTGGCACGATCCCAGCCTGTGCGGAATTTCAGCGTTACAGGCACGTCCACTGCTTTGACTACCGCGTCAAGAATCTCTGCGACGAGTTTTTCGTTCTGTAACAGGGCCGAGCCGCACCAGGCGTTACACACCTTTTTTACCGGACAACCCATGTTGATGTCGATGATCTGCGCACCTCGGTCCACATTATGTCTGGCGCAATCTGCGAGCATCTTCGGATCTGCTCCGGCGATCTGGACTGCTTTCGGTTCCATTTCGCCTTCGTGATTGGTGCGTCGCGAGGATTTTTCGGTATCCCATAGTTTGGGATTTGACGCGGCCATTTCTGACACGGCATAACCTGCCCCCAACTCTTTGCATAATTGACGAAATGGTCTGTCTGTCACACCTGCCATCGGCGCGACAAAAAGATTATTCCGCAATTGGTAAGGACCGATTTGCATAGCGTGAACTGAAAATGACGGATGGGTTAGACAAGGCAGTCGGCGTTGGAGACGACAAGGATGCGTATTTTACCTGAATTGTGCCTAAATAATTAGCAATTTAATGGTCTGTCGAGCAGAATATTTTTATCTATTTACACGCATTCACCAATAGCTTATTTTTCGACATGGCATTCAAATTCGGCGGCTTGTGTTGCCGGGAAACCAATCTCGATCCGAGTTTGTGTATATTGTCGTTGCTTCTCTCTGATCCCGCATTTAGAGTCTGTTCGCAGACGACGTTTGCCCATGGGTCCTAGAGCGTATCTCTCCACTGATCAGTTTCTCCGCGCCATATGCTTCGTCATGGCGCTCCTGACTGGTCAAGGGAAAAATGCGTTTTAAACTTGAAGGAGTGATCGTGAGTAATCGTTTGCAAAGTAGTCAGCAACATGAAAAGGAAGAGAGCCTACACAGAATTACCATCGTTGGCGGTGGCGCCGGTGGTTTAGAGCTCGCTGTCAGACTGGGGAAAAAACTTGGTAAGAAAAAGAAAGCTGTGATCACACTGGTTGATGCCAGTCGCACGCATTTGTGGAAGCCTCTGCTGCATCAGGTCGCTGCCGGAACCCTGGATAGCCATGCGGATGAGCGTGAATATTTCGCTCTGGCACGCTCGAATTATTTTGAATTCCGGTTGGGACGCATGGATGCTTTGTCTCGCGATAAAAAAGAAATTTATCTGACGGCAACCCATGATGAAGACGGCAGCGAATTATTGCCGCGCCAGGCGATTGCTTATGACACGCTGGTGATTGCACTCGGTAGCCAGACGAATGATTTTGGCACGCCAGGAGCGCGTGAGAATTGCATCATGCTTGATTCGCTCGCGGCCGCCGAGCGCTTCCATCAGAAGCTGATCAACTGCTGCCTGCGTGCCCAGACCCAAGCGCAAGCTGTCGGTGAAGGGCGCTTCACGGTGACAATTATTGGCGGTGGCGCAACTGGTGTTGAGCTGGCGGCTGAGTTGCATATGACCACCAAAATTCTGTCTAGTTATGGCCTGGTCAATTTCCATCCTGAAAAAGATCTCAAGATCGTGATCGTGGATGCCGCACCACGCCTGCTGCAAATGTTACCCGAGCGTTTATCCGCCGCTGTCGCGAAAGAATTGCGTAGTATTGCTGTCGAAATTCATACGAATGAAAAAGTCGTCGAAGTCAGCAAAGAAGGCGTCAGTATGTCTAGTGGTAAATTCATTCCCAGTGGCATCGTTGTCTGGGCGGCCGGAATCAAAGCGCCAGAATTTTTAAAAGATCTCGATGGATTAGAAAGTAATCGTATCAACCAGCTAGTAGTGAACCGGCATTTGCAAACCACGCATGACGCATCGATTTTTGCTTTAGGCGATTGTTGCGCCTGCCCGCAAGGAGAGGGGCAGCCAGCAGTGCCGCCGCGTGCACAATCGGCCCATCAGCAGGCCAGCATGCTGGCAGATTCTCTGGCGCGGATGTTGCAGGGCAAATCTTTGAAAGAATTTACTTACAAAGATCATGGATCGCTGGTGTCACTCGGCAATTACAGTACAGTAGGCAGCCTGATGGGTGCGCTTGCCAGTGGCTCAGTATTCATCGAAGGCACCATCGCCAAATGGATGTACTGGTCACTACACAAGCACCATCAGGTAGCGGTGAATGGTTTGTTCCATACATGGTTGTCAACCTGGGCAGAGACCATCGACCGCGTTCGCAATCCGCGGATTAAATTACATTAGTCTGGTAGTAGTGAAGATCTGATTTTAGAAATCAAACATAGAATCCGCACTATTTATGCGCCTGCTGGCATGAAAATGCTTGTTAAGGCGCATGAATGCTGCGGATTCTTTTTTGACTCCTAAAAAACTCTAAATTAAAAAACCACATCATTAGGAATGACGAAAAAAAACAAGACCTCTCACCACAGAGATAAGGAGACAAAGAGAAAAGGCAGGAGTAAGCAGGGTTACGAAATATGGATTAAGGGTTTTTTAGAAATTCCCTTTTGGAACTTTTAAAAAAACAGCACCCGAGCCATATCATTGCAGTTGATTGTTTCATACCGGCTTATGCTGCAATGTTAACGGACTGCTCTCTAGCATTAGTTTTAGCCCAAATTTTTTAAAAAATTCCATCAAAAAAAATAGAATATTGGAGCGTTATCTTCACCAAAGTCAGTTTGTTTTTTTAGCAGAGCATCTCAAGAAATCTTGCATGTACAAGATAAAATACGATTACACAGATACCTTTAAACTACATTTTTTGGGGTGAGTGATCCGTTGAAGACACTATAGCTAATTCTTTTTTTGAAAGTTTTTTTGCGATTTTTTCTTTGAATTTACCTGCCGTCGGATGACCATTCTTCTCAGCTAATGCAAACCATTGATACGCTAATAGATAATTCTGTGCTGTGTCCTCACCGTTCGCATAGATGGCTCCGAGGTTAAATTGCGCCAACTGATTTCCGCTACTTGCCGCTTGTTCTAACCAGTAGATACCTCTTGCAGGACTGCGGTTTATAGTGTCCTCCCGCATTAACAGGAGTGCTAGATTGTATTGAGCACCGGTATTACCTTGTTTCGCAGATTGTTCATACCAATATATGGCGCTCTCTAAATTCTTTTGAATTCCTTCACCATTTGCATACATCAAGCCGAGATTGTATTGCGCCACAGGATTGCCTTGCTGAGCTTCGCCTTGATTAACCAGAAAGGCTTCAGTCAGATTTTTCTCCATACCAATACCTGCATAGGCCATCATGCCTAGCTGAATTTTAGCAGCCTCACTCCCTTGATCTGCAGCCTTTTTTAACCAAAATGCAGCTGTTTGATGATTCTGAATGACACCTTTTCCACTCGCATATTGCATTCCTAAATGAAATTGGGCATCAGCATTACTTTGATTTGCGGCACGCTCAAACCAATAAGCTGCTTGTAATAAGTTGATTTCTGTACCGTCCCCGGTGCGGTATATTTGTCCGAGCTTATATTGCGAAAATGCGTTCCCTTTTTGAGCCGCTGACTGATGCCAATAAAATGCTTGTTGAGCATTTTTTGTGTCGTCTTGCACGCTGGCATACATTTCGGCAAGAGCACTTTGTGCAATTATATTTCCATCAATCGCAGCTTCCCGGTAATAAGACATTGCTTGTTGATTATCCTGGCGAACTCCTAGCCCTTTGGCATACATCCAGGCCAGTTGAACTTTTGCTTCCGTTATTTTTCTGAATGCCGCCTTCTGATACCAGATTAATGCTTGCTCATAATTTTGGGGTATACCTAATCCCTTGAAATACATGACTCCCAAGTTATATTCAGCATGTGAGTCACCACGTTGAGCAAGTTTTTTAAATATCCTAAAAGCTTTGTCAAATGCCTGATTTTCTATCAACGTCTGCGCTTCTCTGATCTCGCTTTCTGTTGAATCACGAAATTCTTCAGCATGATTCCATCCTGAGTAACAGGTGAATACCAAGAGTAATATGATGTGCTTAAATAAATTTTTCGTATAGGTCATAAAAAGTATCATCATTTCAATCATCGGCTCATCAAAAAGATAGGCTAACTAAATTAAATCAAGAATACAGGAACTACAATAAGGGCAGCCTGTATAAGGTTTTACAAGTACTATACTTTTCAGTATCTCATCGCATCAAAACCTCTGTCCATCAAAGAATCTGCTTCACTTATCGCAAACCATATGCTCAAACAAGTGATTCCTTTTACACTTCGCCACGTTATCAATCATATTCGGAGCATGATCATGCGGCATTGGAAAATAGTAGTGGGAGCCCTGGTGGTAGCACTTGCGGTGAATGTTTCTTTTGCCGGGGCGGTTAAAGCAGGTGCGCCCGCTGGCTGGCAGTTATGGGGGCCGCAGGGTGATCAATACGAGATTGGTATAGATACCGCCGAGGGCAGTACGGATCATCCCGTTCTGCTCATCGCCAGCAAAACACAGCCCACTGACGAGTCGCTGGCAATTACTCAGGATATTGATGCAACGGAGTGGCAAGGTAAGCTCATCGAATTCAAAATGATGGTGCGCGCCGTCGGTGCAGAGAAAAATAAAATCTGGATACGGCAT
The DNA here is from genome assembly GCF_049339445.1 of Undibacterium sp. RuTC16W. Lineage (NCBI taxonomy): Bacteria > Pseudomonadati > Pseudomonadota > Betaproteobacteria > Burkholderiales > Oxalobacteraceae > Undibacterium > Undibacterium sp. RuTC16W. The sequence goes on along the minus strand of NZ_JBMPPE010000002.1, from coordinate 480,344 downwards.
ATGGGAATGTCCCGTTATTTACAGATGACAGACAAGACCATCCCTGACGGAAAAGGCTGGCAAGAGATGACTTTAACGAGTTATTTCCCTGATAAAGTCGATTCACATTACGACAATCATTTTGAAATCGGCATAGGTTTAGGGTCCCCCGGAAAAATCTGGGTCAAAGACATTAAACTGACGGCGAAGCCAGTACCTCCGTCAGATCCGAAAAGAACATTAGATATGCCATCCTTCCGCTCAGGGCTTCCAGTCTACGGTCCAAGGAATCTGAGTTTTACAGAATAAGTGGTTGCTGGTGAGTAGACGTGTGTGTTGACTTACTCGTCTGTTCGCTTATCTGCTCATTGTTGTGTCCGATTACAAGGCAATGACTACCCAATAACGACTACTTTATTCCGGTGGTCGTTTTTATTTAGTCCGGCTTCATCAGTCAGCCTATGCCACGAATTAATTATCCCATCCGCGAGCGACGGAACTTTCTGTCTTAGACCCTTTCCAAGCAAGGTCGTCTTCAGCAGAAAATTTACTCTAAAAAGAGGCGGTAACTGCCAGCGAAAAAGCAAAGATCATTTGCTTCAATCAATTGACTACCCATGAAGAACGCCAACTTTATTTGCTGAATCTGGTTGAAAACAAAATTATTCATCGCAATTTATCTTCAGCAACAATCTTGATTGCAAAAAAAAGCGTTATAGCCTATTTTGCAACTTCAGTTCTTTTTAAAGGAAAATATTTCGTGAAATTGCTTACTGTACTCATGCTTAGCGCTGGCATCTTGTCCCCTGGTTTAGGGTATGCCGCGACACCTGTTGAAGCTGCTCCACAAATGAAGACAGGCCCCGTGGCCGCTGCCGTGAAAGTCACTTCAGTCGAAGGTCTGACTGAGTATCGCCTTGCCAATGGCATGCGCGTATTGCTATTTCCCGATGCGAGTAAGCCGACCCTGACGACCAATATTATTTATATGGTTGGCTCGCGTCACGAAAATTATGGCGAAACCGGGATGGCGCATTTGCTGGAACATTTGCTGTTCAAGCCAAGTGCGAATTTTGGCGTGAAAAAAGGCACACGTACACCTGTCGAGATTTTGAATTCTACCGGCGCCCAATTCAACGGTACGACCTGGTATGACCGCACTAACTACTACGCAACTTTCCCGGCGAACGAAGACAATCTGCGTCAGATGCTGGCGATGGAAGCTGACCGCATGGTGAACGCGGCCATTGATCAAAACGATCTGTGGAATCCGAAGACCAATAAAGGCGAAATGACGGTTGTACGTAATGAATTCGAGATGGGCGAGAGCGACCCTATTGGCGTCACGACCGAGCGTATTCAAGCTGTTGCCTACGACTGGCACAACTATGGCAAATCGACGATTGGTGCGCGTTCGGATATCGAGCAGGTCAACATTCCTCGTCTGCGTGCATTCTACAAAAATTACTATCAGCCGGACAATGCTGTATTGATGGTTGCCGGTCGTTTTGACGAAGCGAAAATTCTGAAGCAAGTGAACGAATTATTTGGCCGTATTCCAAAACCAAATCGCGTGATTCAACCGACCTACACCGCAGAGCCGACGCAAGATGGTGAGCGCTCAGTGACGGTACGTCGCAGCGGTGGTACGCAATTCGTCGGTGCCGGTTATCACGTTGCACCGTCAGGTCATCCTGATGCCGTCGCGCTGAATATTCTGGGGCGCATTTTGGTCGATGCACCAAGTGGCCGCCTGCATAAAGCCTTGGTCGAAACTAAGCTCGCAACGAAAGTGGATTACGAAGCTGTCAGCAATCTGGAGCCGGGCTTTCGTATCTTCGGTGCCGTTGTCGCTAAAGACGGCAACCTGGATCAGACCCAGGACGCCATGCTGAAAGTGCTGGAAGATCTGAAATCACAACCGATCACCGACGCCGAAGTCGCACGTGCAAAACAGCAGATCAATAAGACCATCGAACTCGCTACCGCAGATACGGCGCGCCTGACAATCGCGTTGACAGAATCCATGGCAGCAGGCGACTGGCGTCTGTTCTTCTTACAACGTGACCAGATGGAAAAAGTAGATGCCGCTGCCGTACAAGCCGCCGCAATCAAATATCTGAAACCGACAAACCGTACCCTGGGCCGTTTTATCCCGACAGATACGGCAGATCGCACGGAAGTTCCGGGCAAACCTGATGTGCTGGCGATGGTCAAAGATTATGCTGGCCGCGCTGTCGTCGCCCAAGGTGAGGCCTTCGATCCAAGTCCGGCAAATATTGAAGCCCGTACACAACGCTTCACTCTGCCTGGCGGTATGAAGGCAGCATTGCTGTCGAAAAAAACCAAAGGTGCCACCGTCAGTGTCGTCATGCAATTACGTTTTGGTGCGGATGAAAGTTTGCGTGGTAAAGCGCAGACAGGTCAGTTTGCCGCCAGTATGTTGATGAGCGGTACGGATCGCATGACGCGCGAAGAAATCAAAGACGCATTTGATAAGCTCAAAGCACAGGTCAGCATCAATGGCAACGCAGAAGGACTCAGTGCCTCCATCACGACCACGCGTGAGAACTTGCCTGCGACGCTGGATTTGCTGGGCGAGGTCTTGAAGAAACCTTCCTTCCCTGCGAAAGAATTCCAGGAGAAGCAATTGGAAGCCATCAATCGTGCCGAGCAAAATATTCCTGAGCCACAACCACAAGCCTCTAACAGCATGTCACGCCTGATCGATGCGACACCGGTTGGTCATGTGCGCCATGTAGGTACCTTGCAAGAGCAGCTGGCCGAGACCAAAGCCGTTAAGGTAGAGGACGTCAAAGCCTTTCACGCCGCATTCTACGGCGCGAATAATGCGACCTTGTCCGCAGTGGGGGATTTTGATCCGGCCGCATTAAAGGCGCAGTTAGGTAAATTGTTTGACGCATGGAAATCACAGCAAGCCTATGTCCGTATTCCAGGTGTGATGAAACCGGTTGCCGGTGCCAAGGTCGCGCTGGAGACTCCGGACAAAGCGAATAGCTTCATGCTGGCGATCCATCCATTGGTGATGAAAGATAGTGCTGATGTGTATCCTGCTTTGTTGATCGCGAATCATATGCTGGGTGGTGGCGCATTGCGCAGCCGTCTGGCTGACCGCATCCGTCAGAAAGAAGGCCTCTCCTACGGCGTCGGTTCCCAATTCAGCGCACCGGCACTTGATCCGGCAGCACTGTGGTTAGCCTACGCGATCAGCGCGCCGCAAAACACGGCCAAAGTCGAAGCAGCACTGCGTGAAGAGATTCAAAAAGCGATCAGCGATGGCTTCACCGAAGATGAATTAGCCGAAGCCAAAAAAGGCTGGAAGCAATCGGCAGAAGTCGTGCGCACTCAGGATCCGTCACTGGCACGTCGTCTGGCGAGTTATCTGACGATTGACCGCACTATGGCGTTCGATAAAGACCTGGAAGCCAAAGTCGCCGCGCTGACACTGGCGCAAGTCAATGACGCTTTGCGTCAGAATCTGAAGCCAGCGAATGTCTCCGTCATCAGTGCCGGTGATTTTGCGAAAGTGGCGAAGGACGCTGCAGCGAAGTAATTATGTGCTAGCGAGTGGGGGCGGGCAGATGTCGATGCATGCCCCATTCTTGTTGCAAGCAGAACGATAAAAAGGCAGAACTCAGCAATGGGTTCTGCCTTTTTTATTCTCATCGATCTTATATCAGTTTGACGTCAGATTGACGTCAGTTTCAAAAGCAGTCACGCAATGTACATGCGGGTTCTGGCACGAAAGTGCTTGAAAAGCCGCATCCTGATTGCGGATTCTGTTTTGGAGCTTAAAAACCTGAGCAAACTAAGTCAACAAATTACACCAGTCTTTGCCAGATGGCCGTGGTCGCCGCAGCTTGGTTCAGTGAGTAGAAATGCAGCCCCGGTGCGCCACCTGCCAGTAGTCGTTCGCAGAGCTGTGTGACGACATCCAAACCAAAGGCTTTGATGGACGCGGTGTCGTCACCGAAGCTAGCTAGTTTTAAGCGAACCCAACGCGGAATCTCTGCGCCGCACATTTCTGAGAAACGCATTAATTGACTGCTGTTGGTGATGGGCATGATGCCAGCCACGATAGGGGCGGTGACGCCTGCTTTTTGAGCAAGTTCGACGAACTGAAAATAGGCGTCAGCGTTATAAAAATATTGGGTGATAGCCGCATTGGCACCGGCATTCATTTTACGTACGAAGCTGTGCAAGTCGTCTTGTGGTGAGCGTGCTTGCGGATGCATTTCCGGATAGGCGGCGACTTCGATATGGAACCAGTCACCGGTTTCGGCGCGGATAAATTCGACCAGTTCATTTGCATAGCGAAATTCGCCCGCTGCGCCGTAACCGCTGGGCAGGTCCCCGCGCAAGGCGACCAGGCGGTGTATGTCGTGCGCCTGATATTGCTTGAGGATGTCACGGATCGATTCACGTGTGCCGCCGACGCAGGACAGGTGCGGTGCCGCGGCATAACCTTCTTTGCGGATCTCGACGACGGTGTCCAGCGTTCCTTGCTGTGTGGTACCACCAGCACCGAAGGTGACTGAGAAATACTTTGGTTGCAGTTCGGCGAGTTTGGCACGGGTGACGCGCAATTTTTCTGCGCCTTCCGCAGTTTTTGGCGGGAAAAATTCAATACTGAAATTATGGGAAGACATTATTTTTGCAGAAGTAAAGTTGAGAGCGTCCAGGAGATCACGCTATACAGCAAAGCACCACCGACGGCGGCCCAGAATCCGGCGACATGAAATCCGTTGACCATGTTAGCGACTGCCCAAAACATCAGGCCGTTGATCACGAAGATGAAGAGTCCCATCGAAATAACTGTGACCGGGAGTGTCAGAATCACGAGGATAGGGCGGATGATGGTATTCACAAAACCCAGCACCAACGCGACAACCAGAGCGGTCGCGAAGCTGTCGATGGACACAGAATGCATGAGGTAGGGCAGGGCGAGTAAGGCAAGGCCGTTAATGATCCAGGTGGCTAGCAGACGCATGAATTCTCCAGTTGAGATGATGTGAGATGCACATAATACCGCAGTGTAAAACCCCTCCTCAACAAATTGAGGGAGGGGCTGCGTCCAACGTAATACTAGAGATTAATAACGATATTGCTCTGGCTTGTAAGGGCCATTTTTGCTGACGCCGATATACGCTGCTTGCTCATCTGTCAGTACGCTTAACTGTGCATTGAGTTTTTTCAATTGCAGGCGAGCGACTTTTTCGTCCAGATGTTTTGGCAAGGTGTAGACGCCGACCGGGTACTTGTCATTGTTGATGAATAGTTCGATTTGCGCGATGGTCTGATTCGCGAAAGACGAGCTCATCACATAGGATGGGTGACCGGTACCGCAACCCAGATTGACCAGGCGACCTTCTGCCAGCAGGATGATGCGTTTGCCGTCAGGGAAGATCACATGATCGACTTGTGGCTTGATGTTTTCCCAGGTGTATTGCTTCAATGCAGCGACATCGATTTCATTATCGAAGTGACCGATGTTGCAGACGATTGCCTGGTCTTTCATCTTCAGCATGTGGGCATGGCTGATGACGTGGTAATTGCCTGTTGTCGTCACGAAAATGTCGCCGTGTTCCGCGGCATATTCCATGGTCACAACGCGATAGCCTTCCATTGCTGCCTGCAGTGCGCAGATAGGATCGATCTCGGTTACCCAGACTTGTGCAGACAGGGCGCGCATTGCTTGTGCTGAACCTTTACCTACGTCACCATAGCCGGCGATGACCGCCACTTTGCCGGCGATCATGACGTCGGTTGCGCGCTTGATGCCATCGACTAAAGATTCACGGCAGCCATATAGATTGTCGAACTTGGATTTGGTGACGGAATCGTTGACGTTGATGGCTGGGAAGGCGAGTTTGCCTTCTTTGTGCATCTGGTACAAACGATGCACGCCTGTCGTTGTTTCTTCGGTCACGCCTTTGATCGAAGCCAGACGTTTGGAGTACCAGGTCGGGTCAGTCTTGAGGTGAGATTTGATCGCGTTGAAGAGGCAGATTTCTTCTTCTGAGCCTGGGTTTGCCAGAACAGAAAGATCTTTCTCTGCACGTGTGCCGAGGTGCAGCAACAATGTTGCGTCGCCACCGTCATCCAAAATCATGTTGGAATAGCCACCGTCGGTCCATTCAAAAATACGGTGTGTGAAATCCCAGTATTCATCCAGATTTTCGCCTTTAAATGCGAATACCGGCGTGCCGCCCGCAGCGATTGCCGCGGCAGCATGATCTTGCGTGGAGTAGATATTGCAAGAAGCCCAGCGTACTTGTGCGCCGAGTGCGTTCAGCGTTTCGATCAGTACCGCAGTCTGGATTGTCATGTGCAAGGAGCCAGTAATGCGGGCGCCTTTTAATGGTTGACTGGCAGCGAATTCTTCACGAATTGCCATCAGACCTGGCATTTCTGTTTCTGCGATCTGGATTTCTTTACGACCCCAGCTGGCCAAGCTGATATCGGCGACGAAAAAATCCTGGGAAGTTGTTGCGGCAGTTGTGGTTGATGCTGTGGTAGTAGCGGTAGTCATGGCAGTGGCGCTCATCACGCCCTCCTTTCTCAGTGAAAAAAGTAACGTGAGCGCAGTTGCAGTGTTGATCATCCGAGCCTGGCGAAATAGCTTGATTTCGTCGCAACGCTCCTCGGATTGGTGCGATTATAGCGCAAAAGCAGGCTGAAACTCAGCACTTTAATTCATGGCACATGCGTTGTTAGCGGGTCATCCTGGCGACTTGGTGTCAAGCAGGTAAGCAAATGAATCAGCAAAAATCAACGAAGTTTTGGTGCTATATTGATACGTGTCATTTCTATTTCCGAATGTGAAGGTACGTCGATGTCCCACACTAGTCCTATGCTGAATCCGCCTGGCGCCACATTTGTTGCGCGCTGGTTATGGCCTTTACGTTTTCTTTTAATTCTGACCATTCCGCTGTCCCTGTTTGATGCCCTGCGTTTCGGTCAGGCAAGTCAAATGCCGAATTTGTTCGCGTTTTGGCCTGTCTTTGTGATGTATGGCATTGTGACGGCAATTGACTATCTGGTCGGTAAAGATACTTCCCAACCCGCTGAGAATGTGCGGACGATTCGCCTTTACCGTTGGATTGCACTCGCGGCTTTGCCTGTGCAGCTTTTGTCGCTGTGGTGGGGGTTGCATGTATTTACGACGGCGAATTTTAACTGGATAGGGCAGGCGGGCTGGATTCTGTCTGTCGGTGCTGTCTCTGGCACGCTGGCGATTACGGTGGCGCATGAGTTGATACACAAGCCGACCCGGCTAGAGCAATGGGTGGGCGGTGTCTTGCTATCTTCAGTGTGCTATGGCGGTTTTAAGATCGAACACGTGTATGGACATCATGTTAATGTCTCGACCCCGCTGGATGCATCCTCTGCGAAACTGGGCCAGACCGTCTACGCGTTTATCCCTCAGGCAGTGTGGCACAACACGCGTAATGCCTGGCTGCTGGAGGCAAAACGGCTCAGGAAGCGCGAATTGCCTTGGTGGCGTAACGAGGTATTGTTATGGTCGATGATCTCGGTGTTGTTTGCGCTGGTTGCTTTTGTCTTCTTTGGCTGGATGGGCGTGGTATTTTTTATCGGCCAGTCGATAGTAGCTTTTTGCGAGCTGGAGGCAATTAATTATGTTGAGCATTATGGACTGACCAGGCAGCGCACCGGGAGCGGTTATGAACGCGTCCGGCCAGAGCACTCATGGAATTCGAGCTACCGGCTGATGAATTGGTTTTTGATGAATCTGGCACGGCATTCTGATCATCATGCGTATGCGTCCCGGTGTTACCAAGAATTGCGGCATTTTGAAGATGCGCCGCAATTGCCCGGTGGCTATGCCGCAATGGTGATGCTGTCTTTTTGCCCGCCGTTGTGGTTTCGGATTATTCATCCGCGTATTCCTGTTCATGTGCGGCAGGCACAAGAGCCTGTGGTCGAGTAGTAGAAAAAAAGAGCAAGTTCCTGAAGGAATTTGCTCTTTTTATTTGCTCTTACTTATCTCAATATCATCTTAGCGATAACGTCTAATGACCGTCAAAATCGCAAACCGTATAAACCGGCAAGCCACTTTCTTTAATCAATTTTGAGCCACCCAGCTCTGGCAAGTCGACGATAACGGCGCCTTCGACGACTGTTGCGCCCAAGCGCTCCAGCAATTTTCTGCCGGCCATCATGGTGCCACCTGTGGCGATCAGATCGTCAATGAGGACGACGCGATCACCTGCTTTGCAGGCGTCAGAGTGCAGCTCTACCGTTGCACTGCCATATTCCAGTTCATATTGTTCAGAGACCGTATGAAACGGTAACTTGCCCTTTTTTCGGATGGGGACAAAACCGAGATTGAGTTCGTAAGCGACCACGGAACCAATGATGAATCCGCGCGCATCGAGGCCTGCGACGACATCGAGTTTGGCATCCATATAGCGATGGACAAACATATCGATCAGGACACGGAACACTTTGGGATTTTGTAGCAATGGCGTGATGTCACGGAACATAACGCCTTGTTGCGGCCAGTTCTCCACAGTGCGGATATGTTCTTTAATGTAGTCGGATGGATTGAACATTACAGCTTGTCCTTGAAGGTATTGATCATATTGAATTGATTCACCCTGATATGGTTGATCAGGGTGTCAATCGTTTAGACGGAATTTTTATAAAACTATCCGTTGGCCTTACTTCTGCTCGCGGACAGTTTTGCATCAATTCTGTCAGTTGTAGTTAGTCATAAGAAGCTCCGGGTCGGGGCTTCTAAAAAATAACTCGCTATTTTAACAGCCTCAGCTCGGCTCTTGCGACTGCTTCTGCCGTACCCCTTACGACAACGACATCGGCTTCCTGCAGGATGATTTCCCTGCTTTGATCTAGGCGATTGGTGCCGCGTCTGACGGCAGAGACGTCCACATCCAGATTCGCCAGCTCTAATTCGTTGAGGGTTTTGCCGATGGCCTTGGCGCGTTCAGTCAGGAACACGGTATGCAAACGGATTTGCATGTTTTCCGGACCATCCGCCAGATCGCTGGCACCGTGGAAAAATCCGCGCAGGGATTCGTAGCGCTCATCCCTGGCGGCCTGAACTCGATGCACTACACGGCGTAGCGGCACGCCAAGCTGCACCAGAGCATGGGATGCCAGCATCAGACTGCCTTCCATTAATTCGGGTACGACTTCCGTCGCGCCAGCATCGCGTAATTTATTCAGATCCGTATCATCATGGCTACGAACGATCACTGGCAGGCTAGGGTTGAGTTCTTGTACCAGGTGCAGGATTTTTAATGCGGACTGTGTATCGGTATAGGTCACCACTAAGGCCGCTGCCCGCTTGATACCTGCGGCGACCAGACTCTCGCGTCGCCCGGCATCACCATAAGACACGTTGGCACCTGCGGCCTGCGCTTCGCGGATGCGATCAGGATCAAGATCGAGTGCATGGTAATCAAATTTTTCTTCTGCCAATAAGCGCGCCAGACTCTGACCGCTACGGCCGAAGCCGGCAATGATCACATGTTTTTTTGTGCTCATGCTGCGTGAGGCGATCTGGGTCAGTGCCAGTGACTGCATCATCCATTCATTGGCAGAGAGTTTCATGACGATGGCATCAGATTTCGCCAGAATGAAGGGCGAGGCCAGCATTGACAGCACCATGGAGGCGAGGATCAGCTGAACCAGCAGCGGATCAATCATATGCAGACCACCCGCCTGATTTAACAGGACGAAACCAAACTCGCCCGCTTGTGCAAGACCCAGGCCGGTCCGGAGTGCCACACTGGTCGTGCCGCCAAATAACCTCGCCAGCCCGGCGATTAAGGCAAATTTAAGTAGCACCGGACCGATGAGAAGCACGCTGACCAGCCCCAGATGCTCTGATACCAGGCGCAGGTTCAGCAACATGCCGATGGTAATAAAAAACAGGCCAAGTAAAACATCGCGGAAAGGTTTGATATCTTCCTCGACCTGATGTTTGTATTCTGTCTCCGAGATCAGCATCCCGGCGACGAAGGCACCGAGCGCCATTGAGAGTCCTGCGTGCTCAGTCAGCCAGGCCGCACCCAGTGTAATCAGCAAGAGATTCAGCATGAATAACTCTTGCGAACGGCGCTTCACCACGACACTGAACCAGCTACGGATGATTTTTTGACCCAGATACAGTAGTAGAAACAGGATCAGTGCGGCTTTGCCACTGGCCCATGCAAGGGTTTCGATCAGGTCGCCTGATTTCGATGCCAGAGCCGGTACCAGAATTAACAGCGGAACAACAGCCAGATCTTGAAATAGAAGGACGCTGATGATTTTTCTGCCATGAGGGCTTTCCAGCTCCAGTTTTTCTGTGAGCATTTTGGACACAATGGCGGTCGATGACATCGCCAGGGCGCCACCCAGCGCAAATGCCGCTTCCCAGCCAATGTGAAAATAATGCGGTAACCAGTAGCTCGCTGCCAGACCAAAACCGATACTTGCTGCGATAGTGAGAACGACCTGCGCCAGACCCAGTCCAAATACGGTATTGCGCATCGACATCAGTTTGGACAGAGAAAATTCCAATCCGATAGAAAACATCAAAAACACTACGCCGAACTCAGCCAGTTCTTCTGTGGTTTTGCTATTTTGTGCCAGACCCAGTCCAAACGGACCGATGAGGATGCCGACCACCAGATAACCCAACATGGGTGGTAATTGCAACATGCGGAAAGCAACGACGCCGAGAACGGACGCTGCCAGCAAAAGTAGTGTGATATCTAGTGCATTCATAGTGACTATTATTGCTTAGTTGTTCAAAAAAACGAACAATATTCACCTTCCAGCAACTTTATCTGGACTCAATTAACTGGCAGAGTTTTTGCTTACTCAATTTCGTTTATACTTTGGGAATGAGTACTTCTAAGCTTATTTCCTCCCCCGTCGCTCCAGAAGCGGCAACAAGCCGGGCATTGCAACTGGCCTGCGAAACCCTGCAAATTGAAGCCGATGCGATACAGGCAATGCAGGCCAGACTGTCTGATGATCATGGTGCTGCTTTCGCTATGGCAACACAACTGCTGCTGCATTGTCAGGGGCGTGTGGTGGTCTCTGGTATCGGTAAATCTGGCCATATTGCGCGTAAGATCGCCGCCACTTTTGCGTCTACCGGTACGCCCGCCTTGTTCGTGCATCCGGCAGAAGCTGCTCACGGCGATCTGGGTATGATCACGCCACAAGATGTTTTTATCGGTATTTCGTATTCGGGCGAGGCGTCTGAATTGATGTCGATTTTGCCCATCATCAAGCGCCTGGGCGTTAAACTGATCACGATGACGGGTAATCCGGCCTCCAGTCTGGCGAATCTCGCTGATGTGCACCTGAATGTCTGGGTCGCGAAAGAAGCCTGTCCCCTGAACCTGGCGCCGACAGCCAGTACGACGGTCACTCTGGCGCTTGGCGATGCTCTGGCGGTCGCGGTACTGGATGCGCGCGGTTTCCGAGAAGAGGATTTTGCCCGCTCTCATCCCGGCGGTGCTTTAGGCCGGCGACTACTGACACATGTGCGTGATGTGATGCGTACAGGAGATGCCATTCCTCAAGTAGCACCGGATACCAGATTAACAACAGCATTGCTGGAGATTACAAAAAAAGGCATGGCGATGACGGCTGTGGTCGATCAGGATCAGCGGGTTGTCGGCGTGTTTACCGACGGTGACTTGCGTCGTTTGATGGAGACTGTGCAGGATTTTTCAAAAATCAGCATTGCTGATGTCATGCATAAAAATCCGCGCAGTATTCGCGCCGAACAACTGGCCGTCGAAGCGGTCGAAGTCATGGAAACACATAGAATTAATCAATTATTGGTTGCCGATGAGAGTGGCAAATTGGTTGGCGCCTTGCATATCCACGATCTGACCCGGGCCAAGGTGATTTGATGAATCACGCACGACATTCCACAGAAAATGCGGTTGCCAGAGCGTCGGTAGTAAAGCTGATGATTTTTGATGTCGACGGTATTTTGACTGATGGTAGCCTGCATTTTAGCCCTGAAGGTGAAGTCATGAAGACCTTTAATGTCCTTGATGGGCAGGGCATCAAGTTATTGCAACAGGCGGGAATCCACACCGCGATCATCAGTGCACGACAGTCCGCCATCGTCGCGAGGCGTGCTGCTGATCTGGGGATCACGCATGTTAAGCAAGGCATACACGACAAAAAGACGGCGTTTCTGGAGTTGATTTCTGAATTGAATTTGTCACCGGAGCACTGTGGTTTTATTGGTGACGATGTCATCGATTTGCCCGTGCTGACGAGAGTTGGCTTCGCTGCCAGTGTGCCGAACGGGCATGACGAGGTCAGAACCAGGGTTCACCATGTGACAAAAGCGACTGGCGGTGCCGGCGCGGCGCGTGAAATTTGCGATTTCATTTTACGCGCACAAGATAAATACGATTCAGCACTGGCGACTTATCTCACATGAAATATGCATTTTCCTTAGACCGTTTTCGTATCTGGCTGGCGGTTGCTGTGCTGGCAATGATTGCGCTTGGCAGTTTTTGGGTATTAGAGGTGTTGCGGCGAAATGATGATGAGGGCAATTCGCGTTCCTCGGCCCGGAGTGAGCCTGACTACTATGTAGAGAAATTTAATTTCATTAAATTATCGAACAATGGGCAGGCAAATTTCCACGTCGCAGGTGACCGGTTGACGCATCATCCTCGTTACGATAATTTTGAAATTCAACAGCCGCGTATCAACAGTTTTGATGAAGACAAAACCCCGGTCACAATCCGGGCAGATAAGGCAGTTGTTGAACAAAAAAACGCACAAGGGCAAGCATCACAACAGCCGCCGAGAGAGAGTGATGAAATTCATTTGTACGGCAACGTGAATATGGAACGCCCCGATAGTGCGACGGCAAAATTCATGCGCTTGCAAACCGAATATCTGTTACTGCTGCCGGATGTGAATACGATGAAGACCGATAAAGCCGTCGCCTTGTACACAGAAAGATCAGAGACGCATGCGATAGGCATGATTGCGAACAATGCGACACAGGAAGTGCAGTTGCTCAGCAAAGTTCACATGCTCATCGATCGTCCACATCCCAAGCGGACATCTACTAACTAATTACGACGGAGAGCAAATAATGCGCTTTCAATATAAAGAAATGAAATGTCTGAGTCATTGTTTCATGCTGGCGATCGGCATCTTCACTGTGTCGCCTGCGGCATTTGCGGAAAAGGCTGACAGCTTGAAGAAGACAGCAATCAGCGCAGAACACCTGACTTCAGACGGAAAAAAGAGTACCTCAACACTGCTTGGCGAAGTCATTCTGGTCCGCGGCACTTTGCTGGTAAAGGCTGATCGTGCCGTTGTGACAGAGGCGGCTGACGGACACCAGACATCGGTTCTGTATGCCAATGCTGGCGGTCGTGTGTCGTTCCGTCAAAAGCGCGACGGTGGCCCTGATTTATGGGTCGACGGCTATGCCGACAGAGTTGAATACGACGACAGGTCTGAGCTGGTGAAATTCATTTCCAAGGCGAAGATCCGCTATCTTGACGGTAAAAATGTAACCCAGGAGCAGGAGGGGGAATATCTTTCCTACGACAGTATTAATGATGTCTTTGTTGCGACCAACAGCACGTCTGGAAAACAAGTTCCCGGTGGCGGTCGTGTTACTTTGATTTTAGAACCTAAAGCCGATAAGCAAACCAAAGAATAAGATGAGCACTTTATTGATCAAGGGTTTGCAAAAGCGTTACGGTGCGCGCCAGGTAGTGCGCGATGTGTCGCTTGAAGTAAAGAGTGGTGACGTTGTCGGTCTGCTGGGGCCGAACGGTGCGGGCAAAACGACATCGTTTTATATGATCGTTGGACTGGTTCCCTCTGATGCCGGTGAAATCAATGTGGACGGTGTAGACATCTCCCATTTGCCGATTCATCAACGTGCCGTTCTCGGCTTATCGTATTTGCCACAAGAGGCATCGGTATTTCGTAAGCTGACAGTCGAGGACAATATCCGTGCCGTGCTGGAGTTGCAAAAGGATGAACATGGCAAGTTTCTGAATTCAGCCGAAATTGAGAAACGCCTGGATACCTTGCTGGCCGATTTGCAGATCGAGGGCATACGTGAAAATCAGGCGCTTTCTTTATCTGGCGGTGAACGTCGCCGGGTAGAAATTGCCCGGGCACTGGCAACGAATCCGCGCTTTGTGTTGCTGGATGAACCCTTTGCAGGTGTTGATCCGATTGCTGTGATCGAGATTCAGCGTATCGTACGCTTCCTGAAAGAGCGCGGTATCGGTGTGCTGATCACCGATCATAATGTGCGCGAAACTCTAGGTATTTGCGATCACGCCTACATCATCAATCAAGGTGCAGTGCTGGCGAGTGGCAAACCGGAAGACATCATCACGAACGAATCCGTACGCAGGGTTTATCTGGGAGAGCATTTCCGCATGTAGCGGGAAGCGAGATGATGATGAAACAAAGCCTGCAACTACGTACCTCACAACACCTGGCGCTGACGCCGCAATTGCAGCAATCAATTCGTCTTTTGCAGTTATCCACGCTGGAACTACATCAGGAACTGGAAAACCTGTTGACTGATAATCCCATGCTGGAGCGGGTTGATGACCCCATGGATAATGCAGTGCGATTGCTGGCCGATGGCGCGATTAGCACCACCAGCAATAATTCAGAATCTGAATTTGCAGTACAGGAAGTCGGTGCCGAGACCGCCGCTCCGGTTGCTGATAGCGGTGACAATGCGGAAGTTGCTTCATCCGCGGACAGCACCAGCGCCAACGAAGAAGAGTGGAGTTTTGATGATGTACCGCTAGGCAGTAAGTCTTCAGAGGAAGAGGATGGACGTCCGCAATTAGAAGCTGCGCAAACCAGTTTGCGCGATCATTTGCTGGAACAGATGCGCCTGAATATTCGTGAGCCGCGTGATCGTGCCTTAATTGAGCTGATGATTGATGCGCTGGATCTCAGTGGTTATCTGATGGAGACCTTGGATGAAATCCATGCGAGTTTGCCGCTTGAATTGTGTGTAGAACCAGAGGAATTATCTTTCGCATTAACGATGCTGCAAAGCTTTGATCCCGCCGGGGTTGGTGCGCGTACGCCGTCGGAATGTCTAGCCTTGCAGATCAAACGCTTACCTAAGATTCCATTCGTGACACGTCGTCTGGCGCTGAAGATTGTTGAAGAACACATCATCTTGTTTGCGCAGCGAGATTTCAACAAACTGAAAAAAATTCTCAACTGCGATGATGAAGATTTGCGCGAGGCGCAGGTAGTGATTCGCCAGTGTAATCCTAAGCCAGGTGCGGATTTTGCAGCGGCGTCATCAGACTATGTGGTCCCCGATGTGATCGTCAGAAAGTCAGCAAATGGCTGGCAGGTTTTGCTGAATCAGGATGTCATGCCCAAGCTCCGCGTTAATAGTATGTATGCCAACATCATGAAGCAAAATCGCGGTGACGGAACGATGGGATCGCAGTTGCAGGAAGCGCGCTGGCTGATCAAAAACATGCGGCAACGCTTCGACACCATCTTGCGCGTTGCACAAGCGATAGTTGAAAGACAACGTAATTTTTTCACTCACGGTGCGGTTGCGATGCGCCCTCTTGTTTTGCGCGAAATTGCTGATACACTAGGTTTACACGAGAGTACTATTTCTCGTGTAACGACCCAGAAATACATGCTTACCCCGCATGGTATGTTTGAGTTGAAATATTTCTTCGGTAGCCATGTCGCGACGGAAACGGGGGGGGAAGCATCTTCCACCGCGATACGTGCACTCATCAAGCAGTTGATAGGAGCAGAAGACCAGAAAAGCCCACTCTCTGATAGCAAAATTGCAGACATGCTGGGTGAACAAGGCATGGTCATTGCGCGACGTACTGTTGCCAAATACCGTGAAGCCCTAAAAATTCCTCCAGTAAGCCTGCGCAAATCCTTGTAATGAACACCTGTAATTTAGTCTTGTAACTAAGCCTTGAAATTACGTTTTGTATTGCTATATATAATTTAGCTCGATGCATCAGAGCAAATGCTGAAGAAATTTATAGCAAGTAACATCACCATAGGAGCGTAGTATGAATCTCACCATCAGTGGACATCACCTCGAAGTAACTCCTGCAATACGTGAACATGTACAAAACAAGCTTGAGCGCATCAGGCGACACTTCGATCAAGTCATTGATATCGCCGTCATCCTGACGGTAGACAAGCTCCGGGAAAAGGAAAAACGGCATAAAGCAGACATTAATCTGCACATCAGTGGTAAAGATATCCACGTAGAAAGCCTGGCGCACGACCTCTACGCTGCGATCGACCTCCTCATCGATAAACTGGACAGACAAGTCATCAAACACAAAGACAAAATTCAAGATCATCAGCACGACGCCATCAAGCACCTGCCAGACCCGGCGTCGGTGTAAGTCATCAAGTCCGGTGTTCGTAGCCGGTACAAAAAAAAGGACGCTTCAAGCGTCCTTTTTCGTTGGGTACACCAAACGAACAGTGGCTTATTACCATCGATATCGAACCCGCAGGCTGGATACGGCTTCCAGGGGCTTTTCGTGCCAACAGCCGCAGCCTGCTTGCGGATTCGTTTTGGGGATTTCTAAAAACTCTTTAATCGATATTTCATGAAATCGCTTATTCCTGCCTTTCCTTTGTGTCCTGGCTTCTCTGTGGTGAGCGATCTTGATTTTTGCGTCAGTCCTGACTTAGTTACAGATTGTTTATAGAGCTAACTTTTGCCCGTGAAACCGATAGTGTTCCTGGGTAAATAAATCGATCCCGCATGGCAGGTTCTCTATCCAGTCCAGAAAAGCATGAATCGCTTCTCGCCCGATAAAATACCGTCCGTGCTGAGGTACCATCATCGCAATATCCATGTTTCTGACCATATTTGCCCACAAACGGCAGACTTTATTTGACACCATATAGCGTTGATGAAACCCTCGCATGGCTGGCAACTGATCTAAAAAAACTTCCTTTGTCGTGATGGGCTGACTGACGTCATGTGCATCGACCATCGACGCGCCCATGTCACCTGAGAACAGGATTTTGGAACGGCTATCGTAGAACTGAAAGTTACCTTCGGCATGCAAGAAATGTGCGGGAACAGCATGAATGGTCGTAACACCCATAGAGACAGGCATACCTTCGTCCGGTATGCCGACAATTCTGCCGTCTGAGCGGTTCAGATTGCAAAAATGCGGTACAAAACGCGACCATAGCTGCGATACATAGAGCTGGCATTCCGTACTGAATAACCACTTATCCAGAGCCCCGATGATGTCCGGATCCTGATGTGATGCAAAAAGGTATTTGAGGTTTTTCTTGGGTAAATAGCGTTGCATCGCTAATACCAAGCTGTTGTAAGTAATATTGCCAGACGGATCAAGCAGGGCACCTTGTCCTTCTGACACAATCAAAAATTGGTTCGCCTGTACCGCGCTATCGCCTGCATCCTTGACGAGATCATTGAACATCAGACAGATGTGATGAGCGTCTTTATATAATTCTATGGGCACTGCGATCTCCAGAGGGAATAGATATTTTCCATCGGGCAATTGTAGTGAGCGAGGGCGCGCTGGAATTGCGTTAGATCAGTAAAGCGCTTGATTCATATCAAGCGCTTGCAAATGACGGCGACGGCTGGCTGCTTGTGACTGAGGACGCTTCAATGAAAATTTAATAGCCTAAGGTTTTGCCGTCTGGATTGCGCGGATCGGAGTAGCCGTCGAAGCCATCGGTACCGATTTGTATGATTTGGGTCCTGCCCATGGCCGGAGAGATTTTTAGATTGTGACCTTTGAGTTCTAAGATACGTAAGGTATCCACGCTGATACCCCGCTCTGCACGCATCTGATCGGGCATCCACTGATGATGAATTCGCGGTGTAATGGTCGCTTGCGCGACGTTCATGCCATGGTCAATAACGTTCAAAATAGTTTGCAGGGTCGTCGTGATAATACGGCTGCCTCCAGGACTGCCGGTTGTCATGAATGGCTTCCCGTCCTTCAGGATAATTGTCGGGGACATTGAGCTAAGCGGACGCTTATAGGCGGCGACGGCATTTGCATCGCCACCGATGAGGCCGAATGCATTCGGTGTTCCGGCCTTCACTGAAAAATCATCCATTTCATTGTTCAAAGTAATGCCGGTACCTGCTGCGACGATACCACTGCCAAAATTCAGATTTAAGGTGTAAGTCGTGGCAACTACATTGCCATGCTGATCGGCGGTCGCAAAATGCGTGGTCTGATCGCTCTCGTAAGGGGCTATATTGCCAGGCTTTATTTGCACAGATGGTGTGGCATGATCGGCGTTGATTTTTTTAACGAGCTCGTCGGCATACGTCGTTGAGGTTAGTGCTTTTACGGGTACTTTAAAAAAATCAGGATCGCCGAGATATTCGGATCTGTCGGCATAAGCCAGCTTCATGACCTCGGTCATCAGATGTAAATTCTGCGCACTATTACTCGCTTGTTCCTTGATCGGGAAGTGCTCCAGCATATTGAGCATCTGTATGATGTGGATGCCGCCTGAGCTGGGTGGTGGCATCGACATGACCTGATAGCCACGATAATTGCCTTTGACCGGTTCGCGCTCAATGACCTTATAGTTATTGAGATCGTCAATGCCAATGATGCCTTGATGTTTTGCCATTTCAGCAGCAATTTTTTTTGCAATACTGCCCTGGTAAAAAGCTTGAGGGCCGTCTTTCGCAATGAGTTTTAGTGAGTTGGCTAAATCCTTTTGAACTAACTTTTCTCCGACGCGCAAGGGGCGTCCATTTTTGAAAAAAATCGCTTTACTCGACTCCCACGCGCCTAAGTGATCACGCTCTGCGTCCAGAATACTGGCCAGATGAGGACTGACTTCAAAGCCTTGCTCCGCTAGCTGGATTGCTGGTGCGATGACGTCAGATAGTGTCATTGTGCCGAATTTATTCAGTGCGAGACTGAGGCCTGCAACGGTGCCCGGTACGCCGACCGCCAGGTGGGAATATAAGGATTTGCCAGGGATGACCTGGCCTGCCTGATCGAGATACATATCGCGTGTTGCACGTATCGGCGCCATTTCACGAAAATCGAGGGCGACATCTTTGCCGGATTTGGCATCATGAATCAACATAAAACCGCCACCACCGATGTTACCTGCATTGGGCAGCACTACGGCGAGAGCGAAACCGACCGCAACACCAGCATCAATCGCATTTCCACCGCGCTTTAAAATGTCAATGCCGACCTGTGTCGCCAGTCCCTGCTCGCTCGCAACCATTCCATGCTGTGCATGGACAGGGCTGACGATGTCATAACCGATATCGTATCTGATGACGGGATTGACTGGCGTGGCCGGTGATGCGGATGCCGCAGATGAGGGCGATATCTGTGTTACCAGACCAGATAAGGCTATTAATATAAACAGTGCTTTCGGCAGGCAGGCGAGTATTGCGGGATGAGGATTTTTATCAGACTTTATCTTGATTCGCATACATGCCTCAGTTAAGTTATCGTTTCGTGAAAAGCGTAATACATCATACGATTTTAACTTTATCGCAAGAATTGTAAGGATAAATTATCCGATTTAATTTATATAATTTTATCGTGCAGCACTTAGCCTGGATTTTCCGTTAGACCGCTATCCTTTCGTGGAAGCGCCATCGCCGCTGTCCTAACGGAGATTCTGGGCTTAGTATCGATTGATGTCCGTTCTGCAGACGTAAAAAAACCGCCCGAAGGCGGTTTTTTTACGGAGAGCAGAAAATTACTTCGCTTCTGCTTCAGCGGATGTTGCACCAGCTGGAACAACAGCGATAGCGACAGTTGCGTCATCACCGTGTACAACTGCGGATACGCCTTTTGGCAATACCAGGCTAGAAACGTGAATAGATTGACCGGCTTCCAGTTTGGACAGGTCAACTTCGACGAATTCTGGCAAATCTGCTGGCAAGCAAGAGATATCCAGTTCAACTACAACGTGGCTGATAACAGCTGCGTTCAATTTTACTGCTGGAGATACATCAGCATTGATGAAATGCAGAGGCACTTTAACGTGGATCTTTTTATTAGGATCAACACGTTGGAAGTCAGCGTGCAATACCAATTGTTTGTATGCGTGGACTTGGAAGTCGCGCAACAATACTTTTTCTACTTTGCCATCAACTTCCAGATCCAGAATGGAGGAGTGGAACACTTCTTTTTTCAATGCATGGTACAGCGCATTGTGATCCAAAGTGATAGATACAGGGGCTTCTGTGCCACCGTAAATGATGCCAGGTGTTTGGCCAGCATTGCGCAGGCGGCGGCTCGCTCCGGTCCCCTGTTCTTTGCGTGCAAATGCGATTACTTTCATGGTGTTACTCCAAAAAATGCAAGACTCAACTTGCGGTTTTGTATCTCCGCGACCAGAGATACAGAAAAACGCACTGATGTATTTTTACAAATACACCAGTGCGCAGAAAAAATTAGTCGGTGAACAGTGAAATCACTGATTCGCCCTTGGTAATGCGGCGGAAGGTTTCAGCCAATAAGCTATCGCAGGACAACTGGCGTATCTTGGTGCAGGCTTTTGCTGCATCCGACAACGGAATTGTATCGGTTACCACCAGTTCATCCAATGGCGAGCTGGAGATGCGTGCAATCGCAGGGCCAGACAGTACTGGATGTGTGCAATATGCCAATACTTTTTTCGCGCCACGCTCTTTCAATACTTCTGCGGCTTTGGTCAGAGTACCCGCAGTATCAACCATGTCATCCATGATCACGCAGTTACGGCCTTCGACTTCACCGATGATGTTCATGACTTCGGATACGTTTGCTTTTGGGCGGCGTTTATCAATAATCGCCAGATCGCAACCCAGGCGTTTTGCCAATGCACGGGCGCGAACTACGCCGCCGACGTCAGGCGATACAACCAGCAAATCTTCGTAATTTTTTGCAACCAGATCGCCAAGCAAAATAGGCGATGCGTAGATATTATCAACAGGAATGTCAAAGAAACCCTGGATTTGATCTGCGTGCAGATCCATGATCAGTACGCGGTCAACACCCGCTTCTTCCAGCATATTGGCAACTACTTTTGCCGAGATCGCAACACGGGCAGAGCGTGGACGACGATCCTGACGCGCATAACCAAAATAAGGGATCGCAGCGGTGATGCGGCCAGCAGATGCGCGTTTCAGTGCATCGACCATCAGCATGATTTCCATCAGGTTGTCATTAGTCGGTGCACAAGTCGATTGCAATACAAAAACGTCTTTACCGCGGACGTTTTCATTAATCTCGACCATGACTTCGCCATCAGAGAATTTGGATACGTCGGCTTTACCGAGTGGAATTCCTAATTGCTTGGCTACCCCTGCCGCCAAAGTAGGATTGGCGTTGCCTGTGAACACCATCATATTGTCATTTGCGCGCGCACTTGCCATGGCAGGACCTATCGGCTTAATTGAGGGTCAGACGTTTTTACTCAAACTTTGCTTAGTGTTTTAGCAAAAACGCCGCTGGTAAAATTGAAAAAAGCCGCCGCACATTTTATGCGGCGGCTTTATATTTAATGGCAGGGGATGAAGGATTCGAACCTTCGTATGCTGGAATCAAAATCCAGTGCCTTAACCAGCTTGGCGAATCCCCTACACAACCGTTTATCTGATGCTAAATTCTGAGCCGCTATTTTAGCGGGATTTCAACATCAAACCAAATTTTTTTCACTCTGCAGCAAATGCGTCATCGGGTGTTGACGAATTGCTTTTGCTTTCCATGCTGTCCATCTGTCAGGTACTTGCGTCAGCACTTGATCGGCGTTTGCCTCATCAGAAAATGCACAAAATACACAAGCTCCCGATCCGGTCATTCTGGCGTCACCGAAAGTTTTAAGCCATTGAATGACTGCGTCAACTTCTGGAAACAAAGAACAAGCAACTGTTTGCAGATCGTTTTTCCATTCCATTTTTGAATGGCTGGAAAAGTCCGCTATTCTGATGGGTTTTGTGTCTCGTGTCAACTCTTTTGCCGAAAAAATTGCTGGTGTCGGGACTTGTACTCCCGGCTCGATGACGACGAACCAGCTATCGGGAGTGTCGATTGCTTGTAGTTTTTCGCCGATGCCTTCAGCAAAAGCGTTTTGTCCGAAGATGAAAAATGGGACATCGGCGCCCAGTTGCAGGCCAAGTTCCATGAGCCTGGTACGGCTCAGTCCGCATTGCCATGCATGATTCAGTGCGATTAATGTTGTTGCGGCATCAGAGGAGCCACCGCCAAGTCCGCCACCCATCGGAAGTTTTTTGTGCAAAGTAATATTGGCGCCGAGCTGTGTTCCTGTATTGGTTTGTAATAATTTTGCTGCGCGAACAATCAGGTCGCTCTCGGCGGGAACGCCGGGGATGTCGTTGACGCGCACTATCTGCGCGTCATCGCGTACCTCGAAATCCAGGGAGTCGCCATGGTCGAGTAACTGGAATGCCGTTTGCAGCAAATGGTAGCCATCCGCACGACGCCCCGTAACATGCAAAAACAGATTGAGTTTGGCCGGTGCCGCGCAATTAACCATGTTGCGGATCATTGCGGCGTCCATTGATCTATCGCGATGCGTAAGGACAGTTCTCCTGCCTGTACCGTAGTGCGTTGCAGGTCGATGCGTTTAGGATGTACCGTATTGCCATCCTTATCCCAGGTCGCGTAACGCAAGTGCCAGCCATCAGTGTCGAGTTCTGTATTGTCTTGCGTGGCCAGTGCGGTGCGCTGCCCCTGCGGGTTGCGGCTAAATGCCTGTAGCCAGTCGCGCAGGCCGCTGACGGGGAGCGACCAGCCAAGGCTGTCGGTCAGGAGGCTGTCGATATCGTTGGCATAACGGGTTTCCTGGCCTGCTTGTTGCAGGCTGGCGCCTGTCGCTGACTGCTTGACGGTGGCGATCGTTTGTCCTAGCTGAGAGAGCAGGGTAATGGTGAGGTCGCTACTTGTTTGTTGCCATTCAAAACTGCCAGGCAAACTTTGTGGTTTGTCGTTCTGCTGATAGCGAACCAGGATGCGACCATTGATCTGTATGTTGCTGTGATAACTGCGTTCCGGCGCATTGTCTGCGGGCTTGCGTGGTACGCTGGCGCAACCGCTTAGGCAAATGCTCATGCACATGCTCAGACATAGTAATAACAGAAAAATAGGGGAGTATCTTGGTATGTGCGGTGATCCCGCACTGTTTTCTTGGTGCATTTGATGTAATTTATCTATGCTGGGGTAGAGTATGTCTTGGAAATCAGCTGCATAAACTGGCGCTCATTTTCGGTTGCTAACGCTGGTTGATGCAGTTTTTCTGGTTACAGTTTGACGTTTAAGCGCTGCAGGGTCGTTTTCAAGGTTTCGTTTTCAGGGTCTTTAGCCTTGGCTTCGCGCCAGAGTTTTTTTGCATCTTCTTTGTGACCTTGCATCCATAACACCTCGCCTAAGTGGATTGCGATCTCTGCATCCTGACGCAGTTCATAGGCGCGGCGCAGATCTTTTTCTGCGTCGTCCAATCTCGCCAGGCGGAATTTTACCCAGCCCAGGCTATCAAGAATAAAGGCGTCATTTGGTGCCAGGCTGGAGGCTTTTTCAATCAGCGTCAGCGCCTCATCCAGATGAATATTACGATCCGCAAATGAATAGCCAAGCGCGTTATACGCATGCTGGCTATTCGGTGCCAGTGCAATGACGCGACGCAGCGCGGTTTCCATCGCCTCATTTTTTTTCTGGGACTCTGCCAGCATGGCGTAGTCGTACAGCAGGTCGGTGTTGTCCGGATAGCGTTGCAAGGCGGCTTCCATGACGCGATTTGCCTCGTCAGCTTGTTTCGCTTCGCGTAGCAGTTGTGCTTCAGCTTGTGCGAGTTGCGCTTGTTCCGTGTCATTAGCAGCTTTGTAATCGCGTAAAAACTGCCTTGCATCTGCCAGTTTTCCTTCTTTTGCCATCAACTGAGCGCGCCGGATTTGGGTGTTGAAATAGGCGGCATTGCGGCCATCGTAGGATTCAACTTTCGCCAGCCAGGCTTGTGCCGCAGGATAGTCGTCGCGCTCGACGGCGAGTTGTGCCAGGTTCAGTAGCGCTGGCGTCGGGTCACGTTCCTCGGTCGGGTTGGCTTCCAGTTCGGTAAGGTAGCGGCTCAGATATTGTTCGGCGAGTTGATTATTGCCGGGCTTCTTTTTGCCTTCCATGGTCAGGATGCCGAGGGTGTAAAGCACATTAATATCGTCGGGTTTGTCGCGCAGCAGTTGTTCAAATTCTTGCGTGGCCTTATCCATCTGACGCTGATCGATCAGGATGCTGCCATAGGCCAGGCGTACGTCACGAGCTTTTGGATTTTTTTGCAAAAATGCTGCCATCGCTTTCATCGCATCGCCTTGCTTGGATGCTTGCGCGATCGTAAGTACGGCCAGTTGAGAATCAGGTTTTGCCTGCAGCACCAGCTCGGCTTCAGCTACCGCACGCTTGTTGTCGCCTCTGGCGTAAGCGCCCTGAGCCAGCGCCAGATGCGCCTCGGGCGTGGTTTTGTAGGGGGCGACAATTTCTTCCAGCGTGTCAAATGCGGCGCTCTTATCGCGCGCACGTGCTAACAGGCGCTGTGCCTGCAACATGAGCAAGGCGTATTGTTTAGGCTCGGCGCTACGGAGTTTGTCGGCAAAGACCGATTGAATTTCGGCCAGATTATTATTCATCACCATGAAGCCAAGGTAATACTGCGTCGCTTCATTGGAGTTAGGGGCAAATTCGCGCCAGAGGCGGATTGCCGTCAGTGATTCACCTGGTTGTTTGGCGGCAAGCGCCATTTCAGATGCACGCCGGGCGAGGCGGGGATCGCGGGTTTGCTGAGCAACGCTAAGGATGGTGACATAGGCAGCCTGCCAGTTGCCGCGCTGAAAAGCGATTTCGGAGGTCAATATCTTATATAGCAATTCGTCAGTGAGGGCGACTGAAGGCAAATTCTCTTCACCACGTTTGCTGATCTGATCTTCACCCATCGCATGCTCTGCCGCCAGCGCTGCTTGCGCCGCATCCGTTGCACCGGCGGCCTGATGCGCGTCTTCTGACATGCCAGACTGCAGTGGAGACATACCGTTGCACGCCGAGAGCAGGAATGAAATGGCAAGTGCCGGAGCAATTGTCCGCAGAGCCGTTACAATAGACGCGGCCTTGCCATGATTGGAATTGAAGGATGTTGCGGAAGGTGATGCAACTTTGCTGCGGTGAGTGTGCGAAACAGTTTTCAAAACAATATCCAAATTTGACTGACGATGCTTGATTTTACGCTGAAGCCGTATCTGCGTGGGACCTTCGGTGCAGGGACTCTGTGTCAAATTGTAATCACGCAGGCTTAATATAAAACGCCCTGATGAGGGCATTTTTTTGTAATACTCATTTGTCCGTTCTTCGTTGCCGCGCCTGCCAATTATGGTGGCGCGCGATTTTTTCATTGATCGATTGCACATGGCGGTTAGTTAATCAGCCTATAAATTTATGCCAGAACTCCCCGAAGTTGAAGTTACCCGCCGTGGTGTCGCACCGCATCTGATCGGACAACAAGTTACGCAAGTAGTTCTGCGGCGTGCGGGATTGCGCTGGCCTTTTCCGGCAAATTTGCCGGAATTGCTCCTGGGGCAAACCGTTCTCGCTGCCAGTCGGCGCGGTAAATATCTGTTGCTGGAATTTCATCACGGGACGGTCTTAATTCATCTGGGTATGTCGGGACATTTGCGTATCATCCCCGCCACGACGCCAGCGCAAAAACACGACCATATTGATATCGTTGTTGGCAAACAGGCCTTACGCATGACGGACCCACGGCGATTTGGTGCGGTACTCTGGCACGACGCTGAGGATGGTGACGTGAATCAGCATCTCTTATTGCGTGCTTTGGGCGTTGAACCGCTGGAAGATGTATTTAATGCTGAATTGCTGTACAAGCAGACACGCCAGCGTAAGGCGGCGATCAAGCAGGTCTTGCTGGCTGGCGATATTGTGGTCGGGGTTGGCAATATCTATGCATCCGAAAGTCTGTTCCGGGCAAAAATCAACCCAAAAATCTCGGCCCATCGTATCAGTCTGGCAAGATATCGTCTGTTAGCAGAAGAAATTCGCCTGACTTTGCGGGCTGCTATCGAGAAAGGTGGCAGTACTTTGCGTGATTTCATTGGTGTTGACGGACAAACAGGCTATTTTCAGCAGTCATATTTCGTATATGATCGTGCTGGTGAGCAATGTCGGCTCTGCGGAACAACAATACGACAGATCAAACAGGGCCGACGCAGCACTTTTTACTGCATAAATTGTCAAAAATAGGCCAAAATGCTAGATTCTCCGGATACTAAAAATATTATTTGAGGGCAACATGAGTAATCTGGTTCAAAAATTCCAGGAATACAGCGATTGGCGCAAAGGTGTCGTGAACGCGCTTGAGCAATATCGCGAGTGGATAAGTGGATCGGATATGGCCGATGCCGCCAGCGATCAGCGTATTTCGCGTTTGTTGGAAAGACTGGTGGATGACAAATTATCTATCGCCTTTGTTGCAGAATTTTCACGTGGCAAATCTGAATTAATTAACGCGATTTTCTTCGCAGATTATGGCCAGCGTATTTTGCCGTCATCAGCCGGTCGCACCACCATGTGCCCGACGGAGTTACTGTATGACGAAACAATCCCGCCTTGTATCCGCCTGCTGCCGATTGAAACTCGCAAAGAAGCGCAATCGACCAGCGACTACAAAGGTCAGCATAACGTCTGGACCGTGCTGCCGCTGAATATCAGTTCCGGCGACGGTATGCTCGAAGCGTTTAAGCAAGTTAGCCTGACGAAAAAAGTATCCATAGAAGAAGCAAAATCCTATGGACTGTTTGATGAAGATGATCCCGATGCGCCGTTAGAAATCGATGAAAACGGCATGGTCGAAATTTCTCAATGGCGTCATGCGATTGTGAATTTCCCGCATCCTTTGCTCAAAGAAGGTTTGATCATCGTTGATACGCCGGGCTTGAATGCGATTGGTACCGAGCCTGAGTTGACGCTGAATCTGATTCCAAATGCGCATGCGGTTTTGTTTATTCTGGCAGCGGATACTGGCGTGACCAAGAGCGACATCGATGTCTGGCGCAATCATATCGGTGGCGGTCCGGGGCGCATGGTTGTCCTGAACAAGATCGATAGCATGTGGGACGAGTTACGCACACCCGAAGAGATAGAGAGTCAGATCAAGCATCAAATCTCGACGGTGGCACATAATTTGTCTATCGATGAAAAACAAATTTTCCCGGTCTCTGCACAAAAAGGCTTGGTTGCTAAAATCAACAAAGATGCACCGTTACTTGCCAAGAGCCGCTTGCCGACCCTGGAATATGCGCTGTCTAAAGAATTGATCCCGTCGAAGCAGGAAATTATTCGTGCCCAGATGTCGTCTGATATCAACGAAATCACAGGCGGACAGCAGGCCATTCTCTCTGCCCGCAGCCGCAGTGTTGTTGAACAGATGATGGAGCTGAAAAGCTTGCGCGGCAAGAACGTCAATGTGATCGAACACATGATGCGTCGTATCGATGCAGAGAAAAAAGAATTTGATGCCAGCCTGATCAAAATGCAGGGAACGCGCGCAGTTTTCACTCGTCTCTCTACTGAGGTCTATACAAGTCTGGGTATGGATATTCTGCGTGAAGAGATCCGTAAAGCACGTGATGAAATGGAAAGCAGTAATTTTTCATCCGGACTGAAGGATGCGGTCAAACAATTCTTTAGCAATATCAAATTTAATCTCCAGGCCTCAAATAAAAAGACCGACGAAATTTCGGAGATGATGACGATCATGTACCGTAAATTTTCGACAGAACACGGCCTGGCGTTGACTGCGCCGATGCCGTTTTCTCTACAAAAATACATACAGGAAGTCAATGCGGTAGAAGCGGTATTTCAAAAGCAATTCAGTGCTACGACTTTGCTGACCAAACCCCGTGTGGTGGTCATGCAAAAGTTTTTTGATTCGATTGCTGCGCGTGTAAAACAAAGTTTCTTGCAAGCGAACCGTGATGTCGAAGCCTGGCAAAAAGTTGTGATGGCACCGTTAGAGGCACAGATCCGCGAACACAAAGGTCAGTTGAAAAACCGTATGCAATCGATACAGCGGATTCATGTGGCAACGGATAGTCTGGAAGAAAAAATTAATTCTTTCGAGGCGATTCAGGCAGAAATGGATGCACAGAAGAGCAAATTGAATGAGATGGAAGCGAAATTGAAAAATGCTTTGTCAGCCGAGTTGAGTGCGCTCAAGGCGGCTTAATAGTCTATTTTTTGATCGTATCGCACATCAGTTTTTTTTAATTTTCTTCAAGTTTATCTGTAGTTCAAAGCAGATCAAATCACATAAAAAAAGCTCACCAATTATTTATTGGTGAGCTTTTCAATTTCTTTGTTCAGTTTTTCGATGGTCGTATCACTGACTTGCCTGGTACACCATATGTGGCGCTGATTGCCTGGACCTAACTCCGGAAAAGACAGGTAGCGGTACGCATTGGGATTAAGCTCGAATCGCCCTACTAACTGCATGGCCTCGTCGAGCGTCAGAAAAAAGTAATCTGCACGGCGGTACGAAATCATCTGAAACAAATGCAGATTGTCGGCGGTGGTCAACTCTATCGTTGGATCCCATTGCTTAATTTTTTTATCAACCTGTGCACCGTAAGAATAACTGGATTTATTAAGTAAAATCAGCTTTTGGTTACTGAGCAGATCGTCGATTGTCCTGATGTCACCCAGTTGTGGATTATCGCTGGCAACGACAGCGATGGTCGGCCCGTCCTGATAGATGGCACGGGTAAATTTACCTTGCAATGCGCGCTGAGGGTTTTTAAAAAAGCCAACCAGACAGGCTTTTTCCTGATTGTTTTCTATGAGTTGCAACTGCCGGTTGATCGGTACATTTCTCCACTGGTAGTCGATATTTGCCCGCCGAAAAACTTGTTTAACCGGATCTGCAATAACCCCTTGAACATCCCCGTTTTTGCTGGTTTCTGTATAGGGGATGCGGTCTGAATAAATCAGATAAACAGGGTCTTGCGCATAGGCCGATGCAAGACTCAGACTGAGGAAGGTGCCGGCAAAAAAAGCTTTGTTCATGGGAGACTGCATCGGCAGTTCTGAGGAAAATACTGATAGCGTTGATGCTAAATAAAGCTCTCGTGTCTTGCAAGCCGGAATGTCGTTTATATCGTATAAATCAATACGATTTTGCAACGAGGGCTTGTCTAAAATACCGCTCACAGCGCTATGCGAGTATTTGACTTCTGCTAAGCGATGCTGTTGATATCAAAGATCGTACATAAATGTGCAGAATATCCGCCAAGCCAACTCACGCGCAGTCTTATCTGGCGTGAGTTGGTTTCCATAATTAGTGATTTTCCAGCAAACTCTTCAATTGGTCCGAGCGAGAAGGGTGGCGCAATTTTTTCATTGCCTTCGCTTCAATCTGACGTATTCGCTCCCTCGTCACTTCAAATTGTTTACCGACTTCTTCCAGTGTATAGTCGCTGACCATTTCCAGACCAAAGCGCATACGTAATACTTTTGCTTCGCGCGGGCTGAGTGAGTCCAGTACCTCTTTCAACTTTTCCTGAACAGAGGCCTGCATTGCCGCAGCCATTGGCGACAAAGTGTGACTATCCTCAATGAAATCGCCGAGCTGAGAGTCGCCGTCGTCACCGATAGGCGTATCCATGGACACCGGCTCTTTGGCGATCTTCATGATTTCACGGATTTTGCTTTCAGATATTTCCATCTTCTTCGCAATGATTGCCGGATCAGGTTCTACACCGCTTTCTTGCATCAACTGACGCTTGATACGGTTCATCTTATTGATTGTCTCTATCATATGCACAGGGACTCGGATGGTTCTGGCCTGATCGGCAATCGCCCGTGAAATCGCCTGACGTATCCACCAAGTCGCATAGGTCGAGAATTTATAACCACGACGATATTCAAATTTATCAACGGCTTTGAGTAAGCCGATATTACCTTCCTGAATCAGATCAAGGAATTGCAGTCCGCGATTCACATATTTCTTTGCAATCGAAATCACCAGTCGTAAATTAGCCTCAGTCATGGCACGCTTGGCATCTGCCGCACGTTTTTCGCCTGCCACCATTTGCTTATTGGTCTTGCGCAAATCGCTGAGTGGCATGGATACTTTTTCTTCCAGTGCGACGAACTTCTGCTGCAACTCATTCGCTGCATGGATATGGCGTTGCAGGGCCGCGCTATATGCCTGATTGCTGTCGATCTCGTTACTCAACCATATAGCATTGGTTTCATTGCCAGGGAATTTAGCGATGAAATGCGGGCGTGGCATGCCGCATTTATTGATCAGCAAATCCTGCATTTTTTTCTCGATCTGACGCAGCTCTGCCATTTGCTTGCGTAAGGTATCGCATAATTTTTCTGTCGTCTTTACGGTAAAACGTATGCCCAGCAACTCTTGCGAAATACGCTCTTGCGCTTTTACATAATTGGACGATTGATAGCCTTCTTTAGATTCCAGTTCGCGCATCTTTTCAAACTGGCGGCCGATGACGGCAAATTTGAGCAGTGCCGCATTTTTTAATTGCAATAATTGCTCTTCACTGACAGCGTCTGCACTGACGGCATCCTCTTCGTCTTCTTCATCTGCTTCATCGCTATCATCCTGAGCCGCAGCGATACTGGTCAGGCTGCTATCCTCCTTGGCGTCAGGATCGATCAGACCATCAATGATGTCATCAATCTTGATGTCATCCTTAGCGATCTTGTCGGCGATCGCCAGCATTTCTGCAATCGTACTTGGGCTGGCCGAGATGGCTTGCAGCATATCTTTCAAACCGTCTTCGATGCGTTTAGCAATCTCGATTTCACCGCTGCGGGTTAATAATTCGACGCCACCCATTTCGCGCATATACATACGTACCGGGTCGGTAGTGCGGCCAAAATCAGCATCGACGGTTGATAGTGCCGCCGCCGCGGTAGCTTCGGCTTCATCATCGCTGACTGCCGTCACGACGCTGTCAGTCAGCAGCAGCATCGTGGCATCCGGTGCCTGGTCATACACAGCGACGCCCATATCGTTGAGTGTGCTGATGATGCCTTGTACCATTTCAGGATCGGAGACGTTTTCCGGTAAATGGTCATTGATTTCTGCATGCGTCAGATAACCACGGTCCTTACCGATCTGTATTAGCTTGGTCAGCTTTTTACGATATTGCTCCAATTGTTCGGCGGATGTTGCACTTGCCGTACCTGTTGATGCTTTTCTCGCCTTGGCTCTGGCAACGGATTTCAGTTCGGCAGACTCCACTGCATTCAGCGCGCGGATTTCGTCATTTTCAAACTGGAATTCACTTGGCTTGCGTCCGCGTTTGGCGGCTTCTCTCACCATTGGCAATACGTAAGCGGAGGTATCCACAGTCGCGACATTGACTTTGACAACCGGCGCCGCTTCTTGTTTCCAGACGCGAGGTGCACGTTTAGTGACGGTGCTGGATTCAATGTGCTCTGGCTCGCTTTGCGTCGTGCTTTGTATGATGTTTGCTGCAGCCGATGGTGCTGAAACTGAAACAGAAGACGCGGGCGATACCGCGTTGGTTTCAGGCGTTACGATCAATTTTTTACTTAAGCGTGAACTCGATTTTTTCACGACAACAACCGGTGCTGCGACATTGTTAACACTGCCAACGGTGTAATCAGTGAATTCACTTTCTGCCGCTTTCGCCGACACCGGCGAAAGGATTTCCTGTTTGACCGGATCTGCTGCGGTCTCTGTACTGGGAGAAACTCCTGACCACGCGACTTCCGCTGCGGCGATTTCTGTTAACTGTTCTTGCGCTGTTTTTTGTACAGTTTCTTGTACAGTCTCTTGTACGGTTTCTTTTATTGATTCTTTTGCCGCTTCTTCTGCCTGTTTTTCAGTGCTTATTTCTGGCTGCGTCTCTGTGCGTTTTTCGCTCAGCATTACTGGCGTGTCAAGCTCGGTGTCTGCCGGGGATTCCGGTTCGGATTGCAGGGCTGGCGTCAGCACGGGGGCGAGCTTGGACCGGCGTTTGGTGATGACGGTAACCTGAGCAGATACAACGGGCATCGCATCTGCCATGATTTGCTCATGCACGACAGCTTGCACCGCAATTGTTTTTGCTTCGATCGCAGAGTGAGCGGGTTCTTTAGCTTCTGTCGTTCCTATGCTCAGACGTTTTTTAATGCCAAGAGTAAGAGTTGATGCGCTTTTTTGAAGAGGTAAGCCAGTGGAGTCAGTTGAATTATTTTTCATGTAACGAAATCTAGTACGGCAACAAATTAATACGCGTAGGGAGCTTGAAAGCCAATCAGCGAGCGTCCCTCAATCAAAGATGAAAAAAGCCCGCTGGTGAAAGCGGGCTTTCTTCATCTTTATTCAAGGATGAACAGAGGACGCGATTATCCTAGGCTTCGGCTTTCTTTGCAAGTTAAGTTGCACATTTTTTGCGCTAGTCCGGTGCTTATCCGCGTTTGAATTTTGCAGTGGAATCCGATGGTAAAAATTCATCTTAATAGAATGCTGAATTGATTCTTAGCTTGCGGGATTGAGGCGGGAATCTCGGGTATTTCTGTCATCCAATTGACAAAATTACCTTTATACTTAATGCACTTTCTTTTCTGTTTGTGTTTAATGAAATCAAGCACCTCCAAAACAAGTGTGGCGAAGAGTGATGCAGCAAGGCCTATTAAGTTCGGCACCGCAAAAGCAGTCTCCTTGAACCATGCAGTTAGTGCGTTGCCAGAATCTGCGTATGCCGATCCCAGTTTTTCTGCTGCATTAATTCAATGGCAAAAACAATACGGGCGTCACGAGCTGCCTTGGCAGAATACCAGCGACGCCTATCGTGTCTGGCTCTCTGAAATCATGTTGCAGCAAACTCAGGTAGCGGCAGTGATTCCCTACTATCAGCGTTTTCTTGATAGCTTCCCTAATGTTTTTGCGCTCGCTGAGGCAGCGTCAGAGGACGTGATGGCGCATTGGAGCGGGCTTGGTTATTACACCCGCGCGCGCAATTTGCATCAATGTGCCAAGCAAGTCGTTGCGCTCTACGCGGGACGCTTCCCTGCCGACCCTCAGCTATTACAGCAACTGCCAGGTATAGGACGATCGACCGCAGCAGCGGTTGCGGCATTTTCTTATGGCACCCGTGCGGCAATTCTGGATGGGAATGTCAAACGCGTATTCGCCCGGGTTTTTGGTATTGCCGGTTATCCCGGAATGAAGAAAATTGAAGACGATATGTGGTTGCGGGCGCGGGCGCTGTTGCCGGAGACGGATATCGAATCCTATACCCAGGGATTGATGGATATGGGAGCGACTTTATGTACGCGTAGTAGTCCTTCGTGCGGACGCTGTCCAATGCAGGAGCGTTGCGTGGCTTATGCAGAACAGCGCACCGTCGAACTGCCAACACGTAAACCAAAAAAAGAATCCAGGGAAAAACATACGCTGATGCTGGTATTGCGGTATCAGAGCAAGGTGTTATTAGAGCAGCGGCCTGATAGCGGCATCTGGGGCGGCTTGCTATCTTTGCCAGAGCTGGATGGTATGCAGGAGCGTGATCCTGATATGTCCGCTGACGAGGCGCATGATTTGCCTGAGCAAAGCCTGGCGGCAAAAAATTATGCTGCTCGCTTTGGTGATATCGAAGGAATTCAGCAATTGCCAGGGTTTTCGCATGGATTTACCCATTTCAAGCTACACGCGTCTGTGTTGCAATTTAATGTGGCTCACCTCAGTTCGCAAGTCGCTGAATTACGCTGGGTCTGGCTTGATATGGCGCAGGTAGAACAGGCTGCATTACCCGCACCTGTGAAAAAATATTTGCTGTCGATGTGATACCGGATGCCGGAGAGGTGACTGTGGTCGGGTCATTGAATATTGATGGACTTACACAAAAAACTAATGCCTCTCACCACAGAGACATGGAGACACGGAGAAAAGGCAGGAGTAAGCGTCTGTATGAAATATTAAACCCAAACGAGTCCGCAAGCAGCGTAAGCCTTCTGGCGCGAAAAACCTCTGCAAGCCGCATCCAGCCTGCGGATTCAATATGGTTATTGATAAACAATTTGTCGTATTGCTTAAGTCCTGATTGATTATTTTAGTCGTCGATTTAGGTTGGTTCGTCGCATGAGGCAGTGTTCCGTCGCAGGTTTGCATCACAAAGAATAAAACTGGCAAGATCCGATGACGTTGCAGAAAAATTTATTAAAAGGAGACGGATTTGTTTTTCACTAATATCGTCAGAATGGCTGGCATGAGTCTGGCATTGAGCCTGAGTGTTTCTCTGGCAGTACAAGCAGCAACCAAGCAGGCGGCGACCAAGCCATGCCGGATTCCGGATTTTCCCCAGGAAGTGCAGTGCGGACAGATACAGCGACCGCTTGATCCCGCACAACCAGACGGGAAGAAAATCGATGTTCATTTTGTTGTGGTGCCATCGCAAGATAAAAATAAATTATCTGATGCCGTCTTTGTTTTAGCCGGTGGTCCCGGTCAGAGTGCGATCAACGTCGCGTCCTGGGGGCAGCTTGTATTGGGACGCCTGAACCGTCGCCGTGATCTGGTCTTTGTCGATCAGCGCGGCACCGGGCGTAGCGCACCTTTGCGATGCCCTGAATTAGAAAACGGCAGTGAATTAATCAGCAAAGAACAATCACTGCAATTAACGCTGAGCTGCATGAAAAACCTGCAAGCACTGCCTTACGGAGATTTGCGGTATTTCAGTACCAGTATCGCAGTACAGGATTTAGAAGCTGTGCGATTACATCAGGGCTACGGCAAGATCAATCTGGTTGGCGCCTCTTACGGCACCCGTGCTGGTCTGGAATTTTTACGTCAATATCCTCAATCGGTGAAGCGTATGGTGATTGATGGCGTGGTACCGCCGGATATGCGCCTTCCGGCGGAAGATGCCCAGAAGGGACTTGATGGACTCTTTACTTATTGCGCTAAAGATAGTGCCTGTAACGCGGCATATCCTGATCTGGCGCTGCGCTGGAAAAAATTATTAGCCAGCCTACCGCAGAAAACATCGTTTATCCATCCCCGTTTGGGATCGACGGTTTCTGCAACGGTGACGCAGGATATGTTATTGGGGATGGTGCATAAAACCTTATATGCTCCGACCAGCGTATCGGCTTTGCCATATGCACTGACGCAGGCCGAGCAAGGGAATTACTCGCCGCTAGTCACACTCAGCGGCTCCTTCGGATTGCCCTCGCCGGTAGGTATCGCTTACGGTATGCATTTCTCTGTCTGGTGTGGTGAAGCATTTGGCCGGCCAGCCAGTAAGTCTGCTGCCGATGATTTTGAAAAAGCCATGGAACAACTGTATGAATCCGTTTGCAGTGCCTGGCCGCATGCAGCTATTCCGGCAGGTTTTTATACGGTCCCTGTCAGCCCGACACCCGTCTTGTTGCTGAGCGGGGGGATTGATCCTGTCACACCAACCCGCCACGGCGAGAGCGTTGCGAAAGCGCTGGGAGCTAATGCGCGGCATCTGAGTATTGATAACGCCGGACATGGCTTGCTGACGCAAGGTTGTGTCCGGGATGTCGTGTATCGCTATCTGAATGCAAAAGAAGATGTCGATGCGCTCAAAGTGGATGCGACTTGTGTCCGTCAGATTCCGCGACCGCTGGCATGGCAACTGCCCAAAGCGAAGTCTGTGACTGGCGCAGCCAGCACGCCTGACACCTCCTCTGCGACACAATCGGGAGTCAAGCCATGATTATCGTGAACGATTTACATAAGGCTTTTATCCGTCAGGGCAAACCGGTATTTAAGCTCAATCTGAATTTTGGCAAGCGACAACAAGAATCGGTGAAGGCTGTTGATGGTGTAAGTTTTCGCGCTGAAGACGGTGCGATTACTGGTTTGCTCGGGGCGAATGGTGCGGGCAAAACAACCAGTCTACGGATGATTGCCTCGTTACTGGCGCCGGATCGTGGTGACATCACGGTGGATGGCGTTCAAGTCAAAGCGGGTCAGCAGGGAACGCAATCAACAATGGGGGTGTTATCAGATGCCCGCGGCTTATACCCACGGTTGACTGCGCGGGAAAATATTCAGTATTACGGCAGCTTGCATGGTATGGAACACGGCCTGATCGAGCAACGCACGCATCAGCTTGCACATTGGCTGGACATGCATGCCTTGCTGGACCGGCGTACCGAAGGCTTCAGTCAGGGCGAGCGGATGAAAACAGCGCTGGCACGTGCCTTGATTCATGACCCTAAAAATATTATTCTCGATGAGCCGACTAACGGACTGGATGTCGTTGCTACCCGCGCTTTGCGTGAGTTTTTGCGCTGGCTCAGGTCACCGGAGGGTGGCGGAAAATGTATTATTTTTTCTACGCATATCATGCAAGAAGTTGAGCGTCTCTGCGATCAGGTCGTGATCGTTGCACAGGGACGTAATGTGGCGAGTGGTACGGTATCCGAATTATTGCAACACGCGGCTGAACCGAATTTTGAAGATGCATTCGTCAAACTGGCATTTTTGACTCCAGCCACAACCATCACAGGAGGCAATGGATGAACGCTATGTTTGCTATTTTTCGTAAAGAGATTAAGGATGCCTTGCGCGATCGCCGCACTTTGCTGGTTGCTCTGCTTGGATCATTGCTCGGCGTACCTTTGATTTTGTTTATTTTTTCAGTCGTACTCTCTCAGGTAGAGTCGCAGGAGGAAAAGCGCAGCGTATTGGTGGTCGGTATGCAGCATGCGCCTACGCTGGAGAATTTTATTCTTCGCCAGGGGTATCAGATCAAACAGGCCCCCGCTGACTATGAAGCTAAATCCAGAAACAAAGAAATTGATCAGCCTGTCTTATTAATCCCGGAGCATT
Source organism: Undibacterium sp. RuTC16W (assembly GCF_049339445.1). NCBI lineage: Bacteria > Pseudomonadati > Pseudomonadota > Betaproteobacteria > Burkholderiales > Oxalobacteraceae > Undibacterium > Undibacterium sp. RuTC16W. Next base: position 443,438 of record NZ_JBMPPE010000002.1, on the reverse strand, counting down.
TTCAGGAGAAGTTATCTGCCGGTGAAAAAGTCACTCTGGTGATTGCCTACGATACCTCGAACCGTCAGGCCGAATTTGGCTTGCGGCCATTGAAACGGATACTCGATGGCTATTCGCAGGAGAATGCGTCCCTAAGCCTGATGATGCGTGGTGTGTCGCCAGAAATTTTGCAATTGATGGAAGTGAAGGAGCATCATTTGCAAAGTGCAGACGAACGCAAGGCCACGATCACAACGATGTTGCCGATGATGGTATTGATGGCGATTGTTCTGGGTGGCATGTATGCCGCAATCGACACCACCGCGGGCGAACGCGAACGTGGTTCGCTGGAGCCGCTGATGATGAACCCCGTCTCTGGCTGGCAACTGGCCGTTGGCAAGTGGGGGGCGGTCGCGGCAGTGAGTATGGGCGTCGTGGTACTGACTATTTTTAGTTTTTTCCCGTCGCAATGGCTGATACGCAACGAGACACTGCGTGCTGAATTTCAGTTTGGGATTCATGATGCGCTCGGATTTTTGTGGGTATTGCTGCCGCTTGCCGCCAGCCTTGCGGCAATTCAGATTGCGATTGCGCTCGATTGTAAAGGGTATAAAGAGGCGCAAGTCCGTAATCAGATGATCAGTATGTTTGTACCGATGATTACGCTGATGCCGATTATTTTTCCCGGACGTGAGCCCGCCTGGTTCCAATGGGTTCCTGTACTGGCACAAAATCAGATGATGAATCAGGTTCTGAAAGGCGAAACCGTCAGCGTGGTAGCGGTGACCACTGCGTTACTGGTATGTACTGGTATGACTGCCGTAAGCCTGGCCTATGTGGCGCAAAAAATGCGCAGAGTCGTCATGAGTTGAGTTGCTCAGACGTCGAACCCGGGATCAGGTGAAATGAGTTTTGCACCCTGGCTGCGGATACAGGCTATATGTTGGCCTGTGTGACAGGCAGGTAAATTTTTAAAGCTTGTGATACTCTGGATTCAGATTGTTGATGTTGTGACTTTTTCATTATGCCGGCTGCTGAATGCGACTTGCTTACGACTATTGCTATGACTATGACATCAGATCAGATTCCAGTAGATAGCGCTCATGCCTCCCAGGCTGCTATCGTCGTGCGGGACGCATGTGTGTCAAACGCCCCGCATTCCTCTCATTCCATGTTGATTGCCAGTATCGCCCGCGGTGTATCGCTGGGCGAAATCCTGCGTGGTATCGCATCGGAATGTGAACGCTGGCTCCCTCTTACTTGCTGTGCCGTCTATCTCATCGATCAGGATACTGGCGGTATGGAAGTCGGCGCTGCATCCGCATTGGAGCGCGCTTATCTGGACTCGGTGACGGCACTGAGTATCGATCCACAATTATGGATTAATGTGCAGCGTATTGATAGCCAGACCGCCAGGAATACTTCTGCTGATCGTATCAGGCGTCACTTCTATGACCATGCTTCTGCGCATGGGCTTTATCCCGGATTGATTGCACCTGTCCGCCTTGTCGACGGGAGTCTGGCGGGAATTTTTGTTTTGTATAACCGGGATCATGATCAGGATATTGCGCTGCCTGCCGAACGTGTCCAAGGCGTTGACGAACTCATCCATCTGACTGCGATAGCGATAGAGCGAGAACAGGCGAATCTCCGGCTGGCGCAAGCTGAAAAAAAACTGGCTGAAAGCGAGGCCAGCAAATACCGCATTGCACAGGCGATTGAGGGGAGCGGGACAGGTATCTGGGACCGTGATATCAGCAAGAACGAAATCCGGTACTCCTCAGGCTGGAAAGCGATATTGGGTTATGCCGATAGCGATATCTTGTCGAATAAAATCGAAGAAAGTTATCACCGCTTGCATCCCGATGATCTGGATTTTGTACGAACTGCGATACAAAATCACTTCGATCAGAAAACGGACAGCTACGAAGTCGATCACCGCATTCGCTGCAAAGATGGTAGTTATAAATGGATATCTAGCCGTGGCAAAGTCGTGAGCCGCGACGCGCATGGCACGCCATTACGCATGATCGGTACGACCACTGATATCAGTGCGATACGGGCGATTTCAGATCGTTTGCAACAAAGCGTTGATCTCATTACCTCATTGACGAATGAAATTCCCGGACTGGTTTATCAGCATCGCTTATTGCCTGGCGGAGTGTCATTTTTTTCTTATGTCAGTGAAGGTGTGGAGCAGATTTATGAACTCATGCCGGAACAGGTTGCCAGCGATATGTCCTTGCTGTATCAGCGTATTCATCCTGAAGATTTAACGAATTACCGCAGTTCTCTGGAGATGTCTGCCGTGCATTTGACTCCCTGGCAACTGGAATACCGTGTGATCTTGCCGCGTCAGGGATTGCGCTGGTGCTATGGCAGCGCGCAGCCACGTCGCCTGGTTGACGGGAGTACGCTATGGCACGGTTTTATCAGTGATGTGACCGAACGCAAGCGGATTGAAATTGAACTGAAAGAATTCGCGGCCATCGATTTTTTGACGCAGCTACCGAATCGTCGTTACTTCATGGGGCGTATGGAGGAAGAGCTGGCACGGATCAAGCGGATTGCCAGTACCCGCACGGCGATTCTGATGTGCGACCTCGATCACTTTAAAATAATCAACGATAGTCACGGTCATGCCGTCGGGGATCTGGTACTAAAGCATTTTGCCGGAATTCTGTCCGCCCAATTACGTAATAACGATATGGTCGGGCGAGTTGGCGGAGAGGAGTTTGCCGTCATTTTGTCTGATGTATCCATCAACGAAGCAGCTATTTTTGCCCGGCGTGTTCAACAGCAGATTGCCGATACACCCTTGCTGGTTGATGACAAGCTGATCGTCATCACTGTGAGCGTCGGTGTTGCCGCCATGAGCGTCAATGATGCCAGTGCGGATGCGGTGTTATCTCGCAGTGATATGGCGCTGTACAGGGCGAAAGAAAATGGCCGTAACCGTATCGAAATCGCCAAAGAAGTCTAGGGTCTGTTAACAATCAAATGACATGACGGGTGATCCTGGTACGTCATTGAGTTTTTTCTCGCCAGACCGCTTAAATGAGGCCGTCGAAGATATTGCGATTACCAATACTCCCCTTATTTTTTAAAAAATATGCCTTAACCCGCTTTCTTTTAAAGCCGTATGAAAACATACAGGGTGGGGTATGTAATATTGCTATCTTGACGACGGAATTAACCCAGACGCCGGTGCCGGACTAATACCTGCTCTTTATCTTCAAAATATTCGGCCAGTTTTTCCACCATAAATACCGAGCGATGCTGGCCTCCGGTACAGCCAATCGCAACGGTCAGATAGCTGCGGTTGTCGTGTTTGAAATTTGGCAGCCACTTCTCGATGAATTGCTGGATGTCGCGATACAACTCCTGCACCATCGCCTGCTCATCCAAAAAGTGAATCACAGGCTGATCGCGCCCTGTCAGCGGACGCAGTTGCAGGTCGTAGTAGGGATTCGGCAGCATCCTGACGTCGAATACAAAATCTGCATCCAGCGGGACACCGATTTTAAATGCGAAGGATTCAAACATCAGCGTCAGCGGTGAGTGCTGAATCTGAATGATATTTTTGACCCACTCACGTAGTTTGTTGGCACTTAGATTGGAGGTGTCGATGACATGGGCAAGGAATTGTATCGTCGCCAGAATTTCACGTTCTTCCTGTATGCATTCGGTCAGGCTCAGGCGATCACCCATGGGCTGATCTTTTTGCAGCCGGTGTGATAAAGGATGACTGCGGCGCGTCTCAGAGAAACGGGCGACCAGTGATTCGGTGCTGGCGGTTAAAAACAGAATTTTGACTTCGTGACCTTCTGCACGCAAGGTCTGCACCGTGTCTGGTAAGCTGGTCAACAGATGTGCGCTACGCGAGTCGATTGCCATCGCGGCAGATTGGATGCCTTCGCTGATCAGTGTTTTGACCAGCTCCGGTAGCAGGCTGGGTGGCAGGTTGTCGACACAATAAAAGCCCGCATCCTCGACAACATTCAGTGCCACTGATTTGCCGGAACCGGAAATACCTGAGATCAGTAATATGCGCATGATGTGGAATGAGAACGATGAAAACGATAAGAGCGTTTAATGGCGTTTCTGCATGACGAGTGCCGTTGTTGCTGCAGCCTGAACACTGATGATGTAGAACGAGAATAAGGAAAAAAGTACCAGACCTTATTTTGCCACTTATTCCGCATCTTCGTTCATTGCACGTCGCTGGCGTTCCATGAACTCGTCCAGAGTATTGATGCCGCGTAATTGCAAAATCGTATTACGTACTGCTGCCTCTAAGAGCACCGCGATATTGCGACCGGCAGCGACCGGGATGACAACTTTGCGTATCGGCAGGCCCAGCACTTCCTGACTCTGCGAATCAATCGGCAAGCGTTCGTAATGTTCTTCCAATGTGCTGCGTTTGACCAGATGCACGATGAGTTTCAGACGCATCTTGCGACGCACTGCGGTCTCACCAAAAATTGCCTTGATATCGAGTAAGCCCAGGCCGCGTACTTCCAGCAGATTTTGTAACAAGTCAGGACAGCGACCTTCAATCATGTTTGGCGCGATTCGCGAGAATTCGACGGCATCATCAGCGACCAGACCATGACTACGTGAAATCAGCTCCAGCCCCAATTCACTTTTACCTAAACCCGATTCTCCCGTGATCAGGACGCCGACGCCGAGTACGTCCATAAATACGCCGTGCATCGTGGTGCGCTGTGCGAGTTTTTTGGATAGATAGACGCGTAAAAAATCGATGACCTGCGCAGATGGCAGCGGTGTAGAGAACAGTGGAATATTGTGATCGTCACAAGCGGTCAGAATCGCTTGCGGTGTTTCTAAGCCTTGCGCTACGATCAGAGCTGGTGGCGCACCGGCAATCAGTTCTTTGATCAAATTGCCGCGTGAAACGGTAGACAGGCGATGATAGTAAGCGAGCTCCTGATGACCTAGCACCTGGATACGTCCCGGGTGAATAAAGTTCAGATGGCCAACCTGATCCGCAGATGAGGTTGCATCGCCGGTAATTTGTTTGTCACCGCCAGAGAAACCGGCAAACCATCCCAACTGCATTGCATCACGATTGTCGTCGAAGATTTTTTGTATAGTCAGTTCGGTCAGTAATGGCATGGCGGCTTACACAATCTGATGAGAAATAGTGGGGGATGCGATCAATGGTGATGAGGCGCGCAGGGGACTTATATCGTCCGTCCGAAACAAGCATCACTGCGCCAGCCGCTACTCATCAGGATACTGACTCGGGATTCGGTTGCCAGGTGACGATTTTTTCATAAATCGCTCCTGCACCGGGTTCCGTATTCAAGGTGTCGCGGAAGCTTTCGTTAGAAAGCATTTCGGCAATTTCAGATAAGATTTCCAGATGCTGTTGTGTGACATTGTCGGGCATCAGAAGAAAAATCAAAATGCTAACCGGCTCACCATCGGGAGATTCGAAAGGAATAGGTTCTGCCAGACGTACAAACGCAGCAATTGGTGCTTTAAGACCTTTGATGCGACCGTGTGGAATCGCGACGCCATGACCCAGACCAGTTGATCCTAAACGTTCGCGGGCGAACAGATTATCGGAGACCGTAGAGCGGGCAATGCTGCAGTTGTTTTCAAATAACAAGCCAGCTTGTTCGAAGGCTCTTTTTTTACTGGAAACTTCAAGATCCAGAAGGACGTTAGCAAGAGGCAGTATTTTTGCAATATTTGTCATGACACAAGATCAGTGTTACAGCGGGAAATGCCCGGCGCACGGCGCAAAGCTGACAAATTATAGGCTTCTTTTCACCGTCTGCGTAAACCTCCAGGGAGCGAGAAACAGAAACCACAAAATATCTGCTGAAAATGTAATAAATACACAATAACCTCTTATTTTTATGAAATTTTGATGGTTTTTATGTTTATTTATCTTCAAATTTTGATTCATTTATGAAGTCACTTAGCCTGGTAAAACGAGGTCTGGCCTGATTCAATGAAGCAAATTTACTAAGCGACACGGTGATCCTGTCGGGCAGATAAATACGCAAACTCGCTTAATCGGCTAAGAGTCTGACGGGCGCGTAGGAAAAACCAGTCTCAGGCGGGCACCGGGGAAATCTTGAGGTGCCTCGCCGTTACTGATCTCGTAATCACCGCCGTGCAGCTCGATAATCGTCTTGATGATGACTGAGCCTAAACCTAAGGAAATGCCGGTCTGTCTGCTCGGTAAACCAGCAAACATCAGTCGCGTATCTCGCCTTTGTCCAAAGCGGGCAATGCCATCGGCGGACAACCCGGGGCCGTCATCTTCAACGATCAGCTCCAGCGTATCGGCAACCGGCTGCAATCGTATGCGTACCCGGCTTTGTGCATATCTGGCCGCATTATCAAACACATTGTGCAACAACCTGGTGATCAGATAGGCATCACCATTGATGTGGCAAGCATGAGCGCAGGCGGCACTTAACTGTAATTCGAAAGTAATCGGCCGCTCTGCCTGCTGCTGTGCGTGCAGTGAATGGCTAGTTTCGGTTTTCAACAATTCGAATAAATCCAGACGGCTAGCCAGATGAGCCAGGTTGCGATAACGGGGCTCATCAATATGTGCGATAAAAATCAGATCGTCGATCAGGCGGGTGAAATAATCCAGTTCGCTCGTAATGACATTAAAAAAATCCTGGCGCTCCTGCTGCTCCATGCTTTCGCCATGTACGGCGATCGTATCAATTGCCGTACGTAAACTTGTTAGTGGCGTGCGCAAATCATGCCCTAGCTCCTGTAGTAATTCCCGTCGTGTTTTTTCATTCGTCTGTAACTGGATTACCAGCCGCTGTATTTCGTCGGCCATGGTATTAAAATGCTGCATCAGGCCACCTATAGCATCCAGCCGACCTGAGGTGAACCTAGCTGTCAGGTCACCTGCTTCTATGCTGTGTATCACCTGCCGTGCTTCGGCAGAGCGTCCGCGCAAATACAGAGTCAGTAATAATAATCCCAGCAAAATAGCGGTAACTAACGTCACCACAAACAGGATTCCCATCGTCAAAACCGCACCTCGGGCCAGTGTACCCGGATTGTTCACCAGAAGGTAAGCCGGTTCCGCTGATTGCAGGCGCACGATGCCGGATGCCGCACTACCTGAAAAGAAGCGCCCCCGGGTCAGCACCTGATGGATGAGGTCAGGTTTTTTACGTTCCAGTATGCTGGCGGGCGGTGCATCTTTCACACTACTTGCCAGCACCTGATTGTCCGTATTGACGACCCACATTTCCAGTGAGATTGCCGGCGATTCACTGCGATATGTCTGTACTCGCCGCAGACCCTCTGCATAATTATCTCCTTCGACAATGCGCGCGATAAACAGATACATACTGCGCTGGACTTCATCTCCCGGTCGCGTCGTTACCTCCCTGATCATCCACAGATACAGCAGGCTCAGTAGCACGGAAAAAAATACACTGATTACCAAAAAACGTAACCAAAGAGGACGACTCATGCTGACTCCAGTTTGTAGCCCACGCCGTAGATGGCAACGATACGTTCGATGGCACCGGCATCTTTTAATTTACGACGTAAATGGCTGAGATGAGAATCGATGGTACGGTCGTAAATAGCGTTGTTGTCTTCAAACTGATTCAGTATCTGTTCGCGGGTAATGGCATCACCATTGGCCTGCACCAGTAGCATCAGCACCTCATATTCTTTCTTACCCAATTGCAGTAAGGTACCGGCGACACTCGCCGTACGGCGCTGAATATCCATCTGAATGCTGTCAAAACTGATCACTGGCCTGTTTAAGGCGGTAGGCTGGCGACGTTCTAGCAAACGTCGCATACGCGCACTGAGTTCACGCAGCCCGCAGGGTTTGCGGATGTAATCGTCCGCCCCGCCTTCTATGCTGGCAACTACTGCGCTTTCATCCGTTCTGGCGGATAGCATCAATATCGGCGTAGTAGGATGCAGGCCCCGCAATTGCTGACACAAAGCTATCCCATCACCGTCAGGCAAGCCCACATCCAGCAAGAGTAATTCAAATGTTTGTTGTTGCAGTAGTTGCATAGCCGCGGCCACGCTGGCTGCATGACTGAGCACAAAACCCTCATATCGCAAGCCCATACTTAAGGTGCGCGCGATCATAGGATCGTCTTCGACAAACAGAACGTGAATTGCTGAAATCATGGATGTTGAAACAAGTGGTAACAAATAATGTGCCTTCATTTTGCCATAGCGAATCTCCTCAGGATGACTTCCATCAAAATTACAGAATTGCTGTTTACAGTAACCACAAGATTTCACTCACGCTTTGTCGTTACTGGAGATGACTATGCACTATCCCTCTTTTTCTATCGTGTTGACTGTTTCTACGATTACCGCCGCCAGCAGTCTGCTCAGTGCTTGTGGAGGCGGATCCGGTAGTACAGATGCCACCACGCCACCGGCAGCGTCGAGTACTACAAACAATATAGGCACGACTGGAACAACAACCGGCACCAGCACCGGAAATACTAACTCCAGGATTACTGCTGCGATTGCCGCCGCCAAAACTGCCGCCAGCACCGACCCGCTGTGCAGCGTTGATAAGCTTGGGGATTTTTACTGGGAAATCGGTAATGCGACGGATAGCACGCCTGTGGTATCCGGTTCGCAAGGTGCAGGCAGCGTTACGGCCACAACGTATTTCAATATCGCCTCTGCATCGAAATGGATTTTTGGTGCCTATGTGCTGGAAAAGAAGGGTATAGACCAGGTGCGCAGCAATACCTCACTTAGTAATGGTCTGCGTTTTATGTCCGGTTATACCGGCTTTGATGAAGAAGCGTGCACAGGAAAACTCAGTATCAATAGCTGCTTTATTGCTGGCATGGACGGCACCAGCGGCAAGACCAGCCAGCCTGATCCGACGACTGTCAACCTGTTTGATTATGACAGCGGACATGATCAGAAGCTGGCCAGCGTGGATCTGGGGCTGGGCAATTTCACTGCCGCCCAGCTTGATACCGAATATCAAAATACCATAGGTCTGAGCAAGGGCTTTAATATGGCACCGCTAGACCCGCTGATGGCGGGTGGCATGTTGGGTACGGCGACCGATTATTCCCTATTCCTGAAAAAAATCATGAAACAGGAACTGGAAATCGGCCGCTATCTTGGTGATCAGGCTGTTTGCGCACTGGCATCTGCCTGTCCCGGCAAGGTAGTGTATTCCCCGATCCAGTTGCTGAACGAACCCTGGACGTATTCATATAACCACTGGGTAGAATCTGAACAGGGCAAGGGCAGTATTGACGCCTATTCCAGTCCCGGAAAATGGGGTTTTTACCCCTGGGTATCGCCTGACAGAAAATACTACGGCATCCTGTCGCGCCACGACAGGTCAACCGGTGCCTATGTCGCTTCCGTCAAATGTGGTCGTCAGATACGCAAGGCTTTCATAAGTGCGCTGTAATTGTTGCTATCAACTTTCTAGATGACTTCCACCGGGACGGCGACAAATTGCCGTTCTGCTTAGGAGGCTAGGGCATTGATGAGATAGGCTTCGTCAATCAGCGTGTCCTCTGGTTAGATAATCTTGGGGTTAGGTCTAGCATACATGATCATGTATCGCTTGCACCTGATTTATTGACGACGCAAAGTTGCCAGTACGGTCTTGTCGATTTTGGCGGCTACGCCGACGCTGCGTCCCGCCAGATTTGGAATACTGAAATGAATGGCACTACCAAGTATCTGGGCGCATTCAGACAGGCTGAGTCCGTAATCCTGTTGCAGCCACTGCACCATGCCGCTGATGGCTGCACGCAGGGCATCATCCAGTGAACCGGCCTGCCCCAGCACCATGATCTGCGTTGGGGACTCTACCCGGGGTGATGCAACTGACTTACCTTTGATGACATCAACGGTAAATTCTACCTCCATGGAGGTTTCCAGCGCATATTGTGAAGTCTCGCCATCACCTTGCAAGGCATGGGCGTCACCCAAGTAAAGCAAGGCACCCGGTTGCTGCACCGTCAGGTAGACGGTATTGCCCTCTACCACTTCATTGAAATCCATATTGCCACCAAAACGGCCGGTGTCGCCGGTTGAAATGGGCGGTGAATCATTGCCAGGCGCGACTGCCAGGCCACCCAGCATGGGCCGGACCGGCAGGCTGAACGATTGCAAGCCTGCTGTCGGCTTTTCCGGGCTGGCCAAGCCACGTTCACGGTCGATCTTCCAGCGTATGGGCTTGCCAAGCTCACCTGCTTTAGCTGCCAGACCAGGGGCCATTGCCCGATCAACGATACTATCCAGGCTATCGGCATAATCGCGGTTCAGGCGCAGACGCTTAAGGTGGATCACCAGGGTGTCACCCGGCTCTGCCGTAGCCACATAAAATGGTCCGGTCTGCGGGTTACCATACAGAGCTTTGGTCATGCCATGTTCATCCACACCGCCAGAATCGATGGTCTTGGTATGCACCGTATCACCGGGCCAGACCGTCAGCACCGGCAAGCGATGCGGGCTGAATTCATTCGAATAATCCTTAGGCTGGAAGTCGTAGACACGCGCCGGTCCCGCCGGGCGTTCAGGCAAGCGGCGGGCACTAAAGGTATGGCTAGCCCTGGCCTGCGGATTATTCGTATCGGGAAAATCGCCCACTCCCTGCATCGCATCCTGCGTCACCGTGCCGCTGTAGGTATAGCTGGCCTTGTCCTTGTCGATCACGGCAAAGCTGATATGGCCCGCGCTGAGGGTGCCAGTCATTCTGTCACCATCGATTTGACCGCTGATGGTATTGCCCGCTGCTTTCAGAGTCATGGCCTGGTAAGAAATGTTACCCCAGAGATCGAGCTGCAATAGCCATTGTTCCTCTCCTGCCGCCAGCACCCATCCGGGCATCAGGTATATCAACAACATCGCGGTTCGCAACATCATGCTTTTTCCAATCACAAAAGAATATGCGGTGTACTGTAAAGCAATGCTAAAACAAGTCTCGTTAAATGCGACCAACTGCGAATTAATGCTGCCAAGCTGCATATCCTAGGAATAGGTGACGGCGACGTCAGTCTTGGCTCTGGTAAAGAAAGTTTTATGGATGAATTTAGTTTGGCAGAAAGTACTATGGCATCTTGTCACGCCATGACAGGTCAACCGGTGCCTATGTCGTTTCTATTAAATACGGTCGTCAGATACGCAAGGCGTTCATGAATGCGCTTTGAAACAGGGGCCGTAAACATTCGCTCCCTGATCGCTCCAGTTGTATTTCAATACGACCAGCTGGCGGAGGCGTAGGCCGTTTGCCGTGCCGGTAATTGTGCCAGCACGGCGGTGGACGGGCCGCCATATTGACGGAAACCGCCATCGATACGCCACTGGTCGCCCTGCCAGCCGAGTGAGGCTGTCGCAATGCGCCCGCCATCTTCGGGCGTCCAGAGTAGGTCAATCGCGGGTTGCCAGGTCGAGGTCTGCCAGCTCCAGCGTGCGAAGACATTATTGCGCCGCAGATTTGCGCTGCTGGACAAAGGCTGACTTTGCCATGCCAGGTTATAAGCGATTTCGCGGCTGAGTTGTGGCAAGGTATTGATGCTGCTACGCAGTTGCTGATTCTTCCTGGTCCACGCGCGCCATTGCTGGCCGGACAGCGCGCTGCCATCCCACCAGGCTTCGAGCAAAAAGCTATGCTGATTTTCGCTGGTCCAGGTTCCGCCCAGGAGGGCTTGACCCACATTTTTTTTTACACTGCTACTCCAGGGAGAGCTATGCTGTATCGGACTGTTTTCCACTTCGACGGTACTGACGGGGCTGCGTTGCAGATAGCGTAAAGACGTATGAAGTTCCAGAGACTCTGTTGCGACCCATGCAGCGGCGGCGCCGACACTAGCTCCCGTGTGCTGACCCAGGCGTGTAAATGCATGCAGATCGAGACTGCCGGCGCGATAGTAGAGCCGTGTTGCAAGCGCCTGCTCTTCGGCGATGTCTGCGTTATTGCTGATGGTGTCGCGGGATCGCAGGGGATTGACCCAGACGAAAGAAGCTGCGGTATCGGCATTGAAATACTCCGCCATCAATAGTGGCCGGCCAATCACTGTCGTGCTGATGAGCGAGCGGCGTTTTTCTTGCTGAACCACGTCATTGGGGCGGAAGCCATAAGCGACGTCCCAGCCAACAATTTTTTTGCCTGCACTGAATTGCCAGGGGCCTCGGTCAATGCTGTTCACCAGCTCATTTACCCAGATGGATGACGCACTGGTATTGGTCTGCGCAATATCATCAATCCGGCCCTGTACCGTAGCGATGACCGACAGATGACGATTACTGAGGTGTAGTTCTGTCTCCAACGCTGCGGTATTGACGGAGGCGGGGATCAAGCCGGGGGCGAGTTGTCCGGCCAGAGTCAATGGGCTGTACATGCTGTCCGATTGTGCGGATACCAAACCCCTGACCTGGCCAGTCCATTGAACACCGTCTGCAACGGCGTTACCGGTCTGGATCGCGATGGCGACGATCATACCCAATATCGATACAGGTCTTGGGGCGCGGAATGAAAAAGAAAAATGCATTGCTTATTCCAGAGATGGATTTTTGGCGAGATACATGGGATTGAGCCATTGTTCCGGCACACTGCGCTCCTTGCGACTCAGGTAACGCATGCGGGTTTCTTTGTGACTGCTTAACTGATCTTGCAGCACCATCTCGACCACGCTTGTAGGTGCAGCTGGTTTATCCATGATAAAGCTCGTCTGCTTGGCAAGTTTGTCCGACTGCACATAAAGCTCTGCTTTGACAGGCTCATGTCGCGATTTGCCAAGCCATAATTCGATGCGCTGATAGGCGACACTTTTACGGTTCGCATTTAATGTTAAATGCAGACATGGTTTGTCATCACAACGTTCTTCGGCAACGACTTTGCCGTCATAGTCTTGCGCCCAGCTGGTGGTTGCGATATCACCGATCGATGCATCCCCCAGCAGTTTTTGCATGGGAGTGATGCGCAGAGGGCGCTGGCTGCCAGGTAAAAGCATCCAGAAATCATCGCCCAGCATCAGCACTTTTTGGCCTTGCTCTGAGGGACTTTGCATCAATACCAGTGACTGACGTTTTGCCTGTGCAAACACAATATAGCGTCGTTCTTTTTCCTTGCTGCCGTCGCGGTTAAATGTCGTGATTTGTGTTTCCACTTGCATGTTGTCGCTATTCAGCCGGAACTGGTCGGCAGCTTTTAGCAAGCTATTCACATCGTCCGCCATGACGCTAGACGATGCGGCAAGCAGTGCAAGCGAGCTTGCCCGGATCAAGTTGCTGATCGCAGTACGGATTAAGGGATTCTTTTTCATTATCGTCTCCAGATTAATTGTGAGCCAGCGCATCAACGATGGACTGACGCATGGTGCGGCGGGCGATCCAGGCGGACGACAGCATCGCTAACACAATCATCATCACGATCGTGGTGACATAGAGCGTCATATCGATGCTGACCATCAGCGGATAACCAGTTGAGCGCCCCGGTGGTGGTGGCATTTCTACCGGGAATATTGTCAGCAGCAGGGCAATGATCAAAGCAAGTGCAGCACCGGCGAGCGCACCGGCGCCGCCAAGAAACATACCTTCGAAAGAGAAGCTGCGTATCAGTTGCCCGGGCAAGGTCCCCATCGCCCGCAGGCTGCCAATTTCACGGGTGCGTTCGATGATCGCCATGGCCATCGCATTCGCCACCACGAACACAACGATGAAGCTGATGATGAATCCTAAAGCGCCAAAAATGCGGTTGTATAAATCACGGACTGACTTATAAAAAAATGCTTGCTCCAGCCAGCTTTGTACGGTCATGCTTGGTAATAACGTGGCAATCCGTTGCTGTGCCGGTCTTGTGGCATCCATCGTATTCAGAAAGACGCCGAGGCTCGATACTTTGGTTGTATTCAATAATTTCTGTGCAGTCTTGATATCGGTGTACACCAGGCGCTTATCCATGTCGGGAATGCCGGTGGAAACGATACCTTTGACGATGACATCCAGCGCATTTAATGCCCCATCCGTGGTGCTGGTCATGAGAGTCAGGTTGCTTCCTGTTTTGGCTTTCAGGCTGCGGGCCAGGGCATCGCCGAGTACGATCTCTGCTTGCTGCGCGTTGTTTTCTAAAATACTGCCCTCGATGACTTTCAGAAATGGTCCTTTAACTGAAAATTCTGCGTCAGGATCGATGCCGATTGCGAGCATGATGGTCGATTTTTCGCCGTTGCTGATCAGACCAGTCAGATCGACGCGCGGCAGAACATATCGCACAGCAGGATCGCTCAGGATCTGTGCTTGTATCGCTGAGGCATCTGTGATGCCATGTTGTAGAGGGACATCTTCATCCGTAGTGAAATGTGCCGGCTGACCGACAATCAGATGTCCGGTACTGCGGGCTGCCGCTTGCGTCAGGCCCTCGTAAGTTGAATAGGCAAACCCACCGGCCAGTAAAATCGCTGCGGTACCTATTGCTGCGATGGCGATTGTGACGCTGGAGCGACGGCGATTGCGTAAAGTATTATAAAAAGCGAAGCGCACCCAGGTCAGGTCAATAGGAAAAGTAGTCATTGCAGTTGCCCATCCAATAAAGAGACGATGCGGTCACTGCGACGTGTCAGTCTGTCGTCGTGGCTTGCAATCACAAACGCCGCACCTTCGGCATGGCCGCGTTCGCGCATCAGATCGAGAACCTGATCCGCCGTGTGCGAATCCAGACTTGCGGTCGGTTCGTCCGCAATCACCAGGCTAGGTCGTTTAATCAGTGCGCGCGCAATGGCAACGCGTTGACGTTGTCCGCCAGAGAGTGCGTCTGGCAGATGCTGTGCGTGCTCGTGCAGGCCGACGGCACGTAGTTGTGCGGCAACCCGGTCGTGCCGCTCGTTCAGCGGAACTCCCGTTAAAAACAGGGGGTAGTCGACATTCTCGGCGACCGTCATGACAGGAATCAGATTAAAGCTCTGAAAGATAAAACCGATGCCATCACGTCGTTGTAAAGTACGTTCGGTTTCGGTCCATTGATCTGCTGGTGTGCCGTTCAATAGTACTTCGCCTGCATCGGCCTGATCAATCAGGCCGCAGAGATTGAGGATCGTGCTTTTACCGCTACCAGATGGTCCGGTGAGGGCGAGTAATTCGCCCCGCTGTACGGTCAGATTGACACCTTGTAAAGCGCGGACAATATGCGAGCCGAGCTGGTAGGATTTATGCACATTCCTTAACTCGATGACAGCCGCTGGCAAACTCATTGCGATACTCCTTTCAGCATACCCTTGGCTGCTTCGGCTTGTGGCGCGTTGTTCTGGATGATGTTGTTGAGAAAACGTTTCGCATCATCAGGTCGCTTTTGCTCAAGGGCGAGAGCTGCGGCACGCATCCAGACGGCACCGCGAAAGCCCACATGCGTTTTTTCCAGCTGAGGATTGTCGATGACTTCAGACAGTAATTTGCTGCCGCGCACATTGCGGTTCATGAAGCCGGGTACAGCGAGGAAGGTATTGGCGGCGACAAGTTTCACTTCCAGCACCACCGGCGTGCTGTCATGCAGAGCCGTGCTATTGGCGGCGATTTGCAATGCCTTATCCAGCATTGCCAGACCTTCTTCGGCATACGACATTTTTTTCCAGGGGAAGATAGTCGTCGTTGCTAATTTGCTGGTGGCAGCACCGGTGTAGGCCATTAACAGAGGATTCGCAGGTTCTTGCTTGAGCAGGGT
The DNA here is from genome assembly GCF_049339445.1 of Undibacterium sp. RuTC16W. Taxonomy (NCBI): domain Bacteria; kingdom Pseudomonadati; phylum Pseudomonadota; class Betaproteobacteria; order Burkholderiales; family Oxalobacteraceae; genus Undibacterium; species Undibacterium sp. RuTC16W. Next base: position 427,765 of record NZ_JBMPPE010000002.1, on the reverse strand, counting down.
GTTAAAAGCTTCTGCGGCTTTTTCTTCGTTACCCTGACCCGAGGGTGCCATGAAATGCTGAAAGGCCGATTGAAATTGCGGTTCTGAATAAGCTGCTGCAGTACTGCTGATACTCAGCACGAGCAAGGTAGATAGCGCTATCTTCGACAACGAGGTACAAGGCAGAACGGATTTCGTGACATGATTTTTGTGTGTGATGTACATGATGGTCTCCTTTGTGCATGGGTAAGTGAAGCGATATGCATAGACTAAGCAGAGGCAGCAGCGTGGACAATTCGTATGCGATTAAAGGCAGGAGTATGGTGTGGATGGGGTAAAAAACGGCGCGAGATGCGCTTGCAGACAAGCTTCTACATGAGCTTCTAAGTGAACTGGTGAACGAGCGTGTGGCGAATCACGGATGCTTCATGATGCGGAATCAGACGCATCACACAGTGCAGATGTATCGTTTCCGCGTCTGTACTGTGTGTGAACTTTAGGGAGAGGAATGCTTAAGGCAGAGACGATGCGGCTGAAGTATCGTTGCAGATTAAATCGCGTGGGTTTGCAACAATTTTTCGAATTCGTCTTTAGGCAAGGGTTTGCTGAAGTAGTAGCCTTGCATTTCCTGACAACCAGAATCGGTCAGGAAAAACATCTGATCCGCTTTTTCCACACCTTCGGCAGTGACGCTCATACCGAGCGCGTTCGCCATCGCAATAATTGCACGCGTCAAAATCACGGAATCCTGATTTTGCGGAATATCGCGGATAAATGAACGATCGATTTTCAGATTGTCGATAGGGAAGCGCTGCAAGTACGATAGAGATGAGAAGCCAGTACCAAAATCGTCCAGTGAGATGCTGACACCTAATTTTTTAATCGCATTGAAGACCGGGCGTAATACATCGATTTCACCCATTAACAAACCTTCGGTGATTTCAAGTTGTAGCGCATGGGCAGGCAAGCCTGTCTCGTCCAACACTTGCTGAATAAATCGTGCCAATCCCGGGTCCTGGAATTGTCTCGGTGAGATATTGACGCTGATAACCAGATCGGGAATCAAGGTATCGCGCCATTGCTTCGTCTGCTGGCAGGCTTGTTCCAGCACCCAGCGTCCGATCGGCAAGATGAGGCCAATTTCTTCTGAGATCGGGATAAAGTCGTTCGGTGGGATCAACCCCATCTCTGGCATCTGCCAGCGTATCAGTGCTTCAGCACCGACGATTCTGGAGGTGTTCAGGCTGATTTTTGGCTGGTAATAAACCAGGAATTCTTTTTCAGCCAGCGCCCGGCGCAGATTTTTTTCCAGAGTGTAGCGATGCTGCGCGCGTACGTTGAGTTCCGTTGTAAAGAACTGGTAATTATTCCGTCCTGATTCTTTGGCATGGTACATCGCCGAGTCGGCACAACGCAGTAAGGTCGGTGCGTCCTCTGCATCATGCGGAAAAATACTGATACCGATGGATGTACCTAAATGGTATTCGTTGTTATCGATCAGGAAGGGTTCGCGCATTCTTGCCAATACCCGCTCTGCCAGCTCTTTCAGATGCAGGGCGTTATCAAATGCTTCTGCCACAATCACAAACTCATCACCGCCAAGACGTGCCAGCATGTCGGTAGTACGGATACACGAATTCAGGCGTGTGGCGACATCTTTGAGCAGGGTATCGCCCGCAGCATGTCCTGCTGTGTCATTGACGTTTTTAAAACGGTCGAGATCGAGAAACAGAACGGCGACTTTGTGCTCGCTGTGACGCGCATTAAACAAGGCATGTTGTAAGCGGTTGTTCAACTGATGCCGGTTCGGTAATCCCGTCAAGGCATCATGTGCGGCAATGTATTGCAACTGACGCTGGGTTTCTCTGACTTCCGTCGTATCCGTGAACGAAATCAATACGGCTGTTGTGGCGTTATTACTGACCTGACTGATCGGTAATACATTGACTAGTAACCAGGCGATGGAGCGGTCACGCAATTCCAGTCCGACGGATAAATTCAGGATAGGGACATTGGTGCGGAAGACTTTGGAGGCGGGATCGTCCCCCATCTTTTGTTCGCTGCCATCTTCGTTGATGATGCGCTTGAAGTAGCGATGACGGCGGCCGGCATTTTTTGCATCATCATCGCTAATTTTCAAAATGCGCATTGCGCTGGGATTACAGGTCAGGATCTGGCCACCCGGCGCTACCACCATAATGCCCTCGGTCAGGTTGGTCACGACAGAGCGATAGCGCTCCTCGCTCTCTTCCAGACTCTGCTCCATGTTCTTTTTATCGATCGCCAGCGCGATCAGATCGGTCGCATCTTTGATCAGCGCCTGCTCATCCTCACTCGGACTGCGGGTGGTCTGATGATAGACGTCGACAGTGCCTAATACCGTATTGAATGCCGTTGTGATCGGTACCGACCAGCAGGAGTGCAGACCATGTTGCAAGGCTAGCGTCCGGTCTTTTACCCACAACGGACTCTCTGCAATATCCGGTACCAGGATAATACGGTTGAAATGAATTGCCGCTGAGCTGGAGCCGTATTCGAGTCCCACCGGAACGCTTTCCAATGCAGTGCAGAAACTGACGGGCAGCGATGGTGCCGCACCTAAAGTCAGGCGCTGATTATGGGCGTCATACAACATGATGGAGCACATGCCGTCGTTGTCTAGCAAGCGCTCCATGCGGTCGCAGACGTCTTCGAGAATATGAGCAAGAGGTTTGTCCAGCGCAATCATCTCGAGAATTTCTTTCTCGTGATGCAGTGCTTCGTGGACGCGGCTGGATTTCTGACGGGTGACGTAATGCGGCGTGCCGATGGCGTTCGAGGCACTGAGCGCACTGGCTGTATCGCTTGCGAGAGCAGATGCGCTAAGTTCCCTGACCGTCAATTGCGTCGTTTGTCTGCCATCTTGTATAAAACGGCTACCGCGTACGTCGACCTGTCGGTATTCGCCATCCATCTGACGGCAGTGACAGTGCTGAGTGGCCGTTGTATTTTGCTGAGCCAACAGGCAGTCAAGAACAGGTGACAGTGGATCGATATCGCCAGGAATGGAAAACAGATTTTCAGCCTGTTGTCCTAGCAGTTGACTGCTCGCTGTGGCTTTTAATAAGCTCAGGCCAGCCGGATTCGCGTACATGAGCACATTGTCAACAAACACATAAATGGCATCAGGATTGTGTTGTAACAATTCTGCATGCCAATCGCGTTGATTGACGCTGGTTTCCGGTGAACGATTCAACTTGGCTATGGCACTCACAACAATAAAATCTTAGCGATAAAATAAGGGTTCGCGTACTGTACCCCATGCAGCACGCGGTCACAACTAATTCAGATCAAAACGGACGAATACCAGCAACACGTCGCCATTTCCCTTGTTTTTGGAAAATCGTGGTACATAAGCTGCCATGAGTTTACTGCTTTTTGTGCCAATCGAGGCTACCGGCAACACGGCCGGGAAGGGCACATTAGAGAAGTAATCGGTGCGACTGATCAGCAGGGCAGTATAGCCCAGACCTGCTTCGACATTACCACCTAGCGGGCGCATCCATTCGTAAGCGTAACCTGCCATCCATTGCGGCTTGAAGTGAGAGTCAGAAATCACCATGCCGTACAAAAATTCTTCATTATCTTTAGTGTCGCGCAACGTTTTAGCGAAACCCATGCCCCAGGCACGCTCATTCAGTTCAGCAATGCGTTCTGCCGTGTACGTACCTCGACCATGATGGGCATAGCCTGACAGCATGATCGATAACTGGCCATCATCCATGAACTTATTGCCTTTTGCCACAGCATCAGATTTCGTCTGTTGCCACCAGGAGGTTTCTTCTGCCTGTTGTGCCGAGGCGAGTGAACTGCTACCTAACAGGGCGCTGGCAATAAAAAAAGGTGTGAGGTAATGCTTAAAAAAGGATTTCAACATAATTAAAAAGTAAAAGGTAAATGGAATCAGGATTACTGACGTGCATTTCTGGCGTTAGAGGGTTTTTGACCTGTACTGAAATTACTACGCCATGGATTGATGTCGAGTCCGCCGCGACGGGTATAGCGTGCATAGACCGAGAGTTTTTGTGGTTTGCAGTGTTGCATGATGTCGGTAAAAATCCGTTCCACACATTGTTCATGAAACTCATTGTGATCGCGAAAACCGATTAAGTATTGCAACAGGCTTTCCTGATCGATGGCGGGACCGACGTAGCGGATTTGCACACTGCCCCAATCGGGTTGTCCTGTGACCAGACAATTTGATTTGAGCAGATGTGACAGTAGCGTCTCTTCTACCGCTGCCGCTTGCTGATCGGCTTTTAATAAATAGGGATTCGGGCTGTAGCTGCTGACTTCAATATCCAGCCGGTCTAGTAACACGCCGTCGAGTTCTTGCAGGCGCAATTGTCCGAACTGATCAGCCGTTGTCAGCGCAACCTGTACCGGTGCGCCGAAACCTGCGGACAGGTCGGCTTGCAATAAACTGATCAGCGCGTCCGTGCCAGCGAGCCGGGTCTGGTTGAAGGAATTCAGATACAGTTTGAATGACTTGGACTCAACGATATTCGGGGAATCGGCAGGCACATAGACGCTGGCAATCGCGACCTGCGGTTTGCCGCGTAAATTCAACCAGGACACTTCATAAGCATTCCAGATATCCATACCAAAAAATGGTAAGGTCCCCGCGCCGCTGATACCGATTTCTGCACGTTTGCCAGCGCGTGAAATCGGGAACAGCAAGCTTGCATCGTACTCAGACTGGTAGCTTGCGGGTTTGCCGAGCAGTGAGTGTTCGGGTGAGTCGGGTGTTTGTGTTGGTTCTGTCATGATGCTTTAAATTTTTTCAAATTACTTTATTTATTGCTTTATAGAGCTGACATAAAACGATTTTCTTATCGCCTTATGCATCCCTTATGCATTAAACTCGCAGACTGGATGCGGCTTGTAGAGCCATTTCATGCCAGGAGGCGCACCCAGCCTGCGGATTCGTTTTTGGAATTCCTAAAAATTCTTTAATCCATATTTCGTGGAGCCGCTTACTCCTGCCTTTTCTCCGTGTCTCAGTATCTCAGTGTCTCTTTGGTAAGCGGGCTTGGTTTTTGCGTCAGTCCAGTTTAATTAAACGCACTACGCTAAAAAAATTTAGCCCAGAAACAATTGATACGCCGGATTGCTGCTTTCATCCCAATACCGGTAGCCGAGCGAATTCAGGAATTCTTTGAACGCCTTCATCTCTTTTTTCGGAACCTGTAAGCCGACCAGAGTCCGGCCATAATCGGCGCCGTGATTGCGATAGTGAAACAGGCTGATATTCCAGTTTGGTGCCATGCTGTTCAAAAAGCGCATCAGCGCACCGGGACGCTCAGGAAACTCAAAGCGATATAGCAATTCATTCTCAGCCAGTTCACTCTTGCCGCCGACCAGATGACGGATGTGTAATTTAGCCAGTTCATCATGCGTCAGATCCAGCGTCGGGAAGCCGTGCTTGATGAAATTTTTAGCGATTTTTCCTGAATCCTCGCGATTCGTTACCTGAATGCCGACAAAAATATGGGCAGCCCTTTGATCACTGATGCGGTAGTTGAATTCTGTGACATTGCGCGGGCCAACCAATTCGCAAAAACGCCGGAAGCTGCCGCGTTCCTCAGGAATTGTGACGGCAAAAACTGCTTCACGTGCCTCACCGACTTCGGCACGTTCGGCGACAAAGCGTAGCCGGTCGAAGTTCATATTCGCACCACAGGCAATGGTCACCAGCGTTTCATTTTTTAGCGGTTTCTTTGCTGCTTTAGCACGTTCGATATAGGCTTTGCAACCTGCGACAGCCAATGCGCCTGCGGGCTCCAGAATGCTGCGCGTATCCTGAAAAACATCCTTAATCGCTGCACAGATGGCATCAGTGTCGACCAGAATGATTTCATCCACGAGTTCTCTGGTGATGCGGAAGGTTTCTTCGCCCACCAGTTTAACTGCGGTACCGTCCGAGAATAGGCCGACATCCGTCAGCGCCACGCGACGGCCAGCCTTGATGCTGCGCGCCATCGCGTCGGAGTCGACGGATTGTACGCCGATGACTTTGATATCCGGGCGTACGGCCTTGACGTAGGCAACCACACCAGAGATCAGCCCGCCGCCGCCAATGGCGACAAAAATCGCATGAATTGGTTGTGCATGCTGACGCAGAATTTCCATGCCGACGGTACCTTGTCCGGCGATGACATCCGGGTCATCAAATGGATGAACAAAGGTCAGTTTCTGTTTTTTTTCCAGCAGTACCGCATGATCATAAGCATCGCTGTAGGAGTCGCCATGCAGGACAATCTGCACATTGTCGCCGCCGAAAGCGCGCACTGCATCGATCTTAACGGGCGGTGTCGTGGTCGGCATGACGATTACGGCTTTGCACTGCAGTTTGGCCGCGGACATGGCAACGCCCTGGGCATGGTTGCCAGCCGAGGCGCAGATCACACCGCGCTTGAGTTGCGCGGCCGTCAAATGTGCCATCTTGTTATAAGCGCCGCGCAGCTTGAAGCTGAAGACGCTCTGCATATCTTCGCGTTTAAAATAAATTCGGTTATCCATGCGATCTGACAGGCTGGACGCAAATTCCAGCGGTGTTTCAAAAGCCACGTCATAGACGCGGGCCGTCAGGATTTTTTTCAGATAATCGGTCGTCATGGAGGTTGAATGTGGTTCAAACGGTGGAAAAAGTTCGCAAAAAGTGCGCAGAACGACAGAAATGTCAGGCCTGACAAGTTTTATGGCGAGCACTCATTATAATGGATGCCATAGTGATGAGCATTGAAACGACATCGAGTGGCATCAAATGACATTAAGTGACATTGGAATAGCATGATAGAAGCGGGTGTGCATTGGTTACTGGGCGTGTTAGCGCTGCCCAAAGTGGGATTGAGTTCGGTATTCGTGATCAGCTTTATTTCGGCAACGCTATTACCGCTGGGATCGGAGCCTGCCGTTTTTGCGGTGATTAAAGCAAATCCTGACTTATTCTGGTCTGTGATTGCCGTTGCCACTGTCGGAAATACGCTTGGTGGCGTAGTCGATTACTGGATGGGTTATTGCGCCAAAAAAGCTTTTGCTGCCGAGCGCGAGACGGCCTGGTTTCGCTGGCTTAGTCATTTTGGCGCAAAAACGATGTTGCTGGCGTGGCTGCCGGTGATCGGTGATCCTATCTGCACACTGGCAGGCTGGTTGAAGCTGCCCTTCTGGCCTAGCGTGGCGTATATGGCGATCGGCAAATGCCTGCGTTATCTGTGTATGTCCTGGCTATTGCTCAGTGTGCCTGACGGTTTTTGGCGCGGACTGGCAGAAATGCTGGGTTGAACCAGGCTTGTTTATCGCCCTCCGGGTGTCCCCGTTGTTCTCGCCATCATTGCCGGTCATTTTGGCGCCACTCGTTGCTGATGGTTTGTCATGAGCGCCTTAGTGATGCCTTAGCTATACATGAGTCATACCAGGGCAACTTCGACAAGTGCCTCCGCCATCATCTCAAATCCTCGCGCAGAATTTCAGTGAATACGTCCTTTGCAGTCTTCATTCTGAGGTGATTGTCGCTTTATTGATGGTAATACCAATTTCAATACCAGTTCAAGCCCATTGGTCAGGATATGTTTATATACTGGTTGGTGTATATTTTAATACACTAATAAATACGTGCGGTTAAGGTGCTATTTTTACCTATACTCCCATAGATTAAATATATTTTCTAATTACTGTTAGCCAAATATTCTTAGGTGAAAACTGGAATTTTCCTTATTTGCATCGTCGATTAGGCGTAGTAAGCGTAAGGCTGTTGCCGCGTGTTGCGTCGCAATAGGCTAGAATGCTCTGCAATCCCTTAGCATTTTAAAATCTGACGATTCGCTTCAGGCACAGAAGTGTCTGGCACAGTCGTCACCTATGAGTTTCAAAGACCCCACTGATGAACGCTCCAGCACAAATTCAGGCTTTACTCGCAGATGCCACGCCCGGCGCGACACCCACCCGCGTGCGCGAAATCCCTTATAACTACACCTCGTTCTCGGATCGCGAGATCGTGATCCGTCTGCTCGGTGAGGATGCCTGGGATTTACTCGATAAATTACGTGGCAAACGCCAGACCGGACGGTCCGCACGCATGTTGTATGAAGTGCTGGGCGACATCTGGGTCGTGCGCCGCAATCCTTATCTGCAAGACGATATGCTCGACAATCCCAAGCGTCGTCAGGATCTGATCGATGCCTTGAATCATCGATTGGCCGAGGTGGAAAAACGTCGTTTGAATACCGCTAGCGATGACGATGGTGAGCGCAGCAGCAGTGTGGAAATTCTGGTGCAAGCCGCGCGTAAAGCCGTTGCGCAGTTCGCCAAGGAGTTCCGTGATACCTACGACCTTCGCAAGCGTGCAAACAAGCTGCTGGCTAAATACACAGCCAAAGATAATATCAAGTTCGACGGCCTGTCACGTGTCTCACATGTGACCGATGCGACCGACTGGCGTGTGGAATATCCGTTTGTGGTACTGACACCGGACACCGAAGATGAAATGGCAGGGCTGGTGAAATGTTGTATCACACTGGGTCTGACGATCATTCCGCGCGGCGGCGGTACTGGATATACCGGAGGAGCGATTCCCCTGACGCCTTTATCGGCAGTCATTAATACCGAAAAGCTGGAACAATTGGGTGCCGTCGAAATGACGATGCTGCCTGGCGTTGACCGGGAATATGCGACGATTTATTCCGGTGCCGGTGTGGTGACCAAGCGTGTCTCTGATGCGGCAGATAAGGCGGGCTTTGTGTTTGCCGTCGATCCGACGTCGGCAGAAGCCTCCTGCGTCGGTGGCAATGTTGCCATGAATGCCGGTGGAAAAAAAGCCGTCCTGTGGGGAACTGCGCTCGATAATCTGGCATCGTGGCGCATGGTGGACCCGAACGGTGACTGGCTGGAGGTCACGCGTCTGGAACATAACCTCGGCAAGATTCATGATGTTGCCGTTGCCAAGTTCAGACTGGAGTGGACGCATCCTGGCGAAAAGACACCGTTTAAAACCGAGCAGATGGATATCCCGGGTCGTACTTTCCGTAAAGAGGGACTGGGCAAAGACGTTACCGACAAATTCCTTGCAGGATTGCCCGGCGTACAAAAAGAAGGCTGTGATGGTCTGATCACCTCGGCGCGCTGGATCTTGCACAAGATGCCTAAATTTACGCGCACGGTGTGTCTGGAGTTTTTTGGTCAGGCACGTGACGCGATACCGAGCATAGTCGAGATCAAAGATTATCTCGATGGCGAAACCAAAAAAGGCGGCGCGATCTTGGCAGGTCTGGAGCATCTCGATGAACGCTACTTGCGTGCCGTCGGCTATACGACGAAATCCAAACGCGGCGTCTTACCAAAGATGGCCTTGTTCGGTGACATCGTCGGTGATGATGAAAACGCAGTGGCGCAAGCCGCCTCCGAAGTGATACGCCTTGCCAACACCCGGGTCGGTGAAGGTTTCGTTGCCGTGAGTCCTGAAGCACGTAAAAAATTCTGGCTCGATCGTGCCAAAACGGCCGCGATTTCCAAGCATACCAATGCCTTCAAGATCAATGAGGACGTGGTGATTCCGTTGGATCGCATGGGAGAATACACTGACGGTATCGAGCGTATCAATATTGAATTGTCGATCCAGAATAAACTCGCGATGCTTGAGCAGTTACAGGCTTTTTTTGCGAAAGGCAATCTGCCTCTGGGCAAGAGCGAGGATGCGGACGGCGACGATATTTCTGCCAATGAATTATTGGAAGACCGTGTGTTGCAGGCACAAAGCCTGCTCGATGCCACACATGCCCGCTGGACTTATTTACTGACGCAGCTCGATAAACCTTTGCGTGATGCACGTGACGAGCTGCTTGCTTTGGAGCTGGATAAACTCGCATTTGTGTTTGACGAACGCCTGCAGCAACAGCCAGAGACCAGCGTATTTAGTATCGTGCAGGACAGAACTATACGCGTGTCCTGGAAGCAGGAAGTGCGTGCACATCTGCGTCAGATATTTAATGGCGGTGCGTTTAAACTGATCCTCGATGAATGTACCGCAATTCACAAAAAAGTCCTGCGCAGCCGCGTCTTCGTAGCGCTGCATATGCACGCCGGTGACGGTAATGTCCATACGAATTTGCCGGTCAATTCTGATGACTACGAGATGTTGCAGGTCGCACATCACGCCGTCGCCCGCATCATGGTACTGGCACGTTCGCTGAATGGCGTGATCTCTGGTGAACACGGTATCGGCATTACCAAGCTCGAATTTTTGACGGAAGATGAGATCAAAGATTTTCGTTCGTACAAACTCCGGATTGATCCAGAGGGGCGCTTCAATAAAGGCAAATTGCTGAATCTGCCTGAGTTTGCTGCCGATCTGCGCAATGCCTACACGCCGTCATTTGGTTTGATGGGACATGAGTCCCTGATCATGCAGCAGAGCGACATCGGTGCGATTGCGAATAGTGTGAAAGATTGCCTGCGTTGCGGTAAGTGCAAGCCCGTCTGCGCGACTCATGTGCCACGTGCGAATTTGCTGTATTCGCCACGGAATAAAATTCTGGCGACATCGTTGCTGGTTGAAGCATTTTTGTATGAGGAACAAACCCGGCGCGGTATCTCGATCAAGCATTGGGAAGAGTTTGAAGATGTTGCGGATCACTGCACGGTTTGCCATAAATGCGTGACGCCGTGTCCGGTCGATATCGATTTTGGCGACGTCTCGATGAATATGCGCAATCTCTTGCGCAAAATGGATAAAAAATCCTTTAATCCCGGCACGGCCTCCGCCATGTTTTTCCTGAACGCCAAAGATCCGGCGACCATCAAGGCGGCACGCCAGGTAATTTTCGGCTGGGGTGTTGCCGCTCAGCGGTTAGGTAATTCGGTCTTGCAAAAACTTGCGAAGAAACAGACCAAAGCACCGCCTGCCTCGTTAGGAAAACCGGCGATGAAAGAGCAGGTGATTCACTTCATCAATAAAAAAATGCCAGGCAATTTGCCGAAAAAAACGGCGCGCGCATTGCTCGATATTGAAGACGATAAAATCGTACCGATTATTCGCGATCCCAAAACGACGACTGCCGATACAGAGGCTGTATTTTATTTCCCTGGCTGTGGTTCTGAGCGTCTGTTTTCGCAAGTTGGTTTGGCGACTCAGGCCATGTTGTGGAATGTCGGTGTACAAACGGTGCTGCCGCCGGGCTATCTGTGTTGCGGTTATCCGCAACGCAGTGCCGGTCAGTTCGACAAAGCGGAGAAGATGATCACGGATAATCGCGTGCTGTTCCATCGCATGGCAAACACGCTGAATTATCTGGATATTAAAACGGTCGTGGTGTCGTGCGGTACCTGTTATGACCAATTGGCGACCTATCAGTTCGATAAAATTTTCCCGGGTTGCCGCATCATTGATATTCATGAATACCTGCTGGAAAAAGGCATGAAGCTAGAAGGTGTTAACGGGACGCGCTATATGTATCACGATCCTTGCCATACGCCGATGAAGTTGCAGGATCCTTTGAAAACGGTGAACGCACTGATTACGACGGTCGATCATGTCAAGATTGAGAAGAACGATCGCTGTTGCGGTGAAGCCGGTACGCTGGCGGTATCGCGTCCGGATATTTCGACACAGATACGGTTCCGCAAAGAAGAAGAGATGCACAAAGGCGCTGATAAATTGCGTGCTGACGGATTTACGGGCGATGTGAAAATTTTGACCTCGTGCCCGGCTTGTTTGCAGGGCTTGACGCGATACAACGAGGATAGCGACACGACTGCTGATTACATCGTCATCGAGATGGCGAAGCATGTACTGGGTGACAACTGGTTGCCTGAGTATGTTGCACGTGCTAATAACGGCGGTATTGAACGGGTTTTGGTGTAATCATGATGCCTGTCAAACTTGTTAGTGAGCTGAATGAGCGCGTTGCCACCTGTGAATTATGTGATGCCAGTCGTGGCGAAGTCATTGCGCAGGCAGAGGATTGGCGTCTGATTCTGGTGGATGATGTGCAGTATCCGGGATTTTGCCGCGTGGTCTGGAATCAGCATGTCAAAGAGATGACAGACTTATCCGAGCAAGACCGTGACACACTGATGTCCGTCGTCTGGAAAGTGGAGCTGGTGCTGCGTGAAGTGATGCAGCCGCATAAAGTGAATGTGGCTAGTTTCGGTAATGTGGTGCCGCATTTACATTGGCATATTATTCCGCGTTATCAGGACGATGCGCATTTCCCTAGCCCGATCTGGGCGCAGGCAAAGCCGGAGTGGGCTGATACCAGTGCACGGCGTGCTTTATTGCCCCAGTTACGTACTGCACTGATCGCACGTTTGCGTTAAATTGATGCGCATCGTATTCAGGCTGTCCGTATGTTGCTGTTTTTCCGGCGCCGGACGCCCTGCATGTTGCTCTGGCTAAGTGCCAGGCTCTTACCTATGTTGATGGAATAAAACTATGACGGGCTCTAAACAGACGGCTCCCGGGCCGATGCCAACCGCATTGAATGTGCGTACCCAATCACGCGTACTGGAGATCAGTTTTGATGACGGTAAGGAGTTTTCTTTACCCTTTGAGATGTTGCGCGTGTACTCTCCGTCAGCGGAGGTACGTGGCCACGGTGCAGGGCAAGAGACGCTGCAAACGGGTAAACGTGAAGTCACACTCACGGCTTTAGAACCGGTAGGAAATTACGCTGTCCAGCCGCATTTTTCAGATGAACACAATAGCGGCATATTTAGCTGGGATTATCTGTATTGGTTAGGTGAGAATCAGTCGTCGCTCTGGCAAGATTATGTAGATCGCTTGCATGCTGCAGGATTTGCCGGCGACACCGGACGTGACGCGCCTATGCGGGGTAAGGCTGCAGGTGCTTGCGGCCATCACCACTGACCACCACTGATGCGTCAAACACGTATTCCGCTCTAAATCTTACTCCCTATATCACTCCAGATCGGCGTGATCGAAATATACGTTTCCTTCTAGGCGAGCATCTGCTCCATTGATGGAGCGCAGCGCCGACTGCAATGTTTGCGGATCTGGTTCACTGATGCCGGACTTTTTGATCAGAATATTTTGCCTGGATGATCTGGCGTTGGTGCTGATCGCCAGCACATGATCATAGTCAGGGCGGCTGTCGATTTCTTTTAATAAAAAACGATGGGAACCGTGCCCGATCTGTCGGTAAGTTGCCGTGTCACTTTGATGTAGTTCAGGTGATAGCTGGCGAAAAATCAGTGCGCGCTCAACGATAGCAGTGATACTTTTATAGCGCACTTTCCCGCCCTGTTCAAAATGGCCGGACACGATATTTGCTTTGAACTGACGCAATGCGGGATTGGCTCCCGGTGCTAATGTAGTGATGTCAAACTGTTCCGGTTCTATCGTCCATAGGCGAATTTTTTGCGTCAGGTCTTTTTTAATCTGCGCATCCAGTTGCTGATTGGCGATGCGTATTTGCAGTACGACCTGATAATCATGCGGCGTATGAAACATCGGCAGATGCGAAGCATACAGGCCTTCATTATTTCCAAATAACAGCATGCCATGCAGCCCATAGGCAGGGCTGTGTGGTGTTATGGTTTGTCCCAGGACGTTGTGACACAGGCTAAACCCTGCCAGAAAAATGATCAGAGTCGTTCTGAGTCCTAGGCTAAGACGGGGACTGAGGCTGCGTTTCAGAATGTGGTTCATGGGTGGCATACGTTTAGATCCTGACGATTAATTTACCCCGATGCTCGCCTGTGAACAGGGAATTCAGTGCGTCTGGTAATTGTTCAAAGCCTTCGATGAAGGTTTCTTCAAAAACCAGTTCACCCGACTTCACCCAGGGGGCGACGATGTTCAGCATTTCATCCATGCGGTGCAGGTAGTCACGAGCCAGAATTCCCTGGATCGTTGCCCGTTGGTACAACATATGGTGCAGCAGGCGAGGGCCCATTTCAGGCACATCGAGCCCTCCGTTATATTGACTGATTTGTCCGCAGATAATGATGCGTGCACGGCGCCTGATCAGCGGTATCACTGCATCAGTCGCTATGCCGCCAACATTATCGAAATACACATCGACACCACCAGTCAGTGCTTGTATCGCTGCGCTTAAACGATCTGCATTATCGAAGGCTTTGTAATCAATCGCCCAGTCTGCGCCCAGGGTATCGGTCAGCCACGCACACTTGGCAGCGCCGCCTGCGATGCCGAGTACCCGCGCGCCTTGTCGCTTGGCGAATTGCACCACCAGGGAGCCGACGGCACCGGCTGCACCGGATACGACGACGATGTCGCCTGCATGTGGTTTGCCGGCTTCTGTCAGGCCAAACCAGGCCGTCCGGCCAGGCATACCCAGGACACCGAGCGCGGTACTGACCGGTGCGATAGCCGGATCGATTTTAGTCAATGCGCTGACATGCACGCGGGCATGGGTTTGCCATCCGGTCATGCCGAATACCCAGTCGCCAGCATGCAGGCTGGCCGTATTTGAGGCGATGACCTGAGCAACTACGCCTGCTGACTGGACGGTATTTAGCGGATGCGGTTCCGGGTTGTAGGTAGGTTTGGCCGATTGATTGATACGCATGTAGGGATCAACACTGATGTAGCGTGCTGCCACGAGCACTTCATCCCGGTCCAGTCTGGTGTCCAGCGGCTGTGTTTTCAGCGCGTAATGTTCCGCTCCTACCAACCGGGTCGGATGCTGTTGATAAATCCATTGCTGATGAACGGTATCGGGAAAATCAGGAGCGCTGGGCAGGGACATGGCGGGTTTCTATAGAGATGAATGTACGGATGGTAAATAGATTAAAATGTCTGGTAAAGCAATTTATTTTCATTTTTAATGTCCTGATTGGAAACAATGAATCTGGTCGATTTACGCATTTTTGCCTGTGTTGCACGACATCCTTCCTTGGGTGCGGCTGCGCAAGAGCTGCATTTGACTCCTTCCGCTGTGTCCAAGGCCTTGCGGCGGCTTGAGGGAGATCTCGATACGGTGTTATTTGATCGCTCTGCGAAGCAATTGGTATTGAATGCCAGTGGTCAGCGCATGTTGGATTTTTCAAAGTCCATGCTGACTCTGGCGGATCAGGCAAAAGCCGACATCATGGGAAGCAGGGCGGTGATCGAGTGTAAGGTCGCTGCACCGGCAATTTTGCTATGGCGGCATGCGCCGGTACTGGCACGAGCCATGCAGGCTTACCCTGATGCCAGTCTGAGTATGCAGACGATGTTCGAGGATGATGCATTGGCGGCATTGCTGCGCGGTGAGGTCAATCATGCCATAGTGACTGGTGAGGTTATCGAGGGACGTGGTGCGCACTGGTCGCCGGACTGGCAAGTCACTTCGCTAGGGGATGTACATTTGCAACTCGTGGCAGGCAAACTTCATCCGCTTGCAATCAGTTTATCTCCTGGTCTGAAGGCGGCCTCCACTATTGAGCTAAGCAAGGCAACGCTGCCGCAGCCTGCACTACGGGCATCTTCTTCACAGATTCTGGCATACGATTTTGTCAGCCCTTCGCGCTCACTATTTTGTGGCGAGCAGCGCGGTAGCCGCTCAGACGGCTGGCGGGACGATCAGTTGCCGCGCAAGATACGTTACTGGATCGACGACCTGCAATTGCTGCTCTCTATGGTGAAATCGGGACAGGCTCTTGCCTACCTGCCAGAATTCGCCTTAACGGATATGGAGTTATTGCGTATCGAGGTTAGCGATTGCACTTTCCATTGCTACGAACAGGTCTGGCTGGTTTCGAATGCAAAAAACGCACCGCACTGGCAGCGGACACTGGCTGAATTCATGTGTGTCGCCGGTAAAGACACTGACTGAGGTTCCCGGCTGACGCACAGGTTTTTGGTCTGACTTAGGCTACAATCCGATCCAGAGAAAGATTTGGCACTAGATGGCAGCAAATAAGTAAAAAAACGGATCAAAAAAAGGTAATTACTATGAGCAACACCACCCACTTCGGTTATACCACCGTAGAAGAAGATCAAAAAGTTCACAAAGTTGCAGAAGTTTTTCACTCGGTAGCCGCTAAATATGACGTCATGAATGATCTGATGTCGGCAGGACTGCACCGCGTCTGGAAAGTCTTCACTATTGCTCAGGCAGGTGTACGCCCTGGCTTTAAGGTACTCGATATTGCGGGTGGAACGGGCGATCTGGCAAAAGAGTTCGTGAAGCAAGCTGGCAAGACGGGTGAGGTCTGGCATACCGACATTAATGAGTCGATGTTGCGCGTCGGACGTGACCGGCTCTTGAATAAAGGCCTGATTACCCCCACCTTACTATGTGACGCGGAAAGATTACCTTTCCCGGATAATTATTTTGATCGTGTCAGTGTGGCATTCGGTTTGCGCAATATGACCCACAAGGATCAGGCTCTGGCAGAAATGCGACGTGTACTGAAGCCGGGTGGCAAACTGCTGGTGCTGGAATTTTCTAAAGTGCCGGACGTATTGCAAAAGCCTTACGATGTGTATTCGTTTAAGGTATTACCGTGGCTGGGGCAAAAGATTGCCAATGATGCAGACAGTTATCGTTATCTGGCAGAGTCCATACGCATGCATCCCGATCAGGAAACCTTGAAAGGGATGATGCAGGATGCCGGTTTGGATCGTGTAGAGTATTTCAATTTAACGGCAGGTGTGGCCGCTCTCCACACCGGAATTAAACTCTAGGAGTTGCAGGTATGAACAAGATTTTTAATAAAGCCATTGTTTCCATCATGCTGGTTGCTGGTGCACTGGCAATGACCGTATCCGATGCTGATGCCAAGCGTCTTGGCGGTGGCGGCTCGATTGGCCGTCAATCGAATAATGTGTCGCGTCAGGCGGCACCTCCGGCGAATAGCCCGAATAGTAATTTCAATCAGGCGAAGCCTGCGGCTCCGGCAGCAGCACCCGCTGCGGTGACACCACCTAAACCTGCCAGTCCCTGGAAAGGAATCGTCGGCGGATTGATCGGCGGTGCTTTGCTGGGCGCCATGTTCTCTCACTTTGGTCTGGGTGGCGCATTGGGCGGTGCATTAGGTTCTATCCTGACGATTGCTTTGCTGGCGTTTGCTGTACTGTTCATTGTTCGTTTATTCCGTCGCAATACTGCCGGTAATGGTGCAACCCCAACAGCGTTTTCACAGCCATCGTATGCGGGCATGCCATCGGGCACGCCAGAAATCGGTTCACGCATTGAACCAGCGACTTCATCTTCATCATCATTTAATGCGGCTCCGGCAGCGCCTGCTGCGCCTTGGGGTGTTCCTGCTGATTTCGATGTGCCAGCGTTTTTGCGTAATTCAAAAACTTACTTTATCCGCTTGCAAGCCGCATGGGATAAGGCGGACATCAATGATATCCGTGAATTTACGACGCCAGAAATGTATGCCGAAATCAAGCTGCAAATTCAGGAGCGCGGTGCCAGTGCGAATGTGACGGATGTTGTGTCTATTGATGCGGATTTGCTTGGACTGGAAACAGTCGGTAACGATCATCTGGCAAGCGTGCGCTTCAGTGGCATGATCAAAGAAGCGGTCAATGCGCCAGCAGAAGCCTTCAACGAAGTCTGGAATTTATCAAAACCGCTAAATGGTCAGGGTGGGTGGGTATTGGCAGGTATCCAGCAGGTTTAATAAACGAACAACCGCTTTGATTAATCTCAGGTATGTCATCTGAGATAAAATGTTAAACTGAAAACCGCCCATCACCCCATGGGCGGTTTTTTTATATGACCATGACACCAATTCTCCCCATTGTTCTTTTTATTAATCACTTGTTGGCTCAGGAAAGCTGGGCTAAACATAAGTTAATGCCGCATGCGGGCAAAATCGCCTGCATCGATTTGCAAGCCTTTAGTATTCGGGTCAAAGTAAGCCCGGACGGCTTGGTAGAAGAGGCCGGAACAGCCGAGCTTGCTGGTGATGATGGTAGTAGTCCGGTTGGCAAGGAGGTGGCAAATGTCACCATCCGTATTCAACTGAGTGATCTGCCTTTGATTGCCCAAAATCGCGAACGTGCTTTTTCCTATGTGAAGATCGAGGGCGATGCCGATTTTGCCAACACGATTTCGCATGTAAGCCAGAATCTGCGCTGGGAAGCAGAGGAAGACCTGAGTAAGATGTTTGGTGACGTGGCGGCAGTCCGCATGGTTGCCGGTGCACATAGTCTGGTGCAGACTGTCAAAGATACCCATCAAAAAATACAAGAAAACCTGGCAGAATACTTTTTAGAAGAAAATCCTATGCTGGTGCGCCCTGTAGCGGTGAGCGCGATGGGATCCGAGATTAATAAATTACGTGATGATGCAGAACGTCTCATCAAGCGCTTAGAGAAACTGGAAAGGTCGCGTTGATGTTGTTGAAATTTTTGCGTCTCATAAAAATTATCCGTATTGCAGTTCGCTATGGTATCGACGAAATAGCGATCTCCGGTCTGTCTGTACCACGCACAACTAAGTTGTTAGAAGCCTTATTATTCTGGCGCGATTTGTCTGCGCCGCGCGGTGAGCGTTTGCGTAAGGCTTTAGAAGATTTGGGGCCGATTTTCGTAAAATTTGGCCAGGTCCTGTCGACGCGTCGTGACCTGATGCCGCCCGATATCGCTGACGAACTTGCCAAATTGCAGGATAGAGTTCCCTCATTTGATCCGGATCTGGCGATTGCCCAGATTACTAAATCACTCGGCGCACCGCCAGATCAATTATTCGCGAGTTTCGAGCGTATTCCGGTTGCGTCAGCATCGATTGCGCAGGTGCATTTTGCGATCTTGAAAGATGGTCGCGAAGTCGCGGTCAAAGTTCTCCGTCCAGGTATGAAAGAGACGATCGACAAAGACGTGGCGCTGATGCAGATTGCTGCCGGATGGCTGGAGACCTTGTGGGCCGATGGCAAGCGCCTGAAACCACGTGAGGTGGTTGCCGAGTTTGATAAATATTTGCACGACGAACTCGATCTCATGCGCGAGGCTGCCAATGGTAGCCAGTTGCGCCGCAACTTTGCGGATTCTGATTTGCTGCTGGTGCCTGAAATGTTTTGGGATTATTGCTCCTCGTCGGTGATTGTGATGGAGCGTATGAAAGGCATTCCTATTTCACAAATCGACAAGCTCCAGGAGGCTGGTGTCGATATGGCGAAACTGTCGCGTGATGGTGTGACGATTTTTTTCACGCAAGTATTTCGCGATGGATTTTTTCATGCGGATATGCATCCCGGGAATATTTTGGTTTCGACAGAACCTGCGACTTTTGGCAGATACATCGCTCTTGATTTTGGGATCGTTGGTACGCTGAATGATTTTGACAAAGATTATCTGTCGCAAAACTTCCTGGCATTTTTCCGGCGCGATTATAAGCGTGTAGCAGAAGCGCATATCGAATCAGGATGGGCACCTAAGGATACGCGTATTGACGAGCTGGAGGCTGCCGTACGAGCGTGCTGCGAACCGATCTTTGATCGCCCGTTAAAAGATATTTCTTTTGGTCAGGTGTTATTGCGCTTATTCCAGACCTCGCGTCGTTTCAATGTCGAAGTACAACCCCAATTAGTCCTGCTTCAAAAAACCTTGTTGAATATTGAGGGCTTGGGACGCCAGCTTGATCCTGACCTCGATCTCTGGAAAACCGCTAAGCCGTATCTTGAACGCTGGATGAGTGACCAGGTAGGGTGGCGCGGTTTGCTGGATAAGCTGAAGGCAGAAGCACCACGTTACAGCCATATTTTTCCGCAATTACCTCGCCTCGCTCATCAGGCACTGAGCAGGGCTGCTGTTCCTTCCGAAAATAGTGAGATGCTGGCGGCATTACTGGCCGAGCAGCGCAGCACGAATAAATTACTGCGTACGATTATTTACTTTGGTGGTGGCATGATTGCCGGCGCCTTGTTAGCACAGTTCGCGTTATATTTTCTATAGCGAGCAACATGCCAGATTTCGCTAGCAAAGATCCGACCAGTACCCAGTTTTGGGACGAACGTTTTGACCATGCTTTTACGCCCTGGGATAAAGGTGGTGTGCCGCAGGAGGTTAAAAATTTTGTTCAACGTACATTTGTGCCATTGACAACCTTGATTCCCGGTTGCGGTAATGCGTATGAACTGGCTTTTTTTGCGCAAAATGACTGGGATGTGACGGCGATCGATTTTTCTTCTGCCGCCGTCAAGAGCGCCAAAGCCGCAGTCGGCGAGTGGAGTGCCCGTGTGCTGGAAGCGGATTTTTTTGCTTTTGCCCCCATAAAGCCTCTTGGTCTGATTTATGAGCGCGCGTTTTTTTGTGCCCTGCCACCTGCATCGCGCGATAACATCGTCGCTCGCTGGGCGGAGTTATTACCTTCAGGTGCCTTGCTTGCAGGGTTCTTCTTTTTCGATGATGCTATCAACGCTTCACCCAAGGGACCACCGTTTAGTATCAGGCGCGATGACTGGCAAAATCTGATGAGCAAGGACTTTGCATTGCTGGAAGATAGTGATGTCAGCGATTCTATTCCTGTGTTTAAAGGAAAAGAGCGCTGGCAGGTCTGGCGCAGGCGTTAGCATTGGGCAGTACAGCGGATGCCTGTAGTTACTCACTATATTTTATATCTAAATTTTGTACTAAATTTTATATCTAATTTTATGGCGTCAATCCATCTGTCTTTATCCGTTTTGAGCTGTTTGTTTTTATCCCTGTTGTGCCCTACTGGTGCTAGTGCGAGTCCAACGGATGCTCAGCCAATGCGGGATGTTCGTGCACTCGCCAGCGTCGACATGGCAGGTCGTGCAACAGGTACGAAGGGCAGTGATCTGGCGCGCGGCTATATCATTGGACGTATTAATGCTTTGGGTCTGCAAGCTTGCGGTACTGAACTGATTCATGAGTTCAGTTTTACGAATCGCAGTGCTGAGACCATACAAGGCCGCAATATATTCGCTTGCCAGCCGGGCTCTCTGAGCGATCATGCGACTGCGCCATCAATCGTGGTTTCTGCCCATTATGATCACCTCGGCATGCGTGGTGACAAGATTTATTTTGGCGCAGACGATAACGCATCTGGTGTTGCCGGGGTTCTTGCAATTGCCGAGTCAATGCAAAAGAATCCTCCGCAGCATGACGTGATCTATGTATTTTTTGATGCGGAAGAACAGCAACTGAACGGGTCACGCGCATTCACTGCCAAGCCGTTGATTGATTTAAAGCGGGTCGGTCTGAATATGAATTTCGATATGATTGCCCGCGGCGATAAAGGCGAGATTTATGCCAGCGGCTCTTATCATGTGCCAGTCTTAAAAACTTTGTTGGCGCCACTAGGCGGCAATAACGGCGTAAAACTACTGTTCGGTCATGACAGGCCAGAACAAGGACAAGACGATTGGACTAAGCAATCAGATCACTATGCATTTTTTAAAGCCGGTGTACCGTATATTTATTTCGGCGTGGAGGATCACCCTGATTATCATCAGCCAACGGATACTGCCGATAAAATTAAACCCGAGTTTTTCCTTGGGGTAATTGATTTGATTGTGAAGGCGAGCCAGACCTTTGATCAAGCCCTGTTAACGATCGATTTTCGACAGAAGAATTGACGTGATATCTTAAGGGGACTTGTTATCGTGTTAGGATCACAAGGATTTTCCAGCACTTAAATAATTCCTTTCATGTTATTCGGACGAAAAAAAAATCCATTTTCGAATACAGATGTCTTTCCATTAACCGATACGTTAATGGAGTTCGATGATACTTTGCCTGTTGTGCAGAGGAAATCACGTCGCCAGAGCGACCCTGTTAAAACACTTGCCAGGCGTACGCATGCACAAAAATGGCTGATTGCGACCGTTTTAATAGGGCTCTATGTGCTGGGCATTCTGATGTTCTGGCAATTTGGTGTGGTACAGCAATCGACGGTAATCGTGCTGGTTGGTCTGATCGCTTTTTTTCTCACGCTGTTCTTCGTCATCTTTAAAGCAAAGTGGCATTTGCAGTTTGAAGAAAAGCGCTTGAAATTACCTATTGTGTCCTGCGCTATCGCCTCGATGCTGGTCATTTGTTATCTCGATCCGGCTTCACACATACTATTTACCCCGTTTTGTTTCATTGCGATGGCTTATGGTATGTACCGCATCTCGCGCCACTCGGCTATGATCATGGCGGCGGTGATTGTATTTGCGTTTGCTGGCATCGCGGGCATGCACTATCACAACTGGCATAATCCGGCACTGTTAAAACTTGAGATGATGCATCTGCTGACCTTGGCACTGGCGCTGCCAGCGTTCATCTCGCAAACTGGCAAAGTGCAGCTTTTGCATAGAGTGTTGCATCGTGCCAGCAGAAAAATCAAAAATATTCAGGAAGATGCGCAGCGGGATAATCTGCTGGGCTGCTTTAACCGCCGCTATACCGTTGCAGCACTCGAAGAGCAAAAACAGCTCGCCGATGAAAACGGTACGCCTTTGTGTCTGGCCGTACTGGATATTGATCACTTTAAAAAAATCAATGATGAACTCGGCCACTTAGGTGGTGATGAGGTCTTGCGTACTTTCTCCCGTCTGGCTCAGGAGTATATTCGTGCCGGAGATATATTTGGCCGCTACGGCGGAGAAGAATTTTTACTGGTTTTCCCCGAAACTTCTCTGCTCCCGGCGCTCAATACCTGCGAGAGAATCCGCTCTCAGGTGGAGTCCCATCATTGGGACAGCGTGTCGCAAAGACGTGTGTCGGTATCGATAGGTGTAACCCAATATATTCCCGGCGAATCGGTTCTTGAACTATTCTCAAGAACCGATACAGCGATGTATATGGCGAAAGAGGGCGGCAGAAATCAAGTGGTAGTTGAGGAGCCGGTTCCCGTTGCGGACAAGGCAATTCCTGAAGACGAGTAATTTTCCACATTGGTCAAAATGATGTAGATTTTTCAACTGTCTGTGCTACTACATTCATATTTAATTCGCAATAAATTAGCGTTGAACGTGCATTCATCGTGTGCGAGTGCACGCTAAGCGTGAGCGAAACTTCTAAAAGTCAATTATCCGTTGCTATCCTCGATTAAGTTGCCGCTATAATGCCCGCAGTAAATCATTGCGGGTTTTTTATTGACTCAATCGCACTAGCACATTCATGAATACACTTCTCTGGTTCGTTATCCTGTATTGGGTTATCTCCGTTGGCATAGGCTTGTATGCAGCGCGATATGTCAATAACTCTAAAGATTATGCGATTGCAGGCCGCTCTTTGCCTATGTATGTAGTGACTGCCACGGTATTTGCGACCTGGTTCGGCTCCGAGACCGTACTTGGCATCTCATCAACCTTTGTCAAAGAGGGTTTAAAGGGCGTAGTTGCCGATCCTTTTGGCTCTTCTTTATGTCTGATCTTCGTCGGTTTATTTTTTGCGCGGCCTTTGTACCGCATGAATTTACTGACGATTGGTGATTACTACCGCAATAAATTCGGCCGTACTGTCGAGGTGCTGGTTACCTTATGTATCGTGGTCTCTTACCTGGGCTGGGTTGCGGCGCAGATCAAGGCGCTGGGACTGGTTTTTAATGTTGTGTCCGGCGGCGCTATCTCGATGGATCTCGGCATGATGATCGGTGCCGGCAGTGTTTTAATTTACACCTTGATGGGCGGTATGTGGTCGGTCGCGATTACCGACTTCTTGCAGATGATTATCATCGTCATCGGTATGTTGTATATCGGATGGGAAGTATCAGGCATGGTTGGTGGTGCCGGTGCAGTGATTGCCCACGCATCGAATGCCGGCAAGCTGGAATTCTGGCCAGCGCCGACCGCAAAGGAGGCGCTCTGGTTCTTTGCGGCCTGGATTACCATGATGCTAGGATCGATTCCTCAGCAAGACGTGTTTCAGCGCGTCGCCTCGTCAAAGAATGAAAAAATTGCAGGAAATGCCTCCGTATTAGGCGGTGTCTTGTATTTTTTCTTCGCTTTTATTCCTATGTTTTTGGCCTATTCGGCGACCCTGATTGACCCCAAAATGGTAGAAAGTCTGATCGACAAGGATTCGCAACTTATCCTGCCAACCCTGATTATGACTAAAGTGCCTATGCTGGCTCAGGTCATGTTTTTTGGTGCTTTGTTATCGGCGATCAAGAGCTGTGCCAGCGCAACCCTGCTCGCACCCTCAGTCACGTTTTCAGAAAACATTCTGAAAGCCTTGCTCCCTAAGCAAAGTGATAAACAATTCCTGTTTATGATGCGTGCCGTGGTCTTGGTGTTTACGGCGATTGTCACCCTGTTTGCCATGAATACCGGGTCGAGTATTTATAAAATGGTAGAAAACGCCTACAAAGTCACTCTGGTGGCGGCGTTTGTACCTCTGGCTTTCGGATTGTACTGGAAGCGTGCAACGACTCAGGGCGCTCTGGCATCAATATTATTCGGTCTGGCTTCATGGATTGCTCTGGAGGTATTGAGTCCGGAAGGCTTATGGCCGCCGCAACTGGTCGGCGTGCTGATGAGTATGGCCGGTATGGTCTTTGGTTCTTTGCTGCCGCAGATGGTACGGAAAACCGCAGCGATTTAAGCAATGCCTGGCTTTGTACGCAACATGTCACGGAAAAGCTTTATAATTCAGGGTTTTACACGTTTTTCTGGATAAACAAAGATGCCTATCTATGCCTACCGTTGTGAAGAGTGTGGTTTTGCCAAAGACGTTTTGCAAAAAATGTCGGATGCCCCTCTGAGCGATTGTCCATCTTGTGGCAAATCAAGTTTTAAAAAGCAGGTGACTGCGGCTGGTTTTCAGTTGAAGGGATCAGGCTGGTATGTCACCGATTTCAGAGGCGGTTCGGGCGGAGCGTCTGCACCGGCAGCAAGCGCTGAGAGTGGGGCCAGTGCTAGCGCCGGGGCCAGCGAGTCGGCATCGACGTCGGCCAACAGCACGGCAACTGATACTGCAACTACGTCGACGGCGACGCCATCAAGCTCGCCAACGACGTCTTAATGACGACTATGCGCTGATCTGTGCCAAAACACTTTTCAGTTGACAACCTTGCCACCGAATTTATTTATCAGACTGCAGAAACCAATGCGTAAATATTTTATTACCGGCTTGCTGATTCTGGTCCCGCTCGCAATTACCCTCTGGGTCCTGCATGCGATTATCAGTACGATGGATCAGTCGCTATTGCTGTTGCCTGTGCAGTGGCGTCCCGAAGCCCTGTTTGGCTTTAAGATTCCTGGTCTGGGAACAATTTTGACCTTGCTGATTATTTTCGTCACGGGTTTGCTGACGCAAAATTTTATCGGCAATTATGTAGTGAAAATCTGGGAGGCCTTGTTGAATCGCATTCCTATTGTGAATTCGATCTATTCGAGCGTAAAGCAAGTTTCTGACACTTTATTTTCCTCATCCGGCAATGCATTTCGTAAGGCGGTACTGGTGCAATATCCGCGTCAGGGTTCGTGGACGATAGGGTTTTTGACCGGTGTGCCGGGCGGTGATGTTGTTCAGTATCTCGACGGCGACTACGTCAGTATTTATGTGCCGACGACGCCAAATCCGACATCAGGATTTTTCCTGATGGTGCCAAAGGCGGATGCAATTGAGCTGGATATGAGCGTGGATGCTGCATTGAAATACATCGTTTCTATGGGTGTCGTCGCTCCAGAACAAGTCGTCGCAGAAAAAACAAAATAGTACTCAAAGCAGGTGTTGCAATGCCTCTTACTCAATCTCAATCTGCGCTAACTTGAGCTAACTTGAGTGCGGAGGCAGGTGCAAATGAATAAAACAAGCAGTACTTATATCCATTAATTTTATTTTGAATTTAGACAGGTAAGAAATTATGTCCATGCGTACCCACTACTGCGGCCTCACTACTGAGGAATTACTCGGCCAAACCGTCAGCCTGTGCGGCTGGGTGCATCGTCGGCGCGATCACGGCGGCGTGATTTTCATCGATTTGCGTGACCGTGAAGGTCTGGTGCAGGTTGTTTGCGATCCAGATCGTGCTGATGTATTCAAGGCGGCAGAATCGGTGCGTAATGAATTCTGTCTGCGTATCACCGGTATCGTGCGTAACCGTCCCGAAGGCACCAGCAACGCCAATCTGAAATCAGGCAAGATCGAAGTGCTGGCGCACAATGTTGAAGTGCTGAATCCTTCTGTTACGCCACCTTTCCAGCTGGATGACGACAACTTGTCAGAAACCACGCGCCTCACGCACCGTGTACTCGATCTGCGTCGCCCGCAAATGCAGAACAACCTGCGCCTGCGTTACAAAGTCGCGATGGAAGTGCGTAAATTCCTCGATGCGAACGGCTTTATCGATATCGAAACACCGATGCTGACCAAGTCCACGCCAGAAGGCGCTCGTGACTATCTGGTGCCTTCTCGTGTGAATGCCGGTAACTTCTTTGCCTTGCCACAGTCTCCGCAATTGTTTAAGCAATTACTGATGGTGGCTAACTTTGATCGTTACTACCAGATCACTAAATGCTTCCGTGATGAAGATTTGCGTGCTGACCGTCAGCCAGAATTTACCCAGATCGATTGCGAAACCTCGTTCATGAATGAGCAAGAAATTCGCGATATGTTTGAAGGCATGATACGCCTGGTGTTCAAAAACACACTGGACATCGATTTGCCAGATCCGTTCCCGGTAATGGACTTTGCTGAAGCCATGGGCCTGTATGGTTCCGACAAACCAGACATGCGCGTCAAGCTGCAATTCACTGAATTGACTGATGTCATGAAGGATGTGGATTTCAAAGTGTTCTCTGGTGCTGCCAACATGCACAATGGTCGCGTAGTTGGTTTGCGCGTACCGGGTGGTGCGAACATGCCTCGTTCCGAGATTGATGCTTACACGCAGTTCGTCGCAATCTATGGCGCCAAAGGTCTGGCCTACATCAAGATCAACGACAAGTCACAAGGTCGTGACGGTCTGCAATCCCCTATTGTGAAAAATCTCCATGACGCAGCGCTGGCAGCGATTTTGGAAAAAACCGGTGCACAAGATGGCGATCTGATTTTCTTCGGTGCAGATAAAGCGAAAGTGGTGAATGACGCGATTGGTGCCTTGCGCGTCAAAGTCGGTCATAGCGAATTCGGTAAATCAAATGGCTTGTTTGACGACGTCTGGAAACCATTGTGGGTCATCGACTTTCCGATGTTTGAGCATGACGAAGAAAATGATCGCTGGACAGCTACACATCATCCTTTTACCGCACCAAAAGATGGTCATGAAGATCTGATGGAAACGGATCCGGGTAAATGTATCGCGAAAGCTTACGACATGGTCTTGAACGGTTGGGAACTGGGCGGTGGTTCTGTCCGTATCCACCGTGCTGATGTCCAGAGCAAAGTGTTCCGCGCATTGAAGATCGATGATGCAGAAGCGCAATTGAAATTTGGTTTCTTGCTGGACGCTCTGCAATACGGTGCGCCACCGCATGGTGGTTTGGCATTTGGTCTGGATCGTATCGTGACGATGATGACTGGTGCAGAGTCCATCCGTGACGTGATCGCTTTCCCGAAAACACAGCGTGCACAATGCTTGTTGACTCAGGCTCCGTCCGCGGTCGATGAGAAGCAATTGAAAGAATTGCATATTCGCCTGCGTGCCGCAGAGCCAGTCATCAAGGCCTGAATGTAATGAACTCTTTTTAAAAAACGCGGATGGCTACTCCGCGTTTTTTTTCGTCTTTTCATTTGTGATCGGCAGTGATCTGCATGTTAATTTGAATGTTGATTTGAATTTAATGCGCATCTGATATGCCTGAGTGTCATGTGCGATCAGTAGATCAATTGTTACGGCAGTTACATCTTTGTTGTGTTGCACAATTTAAAATCGTGTAAATTATGGCAATTATTTTTAATGTCCTCAGAGAGTAATTTTATGATGTTCAACAAAGCGGCTGGCAATAAAAACCTGTGGATTCCACTGATCGTATCGGGCTTCCTGCTCAGCGCTTGTGGCGAGAAGAAAACCGAGCTGGGTCAGGGGAGTACTGTTGTCACCGGTGCCGCAGGCCCTGCCGGTGCGACCGCTGCGAGCAAAAGTCTGGTGAAGTGTGATGCGCCGGTAGCGACTATGGCGCTGGTCGAAAATCCTAACGGTTACACCGTACAGACTCAATATAATCTTCCGGCATCGCCCGTACCGCTGATCCGTTTGCTTGCACAGCAGAGTGGCTGCTTCCGCGTCGTCGACCGCTCTGCCGGATTGAAGGCGGTCATCAAAGAGCAGGAGTTGCAAGACCAGGGCATCATCCGCAAAAATTCTACGGTGTCAAAAGGCAAGGGCTACGAAGCGCAATATTCCTTAACACCCAGCCTGACGTTTTCTGAAAATCATGCAGGTGGTACGGTCGAAGCGATCATGGCAATGATTCCATTTTTACGTAACTTCACCGGACTCGCTGAGAAGGTCAGTTTTAAAGAAGCTCAGGTTGCATTATTACTGACAGATAATGAGACAACCGAGCAGCTCGCCGCATCAACTGGCTCTGCCAAGACAACAGATCTGGGTCTGGTTGGTTTTAGCTTCGGCGGAGCAGGCGGCGGTCTTGGCGCCGGCTGGAGTAATACCAATGAGGCGAAGGTGATCGTCGCAGCGTTTCTGGATGCGCATAACAAGTTGGTCACACAAGTTCAGCAATTACAAGCCAAAGACTTGCCGCCACCGGTTCCTGTCAAGTCTGGTAGCAAGCACTAATGCACTAAAACACTAAGGCGTTGTTTACTCCGGGTCAGGACATTGGCGGTCTGTATTTACGCGTATCATTAGGGATCGGCAAATACAGATAAAAAGTGATGAGCGAATTTAAAATTCCTGTTTCCGTATTAGTGGTGATTTATACGACAGATCTGGATGTGCTGTTGATCGAGCGTGCTGACCGGCCAGGATTCTGGCAATCCGTCACAGGGTCTAAAGATAGTCTGGATGAGACTCTGAGGGAGACCGCCATCCGTGAAGTCATGGAAGAAACCGGGATCGATGCGAATGCATTTAGCCTCAGTGACTGGCAGCTCTCCAATATCTATGAAATTTATCCGGTCTGGCGTCATCGTTATGCGCCCGGTGTGACGCAAAATACGGAGCACGTATTTGGTTTATGTGTATCGCGACAGGTCCCTGTAAAGCTCGCTCCGCGTGAGCATTTGCAATATAAATGGTTGCCATATCGCGACGCGGCTGACACCTGTTTTTCGGCGTCGAATGCTGAGGCAATTTTGCAATTGCCTGCCATGCTGACACCCGTTCATCAATAATTCACTAATTACTCATCAATCACCGGAAACCCAATGAAACTGCGCATTGCCACCTACAATATTCATAAAGGGGTTAGCGCATTTGGACGGCGTGCCCGCATCCATGCAATCAAAGAGGCGATTGATTTATTGGATGCAGATCTGATTTTTTTACAGGAAGTGCAAGGGCAGCACGACCTTCATGCGATCCGTCATCCGCACTGGCCTGGACAATCACAGCATGATTTTTTGGCAGGTGATTCGCATCATTCCAGCTACGGTATGAATGCGGTTTATGATCACGGCCATCATGGGAATGCTTTGCTTAGCCGGTATGCGATTGCCGCATCGACTAACCATGATGTATCTGACCATGCTTATGAGCAGCGCGGCATCCTGCATTCTGTCATCAAGACACCTGCTGCAGATGTCCATTGCTTTGTGATTCATCTGGGATTATTTGCGGCCAGTCGCCGGCGTCAGGTGCAGGCATTGATCACGGAGATACAAAGCAGTTTGCCGCCCGATGCGCCTTTGATTATTGCCGGTGATTTTAATGACTGGCGCAATCATTTAAGTAGCAGCCTGTACGAACATCTCGGTGTCAGGGAAGTATTTGATGATGGACAACACCGCGCGTTTCAAGCCTTGCTTCCGATGCGTAAAAACACCATTAAAACCGGACGGACCTTTCCTGCCGGCTTGCCTTGGCTGAGTCTGGATCGCGTTTATGTGCGCGGTTTTTCGGTAGAGCAGGCACAGGTATTGTCAGGGGCGCCATGGAACAAGTTATCGGACCATGTGCCCATCGTCGCGACGCTGGAATTTCTTTCGCCTGTGATTTCGGATCATGCGTAAGCTTCAGTTTGTCGCCGGAAATCAGATTCGCTTACTATTTTGCGGCGATGAGTATTTTTGTGCGCTGATCGGTGAAATTGATCGTGCTACACAGGAAATTTATCTGGAGACCTACATCTTTGCCGATGATGCGACGGCGCTTCAGGTGCAGCAGGCACTGGTGCGTGCGGTCGCCCGTGGCGTTGTCGTCCGGGTGATTATTGACTGGCTGGGTAGCGGTGGAAAACAGTCTGAACCCCTGGTAGCCATCATGCTTCAACAAGGTATACAGTGCCGCAATTTTAATCCCTGGTTCAAGCGTGGTCTGGTAAGGACGCACCGAAAAATTTGTGTGATTGATCAGCGCTGCGCTTTGGTTGGCGGCTTAAATATTATTGATGATCTGATTGCCGATGACGGGTCCGGAGAGACGCTTCAGTTTCCGCGCTGGGATTTTGCCGTACACATTGCCGGACCGCTGGTGCCGCATATCCATCTGGAGGTGTGCGCGCAATGGATGCGGCTTGGGCGCTTGAATTTAAAATCACGCTTTCAGCTCATGCGTCATCTGCATGAAGATATTCATCCCAGTTCGCATCAGGCGATGCTGGCGAGTTATGTGGTGCGGGATAATCTGCGTAATCGCACCACGATACAGCGCGCTTATTTGCAGGCGCTTGGTCTGGCAAGAAAACGCGCGATTCTCGCTAATCCGTACTTCGCGCCAGGTCGCAAGCTGCGCACAGCACTGATTTCGGCTGCCAGCCGCGGTGTGGATGTTACCTTGCTGATTGGAGTCGGTCAGTTCAAGTTGCAGGATGCGGTCACTCATTCTTTTTATCCTAAACTGCTGAAGCATGGCGTCAAAATCGTCGAGTATCGCAAGACGCAATTGCATGCGAAAGTCGCCGTGATCGACCACGACTGGGCTACGGTAGGATCGAGTAATTTTGATGGGCTCAGTTTGTTCCTGAATCAGGAGGCGAATATTGTCATCCGTGATCAGGAATTTGCAGAGCAATTAATCCTGCATCTGGAGCAGGGTATTGCTGATGGTGTCACCGTGGTCGCCGAGGATTATGCCAATCATCCCTGGTACAAACGCGTCTGGTACGGTATTGCCTATCTTATTTATCGCTTCCTGATGCGGGTCGTGACCTTCGGTAGCTATACCTCATGAGGCCGTCATGAGATTGTATGGCGTTGATTTTACTTCGGCACCCTGCAAGCGTAAGGGGATCACCATTGCGGGTGCAGTGTTGCGTGATCAGACACTGGTATTGCAATCGCTGTCGGTGCTGGATGACTTCGCCGCGTTTGATGACTGGCTGATGCGCCCCGGTCCTTGGGTTGCGGGTTTTGATTTGCCGTTTTCGTTGCCGCGAGAATTGATTGTGCATCTCGGCTGGCCACAGGATTGGCCTGCGCTGATGCAGCAGCTAAACAGCATCTCACGGGCCGGAATGCGCGAGTTATTTAAAGCATTTTGCGACGCCAGACCTGTGGGCAATAAATTTGCCCATCGCGCTGCGGATAAGCCAGCAGGTTCGTCGCCGTCCATGAAATGGGTGAATCCGCCAGTGGCCTATATGCTGCATGCAGGTGCGCCACGTCTGCTGCATAGTGGACTGGTTTTGCCCGGCATACATGGCATTGTTCAGTCAGATTCCAGGATTGCACTGGAGGCGTATCCCGGAATGCTGGCGCGCAGCATCACCTCGGCATCGTATAAAAGCGATGACCGGCGCAAGCAAACGCCGGAACGCTTCGAGGCAAGGCGATCCATCATCGCCGCACTTGAACGCGGCGCTACCCCCTGGGGTATTGCTGTGGACTGCGCCGGGTTTCGCCAACCCTTGCTCGATGATGGTAGTGGTGACTTGCTGGATGCCTTATTGTGTGCCGTTCTGGCGGCGTGGGGATGGCAGCGGCGCGATGAAAATTTTGGCTTGCCTGCCTTCGACCCGCTTGAAGGTTGGATCGTTGGTGCAGACGTGAATGCCCTCGATCAAGCGTGATTGGATAGAAGGGTAATCTATACTACTACCTAGTATATTTTAATTGCCTAGGCGGAATAAGCGGATTAATGGGTATTTTCAGTGCGAACAGGGGGAGTATCGGTGAGCGTCACCATCTGAGTAGTTTGTCCTGTCTGCGCTGCGGCTAAAATTCCTGCGGTGATGAAGCGCAGCAAATGGGGCGTCGCAACCTCGGCGTTGCGTGCCGGGCATAAGCCTTCAGACAGGCGCTCCATTCGCGTATCCACCACGTGATGGAGTAAGGCACCCAGGGCGAATTGATAGCACCAGAATACCGTGGCTTTCGGCGCAGACGGTAGCGCGCCACTCAGTGCGTCGATGAATTCGCGTGCCATCGGATCGTAGAATTCGCGGGTAATCCTGTCACTTGCCTCATGTCGGTCAACCACGCCGCGCATCACAATCCGTGAAAAATTCACCCCGTGATCCTGTTCATTGAGTTTGAGCACCGGACTGATAAACGCCGCGATAATCGCATTAAGGGCGATCGCCGGATCTGTATGCAAGCGCGCGCGCCGCAGCTCTGATAAGCGTTCTGCAATGTAGCTGCTATGGTGCTCGTAGATCGCATGATACAACTCGTTCTTGGCGCCGAAGTAGTAACCCACCAAGGCGACGGGCACACCAGCTTCATGGGCGATGTCACGTATCGACACACCCTGATAGCTTTGTTCTGCAAAACACTTTTCGGCGGCGATCAGGATCGCGCGCTTTCGTCCGCTTAAATCATCCAATGAGCTCATAGTACGATAGGGTAGAAAGCAATTGCTTGGTGCGCTGATTGTACGACCGTACAAGCATTTGTCTATGCGCGCCGCAACATTTGCACCTGATCTGTGCAAACCAGGGTTCATGTTCTATAAATATCTTGTGTTTGTCATGGGGCTGAAATACATTGCAAGAAAATAGAATGAACGTGTTAAAACCAGGCGCGCAGTTCTGCTGCCATTCGCCACCCGGGACAAATGACTGACTCCATCCGTATCGACAAGTGGCTCTGGGCCGCCAGATTTTTCAAAACACGCACGCTCGCCACTAACGCGGTTGAATTGGGACGCGTGCTTCAGAATGAACAACGGGTCAAACCTGCGCACAGTGTCAAGTCCGGCGATGTTCTTGAGATTCATCATGCCGATCAGATCTGGGTAATTGAGATTCTGCGAATATCCGATGTACGCGGCTCTGCCAGCATTGCTCAAACCATGTATCAGGAAACTGCTGCCAGCGCAGAACGTCGCGCTCAGTCGGCGCAAGATAAAAAATATTTTAAGGAACCGAGTGCAGCGCTTAGCGGTCGCCCGACTAAACGCGACCGGCGGTTGCTTGATTTTAGTAGAAGCTAAAGACGGTACAACGAGGCAGCAGTGTGTGCCTCAAAACGGTTCAAGTGAGTGAGCCTCTAAATAGATACTCTCCTCTAAAGGCGCTTTCTGGTTTGACTTTTAGTGCGCTGTGCTTAATAGTACGAGCGTTCGATTAATTCACATGTTTGCATCAAATCTGTGCAAACATGAATCATTTCAACACGATTAAATGTATTATGAATATGACATCGAAATTCATGCGTAAAGGCGAGCTAACCCGCGCCGCCATTCTGGATGTTGCACTGGATGCAGCCAGCCGTGATGGCATCGAGGGTTTAACCATCGGTTTGCTGGCTGACAAAATGAACATGAGCAAGTCCGGCGTGTTCGCCCATTTTGGTTCGCGTGAAGATTTGCAGATCGAGGTGTTGAAGCTGTATCACCACCATTTCGAGCAAGAAGTGTTTTATCCAAGTATGAAAGAAGAGCGTGGCTTGCCGCGTTTGCAGTCGATGTTTGCCCTATGGGTCAAACGTGTCACCGTTGAAATTGCCTCTGGTTGCATCTATATCAGTGGTGCAGCGGAATACGATGACCGTCAGGGCCCGATCCGCGATGAGCTGGTCGGTATGGTGCATGCATGGCAGGGTGCGTTGCGCCGTGCCGCGACCCAGGCAATCCAGCTTGGACATTTGCATCATGATGTCGACTCTGAGCAGATCGTGTATGAAATGTATGGACTGATTCTGGCGTTACACCACGATGCACGTTTTTTGCGCAAGCCGGGTAGTGTAGAGCGTGCAGAAGCAGGATTTGAACGATTAATCGAGTGCTATGCGCCAGAATCGGTCATCGCTTAATCAGTGTTGAAAAGGCATTGGAGCAGGTCGGACGCAGGCATCAAAGAACACTAGAAAGTTTGTCACACCACCGTCTTAATTTTGTTTTATTTTTAGCCTTCAGGAGAAAATCATGGGTCAATACGTCGCTCCCTTGCGTGATATGCAGTTCGTTCTGCATGAACTGTTAGCCGTAGAAGGCGAATTAAAGCATTTGCCAAAATACGAAGAAATTGATGCCGATATCATCAATCAAGTGCTGGAAGAAGGCGGTAAATTTACGTCGCAAGTGCTGTTCCCCTTGAACCACTCCGGCGACCGCGAAGGCTGTCATCACGACAAAACAACGCATGCTGTGACCACACCAAAAGGCTTTAAAGAAGCCTACAAACAATATGTAGAAGCCGGCTGGCCAGCACTCTCTTGTGATCCGGAATTCGGCGGTCAAGGCTTGCCACTGGTACTGAATAATTCATTCTACGAAATGATGAATTCTGCCAACCAGGCATGGACGATGTACCCAGGTTTGTCACACGGCGCCTACGAATGTATCCACGAACACGGTACTCAAGAGCAAAAAGATTTGTACCTGCCAAAACTGATCAGCGGCGAATGGACTGGCACAATGTGCCTCACCGAGCCACATTGCGGCACCGATCTCGGCATGCTGCGTTCTAAAGCAGAACCACAAGCAGATGGCTCCTACATGATCTCCGGCGCGAAGATTTTTATCTCCGCTGGTGAACACGATATGGTTGATAACATCGTGCATCTGGTGCTGGCACGTTTGCCTGGCGCACCAGAAGGCTCCAAAGGTATCTCCCTGTTTATCGTGCCTAAATTCTTGCCAAATGCAGACGGTAGCGTCGGTGCACGCAATCCAATTTTTTGCGGCGCGATTGAAGAAAAAATGGGCATCCACGGCAATTCAACTTGCCAGATGAATATGGACGGCGCAAAAGGCTGGTTGATCGGCGGACCGAACAAAGGTCTGAACGCGATGTTCGTGTTCATGAACGCGGCACGTCTGGGTGTAGGTATGCAAGGTTTAGGTCTGACCGAAATCGCTTACCAAAATGCCTTGGTCTACGCAAAAGACCGTATCCAGATGCGCAGCCTGTCTGGCGTAAAAGCACCGGACAAGCCAGCCGATCCTATCATCGTCCATGCTGATGTGCGTCGTATGTTGTTCACTGCAAAAGCCTACGCAGAAGGCGCCCGTGCATTCTGTTCCTATGTAGCGCTGCAACTGGATAAAGAACTGAATCATCCTGACGAAGAAGTGCGTAAAGAATGTGCTGACGAAGTCGCTTTGCTGACACCGGTGATCAAAGCCTTCATCACTGACAACGCATGGACAGCCACATCCGAATGTATGCAAGTATATGGTGGCCATGGCTTTATCTCCGAATGGGGCATGGAGCAATATGTACGTGATTCACGTATCAACATGATTTACGAAGGTACCAACACCGTCCAGTCTTTGGACTTGTTAGGCCGTAAAATCTTGGGTGATAACGGTGCCAAGCTGCGTAAATTCGGCGCAAAAGTACAAGCATTTGTTGAAGCCAATGGCACCAATGAAGCAATGAGCGAGTTCGTTACGCCGTTGGCTGAGCTGGGTGATAAGGTCACTAAGCTGACCATGGAAATCGGTATGAAGGCTTTCCAGAATCCAGATGAAGTCGGCGCTGCTGCTGTACCGTATCTGCGTGTTGTCGGTCATTTGGTGTACAGCTATTTCTTCGCACAAATGGCAAAAATCGCGCTGGAAAAACAAGATTCAAGCGACACCTTCTATAAAGCAAAACTGGCGACCGTACGTTTTTACTTCGCCCGTCTGTATCCGGAAACAGCGATGCTGATTCGTCAAGCACGTTCTGGTTCTGCAAATCTGTTATCGCTCGAAGCGGATTTGTTCTGATGAAATAATGAGCAGGTGTAGGGTGCACTTATCGCTGGGTACAATTCTTCTGGCGCGCAATATGTGCATCTTTTGCCTCTCTTCAATTTCAAGCGGTGCGCATGGCGCACCCTACGAAATCTAAACCTCTCTCGTCGTTGAGAGAGGGTTCAAAGAAATTGCTTTTCGTTGTTCTACGAATTCCACATGAGGTTAAAAATGACCAATTTCATCGTTAAAAAAGTCGCCGTTCTTGGTGCCGGTGTAATGGGTGCGCAAATTGCTGCGCACTGCATCAACGCAAAAGTACCTGTCGTATTATTTGATTTGCCCGCCAAAGAAGGCCCGAAAAACGGTATCGTTTTGCGTGCTATCGAGAACCTGAAAAAACTTAATCCTGCTCCGTTCGGCAACAAAGATGACGCTGCCTTGATTGAAGTCGCCAACTACGAAGACAATCTGGAATTGCTCAAAGGTTGCGACCTGATCATTGAAGCGATTGCTGAACGTATGGACTGGAAGCACGACCTGTACAAGAAAGTGTCCCCGTACATTGCACCAAATGCGATCTTCGCATCAAATACATCAGGCCTGTCGATCACGGCCTTGTCCGAAGGTTTCGAGGCTGAATTAAAAGCCCGTTTCTGCGGTGTGCATTTCTTCAATCCACCGCGTTACATGCATCTGGTTGAGTTGATCCCTACAGTAGCAACCCGTCCAGAAATCATCGACCAGCTCGAAGGTTTCCTGACTACCTCATTGGGTAAAGGCGTTGTACGCGCCAAAGATACACCGAACTTTATCGCCAACCGTGTCGGCATTTTCGGCATGCTCGCTACGATTTATGAAGCAGAAAAATTCGGCCTGTCCGTCGATGTTGTCGATGATCTGACAGGTAAAAAACTTGGTCGCGCTTCGTCCGGTACTTTCCGTACTGCCGATGTCGTAGGTCTGGATACCATGGGTCATGTCATCAAAACGATGCAAGATAATTTGTCTGATGATCCATTCTTCGCCGTCTACAAAACACCAGAAGTATTGGCCAAACTAGTTGCCGCCGGTGCACTGGGTTCCAAGACTGGTGCAGGTTTCTACAAAAAAGTCGGCAAAGATATTCAGCGTCTGGATTTCGCTACAGCACAATATGTGACTGGCGGCGCGAAAGCGGATGACGTCGTTGCCCGTATGCTGAAAGAAAAAGATCCCGTCAAGAAAATGAAAACCTTGCGTGAGTCGACCAATGTACAGGCACAGTTCCTGTGGGCGATTTTCCGTGATGCTTTCCACTACATCGCTGTGCATGGCGCGACGATTGCCGACAATGCACGCGACATCGATTTCGCGATGCGCTGGGGCTTTGGCTGGAACGTCGGTCCTTTCGAGACATGGCAAGCATCCGGCTGGCAAGAAGTTGCTGGCTGGGTTAAGGAAGATATCGATGCGGGTAAAGCGCTGTGTAATGCACCGTTGCCAGCTTGGGTATTTGATGGACGCACCGGTGTACATACAGCAGAAGGCTCCTGGTCTGCCGCGAGCAGCACCTATGTGCCACGCTCTACATTAGCGGTTTATGACCGTCAGGCTTTCCGTGCCCCTGTATTGGGCGCTGGTGCTCTGACTGGTGCAACTGCAGGCACGACTTTCTTTGAAGATGACTCCGTTCGTATCTGGCACCAAGGTACTGATCAGAAGCCTGATGACGTGCTGATCTTGTCCATGAAGACCAAGATGCACGTAATTGGCCCTGGTGTAATCGAAGGTATGGAAAAAGCAATTGCCGAAGCCGAGAAGAATTACAAAGGTCTGGTAATCTGGAATGCGGATGCTGCCGAGGGCGGTGCCTTCTCTGCTGGTGCTGATTTACAAGCGATGTTGCCGCTGTTTATGTCGGGTGGCGTCAAGGCCATCGAGCCAGCGATTTCACGTCTCCAACAAGCGCATCAAGGTTTGAAATACGCTAATGTTCCTGTCGTCGCTGCGGTTGCCGGTCTGGCACTCGGCGGTGGTTGCGAATTGATGATGCACGCTGCGAAACGTGTTGCCTCTATCGAATCCTATATTGGTCTGGTCGAAGTCGGCGTGGGTCTGGTGCCAGGCGGTGGCGGTTTGAAAGAAGCCGCAGTTCGTGCCGCATCAGATGCCAAAGGTACTGACTTGCTGCAATTCCTCAAAAACTACTTCACTAATGCCGCGACCGCCGCCGTATCTAAGTCTGCATTAGAAGCGCAAAAAATGGGTTACCTGTCGCAAGACGACGTGATCGTATTCAATGCCTATGAATTGTTGCATGTAGCGAAAGTCGAAGCTCGTGCCATGTTTGATGCTGGCTATCGCGCACCAATGCGTAAGCTGGTGCCAGTCACTGGTCGTCACGGTATCGCATCAATCGCTGCACAACTGATCAATATGCGTGATGGCGGTTTCATCTCTGCGCATGATTACAAGCTCGGCAAGATGATTGCTGAAGTCGTCAGCGGTGGCGATATCGATAACGGCAGTCTGGTCAGCGAACAATGGCTGCTCGACCTGGAGCGCAAAGCGTTTATGGAATTGCTGAATCATCCAAAAACGCAAGAGCGGATCATGGGCATGATGCAAACTGGCAAGCCAGTTAGAAACTAATCGGAGTACACAACATGACTAAACAACTTCAAGACGCTTACATCGTCTCAGCAACACGGACCCCGATCGGCAAATCTGGTCGCGGCATGTTCCGTAATACACGTCCTGACGATTTGCTAGTGCGCGTATTGCAATCGGCATTTGCTCAAGTCCCTAATCTCGATCCGAAACTAGCAGAAGACGCCATCATCGGTTGCTCCTTCCCCGAAGGTCCGCAAGGCCTGAATCTCGCTCGTATGGGCGTGTTGCTGGCAGGTTTGCCAAACACCATCGGTGGCGTCACCATCAATCGTTATTGCGCCTCCGGTATCACCGCAGTGGCGATGGCGGCAGATCGTATCCGCGTCGGTCAGGCAGATGTCATGATCGCAGGCGGTGTTGAATCAATGTCCATGGTACCAATGATGGGTAACAATCCATCCATGAACATGGCGATTCTGAAAGACGAAAACGTCGGCATGGCATACGGTATGGGACTGACTGCAGAGAAGGTTGCGCAACAATGGAAAGTCTCGCGTGAAGCACAAGATGCGTTTGCTCTGCAATCTCATCAACGTGCTATCGCTGCGCAAAACGCAGGTTACTTTGATGCAGAAACCACCTCGGTCGATATCATTGACCGCGTACCAAATCTGTTGACTGGCGAAATCGAATTAAAAACTCGTACCGTCAGCCGCGACGAAGGCGCACGTCCAGATACATCCTTGGAAGGCTTGGCAAAACTGCGCCCGGTGTTCGCAAACAAAGGTAGTGTGACTGCGGGTAACAGCTCGCAAACGTCTGACGGCGCTGGCGCATTGATATTGGTTAGCGAAAAGATTTTGAAGCAATTCAACCTGACTCCGCTGGCACGTTTCGCATCCTTCGCAGTGCGCGGCGTACCACCAGAAATCATGGGTATCGGTCCTAAAGAAGCGATTCCGGCAGCATGCCGTGCCGCTGGTATTACGCAAGATCAGATCGACTGGTTTGAATTGAACGAAGCCTTTGCAGCACAGTCTCTGGCAGTGGTGCAAGACCTCGGCCTCGATCCAGCCAAAGTCAACCCGATGGGCGGCGCGATTGCTCTTGGTCATCCATTAGGTGCAACTGGCGCAATCCGTTCTGCTACTACGATCCATGCTCTGCACCGTAATAATTTGAAGTACGGTATGGTGACGATGTGCGTTGGTACCGGCATGGGGGCAGCAGGCATTTTCGAACGTATGTAAATGGAACTACTGATTCAGTTACTGCGCGACACAATCTTCAGTCGGCGATGCTCACCGTACTTTCGTACGGCTGCGTTTCTCAACTGAACCTTGAGTCGCTCGCTACGCTGCCTCAGCATTTCCAAATCCCGATGCAAATAAAAAACCGCATATGAAATTTTCTATGCGGTTTTTTATTGATCGATCAAGCTAAAAATGGATAGTCAGCTTGATTCAGTAAATTCCAGCATAATCTGTACAGCACAAATTTAATCAAAACTCAGGAGATCACATGGATATTTTGACCCACATCGAGAATGGCGTTTTGACGATCACCTTCAATCGTCCCGAAAAGAAAAATGCCATCACCACCGTGATGTATCAGGCGATGGCCGACGCAATTACCGCAGCAGAAGACAATACTGCCGTACGCGCAATCCTGATTAGCGGCAGGCCAGAGATTTTTACTGCGGGTAATGACCTCGAAGATTTCATGAAAAATGCCACCGCAGAGCAACAAGGCGTGCCGTCCGTTTATCAGTTCATGCACGCATTGAGTCATACCAGCAAACCAGTGATTGCCGCAGTCTCTGGCGCAGCAGTCGGTATCGGCACGACTTTGCTCATGCATTGCGACATGGTGTATCTGGCCGATAACGCTAAACTGTCAATGCCATTCACGCAATTAGGTTTGTGTCCGGAATTCGCCTCCAGTCTGATTTTCCAGCAAATCGTTGGCTACCAGCGTGCAGCAGAAAAATTAATGCTAGGCGAAGCATTCAGCGCTCAGGAGGCCTATGAGATCGGCTTCGTCAACAAAGTATTGCCGCTGGACGAATTGCTGCCATACGCACAGAAACAAGCCGCGAAATTAGTCGCCTTGCCAGCCGCCTCCATCCGCGCAACCAAGCGTTTAATGAAAGGCAATCAGCACGAGGCCATTATTGCGAAGATGGGTGAAGAAAATAAATACTTCCGTACGATGCTGACAGCACCAGAAGCCAAAGAAGCATTCATGGCTTTTTTCCAAAAGCGTAAACCTGATTTCTCACAGTTTTCTTAATCTAATGGTAGCTGTTTCGTAAGAGATCGCAGTGTTTGTTAAAAAGTCCGCATGATCGCGGACTTTTTTTATACGAAAAATTAAGCTTATCTACATCATTGACTATTTTTGATGCGTATGTCGCCAGGATTTCATGAAAGTCTTAGCTTGCATGCATCTGAAATAATTCTAAGTCTCAGCCCATTTATTTCAATGTGAGATTTTACAAACAAAGTCGGGGCTATCAGTTTATGTATTAAAAATGTTTGTGGTTATCTCATATTTGGTCTATATTCTCAAATATGAGAAAAAAGACCGTCAACACTTTTACAAATATTCCAGAGTCAACTGCCTCGGAATTGCTTAGCTCAATGGATATGCGACTTGCGCTCCGGCTCGCCAGTTTGCGAACCGAGCATAACCAGTCACTCGACGGGCTTGCCATTGCCAGTGGCATTAGTCGTGCCACTTTATCGCGCCTTGAGCGCGGGGAAACCAGCCCGACGGCAAGCTTACTTGGCAAGTTATGTGCGGTGTACGGGATCAGCATGTCACGACTACTTGCAGGTGTTGAGCCGCAACTGGTAAGTTTTATTCCCTATAGTTCGCAGTCAATTTGGGTTGACCCAGAGTCCGGCTTTCATCGGCGAACTGTTTCTCCTCCGTCGCGCGATTTCAAAATAGAGATGGTCGAGATCATACTCCCCGCGGGTGGCGTTGTTACCTACGATGCCCCTACCGTCTACGGTACAGAGCAACATTTGTGGATGCTTGATGGCGTACTGGAATTGAAAATTGATGGCACGGAATATCGTTTAACGCAGGGCGATTGTCTACGATTTCATATGCGCGGTGCGGCTCATTTTAGGTGCCCCGGACCTATTGCTGCCCGCTATGCAAGTATGAGCTGTCACCCGGAATAGCCACATGCCCACGTTAGCTCAGCCAATACATTTAAGCTAAAGAGCGCTCAGTTTGATAGCAGTAGTAAGTCAACTAATTACGGGCAAAAAAGGCTTTCAACAGTAAGAAAAAAATCACTAATTTAGGCAAACGATACCAACCCGGATATTGCTCTGCGTTAAATGGAATGCCGCTCTTTGGACTTGAACCTGATAGCCATGACTAATTATTTTGATACGGCCAGTAATCCCAAAAAAGCTTATACGCGCCTGGCCTTGATCGGAATCGTTATAGTGATCTTTCCGTTTGTCGCCTCCAATTTCGGTAATTCCTGGGTGCGGATAATGGACTTTGCCCTTCTATACATCATGCTAGCGCTCGGGCTGAATATTGTCGTCGGATTTGCCGGTTTGCTTGATATGGGATATATCGCTTTTTACGCGCTAGGCGCATACATGAGTGGTTTGCTGGCATCACCACAATTTGCAGTGGTGCTGGAGTCATTGGTAAATCATTACCCAGCTATCGGAAATTGGCTAATAGCGATCTTCGGATCAGAAGTCGCTCAAAATGGGATTCATTTGTCTGTGTGGTTTATCGTTCCGCTCAGTGCTGCACTGGCGGGATTTTTTGGCATTCTGCTTGGCGCTCCGACACTCAAGTTACGCGGCGACTACCTGACAGTCGTGACACTCGGCTTTGGTGAAATTATCCGTATCATGATCATTAATTTCAACGATCCGGTCAATATCACAGATGGGCCTAAAGGGATCAACATGATTGATCCAATCCGGATTTTTGGCGTATCGCTACACGGCGAGGCGGGTTCTAACGCCACGGTGTACTTGGGCAGTTTTTCGATGCCGTCAGTAAATGCCTACTATTTTCTGTTTCTCATACTATGCATCGGGATAATTTTTGTAACCGTGCGTTTACAAAAGTCACGTCTGGGCCGCGCTTTTGTTGCGATCCGAGAAGATGAAATTGCCGCCAAGGCGATGGGAATCAATACCAGCAAAATCAAACTGCTGGCATTTACGATGGGGGCTTCTTTTGGTGGCGTGGCAGGGGCAATGTTTGCCGCTTTTCAGGGCTACATATCACCAGAGTCATTCTCGCTAACAGAGTCGATTTCAGTACTATCCATGGTGATTTTGGGTGGAATGGGACACGTTCCTGGCGTAATATTAGGAGCCTTGATACTCACAGTGCTCCCTGAAATCTTGCGTCATATGGCTAATCCCCT
This sequence comes from Undibacterium sp. RuTC16W, assembly GCF_049339445.1. Classification (NCBI taxonomy): domain Bacteria; kingdom Pseudomonadati; phylum Pseudomonadota; class Betaproteobacteria; order Burkholderiales; family Oxalobacteraceae; genus Undibacterium; species Undibacterium sp. RuTC16W. Next base: position 384,679 of record NZ_JBMPPE010000002.1, on the reverse strand, counting down.
GCAACAGGTTTTATTCGGACAAATTTTGATGCCCCCAGAAGTGCTACGGCAATTATTGCTCGGCTCGGCCTTAGTATTAATTATGCTGAACCGACCGGCAGGATTGTGGCCGTCGCCAAGACATGAGGATGCTTTGGAATAGGATAGCAGTAATTTTCTAGTTGCGATAACTTGTGTTAATACAAAAAGCAAAAGAGGGCGACATAGAAATTCAACAGTTGGTAAAAGACACCAAAATTTTTATGATCGGTGGACTAGCATTTTTTATGATTTTTGGAATGATCAAATAAATGACTGAATTTTTAAAATTATTTCCTTATGCAAAAGAAATAAGTGGAATTACATTTTTACTATTGTTGATGATTTTATTGGTATTTGCTCACCCTTATAGAGATGAATTTAGAACGCGAAATTCTCTATATAGTGTGATCTTAGATTTGGAGAAACAAGGTAAGCCAAAGGTGAAGAGAATCAAGTTCACGTTTTATGCATTAATGATTTCTTTCTCAATTTCTTTATTTATCTGTTCCTTTTAGGAGTCACTATGAAGTCGAAACGCAACTTCCTCATTTGTCTTGCCTTGCTAGCCGTGGCGCAGCCTGCTATTTCGCAAGACCAGACGTCGCCTCAATCTTTGCTGGTCGGGCGGTGGCGTCATATGACTCTGGTTCGAATTGTGGACGGAACAACGCTGGCACCACAGCATTTTGATGGGAGTGGATTACTTGAGTTTACCAATTCCAATACCTGGCAGTTAACCAGTCCGAATAACAAATCTGCAGGCACCTACAAGTGGCTGGAATCCGGCGAGCTGGAAACGACAACGCTGGAGTCCGGTCTTGCAATTCAGGTTGGAACCGTTTCGCGCAAGCAGGTGCGAGTTGATAATAATCGCCTGAACCTGATCACGGTTCAAACTGCGGCGGAGGCAGCGAAGTTCCAGCCGCCAGCAAAGCCAGGAGTTCGTCGCTCCTCGGATGTCGTCATTACCTCAATCTTCGCCAGAGTTCCGCCCGAGAATTGATGATCAAAACTCAAGCAAGCTGACAAACTTCAGCACGCTACAATTTACAGTTGACTTTGAATGTTAGGGGGCTTTTGGATATTGCTGAAGAATTGTTGCTGCGTAATGGGTTTGGAACTTATCTTGTGATTGAACGATTTCTCGGAGAATGTTCCCTGAGCTGTACAGACGGTTGTTAAGCTGAACATATGTACGATGTGAGTCTTGATCCTGGAATTCGCCATCTTTTATAAGACGAATCATGTGTCGTCTTAATTTCGGTCACTTCACTCCATATTTAGTGTGGTAGCGTGTGATCATCTCTTCCAATTCTTCAAAATTCAAATTTAATGATTCTGGAGTGATAGAAATCGGGCTGTCGCACAGTTTGAAGTTTATCCAGTTAAAAAGACGTTGTAGCGGATTGCCACGTAGAATATATTTTTGTGGATCCCTTACTTTGATGATCAGAATTTTCAGTGACTGTAATTGAAATACATCAAATCCAACTATTTCGTGCCACGGAATAATGCCTGCTGAGAGTCCGCTAGAGTTATCTAGTAAGCCTGTCGAATTTAAAATCAGACCGGGTTTGTTATCGGTCAATTTAATACTGCCTATTGCGGCGCATGCTATAAAAAACAGCGCACATAGCACGCCAAGTGCTTGCAAAATGAATGGGCTGATATATTGCCCTAGCCATGGTATTTTGCGATCTTCGAGGAAAAACGTAAGAAAAATTACGATTATAAAGCTGTACGAGATGATGACTGTGGAGCGTAGTTTTTTCTTGTCGAGGGCAATAATTTTTTCGTCAGTACCGTACATGATCAATCCTGAAAAGTGAGGGAATTTTGTCCGACGTGGTTATCGCTTTTCTGATAATCAATACTACATGTAGCATGCTGCCACGAATAAATCGCCTGCGCAATTACTCCCGGTTTGCCTGACGTATCTGGCAGTCCCTAGCCCATTCAGTTTGTTTGTGAACATAATACGCTCGCCCGGAGGTGAGGTCATATTTTCTGACGGTTGGCAACGATACAGAAAAACGCTATCGCGAAGAATCTCACTCTGCCAGATCGTCAATCAGAATGCATTCACTCATCTGCGTGAGATGCGACCCAGTGATGAATATGGTTCCAATAGACGTCACCATCACTGCAGGCGAATGGTGACGTCGAATATCCAGGTGCGGCGAATTTCGATCACGTCGTACTGGCGCGCCAGAGCGGGCGTGAACGCGGGATAAGGCGCCTGGCTGGCCACGACTTTTCGTATTGCGTCGTCGATAGCGGCGACACCACTGGAGACGACAAAAGTTACTTTCTCTACAGAGCCGTCTGCGCGGATGGCGACTGTCACTAAAGGCTGGACGTGGGATTGTTTTACCACTTCGCGAATCATGTCAAATGCCATGTTTCTCTCGATCTTGCGGCTCATCGCTTCTGCGTAAAGGACGAGATCGGCGTTTGCGTCGGCGCGTCCGAGTAGCCAACCTCGGCGAAGACTACTCACCGAGGGCAGTAGTGTGCGTGACGGATTTTTCAAAGCGGCATCGCGCTGAGCTGCCTCTTCGTTGAGTTGTTTCCCGATGGCGCGCAGCCGCTCTTCACGCGCCGTCTCATATTCCGCCCGTTCCCGCTGTACTTGCTCCAGTTTGTCCCGCTCTTGTTTTGCCTGCTCTCTTTGTAGCGCCTCCCTTCGCAAACTCTCTTGATGCAGGCCCTCTTGCCGGGCAAGCTCTTGACGTTCGGCGGCTACACGTTCGGTCTCTTTACGTGCGGCTTCGCTTTTGGCTGCTTGCTCTGCACGCACGGCGTCTTGTCGTAGCTGCTCTTGCCTTGCTGTGTCGAGCTGGGTTTGTCTGATCTGTTCTTGTCGTGCGGCTTCTTTGCGACCAGCTTCCAGTCTGGCTGCCTCAGCTTTGGCAAGTTCTTGTCGAGCCGTCTCTTGCTTAGCCTGTTCGGTTTGTCTTGCCAGCTCTTTTTGTGCGGCGTCTCGTCGCAGCTTTTCTTGCTGCGCAAGTTCCTGACGTTGGGCTTCAAGGCGCTCAGCTTCTTTGCGCACAGCTTCGTTTTTAGCAGTTTGTTCAGCGCGTGCAGCATCTTGTCGCAATTGCTCTTGCCGCGCTGCGTTGAGCTGGGCTTGTCGGATTTGTTCTTGTCGTGCAGTTTCTTTGCGGCTCGCTTCTGCTCTTGAGGCATCAGCGCGGGCTAGCTCTTGTTGAGTCATTTCGTTTTGCCTTGCCTGCTCTTTTTGCAGTGCCTCTCGTCGCAACTCCTCCTGCCGGGCAAGCTCCTGACGTTCGACTTTCTGACGCTCTAGCTCTACTTGCGCAGCTGTATTTTTTGCAGTTTGCTCAGCGCGTGCAGCGTCCTGTTTTACCTGCTCTTGCTGCTTGTTTTCTCGCTGAGCGGTTGCTATCAGTTCTGCTTGTTTCAATTCTTCGGTGTTCTGCTTTTCGCGCTCAAGTGCGATTTGTTCAGGTACTTGCTCTTGGATATTTTGTTTAACCGGTTTCGGCGGTGTGCTGTCCGCATTGTTGGGTAAAGAAATTTTATGAACTTGGGCAGGCGTGTTTTGCACCACAGAAGTCATCTCTACTGCCGTTGGTTGCGGGTCGAGTCTTTTCTGCGATGTTATGACCGTCTCCACCGGCGGGGCAGTGGCGATTACTGGTGTCGTCGCGGGTATTGGCGGCGGGATCACTGCAGTAGTGATCTCGCCGTGCTCCACTGCGGGATCTGACGTGGTCATTAATGTGGGCTTACCCGACACGGCGGGCGTGTTGACCGCACTGAGCATCTCCTTGGGGCGTTCTGCTGGTTCCGGTGCTGATGTCGAGGTCGTGGGCTGCGCTGGCAGAAGCAGGATGAGTAAATCATTGGCTCCTAGCCGCCTTTCTTTCCAGGGAAAGTTAAGTCCGGGAAGCCCGAACGCCTGACCACCCAAAGTGATGCTCAACAGCAGCGCATGAGCTACTAGAGAGAGCAGCAGCGCAGCACTCAATCGCGAGGGTTCATTCTGAAAGAAAAGATCAGTTCTCAAATGTCAAACCCTTTGCGCAGATGCGAATGAGGTTCCTCGCATTTCTGTCAGCTCATAATTGGTTCATGCGACGCTAACTTATGTCGATATCACCGTCGGTGAAAACAGCACTATTGTCGCGTAAGATATGTTGCAATTTCGATTACATGTATTTTACAGGCAGTGGCGTGGTAAATGAAAAAATTACGTCATTTGAAATTGCATATTCAGTCGATAGCTTATTGTGCTTCCATGCAATTCGGGCGTGTTTTTTAAGCAGAATTCCGTGTCCTTATCCTGACGAAGGAAATCGCTGATCTCACTTAAAGGTAGCGCGAACAGGCATCGCATCAATTCGGAAAAATACACATTACAATGGCGCGCTACTTCTTTTGTAGATTGATTTGACTAACATCAATATTTAATCTGAATACAGCCTCAAATATCAATTACTCATAGGGAGTATATTTTCATTACCTAAGTAAATAATGCGGTATGAGGCATTTTTATTGAGGTAAGTAAGGGAGTATATGGCTCTCATCTTATTTTCTGGCATCCTGCAGTATGCATAAATCTGGCATTTTCACCAGGCATATGCTTACTTGGTTTTTCCCTGATCATCCGTATTTTTCAGGCCAAATAGGGTTTTTATTTTCTCTTTTGCGGCGACCAGTATTGCTGCACTGATCGCGGCGAGTATGCCTAAATACAGTTTGTTGATCTCATCCCAGGTTTGGCTGATGAGATCCCAGAAACCATTTTGCACATTGTTCTTGATGTCGACGCTCACGGTGATCTCTGTGTCCTGAGAGATCACGGACTTTGGTGTGCCGCTGCAGTCCTCGGATTTATATAGTTCGACCGTGGCGCTGACTTTAAACTTGCCTAGTCTTTTTGGGGTTAATGAGAATGGGATTTCGGAACCGGACGGCGTGAGTTCGGTGCAATCTTTGCCTATCGCTTTCCATTCAAAATCGGGCGCAATCGGAACGATCTTTGCTGATCTTTTTTGTGGATCGACGCTGAAGGTTTTTTGCGTTTCTGCCTGACCCGCTTCTTTGGCGGGCACATTGCTCGCCAGTCCTACCCATACCTGCATCTCGCCTGAGCTTTTCATCGGAATCCTGGTATCGGCTCTGACACGCGCCAGATAAAGTGCGTCGTCGTTGGCTGAGCTTGGGTTGGTGGCTGGGTTGGTAGCAGGACCGAGCTTGTCATCGCGCTCAGCGCCTGCGGCTGCAGGCGTGCCTGACTCTGCACCAACTGTGGCCAGCGTCGCTTTGTGTGCTTTTTTGTGTTGCTGGTTGACGGTGGCGCGTACACCTGTGACGGTGACTGCTTCTAAGTCTGGCATCTGAGCGGGCGGCTTAGCGGTGTCGCGATGTGGCGCAGCTTGTGCTGGATATGCCGGAGACGGAGGTGGCGGGGGAGGCGACGGTGGCGGCGGTGAGGCATGTGCTGGTGCTGGTGTAGATTCTCCAGCAGTACGAGTCATTGGAGGTGCATCGGATGCGCAACCGTTGAGCGCGCTCAGCAGGCACAGAAGCAAGCTCAATCTGGTTCGCATGACATGTCCTTTGAGGCGCGATCAGAAGGCGCCAGTGATTACTATTATATTAATAAATTTGCAATTATCAATGATTTTTATTTGCTAGATAAATCTTGGTGGCGGGCATTATTGCAGTGGATGGTGAGGGTTTTTTAGTAGTTCTCAATGCGATGCCGCAATGTTGATGCGCCTCCCAGGCCTAAAACACCTGGTAAGGCCCGCCAGTGCTGCGGGTCACAATGAGAAGCTATGTAACCCAGAGATGATTTATATCGCCCGCTCGGCAAAGACTTCTTTTGCTGTGAACATCCCATTCAATGCCGCGGGAAAGCCTGCGTAGACCGCCATCTGGGTGATGATCTCGATAATTTCTTCTTTGCTGCAGCCGACGTTCAGCCCGCCGTGAATGTGGACTTTTAACTGGGGCTGACAATGGCCCATTGCTGTCAATGCGGCGACGGTGGCGATCTCCCGGCTTTTGAGATTCAGACCGGGTCGCGAATAGATGTCGCCGAACGGAAACTCAATGGTGTAGCGGGCTAGATCGGGTGCAATATCGCTGAGTGCATCGATGACTTTTTGACCGGCGTCGCCATCGATTTCTGCAAGCTTTTTTAGTCCGCGTTGATACCGGCTGGTATCTGCGCTTGAAGTACTGTCAGTCATGCTGTTCTCCTGATGAAGAGGATGTTGGGGAAAACAGCAGCGTAGATCTGAGAGCGGACTCTCAGTCAATAGGTATCGTATTATTTTTTCTTCGAGATGTTGGTCGTCGCGATGATTTCATCGTGGTACCAGCGAATTTTTTCTTGTAGCTGGGTGTAGTGTTCTTGCTGTGTCTGAATTTGCGATGCCAGTCGCTGTGCATGAACGTCCAGCATCTGCTGTCGCGCTGTCAGTGTTGTTGCGCCTTGTGATCTCAGAGTCGCGTAGGCGAGGATGTCGGCCAGCGCCATGCCGGTATTTTTTAATCGTGTGATGAATGCCATCCAGAGAATGTCACTGTCGCTAAAGTCGCGATGCCCGCTTGCCGTTCGCCGTATATCGGGGAGTAAGCCGATTTTTTCGTAATAGCGAACGGTGTGCGGACTGATGCCGGTGCGACTGGCGAACTCCTGAACATTCATCACTGCGCCCGTATCATTGTGCTGATTGCTTATCCAGTGCGGCCTGGCGCATTTGAGCCAGACTCATACCTGGAGTGATCAGGTTGCCGTCGTAACGCAATTCGATCAGTGCCGGTAGCTGATGAGTACGGGTATGGGTGAGCGCGCGTTGCAGGGCGGGAGCGAATTCTGCCGTGGTGCTGACGACTTCGCCGCTGGCGCCGTAAGCGCGTGCCAGCGCAGCAAAATCGGGGTTGTGCAAGTCGGTACCGGAGACGCGTGCCGGGAAGGTTTTTTCCTGATGCATGCGGATAGTGCCAAACATGCCATTGTTAAACACGATGATGATCACACCGGCCTGATATTGCACAGCGGTGGCCAGCTCCTGGCCGTTCATCAGATATTCGCCGTCACCGGCAAAAGTAATCACGGTGCGCGCAGGATCGATGATTTTAGCGGCGATACCGGAGGGGACGCTGTAACCCATGGCGCCGGAAGTCGGTGCCAGTTGTGTGCGCCAGCCGCCATAACGAAAATAGCGGTGCGCCCAGGTAGCGTAGTTGCCCGCGCCGTTGGTGATGATGGTGTCGGCGGGGGCTGACTGCATGATGTCTTGCACCACTTGCCAGAGATTCAGCGGTGCTTGCTCGTTCTTAAAAATCGCCGGTTCTTGTTGCCATGCTAGTAGTTCGGCGCGCGCTTCTGCAACCGTATGTTGCCAGGCACTGGCATCGAGTGCTGCCATTTCGGCCAGGCATTCAGCGATCTCTTGCATGCCGCTATTGATCATCAGATCTGCCTGGTACACGCGGCCGAGTTCGAGCGCGTCGCTGTGGATGTGGATAAGTGTCTGGCGCGGGATTGGCGCTTCCAGGATGGTGTAACCGCTGGTCGTCATTTCGCCGAGACGCGGGCCGATGGCGATGATCAGATCCGCCTCTTGCACGCGTTTTGCGAGCTTGGGATTGATGCCGATACCAACATCGCCGATGTAGTGGGGATGGGTATTGTCCATCAGATCCTGAAAGCGAAAAGCGCAGGCGACCGGCAACTGATTGCTGACGGCGAAGCTGGCAATATGCTCGCAGGCTTGCTTATTCCAGCCACTGCCGCCGAGCAGCACGAGCGGTCGTTGCGCCCCTGCCAGAAGACGACGAAATTGCGCGAGCTGACTGCCGGAGGCTGAGGCTTGTATCGGAGTGTAATGGCGGGTGTCAGCGACGTCGGCAATGGCTGACAGACAGTCTTCTGGTAATGCCAAAACGACGGGGCCGGGGCGTCCGCTGGTAGCAACCTGAAAAGCCCGCGCGATGTATTCGGGAATGCGATCGGCGCGGTCAATTTGCGCTACCCATTTCGCCATCGGACCGAACATGCGGCGATAGTCGATTTCCTGAAACGCCTCCCGCTCAACAAAGTCATTTCCAACCTGGCCGATAAATAAAATCATCGGCGTCGAATCCTGATACGCCGTGTGTACCCCAATGGAGGCATTGGTGGCACCGGGACCGCGGGTCACAAAGCAGATGCCGGGTTTGCCTGTCATTTTGCCGTAGGCGTCTGCCATGAATGCCGCGCCACCCTCCTGGCGGTTGATGATGAAGCGGATGGAGCTGTCATGCAACGCATCAAGCACCGGTAAATAGCTTTCGCCCGGCACACCAAAAATCGTATCGACCCCATGCACTTCTAAAGCATTGACGACCAGCTGACCACCAGAACGCGATTTAATCATGACAATAAGACCAGTTCGGAAAAACCCATACGCTAGCAGAAAGCGCCCGCGTCGTGCTGGCTTTGCGCAGGAAATAGAGTGGGTATTGTGCGGGATCAGGGTATTTCGATGTTGCGTCGCATCATCTCTGTAGCTGGTACAATAGCGCCCGAAGCAGGCCAGACAATCGCTGGCTTTGGTGTGAGCCAAAGCGGGAGGAAGGTCCGGACTCCATAGAGCAGGGTGACGGCTAACGGCCGTACGTTGAAAGCCAGAGCGAAAGCCGAGGTATAAGGCGAGGAATAGGGCCACAGAGACGAGCGTATTTAGTTACGGTGAAACGCGGTAACCTCCACCCGGAGCAATTTCAAATAGGCACGCGTTGAGGCGGCTCGCGGAGCGTGCGGGTAGAAAGCTTGAGCGGCGGAGTAATCCGTCGCCTAGAGGAATGATTGTCATAGCACGAGGCAGTAATGCGCAGTGCCGTAACAGAATCCGGCCTACCGGCCTGCTTCATTTTTTATCTCACATCCATTTATATCCCCACACATTGCGAGCAGGTTCGCACACTTGCATATACCGGTATGGTTTTTGAATGCCAGGCGTAGCGTACAAAAATGCTCAGACCGCTTGGCAATTCGCTGCCCTTGGCGCACTATTGATAAAAATCCAGTGTTACACTGATAATAGCTCTGTACCCGTTTAGACTCATTCGCACTCCCGATGAAATTGTTAACCGACCCTAAGGTAGCGCATGGAGAGAAAAGCAAGTAATCGTCAATGGCATGATTTGCCGACGCTGGCTTTTTTGGTGTTTGTCAGTTTGATTGTGGTCGCGATCATGGCGCAGACCTGGTGGTCGATTGTTCAGGATCGGCAGTTAACGCTTGCCGGTGCACAAGAAAATAGCTATTTAACTGTGCGGATTCTGGAGGAGCATGCCAATCGTATCCTGCATGACGCCAGCCGTGCTATCAATGCCGCTGCGGAAGAAATCCAAAGCGATATGGAGCCGGCGCCACACGACGAAGCGGATGTCCGTAAAATCCTGATCAATCAGAGGCAGGATTCTCCTTTTTTGCAATCGCTTTCCATTATCGATACCAAAGGCATCTTGTGGGGCACCTCATTCCAATATCCGGCCGAACCTCAAAATATGCGCAGTGTTCCGTATGTCAGGGAGTTGCTGGACCATCCGGAGAATCATGAGATCGCTACGGGTAAGCCGATGCAGTTGCCTGCCTCCAGTCGCTGGGTATTGCCGGTAGCGAAAAATATTTTTAATCAGCATGGCCAGCATGTCGGCATTTTGCAGGCGTATATCGGTTTGGGCTATCTGCGCGAGTTTTATGAGCGTCTGGCAAGAGATGGCGGCGCTGTCATCTCTCTGCATGATGATCAGGGCAATATGTACATCCGTGCCCCCAACGATCCCGAGTACCTTGAACTCAATGTCGCCAACTCCTTGCTGGCAAATAAGATTCGCTCAAATACGGTAGAGGGAAGTGTTCAGGCTGGTCCTTTAACTGGCGGTGATGCGCAGTTGATTTATACCTACCGTAAGACCATGGATTTTCCTATTGTTCTGGTTTACGCCAAAGACGTGGATACGATTCTGGCAAACTGGTGGGACCGCACCAGACAAAAACTAATTTTTACGATATTGACGATTATTTGCATCCTGACTTTTGTTTTTTTATTGATAGGAAAAATTCGTCGTCTACGTGGTTCGTCCGAGGAGCTGAGTGCGAGTGAAAACCGGTACCGGATGTTGTTCCAGGATGCCGAAGACACGATTCTGCTGATTAACCGCGACTACATCTATGTTGACTGCAATGCGGCTGCACTGGAGATGTTTGGCGTAGCCGATCGCACCGAATTACTGGGCAAGCGGGCTGGCCGTTACTCACCTGAGATCCAGCCGGTCAGGCATTTACCAAGCTTGCAGAGAGACCGTCTTATCGAGACTCTGGTGGACGCAGCGTTCAATGGAGAGGTGCAGCACTTTGACTGGATCGTGACACGCAAAGGTATTTTGCTGTATAGCGAAGTGACGATGAGTAGAGTTGAGATCGGTGATGAGAGCCTGATCTTCTGTGTGATGCGCGATGTCAGTGCCAGAAAATCGGTAGAGCTGCTACTCGAAGGACAAAATCAATTATTACAATTGATTGCGACCAGTGAGGACATGCTGATTATTCTAGAGTCGATTTGTCAATTTGCCGAAAAGTTGTCGCCAAACTGGTGTTGCGGGATTCAGTTACTGGGAAATGAGCAGCATAGTTTTGCTATGTCGGTTGGTAAAAATTTCCCGGAGGTGCTGAGATCTCAGTTGAATGGCATGTCCGTTACTTTTGGTAATGGTGTCTGGAGTGAAGCAATTTTAAATGCATCGCCAGTATGGATAAGTAAGCCGCAAGAATCGACATCGATGCAGTTTGTTAATCAGCTTGAGATGTTGACGGAATTTCCCAGTTGCGGTGCCTGGCCGATTATGGGAAAAAAAGGTCAGTTGCTGGGTAGCTTCACTTTATTTTCTTATTCTGCGGATGCGTTGGACGAGCAACATTTTAAATTAATCGGTATTACGACAGATATTGCGAGTATCGCGATTGAAGGTCGCCGTTCGGAAGATAAGATACTCAAACTGGCGCATTATGATGAACTGACTGGATTACCTAATCGGTTTTTATATAGCCAGCATTTAAGTAAATCTCTTGCACATGCCGAGCGCAATCGCAGTCGCCTTGCTGTCTTTTTCCTGGATCTGGATCGCTTTAAAAATATTAACGATACCTTCGGGCATGATGAAGGTGACACCGTGCTGCGTAATATTGCACAGCGTTTCAAACAATGCTTGCGTGAATCGGACATTATTGCCCGCGTCGGCGGCGACGAATTTATTTTGCTGATTGATCAGTTCAGTGATCCGAAAGATTTGGGTGACATCGCTGATAAGCTCTTGTTTGAGGCGTCTTATCCGTTTGATCTGCATGGGCAGGAATGTCAGTTGAGCGCCAGTATCGGGATCGCGACTTTTCCCGATGACGGACGTGATCCGCAAACTTTGCTTAAGAATGCGGATATCGCGATGTATCGTGCCAAGAACAAAGGCAAGGATAACTATCAGTTTTACGCATCTGAAATGAATGTACATACGGTCGAACGCCTGGCATTTGAAGCGAGACTCAGACGTGCGCTGGAGCGGCGTGAGTTTGTTGTGTATTACCAGCCTAAAGTGAATGTTGCGTCGGGCAGAATCGTCGGTGCCGAGGCGCTGGTACGCTGGAATCATCCTGAGCGTGGCATTCTTTTCCCCGGGGATTTTATTACGCTGGCAGAAGAGGCTGGCCTGATCGCCCGCCTCGGGATGCTGGTGCTGGATATCGCCTGCCGTGATGTGCTGGCGTTCCGTGCTGCAGATAAGTCCTTTGGCAGGGTCGCCATCAATTTATCAGGGGCGCAGTTCAATGATGTGCATCTGCTGGAAGAAGTGAAAAGCGTGGTCGATTTCTGGCGGGTGCATCCCAGCTGGATAGAGTTTGAAATCACTGAGAGTATGGTGATGCATAACCGCGACCAGGCGATTGTCCTGATGGACGGCTTGAAAGAAGCCGGCTTTACATTGTCCATCGATGATTTTGGGACGGGTTATTCATCCCTGGCTTACCTGAAGCGTTTCCCTGTGGATAGCGTCAAAGTTGATCGATCCTTCATTAAGGATATCCCAGGTGATCCGAACGACACGGCGATTGTACTGGCAATTGTGGCGATGGCGCACACCCTGAGCCTGAAGGTCATCGCCGAAGGGGTAGAGACCGAATTGCAATTAGAGACGTTGCAGGCCAATCGCTGTGATGAATACCAAGGTTTTTATTTTAGTAAAGCGGTCCCTGAGAGCGAATTTTTGCAGCTGTTACAACGTCAATATGTGGCGGAGACGTAATAAGAGCAGGTTTGTGCGTAATTTGTCCTTCATCTTTATCCTTCATTGCTTATCGCTTATTTCACGTTTCCTTCACGTTTCCCTCAAGTTTCTCTGGCAATTCTGCCTCTGCTTAGCCGATTTTTCTCACATACTGCCTGGATTTAGCTCAAGTCATTTGCACTTGGGCTGGCGACGCTTTTTGTCCTTTGCATGCTTCCGACATTTCTCTGACACTCTTTTGGTCAATCAATATTTCTATATGGCATCGGCATTCAGGCGTTAGTGGGGACTTACATTTTCTTCGTGGTCATGGGAGGTAAGGTATTTTCAAGCAAAGTGTTTTTTCACGAAACACATGGGTATATATGAGGAGCTACTTTCAGTATGCATCGTAAGTGCCTAATTTATTGGAATATTCTTCTTTTTATTGCTTGAGGAGTCTGCGCTAAGTCCTTGACTTCATTAAAGAATTTCACATTTTCACTCCTGAATTCGCTTGACCCGGCTTAACTGATCCTCTAAAGTGGGCAATAGTGTGAAAAAGTGTATTTTTGTGGTGAATATTTTTTATTTCCATGAAAAAATAATTCTCAAGTTCAGGGTAAAAGGCATAGCGTGTTCCAAGGGGCGTCCTCACTTAATCTCGATGCAAAAGGCAGAATGACTGTGCCTTCCCGGCATCGCGACGCCCTGAGCTTGCAATGTGAAGGGCGCATTACCCTGACCCGCCATCCAGATGGTTGTCTCCTGCTTTTCCCTCGTCCTACCTGGGAAGCGCATCGCGAAAAAATCGCCGCCTGGCCGATTCAGGCACGTGACTGGAAACGTATTTTTCTTGGCAATGCGTCTGATGTCGAGATGGATGGCGCGGGTCGCATTTTGGTGGCGCCGGAATTACGTAGCGCCGTCAGCATGCAACGCGATGTAATGTTGCTTGGCATGGGTACGCATTTCGAAATATGGGATGCAGCACGACTTGCTGAAAATGAGGCGAAAGCCATCGCCAGCGGTGCGCCTGATGCGCTCAGCAATTTCTCCTTCTGAGCGGCACATGATAGATAGTCCAGCGCAAGAGTTAACACACCAGACGGTGTTGTTGAACGAGGCCGTCGATGCACTTGATCTGAGTGGCGATCGCGCTGCCAGTATCGTGGTCGATGGCACGTTCGGCCGCGGTGGTCATAGCCGCAAAATCTTAGAGCATCTCAATCCTTCCGGTCGTCTGATTGCTTTTGATAAAGACACTCAGGCCATCGCCAATGCGCAGCAAATTCATGATCCTCGCTTTGTCATCGTGCATGATAGTTTTGCCACGATGGCGGACGCATTAGCAGAGATGGGGATTGCCAGTGTCAACGGTATTTTGATGGATCTGGGGATTTCTTCGCCTCAGGTGGATGATGCTGCACGTGGCTTTAGTTTCCGAGCCGATGGTCCGCTGGATATGCGCATGGATACCACGCGTGGTATTTCGGCAGCAGAGTGGCTGGCGACCGAAGATGAACAAAAAATCAGGGAGGTTATAAAAAATTATGGGGAAGAACGGTTTGCTTTTCAGATTGCAAAGGCGATTGTTGCTCGCCGGGCGATCGAGCCCATTTCAAGTACTCGACAACTTGCCGAGATCGTCGCAAACACCGTCAAAACTCGCGAGAAGGGCAAAGACCCGGCAACTCGCACCTTTCAGGCTATACGGATTTTCATCAATAAGGAATTGGAAGATCTCGAAATAGGATTGGCGGGTGCTTATGAGCGTCTGGCACCATATGGCCGGATGTCGGTGATTAGCTTCCACTCACTGGAAGACAGGATCGTCAAACAATTCTTTGCATCGAAAGTGACGCTGACCCAGCCGGATCGTCGCTTGCCAATCCGCTCAGTTGATTTGCCGCAGCCAGAGATGCGCCTGATTGCCAAGATCAAGCCATCGGATGCAGAGGTCGCGGCGAACCCGCGAGCACGTTCTGCGATCCTGCGCGTAGCGGAACGTTTGCCGGGAGTGGTGCGGTGAGTACGCGACTGAATTTTTTACTCGGCGTGATTCTGATGTTATGTGCGCTGTCTCTGATTAACTCTCAATATCAGGCACGTCGGCTGTTCATCGAGCTAGAGCGTGCGCAAACGCAAAGTCGTCAATATGAATTACAGTGGACGCAACTCAAGCTGGATCAGTCCACATTCGGGAAACATTCTCGTATCGAGGCGAACGCCAGCAAAGAGCTGAACATGGTGCCGGTGACGCCTGATCGCACCCAATATTTGACTGCGGTGGGGACAAAGTGAGTCGCGCTTCCACTATGTCACGCACCGCTGCTGCTAAAGGCGTTCCCTTCTCCTCAAGCCCGTTACTGGCGGTGAAGTTGCCGGTATGGCGCTCGCGTCTGGTGCTATTCTTCTTATTCGCTGCATTTCTGGCGCTGATTACGCGCGCCTTGTGGCTGCAGGGAATGAGTACCGAATTTTTACAAAAACAAGGTGCGAGTCGCTATGCCCGCACGCTAGAGTTGCCAGCGACACGCGGCCGTATTACCGACAGGAATGGACAGGTACTTGCGTCATCCGTGCCTGTTAAAGCGATCTGGGCAATTCCTGACGATGTTCTGGAAGCGCCAAAAGAGAAGCTGCGTCAGCTTGCTGCTTTACTCGATATGCCTGAATCCGAATTGCGCAAAAAACTGGATTCCGACCGCCAGTTCGTCTACCTGAAACGTCAGGTCGAGGCTGATGTCGCGGAAAAAATCGTAGCGCTGGGTATCAACGGTATTGAAACGCGTAAAGAATATAAACGCTTCTACCCGGAGGGCGAGGTCATGGCCCACGTAGTAGGTTTTACGAATGTGGAAGACATCGGTCAGGAAGGTATTGAGCTGGCGTCGGAAAAAAATCTTGCGGGCAAGACAGGCAATCGCCGTGTCATTAAAGATCGCCTTGGCCGCATCGTCGAAGATATCGAATCGATCCGTGAGCCGCATGATGGCAAAGATTTAACTCTCTCTATTGATAGTAAGGTGCAGTACATTGCCTATACGCATTTGAAAGAGGCTGTAGAAAAGCATAAAGCCAAAGCCGGTGGCGCAGTTGTCCTGGATGTGAAAACCGGCGAGGTGCTGGCACTGGTTAATTTGCCTTCGTATAACCCGAATGACCGCTCAGTATTGACGGGTGCGCAATTGCGCAATCGTGTCATGACCGACACTTTTGAGCCTGGCTCGACGATGAAGCCATTCACCGTCGCATTGGCCCTGGAGACTGGTCGGGTTACGCCGGATACGCCAATCCAGACAGCGCCAGGCAGCATGACGATTGGCACGGCGACTATCCATGATGCGCATAAACAGGGCGTACTGACTGTCGCCCAGGTCATACAAAAATCATCGAATATCGGTACGGTAAAAATGGCATTACAAATGCCGCCACAAGAAATGTGGGAAATGTTCACGACTGTTGGTTTCGGTCAGCAGCCAAAATTTGGCTTTCCCGGTGCGGTTGCCGGGCGTTTGCGTAACTTTAAGACCTGGCGTCCGATTGAGCAGGCGACCATGAGTTATGGGCATGGTGTTTCTGTGTCGTTGATCCAGATGGCACGGGCTTATATGATTTTTGCCCGTAACGGGGACATGATTCCTTTGACGTTTCAGAAATCATCGGATCAGCCCGTCGGCCATCGTGTGATTTCGGAAAAAACTGCCCAGCAATTACGCATGATGATGGAGACCGTGACAGAGCCTGGCGGCACCGCTACTCAGGCGCGTATCGCCGGCTATCGTGTGGCGGGTAAAACCGGTACCGCGCACAAGATCGAAGGCGGTAAGTATGTGAATAAATACGTCGGTGACTTCGTCGGTTTTGCGCCGGTATCGAATCCCCGTGTCATCGTTGCCGTCATGATCGATGAGCCGACAACTGGTGGCTACTACGGTGGCACAGTCGCTGCACCAGTATTCGCCGCGATTACTGCGAATATTTTACGTTCGATGAACGTTCCCCCAGATTCCAGTGTCCTCAACATTATTCCTGACAACAGTGTGCAGGAGAGTATGTGATGACCAAGCATAAAGAACCAATGACAGAAATTTTAAAATGGCTGCGTCAGCTTCCAGCCGTAACACCGCGTTCGCACCTGAGTTCAGATTCTCGTGCGATCGCCAAGGGCGATGTGTTTTTTGCCTTCCCTATCAGTGGTGCTCATGGGGTGAGTGGTGACGGTCGTCACCACATTCAAAGCGCAATTGATAATGGTGCCGTTGCAGTCGTCTACGAATCTAATAATTTTTCCTGGGATATGAGTTTGGCTGTCCCACATCTTGCAGTAACCGGATTGCAGGATCAACTCGGTCCGGTTGCGAATGCCTGGTATGCCGAGCCTGACCATGACATGCTGACGATCGCAGTTACTGGCACTAACGGGAAAACCTCTTGCTCGCAATGGCTGGCAAAGGCGCTGTCACTGACGGGTAAAACCAGTGCGGTCATCGGTACTCTGGGTGTCGGCAATTATAGAGACGGTGCACTGGCGAATCTGGTTGAGACTGGCTTTACAACGCCTGATGCAATACAGCTGCAACGCCGGCTGGCAGATTTACGTGATGCAGGAGCAAAAGCCCTGGCGATCGAAGCATCGTCGATAGGCTTACATCAAGGTCGTTTGAACGGTTTACATTTTGACGTCGCTTTGCTGACGAACCTGACTCGTGATCACCTCGATTATCACGGCGACATGAATGCTTACGCGGCAGCTAAAACAGCCTTGTTCGACTGGCCTGATTTAGGTGTTGCCGTACTTAATCTGGACGACGCTTATGGCCTCGAACTGATACAGCATCTGAAAGCGAATGAGCCAGCCAAGCGAGTAAAGACCCGTGTGCTTGCTTACAGTCTTGAGCAAAAACAGCATGATGCTGCTGAGGTTATTTATGCCAGCAACATCCGCACTCACCATGCGGGAACCAGCTTCCATGTTGATTCTCCGTTCGGATCCGGACAGGTAAAGACGCAGATGATCGGTCGCTTCAATGTTAGTAATGTCCTCGGCGTATTGAGTGTGTTATTGGCAACGGGTGTGACCTGGAGCAAGGCACTGAGCGTGATTGAAAAACTGACCTCGGTTCCGGGACGTATGCAGCAATTGGGGACTGCCGGCCATGTGATGGTGGTGATCGACTATGCGCATACACCGGATGCGTTAGAAAAGACTATCCAGACTTTGTTGCAGGTGGCGGAAGAGCGTCATGGCGAATTGTGGTGTGTGTTTGGTTGTGGTGGTGACCGGGATCCGGGCAAGCGTCCGCAGATGGGCAAGATTGCCGAACAGGCACATCATGCTGTCGTCACCAGTGATAATCCGCGAACAGAAAGCCCTGCCGGCATCATTGCTCAGATACTTCAGGGAATGAGTGGTACGCCGCATGCAATCGAAGACCGGGCATCTGCAATTCTGTATGCGATCAAACATGCGGGCAACAATGATGTTGTCCTGCTCGCAGGTAAGGGGCACGAGAGCTATCAAGACATTAATGGCAAAAAATGGCCATTTTCAGATGAAGAACACGCAGCCCTGGCATTGGCAACCGTTGCTACCAGCGGCAATATGAAGAGGAGTAGCTGATGCAGGTAACTCTTCAACAATTATGTGCCGTAGTGAGTCATGCACGTTTGCACAGCACGGTTACGAGCGATGCAGACAATGTCGTGCTGACAGGATTAACGACTGACAGCCGTAAAGTGATGGCGGGCGATTTGTTTGTTGCTTTGCGCGGGGAACATTTCGATGCACATGATTTTTTGACGGATGTCGTGGTAAGAGGTGCTGTTGCCGTTGTGGCCGAACACGTGCCGGCGGATCTGGGTGTGCCTGCACTGATCGTACCAAACACTTTATTGGCATTGCAGGAAATCGCCCGTTACTGGCGGCAGCAATTTAGCTTGCCTGTCATCGCGGTCACAGGCAGTAACGGTAAGACTACTGTAAAGGAAATGATCGCTTCGATTTTGACTGCCTATGTCGGCGAAGAACATTCGCTTGCGACCAGCGGCAATCTGAATAATGAGATCGGCGTACCTTTGACGGTATTGCGTTTGAATAAGGCGCATCAGGCCGCTGTGTTCGAACTCGGTATGAATCATCCTGGTGAAATTGCAGTACTGGCGTCGGTGGCGCAAGCGACAGTAGCCATGGTCAATAATGCGCAGCGTGAGCATCAGGAATTCATGCAGACCGTGCAGGCAGTGGCTGAAGAAAATGGAACTGTGTTACGGCAGTTACCCGCCAATGGCGTCGCCGTATTTCCGGCAGACGATACTTACTCGGATTTATGGCGTGCTTATGCAGCTGAGACTGGACAACGCAAGATCGTGACATTCGGCTTGAGCGCAGACGCCGATGTCAGCGCGACTTATCAGGTACAAAGTGTCGGTAGTGATTTTGGTAGTGAACTACAGATGCGTATTGGCGGCAGTGACATCACCATCAAGCTTGCCGCAGTCGGAGTTCATAACGTACGTAATGCGCTAGCCGCCGCAGCTTGCTGCCACAGTATTGGTGTGCCGAACGAGGTGATTGCTACAGGCTTGCAAGCGTTTAGTCCCGTCAACGGGCGTTTGCAAAGTAAGCAAGCCCATAACAATGCACGCATTATTGATGACACGTACAACGCAAATCCGGATTCGGTGCGAGCCGCAATCGATGTGCTGGCACCCGCGACACAATCGAGCGTCTTAGTGCTTGGCGATATGGGTGAGGTTGGTGATGATGGCGTCGCTTTTCATGAAGAAATTGGACATTACGCCCATGAGCGCGGCATTGCGCAGTTGCTGACGCTAGGTGAATTGGCACAACACACGGCCCAGGCTTATGGCGCTGGTGCGCAACACTTTTCTGATGTGGCTGAACTGTGTTCCGCGCTTGATGTCGCGATTGACAGCAATAGCACCATCCTGATCAAGGGTTCCCGTTTCATGAAAATGGAACGCGTCGTTGCCCATCTGACTAAACAACAATCAATAGGAAGTCATTAACATGTTGCTTTGGTTAGCACAATTTTTCAAACAAGATTTTGGCCTTTTGCGGGTCTTTGGATTTATTACTTTTCGCGCAGTGTTCGCAACTCTGACAGCGATCTCTATCGGTATTTTTGCTGGTCCCGCGGTGATTCGCATGCTGACCCGTCTGAAGGTCGGTCAGGCAGTACGCACCGATGGTCCGCAAACACATCTGATTAAATCGGGCACACCGACGATGGGTGGCGTACTGATTTTGATTTCTATCGGTATCTCGACTTTGTTGTGGGCGGATCTGAGTAATCGCTTTGTATGGATTGTCTTGATCGTGACTCTGGGGTTTGGCGCAATTGGCTGGGCGGATGATTACCGCAAAGTAGTTTATAAAGATCCGGAAGGAATGCGCTCCAGAGAGAAATATTTCTGGCAATCAGTGATCGGGATTATTGCCGCCTTTTATCTCGCATTTACCGTATCAGCTCCATCGAATACGAAAGTGCTGGAATTATTCATCGCCTGGGTGCAATCCGGTTTCAGTATGGATCTGCCACCGAAAGCCGATCTGATTGTGCCGTTCTTTAAATCGATCAGCTATCCCCTGGGTGTATGGGGTTTTATCGGGCTGACTTACTGTGTCATTGTGGGCACCAGTAATGCCGTGAACTTTACCGATGGTCTTGATGGCCTGGCGATCATGCCGACGATTATGGTCGGTTCTGCACTGGGCTTATTTGCGTACCTGACGGGTAACGTCGGCTACGCTAAATATCTGTTGATACCGCACATACCCGGTGCCGGTGAGTTATTAATTTTCTGCGGTGCCATGGCAGGTGCCGGTTTAGCTTTCCTTTGGTTTAATGCCCATCCTGCACAGGTCTTTATGGGGGACGTTGGCGCGTTGGCATTGGGTGGCGCACTTGGTACGGTTGCTGTGATTGTCCGTCAGGAAATCGTCCTGTTCATTATGGGCGGTATTTTTGTGGTGGAAACTGTATCGATTATTTTGCAAGTCGGCTACTTTAAATTTACCAAGAAGCGCTACGGAGTTGGTCGCAGATTGTTTTTGATGGCGCCCCTGCATCATCATTTTGAACAAAAGGGCTGGAAAGAAACGCAGGTTGTTGTGCGTTTCTGGATTATTTCGATGATGTTGGTTCTGGTCGGTTTGTCTTCACTCAAGTTACGTTAGCCTTGGCTGAAACGGTAACTGATCCGGCGCATCATGAAGTACAGAATTAGTAAAAAATAGAAGCAAAATTAGCGACATAATTAAAAAGAGCACCATGAATTTTTCTGGCAAACACGTGTTGGTATTAGGTCTGGGCGAGAGCGGTCTAGCTATGGCGCAATGGTTATTGCGTTGTGGTGCCCGTTTACGCATTGCCGATACCCGCGCCAAGCCGGATCGTCTCGAAATACTCAATGCCTTGTCGTCTGAGATTGAATTTGTCAGTGGTGAATTTACGCTGACTTTGCTAGATGGAATTGATGCGATTGCCGTTAGCCCAGGTTTGTCACCTCTGCGTGAAATGGCAAGTTTGTTACCCGAGGCAAAGCAAAAAAATATTCCGGTATGGGGTGAGATTGAGTTATTCGCACAAGCCTTGGCTGACTTAAAAGCAGAGCGTGATTACTCCCCGAAAATTATTGCGATCACAGGTACAAATGGCAAAACTACAGTAACTAGCCTGGTGGGTTTGCTGTGTGAACGTGCTGGTCTATCTACTAAAGTTGCTGGCAATATCAGTCCGGCTGTGCTCGATGTATTACGTGAAGAATTAGAGCGCGAAGCTTTATCACATGAAGGTCTGGAGTGCGGTGAGTTGCCGCAGGTCTGGGTGCTCGAATTATCGAGTTTCCAGTTACATACGACTTTTAGTCTTGAGCCAGAT
The DNA here is from genome assembly GCF_049339445.1 of Undibacterium sp. RuTC16W. Lineage (NCBI taxonomy): Bacteria > Pseudomonadati > Pseudomonadota > Betaproteobacteria > Burkholderiales > Oxalobacteraceae > Undibacterium > Undibacterium sp. RuTC16W. Next base: position 363,461 of record NZ_JBMPPE010000002.1, on the reverse strand, counting down.
GTTGCGACGGTATTGAATATCACACAGGATCATCTGGACTGGCATGGCGATCTGGCTGCTTACTGTGCGGATAAGGCGCGCATTTTTGGCACGCAGGCGGTACAGGTGCTGAACCGTGATGATGCTCTGGTCATGGCGATGGCGCGTCCAGATACTAGTACGATCAGTTTTGGTATTTCTGCTCCAGAACATGCAAACGATCTGGGTTTGCTAAGCGAGCATGGCATGACCTGGCTGGCTGCAGCAGTTGCCAGCGAGGACGTCACGCCTGTAACAGGTCGTCGCAAGAAAAAAGAAGTTGAAGAAATCCCCTTCACGATTGCGCGCCTGATGCCGGTCGATGCATTAAAAATTCGCGGACAACACAATGCCTGTAATGTCCTCGCTGCGTTGGCGCTCTGTCGGGCGATTGGTTTATCGTTCGCGCCTTTGCTCCACGGCGTGCGTGAATATCAAGGCGAACCGCACCGTGTCGAAGTCGTGGCGACAATTGCTGGCGTCACCTATGTCGATGATAGCAAGGGGACGAATGTAGGCGCGACAGTCGCAGCCCTGAAAGGACTGGGCCAGGAGCTCAGTGCAGGTACGGACTTTAATAAGCGCATCATTCTGATCGCTGGTGGTGATGGCAAAGGACAAGATTTTTCTCCTTTAGCCTCTCAGGTTACGCAGTTTGCTAAAGCAGTTTTACTGATAGGCAAAGATGCCGAGGCAATTCGTCAGGCAATTCAGTTCAATAGTGAAATGATGCAGGATGCCATCATCAATTATGCAACGCTGGAATCGGCTGTGCAGGCAGCGGCTGCGCTGGCAAATGAGGGTGATGTCGTCTTGCTGTCACCTGCCTGCGCTAGTCTGGATATGTTCCGTAACTATGGGCATCGTGCACAGGTTTTCGTCGACGCAGTGAAAGAAATCGGCCTCTCCAGCGGTGAGGTGTTCTGATGAAGCAAGCCATTCTGTCACTCGCAGCATCGTCAAGTAAGTGGTTGCCATTTTCGGCAGAGCCAGCTGCTGCGGCACATTTGGCGAAACGCTCGACAATGATGGAATACGATCAGCCTCTGGTGTGGGTCACTTTGATTCTGATGGTATTCGGTATGGTTATGGTGTATTCCGCATCGATCTCACTGCCGGATTCACCTAAATATGCGAATTACAAAAACACCCATTTCCTGATGCGGCAGGCGATGTTTGTTGTCGTATCTCTGATCGCTGGATTATTTGTATTCAGGATTCGTATCTCAACCTGGCAAAAAATTGCGCCATATCTGTTTGTGGCGACCTTGATTCTGCTGATTGCCGTCCTGATTCCGGGACTCGGTAAAGGTGTGAATGGTGCCAAACGTTGGTTGTCTTTTAAAGTATTTAATTTGCAACCGTCCGAATTGATGAAGCTTTTTGTTGTTTTGTACGCCGCAGATTACACGGTTCGCAAACAGGAATATATGCATAAACTGACCAAAGGTTTTTTGCCGATGGCGGCCGCAGTTGGCGTGGTTGGCTTACTACTGCTACTGGAGCCGGATCTCGGTGCCTTTGGTGTGATCGTTTGTGTCGCCATGGGTATTTTGTTTTTGGGTGGTATCAATGGTATTTGGTTTGGTGGCATTGCGGCGACCCTGGTGGGAATTTTTAGTATGGTGATCATGTTGTCGCCGTGGCGTCGGGAGAGGATTTTCGCCTATCTCAGTCCATTTGATGATGACCATGCGCTGGGTAAGGCGTATCAATTGACGCATTCTCTGATTGCATTTGGTCGTGGTGAATTGTTTGGCGTTGGCCTTGGTGCGAGTGTCGAGAAATTGCATTATTTACCGGAGGCGCACACTGATTTTTTACTTGCCGTGATCGGTGAAGAGTTGGGTTTTGTCGGTGTTCTGACAGTAGTTCTGTTGTTTTACTGGATTCTGAAACGCGCGTTTGAAATTGGTCGTCAGGCGATTGCTCTTGACTTAACTTTTGCAGGCTTAACTGCGAAAGGTATTGGCATCTGGATCGGTGTTCAGGCTTTCATCAATATGGGAGTGAATCTGGGTTTGCTGCCGACAAAGGGTCTGACCTTGCCTTTGATGAGCTACGGTGGCTCCGGTGTCCTGATTAACTGTGTCGGTCTGGCGATCCTGCTGCGAATTGATTATGAAAACCGTGTCCTGATGCGCGGGGGACGGATATGAGTACCAAGAAATTATTGATTATGGCCGCAGGAACTGGTGGTCATATCTTCCCCGGTCTGGCCATTGCCGAAACGATGCAGGCGCGCGGCTGGCAAGTGTCTTGGCTTGGTACGACTACGGGAATGGAAAATCAGATTGTGCCTAAGCATGGTGTGACGATGGATACGATTGCTTTCTCAGGCATGCGTGGAAAAGGACTGCTGCATAGTCTGACTGGTGGATTTAAATTGCTAGCCAGTTTTTTCACGTGCTTGCGTATTGTAGGAAAGCGCCAACCTGATGTCGTGCTCGGCATGGGTGGCTATGTAACGGTGCCTGGCGGAGTGATGGCGGCGTTGCGTGGTAAACCTGTTGTGCTGATGAATGCCGATGCTGCTTTACTGTTGTCGAACAAATTATTGCGTCCGATTGCAAAGCGCGTCTTGTTTGGTCTGCCTTCCAGTGATCTCGCGCAAGATAAAAAAATTCAGGTGACGGGGAACCCGATTCGCAAGGAAATATGCGCCCTGGCAACGCCTGCAGAGCGTTATGCAAACAGAAGTGGCGCTTTAAAAATATTAATTGTTGGCGGTAGTCTTGGTGCGCAGGCCTTAAACGATAGCGTACCCGCCGCGTTGGCGTTGATTCCTGAACAGAACAGGCCACAAGTTACGCATCAGTCCGGAAAAAAACATATTGATGCTTTGCGTGCACGTTATGTGGCTGAGAACGTTGTAGCGGAAGTGCTGGATTTTATTGATGATATGCCGCGTCGCTACGCAGAAGCGGATCTGGTGATTTGCCGTGCCGGTGCAATCACGGTGTCTGAACTGACTGCCGCAGGCGTGGCAAGTATTCTGGTGCCTTTTGTCGCATCAAGTACCTCGCATCAAAAAGACAATGCGCAATGGATGGCGGAACAGAAGGCCGCTATTTATTTACCGCAAAGTGAATTAAGTGCAGCAACTCTGGCAGCAAAATTACAGAGCATGAGCAGAGCGCAGTGCTTGTCCATGGCTGAGACTGCATATGCATTAGGACAGCGTCAAGCCAACGACACTATTGCACAAGTATTAGAACAACTGGCGAGTACTAACGAGTTAGCGAGTTAGTAAGCTAGATGAGATCGACCTATGAAACATAAACTATGAAACATAAAGTTAAACATATTCACTTCGTCGGTATTGGCGGCTCCGGGATGAGCGGTATCGCAGAGGTATTGCTGAATCTGGGATATACGATTTCCGGATCTGACCTGGGGACAAATGCGGCATCACAGCGATTGGCAAATTTGGGTGCCAAGGTCATGCTCGGCCATGCAGCTGACAATATTGCCGGAGCCGATGCGATCGTCACTTCTACAGCCGTCAAGGCAGATAATCCAGAAGTCATCGCCGCCCGTGAAAAACATATACCTATCGTTCCGCGCGCAGTGATGCTGGCGGAACTGATGCGCCTGAAAAGTGGCATCGCAATTGCAGGTACCCATGGCAAGACAACGACCACTAGCTTGGTCGCTAGTATTTTAGCCGAGGGCGGTTTCGATCCTACTTATGTGATCGGTGGCCGTTTGAATAGCGCTGGCGCTAATGCCAAACTTGGTAGTGGTGATTTTATCGTTGCGGAAGCCGATGAATCCGACGCATCGTTCTTGAATTTATTACCGGTGATTGAAGTCATTACCAATATCGATGCCGACCATATGGAAACGTATGAGCATGATTTTAGTAAGTTGAAACAAGCATTTATTGAATTCACACAACGCTTACCGTTTTACGGCGTTGCGGTGTTGTGTCTCGACGATGTGCATGTGCGTGAAATCATGCCGTTTATTTCTAAACCCATCGTGACTTATGGTTTTCATGAGGAAGCTGATATCCGCGCTGTTGATGCAAAAGCCGTCGGTGGCGTAATGCAGTTCACGGTAATTCAGGATGGCTATGAAGCTATGCAGGTTAGCCTGAATCAACCCGGTATGCACAATGTACAAAATGCCTGCGCAGCGATTGCGATTGCACGTGAGGTCGGCGTGGCAGATGAGGCAACGCAAAAAGCATTGAGTGAATTTCATGGTGTTGGCCGTCGCTTCACGCGCTATGGCGAGATTAACTTAGCTGACGCCGATGGTAAGTCAGTAGGCAGCTTTGCGCTGGTCGATGACTATGGTCACCATCCGGTAGAGATGGCAGCAACACTTGCAGCTGCTCGCGGTGCTTATCCTGGTCGCCGCCTGGTACTGGCATTTCAGCCGCATCGATATACCCGTACCCGTGATTTATTTGAGGACTTCGTCAAAGTGATTTCAACTGCCGATGCGGTTGTTCTGGCTGAAGTCTATGCCGCCGGCGAAGCGCCGGTTGTCGCCGCTGACGGTCGTGCTCTGGCAAGAGCATTGCGTGTCACCGGTAAGGTAGAACCCGTGTTTGTCGAGGCAATACAAGATATGCCGGACAATATTTTGCATGTACTGAAAGATGGCGACGTATTAATCGTCATGGGAGCTGGATCGATCAGTGCTGTACCGGCCAAGCTGGCTAATGCCGGTGACAGGTAAGCTAAAAATCAGAATCAAATTTTAACCAGATCCGAATCAAAATCAATATACGCAGCACGCAGGCAGAATAAAAAACAGGCAAAAAAATAGTAATAGCAGGTCATATAAAAAACATTGAATCTACAGATTGAACTTAAGCAGAGATGCCGTCATGAATGACATTGAGAATGTAAAAGAATTAGGTAAGGTTGGCGTGCTGTTTGGCGGGCGTTCCGCTGAGCGCGAGGTATCAATGATGTCTGGTACTGGTGTGCTGGCAGCACTGCGAAGCAAAGGTGTTGATGCGCACGGGTTCGATACGGGTGAGCGCAGTCTGGCGGAATTGGCTGAGCAACAATTTGATCGCGTGTTTATCGCCTTGCATGGGCGCTTTGGCGAAGATGGTAGTTTGCAAGGTGTGCTGGAACAATTGGGTATCCCCTACACAGGCAGTGGCGTGATGGCGTCGGCGATTGCGATGGACAAGATTTTTACAAAAAAGATCTGGCAGAACCATCAATTAACTACCCCGGCTTATGAAGTGCTAAATGCCGAAACGGAATTGCGCCTGGTCCCTGATCGTTTGAATCTGCCTTTGATTTTGAAACCGCCGCATGAGGGATCGACAATAGGTATCACGAAGGTGAATGGCTATTCGGATATGCAGGAGGCGTATGCACTGGCAGCGCAGTTCGATGACGAAGTATTGGCTGAACAATTTATCGTAGGTCGTGAACTGACCGTTGCGATTCTTGGCACAGGTAAGCACGCATATGCCTTACCTATTATCGAGATCGTTGCGCCGGATGGCAACTACGATTATCAGAACAAATATTTCACCGACGATACGCAATATTTATGTCCCGCCCCTTTGGACGCAGGCTTGACGGCAAAAATACAAGCGATGTGTGTTGACGCTTATCGTGCCGTAAATTGCGAGGGCTGGGCGCGAGTTGATGTGTTATTGCGTAAACTTGATAACGAACCATTTTTGATTGAGATTAATACCTCACCTGGTATGACGGGGCACTCACTGGTGCCAATGGCTGCGCGCGCTGTCGGGATGAGTTATGAAGAATTATGCGTCACGATTTTGCGGTCGGCAAGATTGAAAATGTCCAAGGGCAGTAAAGAAGGTAATAAGTAAGTTATGTGGCAAGACATCAGGTCAATGAATGCAACAGCGAATGCTTTGTTCGGTGTTTTTATACTTGCATTGCTGATGTCAGGTATCTGGTGGGTAGTGCAGCGGCCGATGTTTACGCTGAAAGTGATCAGGGTTGAGGGTGTCGAACAAGCGGCTTTGCGGCATGTAAATGCGTTCACGATTCGTGATACGGCACTGCCAAAGATGCGCGGGAATTTTTTTACGACGAATCTGGACAATGTCAGGACGGCTTTTGAATCGGTACCTTGGGTAAGCAAAGCCAGTGTGCAGAGAGAATGGCCAAACAAACTGATCGTGACCCTGGAAGAACATCAGGCACTCGGTACCTGGGGTGAAGATGGTCGCTTGATGTCAGTCAAGGGCGATGTGTTTACTGCCAATCTGGCGGAAGCGGAAGAAGACGCCGAGTTGATTGCGTTTGCTGGACCAGAAGGTAGTGAAAAAGAAGTGCTGGCACGCTACCTCGATTTTAAGCAATGGTTTGCCAATATTAGTCTGGCACCTGAGGTCGTACAGTATTCAAGCCGTTATGCATGGAGTCTGAAATTAAATAACGGTATGAAGGTGGAGTTGGGCAGGTTGCAGGATGATCAGACTTTAAAGAATCGGGTCGATCGCTTGCTGACTGTGTACCCGCAGTTAGTCGCCAGTTTGCAGGACAGTATTGAAAGTGTGGATATGCGTTATCCCAATGGCCTTGCGCTGAAGTCCAGTCACAATGCCTTTGGAATTAATCCAAAGCTTAAGGTTAAACGAAAGTAAGTACATGACAAAAGATGCAAAAAACCTGATAGTCGGCCTCGATATTGGCACCTCCAAAATTGTTGCGGTGGTAGCCGAGGTGATGCCCGATGGTCGTCATGAAGTGATCGGCTTGGGTCAGCATGATTCCAAGGGCCTGAAAAAAGGTGTGGTCGTTAATATTGAAGCCACCGTCGAATCGATTCAGCGCGCTTTGGAAGAAGCTGAGCTGATGGCTGATTGCAAAATTCGTCATGTGTATACCGGCATTGCTGGCAGCCATATCCGCAGTTTTAATTCTAGCGGTATGGTGGCGATCAAGGACAAAGAAGTTACTGCTGCGGATGTTTCGCGCGTGATCGAGACGGCTAAAGCCGTCAATATTCCTACTGATCAGCAATTGCTGCATACCTTGCCACAAGAATTTATTGTCGATAGTCAGGACGATGTGCGCGAGCCGATAGGCATGAGCGGTATTCGTCTCGAAGTCAAAGTACATATCGTTACTGGTGCCGTGTCTGCGGTACAGAACATCGTCAAATGCGTACGTCGTTGTGGCCTTGAGGTCTCCGATCTGATACTGCAACCGATGGCTTCTGCTGAGGCAGTATTGACCAAAGATGAAAAAGAACTTGGGGTTGTGCTGATCGATATCGGCGGCGGTACTACCGACGTGGCGGTGTTTAGTGAAGGTGCGATTCGCCATACTGCGGTGATTCCTATTGCCGGTGATCAGATCACGAATGACATCGCGATGGCATTACGGACACCGACGTCCGAAGCGGAAGAAATCAAAATTCGTTTTGGTGTAGCGAAGCAGGTATTGGCTGATCCGTCTGATACGCTCGAAGTACCCGGCCTCGGTGATCGTGGTCCGCGCTCTTTATCCCGCCAGGCGCTGGCTGCTGTGATCGAACCGCGTGTTGAAGAATTATTCGCATTGGTTCATCAAGTCGTCCGTGAATCAGGATACGAGGATGTACTGTCATCCGGCATCGTTTTAACCGGTGGTTCAGCGATCATGCCAGGCATGGTTGAAATGGCAGAAGATATCTTTTTAAAACCAACGCGTTTGGGTATGCCGGTGTATTCCGGACAGTTAGCGGATGTCGTTCGCAGTCCTCGTTATGCGACAGTTTTAGGTTTGTTGTTGGAAGCGAAGAAGCAGTATATGCGCGGTCATATCGTCACACGGCAAGAAGGTTCTGCAAAAGCAGTGTGGCAGCGTATGAAAGAGTGGTTTTTAGGGAATTTTTAAGTGGTAATTGGTGTGAAAACTGTAGTGGAAATAGTAGTAATCATTTTATAATGTTCTTATCTGCAGTTATTAGTCGCTAGTCGTCACGCACATGCAGGAATCGTGATGATTATCGACTGAAAACTGCCTACCTAAAGGAGTCATGATGGAGTTCGATATGGTTGATAACGCTACCCAAGGCACCGTAATCAAGGTCGTGGGCGTAGGCGGCGCAGGCGGCAATGCTGTGCAGCACATGATTAATAAAGGTGTGGCAGGAGTTGAGTTCATCGCTGCTAACACTGACGCACAGGCTTTGTTGCAGTCCAAAGCACATAACGTGATTCAGATCGGTGAGACCGGTTTGGGCGCAGGCATGAAACCTGAAGTGGGTCGCCAGCTTGCAGAAGAATCACGCGCACGGATTGAAGATGCATTGCGTGGTTCGCACATGGTGTTTATCGCTGCCGGTATGGGCGGCGGGACTGGTACTGGTGCCGCACCCGTAGTCGCACAAGTGGCAAAAGAACTGGGTGCGTTAACCGTGGCCGTCGTATCCAAGCCATTTTCTTACGAAGGTAAAAAATGCATGGACATCGCCGACGAAGGGTTGGAAGCTTTGTCGCAGCACGTTGATTCACTGATCATCATCCTGAACGAAAAACTCGAAGAGATCTATGAAGACGACAGCATGATTGAATGGCTGCAACACGCCGACGATGTGTTGAACAATGCAGTTGCCGGTATCGCCGAAATCATCAATGTACCTGGTCACATCAACGTCGATTTTAACGACGTGAAAACCATTATGGGTGAACAAGGTAAAGCGATGATGGGTACGGCAACAGCATCCGGTGTTGATCGTGCGCGTATCGCTGCCGAGCAGGCAGTTGCTTCACCATTGTTGGACGGTATCGACTTGTCAGGCGCGCGCGGTGTCCTGGTCAATGTGACAGCCAGTCGTGGTCTCAAGGGTAAAGAGATCAAGGAAGTCATGGCGGCAGTTCGCGCATTCGCTGCACCAGATGCTTCGATTGCTCAAGGTATTGCGTATGACGATACGATGGGTGACGACATCCGCGTGACCGTCGTTGCAACCGGTCTGGGTCGTGGCAAGAAAAATATCCAGCTGGTACAAACACCGATGCTGCGTACCGGTACGCACAATGAACCCATGATGGCATCTCCAGTGATGGCGTCTGCTGCGACAACCACAACGGGTATAGCTGCGCCTGCGTTTGACGGTTTGAGCAAGCCAGCAGTATGGCGTCGTGAATCAGCCTCTGATACTGTGCGTGCTTTGGAAAAAAATGGAATGGAGACTTACGACATTCCCGCTTTCCTGCGTAAGCAAGCTGACTAAGATCCGTCGTATCTGAAGGTCAGTATCAAAAAAAACGCCAGCCTCTGTGCTGGCGTTTTGCTTTCTGCACGAAATAGCAGACTCAGGCATACTGACGCACCAGCCTCAGTGAGCGCAGCAGGAATCCATTTTTTAATGCGGCGCTGAGGGAATATCGTGAATCAACCCATACAAATCAGGAGCACAACATGAGCATCAAGATCGGTGACAAATTGCCAGCAGGCAGCCTCGCAGAATTTATCGAAGTCGAATCAGAAGCTTGTTCTTTAGGACCAAATACCTTCAAGGTCGAAGATCTGACTAAAGGTAAAACGATTGCGATTTTTGGTTTGCCCGGCGCTTACACACCAACTTGCTCCGCGAAACATGTTCCTGGTTATATTCAGCACGCCGCCGATTTAAAAGCCAAAGGTGTTGATGAAATCTGGTGTATCTCTGTCAATGATGCGTTCGTTATGGGCGCATGGGGCCGTGATCAGAAAGCGACTGGCACTGTACGCATGATGGCTGACGGTAATGCTGACTTTAGCAAAGCACTAGGTCTGGATGCTGACTTCAGCAAATTCGGTATGGGCGTGCGTTCCCAGCGTTATTCTTTACTGGCAGTCGATGGTGTGGTGACGCAATTGAATGTGGAAGAGGGCGGCAAGTTTGAGGTGTCAAATGCAGAGACTCTGCTGGCGCAATTGAGTTAAGACTCCTCAGTTTTACTACGGGACTCCAGGTTCCGGCAAAAAAAGCCATAGCGATCCTATGGCTTTTTTTATGAAGACAGGCTTTGTTGTAAAGCAAGCCACTGCCACCGAAGATTTTGAGCAACCGTTATAATGCTGGGATGCTAAAACAAAGAACAATCAAACAAACTGTTAAAACCGTCGGCGTCGGCTTGCATTCCGGTACCCGGGTTGACCTGGTGCTGCGGCCTGCTGCTATTGATACCGGTATTATTTTTACACGCACCGATCTCGTGCCTCCGGTGGTGTTTCCGGCAACCGCCTTGAATGTCGGCGATACGCGTATGGCATCGACGTTGAACGTCGATGGCGCCAAGGTCTCTACGGTAGAGCATTTGTTATCAGCATGCGCAGGACTGGGTATTGATAATCTATATATCGATATCAGCGCAGAAGAAATTCCTATCATGGATGGCTCTGCATCCTCGTTTGTCTACCTGTTGCAGCAGGCAGGCATGCAAGAGCAGGAAGCTGCCAAGAAATTCATTCGTGTGTTAAAGCCCGTCGAAATTCGTGAAGGCACAGGTAAGTCTGAAAAATGGGCGCGCCTTGAACCTTTCGACGGTTTTAAATTACATTTTTTTATCGAGTTTAATCATCCAGCCGTGGATGGAACAACGCAAACGGCCGAAGTTGATTTCGCCAAAGTCTCATATAGCAAAGATGTCGCCCGGGCACGTACTTTCGGGTTTATGCAAGATGTAGAGATGCTGCGCGGGATCGGTCTGGCACGCGGCGGCTCGATGGAAAATGCCATCGTGATGGATGAATACCGGATTCTGAACGCAGATGGCCTGCGTTTTGATGATGAATTTGTCCGCCACAAAATTCTGGATGCGATCGGCGATCTCTACCTGATCGGTCATCCTTTGCTGGCGAGTTATACCGCGCATAAATCTGGTCATGGTTTAAATAATCAGTTATTGCGGGTCTTGCTGGAACAACCTGATGCTTATGAAATTGTGAGCTTTGATGCGATTGAAAATGCGCCGGATTCTTACGGTTTGCAAGAGCAGCGTGAATGGGCGTTGTCTTCCTAAGTTTGTTGGCGATGCAAGTTTGCCGGAAAATATTAGTAATAGCGCCAGGCAAAAAAGCCTTGAGCAGCATGCAAAGCCACCATTTCGCAGTCAGAGTCCGCAACTATTTGTGAACTGTCTGCATCTCGACAGCGGCGGGTTTGGAATACACCCAAACTGATTTGCTGTAAGCCCTATACTCAGGGTGAGTATAGGTAAAAATTCTGCTTAATCCGCCTATTTTACGGCGCGATTGAAAAATACTCCCCCGATTCTACTTTTATCAGAGCAATGTCAGGCTATGTGCCTGACTGATGCCGCTTCACCAGTTTATGCAAGGCCGCTCTCAACTCTGCATTTTGTGGTGTATTTTCTAAGGCATTTTCCAGACTATCAAAGGCTTTGACAGCGCGGTCAGACAGGCTGCATTGTTTGACATAGGGCTTAGGCTCGACTTTTCGCCTGACTTGTACTTTGATACGGATTGCGTTAATCTGCCATCCCCGCTGTAGTAAACCGTCTTGCAATTTTGGACACTGTTGTTTGAGTTTGGTGGCTAGGGCAGCGTTGGGTGCAGACAGGGTAAGCTGACCCTCTTCTAACTGCAGTACATCGCAGGCTTCAAACATCGCGGGGAGCAGGTTCCCGCAGTCTTTTTGCAATTTGGCATTGCGCCTGATCGTAGGTAAGAGAGGCGAAATTTGTTCGTTGCTACGCAAGAAATCGGCGGCACCGCTGGTTTCCGGCAATTTTCGTCCGCGTTTGATGTTGATTCGATAGGGAGGTGGTGAAGATGCTTGCATGGATGGAACCTTACCACAAACTGCCTGGTTTGTTCGCCCTCAGCATCTGCTCACGTTGCTATGGTGGCGTCACTTTTTCAGGAGTGAATTGATGCAAATTATCATTATGCATTCGCGCTTCACCAAAGCAAAGTCTATTACCCTCAGTTCCAACCACCTGATTTTCGGCATTCTTGGTTTCTTGATGCTGACCATGATTTGTTCCGCCGTGATGGCCGCCTTAACCTTGCGCCTGGCCAGCGGTGACATCCCTTTTTTACGAGATTTTGTACCGGTTGCCGTGGCGAATGATCCGAATGCGAAGGATCGCTACGTCAAAGAAAATATCGCTGCCATGGCCGTCAAGCTTGGCGAAATGCAGGCTCAGCTGATACGTCTGGATGCACTTGGCGAGCGGGTGCAGGGTCTGGCTGGTGTCAAGCCGGAGGAGTTTAATTTCCGCGAATTGCCAGGGCGTGGCGGCGCAGAAATGTCCTCAGTCCCACCGCGGGAATTGACTATGACGGAGTTTCAGGCAGCAATGGATGCCATGGCAAAAGACGTCGAGCTTCGTTCTGATTATATGAACGTGGTCGAGACGAAATTGATGGGCTTTAAAGTGCAGTCAAAATTATTGCCGACGATTTCTCCGGTGAACGCGAGCTACAACGCGTCTACGTTTGGCTGGCGGCTGGATCCTTTCTCCGGTCGCAGTGCATTTCATGAAGGCATTGATTTTCCTGCGCCAACCGGAACCACGATTGTCGCTGCTGCAGGTGGTGTGGTGATTGCCGCGGAGTTTCATCCGCAATTCGGCAACATGATCGAAATTGATCATGGCGGCGAAATCATGACCCGCTATGCGCATACATCGAAGGTGTACGTCAAAGTCGGCGATATCGTCAAGCGGGGTCAGCACATTGCTGATATTGGCTCCACCGGACGCTCTACAGGGGCGCATCTGCATTTCGAGGTTCACGTCAAAGGCGTGCCGCAAAACCCAAGCAAATTTCTGAACGCGGGTGCGAATCAGGCTGACATGGCAGCGATTAGCCAAAAATAAACTTGTTTTTGGTAAATTTGCCTCCAAATCCTCCTACATATGTCACTTTGTCATTGAGCAATTGCTAGTGACCAGCGTTGCCATGTTAAAATCCGACGTTTACTTGTGTTAGCTTATTGTTGTTGCAAAATCAATTTTTTGAGTTATTGTTGATCAAGCGGCAATTTTTTTCAGAATTCATTCATCCATTCATAGCATGTCATTCCTGACCAAAATATTCGGTAGTCGCAATCAGCGGCTCTTGAAGCAGTACCAAAAAACCGTGCGTGACATCAACGCATTGGAACCCAAGCTGGAAGCCTTGTCGGATGAGGCCTTGCAGGCCAAGACTGCGGAGTTCAAAACCCGCGTCGAGAATGGTGAAACCCTGGATGCGATCTTGCCGGAAGCATTTGCGGTTTGCCGCGAAGCCAGTAAGCGCGTTCTCAAAATGCGCCATTTTGATGTGCAGATGATAGGCGGCATGGTGCTGCATTACGGCAAAATTGCTGAAATGGGCACCGGCGAAGGTAAAACTTTGATGGCGACATTGCCGACCTACCTGAATGCATTGTCGGGCAAGGGCGTGCACGTTGTCACCGTGAATGATTATCTGGCGCAACGTGATGCAGAGTGGATGGGCAAATTATATGCTTGGCTCGGCCTGAGTACGGGCGTCAATCTGTCTCAGCTCGAACATGATGCGAAACAGGTCGCTTACGCTTCTGATATTACTTACGGTACCAACAACGAATTCGGTTTTGACTACCTGCGTGACAATATGGTGTACGAAGCCAAGGATCGCGTCCAGCGCAGTCTGAATTTCGCAGTGGTTGATGAGGTCGATTCCATTTTGATCGATGAAGCACGGACACCGCTGATTATCTCCGGTCAAGCGGAGAATCACACTGAGCTGTATTACAAAATCAATGAAGTGCCGAAGCTGCTGACCTTGCAGATTGGTGAAGAAACACCGGATGGCAAGAGCACGATTGAAGTTCCGGGTGACTACACCAAAGATGAAAAATCGCATCAGGTTTTGCTGACCGAAGCTGGTCACGACAATGCCGAGCGTATCCTGACCCAGATGGGTTTGTTGCCGGAAGGCGCATCTTTGTACGACGCAGCACATATCACGCTGATTCATCATCTGTATGCGGCATTGCGCGCTCATGCACTGTATTTCCGCGACCAGCACTATGTGGTGCAAGACAATGAAATCGTGATTGTCGATGAATTCACTGGCCGTATGATGACGGGCCGTCGCTGGTCAGATGGTTTGCATCAAGCTGTGGAAGCCAAAGAAGGCGTCAAGATTCAAAACGAAAACCAGACGCTGGCATCGATTACATTCCAGAACTACTTCCGTATGTATAACCGTTTGTCCGGCATGACCGGTACAGCCGATACGGAAGCCTACGAATTCCAGGAAATCTACGGCCTCGAAACCGTCGTGATTCCGCCGAACCGTCCTTCGCAGCGTAAAGATCGTCAGGATCAGGTCTACAAGAGCGCCGAAGAAAAATACAATGCCATGCTGATTGATATCAAGGATTGCTACGAGCGTGGTCAGCCGGTATTGGTCGGTACTACCTCGATTGAAAATTCTGAATTGTTATCCGGCATTCTGGATAAAGCTAAATTGCCGCATAACGTGCTGAATGCAAAACAGCATGCACGCGAAGCGGAAATCATTGCCCAGGCGGGTCGTCCAAAAGGCATCACGATTGCGACCAATATGGCCGGTCGCGGTACTGATATCGTATTGGGTGGTAACGTCGCCAAACAGGTACAACTGATCGAGGCGGATGAAACACTGTCCGACGCAGTCAAGCAGGAAAAAGCACAGCAATTGCGTGATGAATGGCAATCGCTCCATGAACATGTGGTCAATGCCGGTGGCTTGCATATCGTCGGTACAGAGCGTCATGAATCACGTCGCGTCGATAACCAGTTGCGTGGTCGTTCCGGTCGTCAGGGTGATCCCGGTTCTTCCCGCTTCTATCTGTCGCTGGATGATCAGTTGCTGCGTATTTTTGCAGGTGATCGCGTACGTGCCATCATGGACCGCTTGAAGATGCCAGAAGGCGAACCGATCGAAGCAGGTATTGTCTCGCGCTCTATCGAATCCGCTCAGCGCAAAGTAGAAGCGCGTAACTTCGACGTACGTAAACAATTGCTGGAATACGATGACGTCGCCAATGATCAGCGTAAAGTCATCTATCAGCAGCGTAATGAATTGTTAGAAGCACAGGATATGTCTGAGCTGATTTCGTCTTTGCGTGCCGGTATGTTCTACGATGTTGTGCGTACCCACGTTCCAGCCGAATCTGTTGAAGAGCAATGGGATATTCCGGCTTTGCAATCGGTGCTGGCCAGTGAATGGGCTCTGGATATTCCTTTGGCAAGCATGCTCGAAGCGGAACCGAATCTGAATGACGAAGACATTCTGGAGCGCGTACAAAAAGCAGCAGATGCGGCCTACGAAGCAAAAGTGGCTTTGGTCGGTAAAGATGCATTCGCAGGTTTTGAGCGCAGCATCATGTTGCAAAGTATTGACTCGCACTGGCGCGAACATCTGGCTGCCTTAGATCATTTGCGCCAAGGTATTCACTTGCGTGGTTACGCACAGAAAAATCCTAAACAGGAATACAAGCGCGAAGCATTTGAATTATTTGGCCAGATGCTTGATCTGATTAAAAATGAAGTGGTGCGTACGATTGTTACCGTGCGTATCCAGTCGCGCGAAGAGATCGAAGCAGCCGAGCAGCAACTGGCGCAGTCGCAAGTCGAAAACGTGCATTATCAGCACGCCGATTTTGATGCGAATGCTTCACCGGAAGAAATGCTAGCTCCTACTGCAAATCCGGAATCTGGTCAGACCCAATATGTTCTCAAAGTTGGTCGTAATGATCCTTGCCCGTGCGGCAGTGGCAAAAAATTCAAACAATGCCACGGCAAGCTGAATCCTGACCAGGCTCAGGGCGAGTACGCCTTCTCCGTTGGTCGGAATGATCCATGTCCTTGCGGCAGCGGTAAAAAGTTCAAACAATGCCACGGCAAGTTAGCCTGAACCAACGAGGCAGTTAAAAGCATCGTAAAGTTTTAGCTAGTATCAACAAAAAGGCGGAGATATCCGCCTTTTTTTCGTCTCTTAGTTTGTTTGTGTGTTTGTTATTTATTCGTATCCATTCTGTCTGCGCTAAGGATGACACGTCACTTTTCCTAAAGTCGGAGAATCACACAAGAACAACGATAAACACAGTATTGTTCTTTGCCTGTTATACAATAAGATCAGCTAGGTTTTCTCCATGGTTAAACGCTTTTCAGGCTTTGCAGTTTTTATAAAGTTTGCATGTGAATACACCGTTTATCCCAAAATTCATGTTACTGCTCCGATTGGTGGCGTTGGCTGCAACACTCAACGCAACTGCGGCGGTAGCCTTCGATTGCTCGCGTCCTTTGACGCTGGCTCTGCATGAGCACGGTTTGCTGTACTCATCGCAAACTGGTGCAGGAATTGACAAAGATATTGCCGATGAACTGACGCGACGTAGCGGCTGCAAAATTACAATCAGTGTGTTGCCGCGAGCCCGCATCTGGCAGTTGATCGAATCGGGGGCGCTCGACTTCAGCCTGTCTGGTATCCGTAATGACGAGCGTGATCGCTACGCGGCCTTTGCCTGGTATTTTTCAAATAAATATTACTTGCTGGTGCGTAAAGACGTACAGGTCAAACAGCTTGCGGATTTTGAGGATAATCCTGCATTGCAGTTGGGCGCGATACGCTCATTCAGATATGGTCCAAGTGCCAACCGGCTGGTGGATAAATTGCACGCCGGACAGCGCGTGACCTATGCCTCTGCGCTGGAACCTTTATACCAAGCGCTGGCAAGCAAGCGGATTCATGGCATGATCATCGAGCCTTTCGATTATTCTCAGGTCGAAACCATGTCAATCCGCGACCTGACTACCATCATAGAAACAAATGACCCGCCGATTCCGCACGGTCTGATCATGTCGAAAAAATCCTTGAGTATCGCAGAGCAGGAAAAGTGGCGCAGTCTGATCAAGGGCATGCGTGACGACGGCACGGTGCTGGCGATTTTTGAAAAATACTTCAAGCCAGAATTGGCTAATGCAATGGTTAACTTCTATCTATCATGGTAAGCAGTCTCAGCCGCCGCCTGACTGTCGCCGCCGTCCTGTGCATTTCGCTGGGCGTCACCTATGCACTCTGGCGTCACGAAAAAACCAATGCCTGGCTCGATACCCGTACCACACTGGACTTCAGTGCTCGTGATGTGGCGAGTCGCATCGAACAACGGCTTGCCGCCAGTGAGCAAGTTCTGCGTGGTGCGCAGGCGGTATTCGGTATGTCGGATGTCGTCAAGCGCAAGGACTTCGCCAACTACGTCAATTCACTGCAATTAGGTGCTGATTATGTGGGCATGGAAGGGCTAGGCATCGCCCTGGCGGTCGAGTCCGGCAAACTGGAGCCACATGTGCTCGCCATGCGGCAGCAAGGTATCGTTGATTATCAATTGTATCCGCTGGCGACGGCGACACGTTCTACTCAGACCTGGATGGCACCGTTCATACAGATCGAGCCATCACTGGAGCGGAATCGTCGCCAACTAGGCTTCGACGCTATGTCCGACCCTGTGCACAGAGCCGCCCTGGAGCGCGCCCGTGATGCCGGTACTTTGGCGATTACAGGTATGCTGAATCTGTCTCATGAGGATAAAGCCAGTCTGCACAAAGGTTTTTACGTGTACTTGCCTGTCTACAAAGACGGTGTCGTACCGGATAGTCCCGAAGCACGCCATAGTAATCTGGTCGGCTGGGTATTCGCCCCTTTTCGTATGGATGATCTGATGGCGAGCCTGTATGGTGAGACGCCACGCGCAACCGCTGTCCGGATTTACGATGGAGTTGAGACCTCAGCCGGTAATCTGATGTACGAATCCTTGCGGCTTGAATCGTTGAACATGGCACCAGTCAAATCAGGATTGTCCGCTGCGATGGCCTTGTTCTCTTCACGTGATCAGACCATTGAGGTAACCGAATATCTCGCGAACGGCGGACGCTCCTGGTCGGTCGTGATTACGGCCTTACCTGGTTTTGAAGAGCATCTCGGCAAGGACAAATCCGGGCTGATCGCCGTGATCGGCGTTACGTTGAGTATGTTGATGTGTCTGCTGACCTGGCAACTGGTTTCCGGTCGTGAACGTGCATTGAATCTGGCACGCGAGATGACCAGAGAACTGCGTGAGAGTGAAGCGCGCTTCCGTTATCTGGCGCAGTATGACGAGTTATCGGGTTTGCCGAATCGCGCGATGTTTCGTGACCGTCTGCAACACGCCATCACCGTCGCCAAGCGTGATAAACACCTGCTTGCATTGATGTATCTGGATCTGGACAAATTTAAACCGATTAACGACAGCCTCGGGCATCACGTCGGTGATTTATTATTGCGCGCCGTTGCCGAAAAAATGCTGCGCTGTGTTCGTGAGTCCGACACCGTTGCACGTATGGGCGGTGATGAATTCGTCGTACTTTTGCCCGTTATCGAGCACGAACAGGACGCTTT
Organism: Undibacterium sp. RuTC16W; assembly: GCF_049339445.1. Lineage (NCBI taxonomy): Bacteria > Pseudomonadati > Pseudomonadota > Betaproteobacteria > Burkholderiales > Oxalobacteraceae > Undibacterium > Undibacterium sp. RuTC16W. The sequence continues at coordinate 345,093 of NZ_JBMPPE010000002.1, read as the reverse complement.
GCTGGTCGCGGAAAAAATCCGGCAGGCACTGTGCGAGCCATTCGAGGTCGCCGGTGGTCATCTGCTGCATGTGTCGTGCAGCATTGGTATTGCGTTGTACCCGCAGCATGCGCAGGATGATATTGAGCTTTCGCGTCATGCTGATATTGCGATGTATCGTGCCAAAGAATTGGGACGCGATATGGTGCAGGTATTTACGCCATCCTGATTGTATGATTTGAGGCGGTTCAGACTCCCAGGGACAGCTTTAGCCGTCGCACCAGATCAAGCAAGCGCGGACGTACTTCAGCCAGCAAAAAAGACGATGATAAAGTGAAGGCTGGTCCGCCGCAATTAATCGAGACCGGCGGCATGCCGTTTCCCGGATAAAAGGCGACTGCGATCGCATTCACATCTTTTTGCCAGCTACCGAACGAAGTGCAGCAACCCAGTTCCTGATATTCGCTGATGGAGAGCTGAATCTCTTTGGCAACCGTCTGCCAGTGCGCCTCATCTGCCTGCTGTATCTGGGTGAGCCAATGGCCACGCTCATCAGCGCGCATTTCTGCCAGAATCGCCCGGCCCATCGCGGTGTTCGCCAGCGGGATACGAGAGCCAACATCAAGGCTCAGTGTCAGCGCGGTCTGGCTACGACAATTCTCCACATAAATCATACTGAGCCGGTCGCGCATACCAAGCGACACCATACCCTGAGAAAAATCTGCCAGCTCCTGCATCAGCGGACGCGCTAGCTGACGCACATCCAGTCTTGCCAGCATCGCACTGCCGAGCGCCAGAGTCGCAGAGCCCAGGCGATACTTACCCAGTGAATCGACGTAATCGAGATGACCTGTTTTAGTCAGCGTATAGGTCAGGCGCGATACTGTCGATTTGGGTAGCTGGCAGCGCTCCGCCAATTCCTGATTTCCTAAGGCCTTATCACCTGAGCGAAAACATGCCAGCAACTCCAGACCTCGTGCCAGTGCCGTGACGAAATGCCGGTCTTCTTTGGCATTCCCGCCAGCTTGAGTAGATTGCTCTGATACCGTGGAAATAGGGGTGTTTTTTTTGATCATTCTTGACTTGGTGCGATAGACGAAATACAGTAAATAGAATGTGCGGAACTTAATTCTGCATTGCAGAACTAGCTTATCAGTAATCGGATAAAACGCAAAGTCGGCAGGATAAAAAAGTGGGATGCCGCGAGCGCTGTCTAATGAGCAGGCAAGTAAAAAGTACATAAAAAGCTCACAATCATGCAGTCGCGAATGACATCGAAATACCGGGCAAGCCGCGATGAACTAATAAGCGTGCTGCTAAGTTGATCAGCAGTATGGCGATGCAGGCAGACCTCTGCTTCAATGCGTGATCTGATGGACAACGCGATATACAGCAAAGCAGGGAGTCGCCCGAATTCCCCGCAAACCAAGTCACAGGGATGACGCAATGAACGAACATCAATTACAAGGAGCCGCCTCACCGCGGCCCGCCTATAATTCTCCTGACCTGATATTGGGTGTGATCGGTTGTGGCGTGATGGGGCGCGGGATCGCCCAGATTGCCGCTCTGGCAGGGACGCAGGTGCGGTTGATGGACAGTCGTGCCGGTGCCGCACAGGCCGCACGTCAGGATCTGCTGGCGACCTTCGTTAAATTGGTGGAGAAAGGCCGCCTCACGCAGAGTGTGGCTGATGCCGCGGCCGCGCGACTGTTGATTGCCGGCGATATCCGGGATCTGGCTGATGTGCATATCGTCATCGAGGCGATAGTCGAGGATCTCGCAGCAAAAAAATCCTTGCTTCAGCAGCTGGAATCCATCGTCGGGCCAACAACCATCCTGGCGACGAATACCTCGTCTTTATCCGTGACCGCCATTGCTGCTGGCTTGCAAGTACCGCAGCGTGTCGCCGGATTTCATTTTTTCAATCCTGTGCCGCTGATGAAAATCGTCGAAGCCATTGGTGGCTTGCTGACCGACGCAGAGGTTGTGGATTACCTGATTGCATTAGGTACGTATTGGGGTCATGCAACGGTGCGTGCCAAAGATACACCAGGCTTCATCGTCAATCACGCCGGGCGTGGTTATGGTACCGAGGGCTTGCGCATCCTGGCGGAAAATACGACGGATATCGCGCATCTCGATCATATTTTGCGTGAGTGTGCAGGATTCAAACTAGGCCCTTGCGAACTGATGGATTTGACCGGACTGGATGTCTCACATCCGGTGATGGAGTCGATTTATCAGCAATACTACGAAGAGCCGCGCTTCCGCCCGCAAGGCCTGACACGTCAGATGCTGACGGCGGGCGTACTGGGTAAGAAAACAGGACAAGGTTTTTATCGCTACGACAATGCGGGTAAAAAGCTCAGTCACATCGCTTCGTCGCCGCAGGCAGACGCCACACCACCGGCCCATTTACCTCGTGCGATATGGCTCAGTCGCGCTCAGTCCGGACCTAGTGAGGGCTTACGGGAATTGATCGCGACTTTGGCAAGCAGCGCCAGTGTTGAATTTGATCAGGGTGAGTGCCCCGGTGCGGATAGTTTATGCATCGTCACGCCCATTGGTGATGACGCCAGTACCTGCTGCATCAACGAAGGTCTTGATCCGCAACGCACGCTGGCGATGGATGTGCTGTTTAATCTCACAACCCGTCGCGTGTTGATGACGACGCCCGCGACCAGCGATATGTATCGCGTCATGGCTGACAGTTTTTTCAGTGCCGATGGTGCTGCGGTCAGTGTGATCCGCGACAGCTATGGCTTGGTCGCACAGCGAGTCGTTGCCCATATTATTAACATTGCCTGCGACATCGCCCAGCAGCATATTGCCTTGCCTGAAGATATCGATCGCGCCGTCAAACTTGGCCTCGGTTATCCGCAAGGTCCTTTGGCCTGGGGTGACCAGCTGGGTGCTGGCACGGTGCTGCATATTCTTGAACGCCTATTGCAGCATACCGGCGATCCGCGGTACCGCCCTAGTCCCTGGCTGAAGCGCCGCGCACAGCTCCATTTATCCTTGCATCAGACAGAAAAATAAGGACAATTTATAGATACTCCCCCTGATTCATATAAAAATAATCTTGATTGCGCTTATTTTTATTGCGGTTTGAAAATATACAGGGGTAGAGTATGTATATATTGCATCAATGTTCAACATGCACATCGTCATCGCGAGAACCCAGTATGAATCTCAATTTTAGTGAGCAGGATCAGATCTTCCGGCAAGAAGTGAGAGCCTTTATCGCCCGCGCTTTGCCCGCCGATATTCAGCACAAAGTTGTCAACGGACTGATCCTGGATAGGGACGATTATGTACGCTGGCAACAGGCCCTGCATGCGCAAGGGTGGGGTGGATCATCCTGGGCAACCGAGTTCGGTGGTACCGGCTGGTCAGCGGTACAGAAATATATTTTTGAAGAAGAAGTCGCCGCCGCCGGTGCGCCAAGAATTATTCCCTTCGGTGTCAAGATGGTGGCTCCGGTCATCATGGCTTTTGGCTCGCCCGCACAACAGCAACGCTTTTTACCTAATATTTTATCGGGTGAAGAATGGTGGTGTCAGGGCTATTCCGAACCCGGTTCAGGTTCCGACCTCGCCTCTGTCAAAACGACAGCGCAGCGGGATGGTGACTACTACATCGTCAATGGTCAGAAGACCTGGACCACGCAAGCCCAGTATGCCGACTGGATTTTTTGTCTGGTGCGTACCGATCAGGAAGTCAAACCGCAACGCGGGATTTCCTTTCTGCTGATCGACATGAAAACGCCGGGCATCACCGTGCGTCCTATTATCACCATGGACGGCGCACATGAGGTGAACGAAGTCTGGTTCGATCAGGTACGCGTACCGGCAGAGAACCTGGTCGGTGAAGAAAATGCGGGCTGGACCTATGCCAAGTTTTTGCTTGGCCATGAGCGCACCAATATCGCGGGAATCGGGATTGCCAAGCGTGAACTAACGCGCCTGAAACGGATCGCCAGTCAAGAAATTAAAAACGGCAAACCACTCATTCAGGATCCGCAATTTTCATTGCGCATTGCCCAGATTCAGGTTGATCTGACTGCGCTGGAGATCACCAACCTGCGCGTATTATCAGCCGAAGAGCAGCGCAGAACCCCCGGCCCTGAAGCCTCGATTTTAAAAATCAAAGGGACCCAAATCCAGCAGGCGATTACCGAGCTCATGACTCAGGCGGTTGGTCTGTATGCCTTGCCTTTGCGGCGTGATGCGATGGCGGCGGGCTATCAGGGAGAGCATGCCGGCCCCGAGTACGCCATCTCACTCGCCGCCAATTACCTGAACATGCGCAAGCTCTCTATCTACGGCGGATCGAACGAGATTCAAAAGAACATCATCGCCCAAATGATTCTCGGTTTATAAAAATAAAAAATACGGAGTACACCATGGATTTCACCTTCAGCGAAGAGCAGACGATGTTCCAAGACGCCACGCGCCGCTTCATCGGTAACGAAGCAAGTTTTGAACAACGTCAGCAGTCTAAAAAAACGCCCAATGGGTATAGCAGCAAGATCTGGCAGGGATTTGCTGATCTTGGTTTGCTGGCTTTGCTGGTCGCCGAAGAGGATGGCGGCCTGGGCGGATCAGCGATCGATGCCATGCTCGTTATGAGTGTAATGGGCGAAGGCTTGGTGATTGAGCCTTATCTCGCCAGCGCCGTGCTCGCGACAAGGATGATCAGCTTGTCCGGTAATCCGGAACAACGCGCTCGCTACTTGCCTGATCTGATCAGGGGCGCAGCGGTCGCGGTACTCGCCCACGACGAAGCTACGACACGGTTCGATCGCCTGCACATCAGCACCAGTGCCAAGCCAGCGGTTGATACCGGAGGCTATGTATTGAACGGGCATAAAAGCGTAGTACCACATGGCGCTTCTGCTGATCTGTTGCTCGTTACAGCACGCATGCCGGATCACGGCTTGTCGGTATTTGCGGTCGCAAAATCAACGCCCGGGTTGCGCATCCTGCCTTACACCACGGTCGATGGTATTGCCGCCGCCGAAATCTATCTCGATCAGGTGATCATCCCCGCAAACTGCTTGCTCGACGCCCAATCCGATGCCGGAGCTGCAGTCAATCAAACGCTCGATCTCGGCATCGCCGCCGTCTGTGCAGAAGCCGTAGGCGCACTCGATAAACTGCTGGCCGCCACCATCGTCTATGCAAAAAATCGCCAGCAATTCGGTGTCGTCATCGGTAAATTTCAGGCACTCCAGCACAAGATGGCCGACATGGTGCTCCACATAGAACAAGCCCGCTCAATGAGTTGCCTTGCCGCCGTCAGATCCGAAGATCACGACACGGCCAGTCGCACCATCGCCTTATCATCCGCCAAAGCAGTCATAGGCCAAGCCTGCCGCTTTGTCGGCCAGCAAGCAGTCCAACTTCACGGCGGTATGGGGGTGACAGATGAACTCGATGTCAGCCATTACTTCAAACGATTAATGGCGATAGAGTTACAGTTCGGGAGTACGGATTATCACCTGGAGGTGGTGGCGCAACACTTGGTGTCGTAATTGCCTCTGATGAGTCTCAATTGGATTCGCGTCCAGTGTGAGTTTTAGTCGCTTAGTCCCTCATAAAATACCCTACAATATTGGATTGACTTCATCGCTAGGACAGATCATGGCCGTTAATTCCCCTCTTCCCGTCGCCGCCGACTTACTTCCTGTTGCCGGTATCCAGCTTGGATATGCTGAGGCGGGTATTAAAAAACCGCATCGTAAAGATGTGCTGGTTATGACGCTGGCACCCACGGCGACCGTTGCAGGTGTATTCACGACCAATCGTTTTTGTGCTGCGCCGGTGCAGGTAAGTAAGGCGCATCTGGAGGGTTTGCATATGTCGGCCGGACCGATTCGTGCGCTGGTGATCAATACAGGTAATGCGAATGCGGGGACGGGGGACGCCGGCCTGGCTGCCGCGAATGCGACATGCGCTGCCTTGGCTGAATTGTTGCAGTGCGAAGCGTCGCAGATTTTGCCGTTCTCGACTGGCGTGATTCTGGAGCCGTTACCCGTGGATCGTCTGGTTGCAGGTTTGCCGCAGGCGATTGCGAATTTAAAAGCCGACAGCTGGTACGCAGCAGCCGAGGCGATCATGACCACCGACACTCAGCCAAAAGCTGCGTCAGCGACCGTCGTTATCAATGGCCAGACCGTGACGCTGACGGGTATCAGTAAAGGGGCGGGCATGATCAAGCCGAACATGGCAACCATGCTCGGCTATCTGGCACTGGATGCGAAAGTCGCCCAGCCGGTACTCGATCACCTGGTCAAGCAGGCGGCGGATAAATCTTTTAATTGCATCACGATTGATGGTGACACCTCGACTAACGATTCGTTTATGCTGATAGCGACCGGGGCGTCCGATGTCGAAGTCAATGAAATCGATACGCCGGAATATCAGTTGCTGGCAAAAGCCGTGATCGATTTGTCGCAAAAACTTGCGCACATGATTATCCGTGATGGCGAGGGGGCAACCAAGTTCATGACGATTACCGTTGAAGAAGGTCGTGATATTGATGAATGTCGCAAGATTGCGTATTCGATTGCGCATTCTCCTTTAGTTAAAACGGCGTTCTTTGCGTCTGATCCAAATTTGGGACGTATTCTGGCGGCGATCGGTTATGCCAGTGTCGGTGACCTGGATGTGAGTAAATTGAATTTGTATCTCGACGATGTCTGGGTCGCCAAAAATGGCGGTCGTAATCCAGAGTACCGCGAAGAGGACGGTCAGCGCGTGATGAAACAAAGCGAAATTACGATCCGCGTCAAACTTGCTCGCGGTGATGCCGAGGCGACGGTGTGGACCTGTGATCTGTCACATGATTACGTATCGATTAATGCGGATTACCGTTCTTAATATTCCTTTCATTTCACTCTGTGCATGGAAACAGCATGACGCAACTCGATCAGTTTTTAGTCAGTGCTGAACAGGTATTAAGCCGACTGGAAAAACTATTGCCCGCTTCCGCACCGGCGCCAGACTTTGCCCTGGGTACGGCGTTTCGCTGGCGCAAGCGCGGCAATGTCGCTTATTTGCAAGTGGTACGTCATGCGTCTTCTATTGCGCTCGGCGATTTGCATAATATTGCGAGCCAGAAGCAGCAGATTGAGCAAAATACTTTGCAATTCGTACGCGGCAAGCCTGCAAATAATGTGCTACTGACAGGCGCGCGCGGTACCGGTAAATCGTCCTTGATTAAAGCCTGCCTGAACCAATTTGCTGATCAGGGCTTGCGTCTGATTGAGGTCGACAAATCGGATCTGGCGGACTTGCCGGATATCGTCGATCTGGTTGCTGAACGTCCTGAGCGCTTCATTATTTTTTGCGACGACTTATCGTTTGAAGAAGGCGAGAGCGGCTATAAGGCGCTGAAAGTCGCACTGGATGGCAGCATCGCGGCGCAATCCGATAATGTACTGATCTATGCAACCTCAAACCGGCGTCATTTGCTACCGGAAAAAATGTCTGATAACGCAAGCTATACGCATGCCGAGGACGGTGACTTGCATCCCGGTGAAACGGTAGAAGAAAAAATCTCGCTGTCCGAACGTTTCGGTTTGTGGGTCTCGTTTTATCCGTTTAAGCAAGACGATTATCTGGATATCGTCGCGCACTGGTTAGGCAGTATGGGCTGTAATGCGGAGCAGGTAGCGGCTGCCCGTGGAGATGCGCTGCGCTGGGCCTTGCAGCGCGGCTCCCGTTCCGGGCGCGTTGCATGGCAGTTTGCTCGTGACTATGCTGGCAAGCTTGCGTAATTTTATGATACTGGGTAGATGTATATGCTTTTATATGTCTTTATCCGCAGGTTTTATCTGGTCTTTAAAAAATACTCCCCCTTTCACTCTATTTTCTCTTACTCCCTTACGATATGAAACCAGCCCCTATTGATGTCGCAGTCGGTATTTTGATGAAGCCGAATGGCGATGTCTTATTAGGGCAACGCCCGGCGGGCAAGCCTTACGAAGGTTACTGGGAGTTCCCGGGGGGGAAGGTCGAAGCGGGAGAAAGTATCCTGGACGCCTTGAAACGGGAATTTGTTGAGGAGCTCGGTGTACAGATCGATACGGCCGAAGCCTGGTGTGGCGTCGAGCATGTGTATCCGCATGCGCATGTGCGACTGCATTTTTATATTAGTCATGAGTGGACCGGTCAGCCGCAAAGTCTGGAAGGTCAGGCGTTTGCCTGGCAGGGAAGTGTGGCTGTGTCCCCATTATTGCCAGCGACTATTCCGTTGCTGGAGTGGCTGGACGTCAGGCGCGCCGAAGCTACTGTATAAACCCGTATAGATCTCGATATCTGGATGTAAGTCAGCTTAATTACAAATGGCTGATACTGAGCGCTAGTTTTTCTCCGCATTGACCAATCATTTTTCCTCTTCGTCCCACCGGAATGTGACGTTTAGCACTGTATGCATTCCGCTACAGTGCGTAATTTCACGTATTGCCGCTGTCATATAATGCTGAAATCATGCGTCACTTAAGATTTTTTGTCCTTTCAGCTAGTGCCATCAAGTCATGTGTACTAAAATCAATACACTGTATCGTTATCAATACATCGTCCAGTTTATCGGACATGCTAGAAGCGAAACTCTAGATTTTCATCAAAATTCATTCGAGTGTATTGAAAGCGATACATATGATTATCGGTATTTCCGATGAATATTTTCTAAGTCGTTGAATTATTTCAATAAAATTTTGTGGCACGGCGATTGCTAATACGAACCCTAATGTCGTTTCCAGCGAATAAGAGAAAAGGGCGCACGTTGGTGTGTGGCTACTACAGACAGCACGAGCGAATAACGCGTTATTCATCCTTATATGGAAATGGAATAGCGATGGTCACTACGGAGATGTGTAAATGCGGCATATGACGGGAAACTCAGAGGCAGCGGGGCGCGCGGGCGCTATTCTGACGATCAATCTTCCAGCTTTACGTCATAACTATCGTTTTTTACAAAATAAATTAGGCAAGGCGCGCTGCGGTGCGGCGGTCAAAGCGGATGCCTATGGTCTGGGGGCAATCAAGGTCGCTCAGACTTTGCAGCAAGAATCTTGCCGTGATTTTTTTGTCGCGCATCTCGATGAGGCGATTGCACTGCGTCCCCATTTATCGACTGAGAGTGCGATCTATGTCATGCACGGCTCCCCTGTCGGCTACGAAGCCGAATTCCTTGAATTCAATTGCACCCCTGTTTTAAATAGTCTGGAGCAAATTGCGGCATGGCGCGCACTCGCAACCGCGCAGCAAAAGACTTTGCCGGCGATTGTGCAGCTCGATACAGGTATGTCGCGTATGGGGATGTCGCCGCAAGAAGTTCAGGCGTGGCTGGCGGACCCGGCGATTACACAGGGAATTCAGGTGACTCATCTGATGAGCCACCTCGCCTGTGCGGAGGATCAGCAAGATCCGATGAATCAGCAACAGTTGCAGACCTTCAGGGCATTGAGGGCGCAATTGCCTGCATGTGGTGCAACGCTGGCGAATTCTTCCGGAATATTTTTAGGTTCCGATTTTCATTTCGATATGGCACGCCCGGGTGCGGCTTTGTACGGCGTGGCACCAGTTGCTGGTCAGCCGAATCCTATGCGGGCAGTCGCCTGTCTGCAGGCAAAAATTATCCAGATCCGCACGATCGCTGCGGGGGCTGGCGTTGGTTACAGCATGACTTACCGGGCACCGGCTGAGCGCACTATTGCGACGGTAGCGGTGGGCTACGCAGATGGCTGGTTGCGTAGCCTGAGCAATCGCGGCGTCGCGTATATCGCGGGTCAGGCGGCACCGATGGTCGGCAATGTATCCATGGACACTATTACGCTCGACGTGAGCAATGTCGATGCGGCGCAGCTTTATCCGGGTGCGCCGGTCGATCTGTTATCAGCGAAAAATACGGTCGATACCGTCGCCAGACTCGCTCATACCATCGGCTATGAAATCCTGACCAGTCTGGGTCAGCGTTATCATCGCCATTACCTAGAATCTGAATCTGAGTAGCATCCAATAAGTCACTCCAGTGATGTAGGGAATAAGGGAGAAGCACAATGAAAGTAGTCATACTGGGCGCCGGCGTAATTGGTACCGCATCTGCGTATTACCTGGCCAAAGCGGGACACGAGGTGACGGTAATCGAGCGTCAACCCGCTGCTGCATTGGAAACCAGTTACGCGAATGCAGGCGAAGTATCCCCCGGATATTCTGCGCCATGGGCCGGACCGGGCGTTCCAATGAAAGCCATCAAATGGCTGATGATGAAGCATAGCCCGCTAGCTATACGTCCTAGCCTCGATCCGCACATGTGGCGCTGGGTCACACAGATGCTGTTGAACTGCACGACTAAGCGGTACGAGATCAACAAAGGCCGTATGTTGCGCATGGCGGAATATAGCCGGGATACCTTGCAGCAGTTGCGTGCCGATACCGGGATTCATTACGACGAGCGCACTCAGGGAACGTTGCAGTTATTCCGTAACGAGGCACAACTCGAAGGATCCAAATTCGATACGGATATTTTGGATCGTTATGGCGTACCTTATGAAGTGCTGGATAAGGCAGCTTGTCTGGCAGTCGAACCGGCACTGAAAAATGTGCCGAATAAGTTTGTCGGTGCTTTACGCCTGCCAGGTGATGAGACAGGAGATTGCTTTAAATTTACCCAAAATCTGTCCAAATTGGCTGAAGAGCTGGGCGTTCAGTTTAAGTACGGTGTGAGTGTCGAAAAAGTGCTTCATGAGGGTGATCGCATTACCGGCGTGAAAACCTCGACCGGTACCGTGCAGGCCGATGCCTATGTGCTGGCCTTGGGGAGTTATTCCTCAGTCATGCTGCGGGAACTGGGGATAAACATTCCTGTGTATCCGATTAAAGGCTATTCGATCACAGTACCGATTATCGATGCGCAAAAAGCGCCGGAATCGACGGTCATGGATGAAACCTACAAGATCGCCATTACGCGTCTGGGTGATCGCATCCGTGTCGGTGGTACCGCAGAAATTACCGGTTACGACCTGAGCTTGCGCGAGGAGAGGAGGGCGACGCTGGTGCATTCGGTTACAGATCTGTTCCCTGGTGGTGGCGATATCGCAAAAGCAGAATTTTGGACTGGCTTGCGTCCGATGACACCAGATGGCACACCGATCGTCGGACCTACACCGTTCCGCAATCTCTATCTGAACACCGGCCACGGAACATTGGGCTGGACCATGGCGTGCGGCTCCGGTCGCTTTATCGCTGATGTTGTATCCAACAAGCGTCCTGCGATTTCTACCGAAGGCTTGTTCATGGATCGTTATGGCAAGGCGAATCGTCCGATTATTGTAGCCAAGGAGTTGCAAGCATGAATTTGATCGAACGTGAACAACTGGTCTCGACGACCGAGATATTTTCTGACCCGACGCTGAACATGCGCTTCTACACAGCAATCGAATTGCTGGCGCAAATCGTGATGGTAATGCCACGCACAGCAACGGTCGCTTCACTGGTGCAGGCAACCGGAAAAACGCCGCGGCTGGTACGTTCTATTCTGTCTACGCTGAGTAAAGATGGTCTGGTCGCACGTGATGTGAAAGAGAAAGATGCATGGCATTGCCGCTCTTGTAACGGCATCATCACACTCGCTGACATCTATCGCTGTTTCTGTCTGGCGGAAGAAAAAGCGGTTGCTAAAGCAGAAGAGAAAGCGCGCGAAGAATTGAATGCCAAAGCTGCGCAGGCAGAGATTGATGCAGAGAATGGTGTAGAGTCCCCTGATGCGGCGAGTGACACGGGTAAAGAACGTGAGCGTCCATCCAGACCACGTAGCTCTAACCAGCAAAGCGTTGATCTGTTGATGATGCAGGTCAAAATGACCGTCAATCGTGCAGTGTTTCAACAATTAGAACAATTTGATCTCGGCCGTCTTCGCGGGTTAGCGTCAACCACAAGTTTTCGCAGCCACAATGCGCGACCACGCGGTTACATCCCCGAACCCCACTGATCATTTGAGACGATAACCTGCTCACTTTTCACCTAAGCAAGACTGATGCGCATCAATATCCAGTTTAAAGATCGAGTAGGGATTGCGCATGAAATACTGGCGGTGTTCGCCCTGCGCGGGTTGAATGTCGTCGGTGTTGAAGTCGATCCTCCGAACATCTATATCGATAGCCCCGAACTGCTTGAGTTTATGCTGCCATCCTTGCAGCAGGATTGTGATCAGGTGCGTGGCGTAGGCAAAATCAATATTCTCGATATCTTGCCTGGCAAGCGGCGCCGCCTGAATCTTGACACCATGATGGCCGTGATGGAAGACCCGGTATTGGCCATCGATGCAAACGGTCGAGTCGTCGTGGCAAACGCCGCAGCGGCGGCCGTGTCTGGCATGTCAGAGGAAATTCTCTGCCAGAAAAGTCTGGTCGATTTGCTGGAGGATACATCCGCTCAGGAGGAGTTGATATCCAATTCTTTTCATGTTCCCAGTCGTGAGGTGATCTTGAACGGCGAGCCGTTCTGGATGGACGTCACTCCGGTTTCAGAACCCATCACTCACGACATGGCGCGTAACGGTCAGACCGTGGGAGCCGTATTGACCCTGCATGCGCCCCGTCGTATCGGCGGCAGGATACATGCATTACAGCACTCCGAAGGAAGTGGTTTTCATTTCATTATTGGTGAGTCCGAGCAAATCAGGGCGATCAAGGCCAAGGCTGCCAAGGTGGCGGTGGTGGACGCGCCGTTGCTCATCACGGGTGAGACGGGAACCGGTAAAGAATTGCTGGCACAGGCTTGTCACGGCGTCAGTGCGCGATGCAATGCCCCTTTTCTTGAGCTGAACTGCGCGGCATTGCCTGAGAGCCTGGCAGAGAGTGAATTATTTGGTTATATGTCCGGCGCATTCACTGGTGCGCAACGCGGAGGCAAGCCGGGATTGATCGAAATGGCCGATGGCGGCACCGTGTTTCTGGATGAGATTGGGGAGATGTCTTTATATCTGCAGGCGAAACTGCTTCGCTTTTTGAACGACGGTAAATTCAGGCGTATTGGTGGCGATAAGGAGGTTAAGGTGAATGTCCGCATTATTAGTGCGACTCACCGTAACTTGCGCAAGATGGTCCAGGAGGGCTTGTTCCGCGAAGATTTATTTTATCGCCTGAATGTGCTGCATCTGGAAATGCCCGCCCTGCGTGAGCGTCCGGATGATATTTTGCCGCTTGCCAGACACTTCATTGAGCGCGCCTGTACACAGGCGCAAAAGCCTGTGTGCCGATTGAATTCCGCTGCTTGTGCGGCACTCGTGGCGAACCGTTGGCCGGGCAATGTGCGACAGCTGCAAAATGTCGTTTTCAGGGCAATTACGATGTCGGATCAGCGGGTACTGGATGCTGCTGATCTGGATTGGGCTGAGGGAAGTATTACTGCGGATGAAGTGAATATCGATGCTGCAGAGAGCTGGGAATTGACGGTGCAGGCATTTGAATCAAGTTTACTGGAGAAGCTATATTTGCAGTATCCATCGAGCCGCAAACTCGCTGCCCGGTTGGATACTTCGCATTCGATGATTGCTGCCAAACTCAGGAAATACGGCATCCCCAAACGCTAATATTTGCATACATGTCTAGTAGAAGTGCGATTGCTAACAGATAGCAATCAACCCTATTAAGCCTGTTGACCTCATTGACCAGGTAACGGATTCTGTAACAGGTTTTGACGGTAGGATTATTGCAGGCTTGATTGAGATAAATCTTCGTCGGGATCTTCTGGCAAATTGACAGCGGGGATCGTGTATTTTTCTTCTGCCCAAGCACCCAGATCAATTTTTTTACAACGTTCAGAACAAAACGGACGATAGGTATTCTCGTTGGTCCAGGCTACTTTTTTGCCACAAGTCGGGCAATCTACAACTGTGCTCATAAGTCTCTACTACGTTAAAAATTACAGAGTGTCAGGTCAAACGGGATATCGCTTTCAAAAGCTTTGGGCTTCATATCACCGTCTTGGGACATAAAGCGTATCCACAACATGTATTTATTTGCCGAGATTTCCGGGATGGCTCCCATCTCGCGAACTACGCTGACGCGCAGCAGCTGATATATTTTTCCTTGCAACATTTGCTGGTAACTACCTGCCTGTGCAATGACTTTCGTCGTTACGCCAGATTCTCTTAATAACCGCAGGACGATATTAATCGCATCAAATAAGGGGGCAATCGGTGCAAACCAGTTGGCAATATCCGCGAAACGTTTCTCTGCCGGATTCTTTTGCCAGGCGTGATAACTAGGTAAATCAAATTCACAAGCCCCGCCGGGAATAATCGTACGACCGCGTATGCTCATCAACCATTCATTATCACGGACGTTCTGACCAGTTTTTCCGGTGGAGGCCATCAGGGCACTACTGGCGCGATCTACCTCATCAAGAATCTGATCCAGCATGTCCGCCTGAACATTCGGATTAGATTTGAAGCTGATGAGTGTGTGTTTTTGTCGTTCCAGTTCTTGCAGGAGATCAGACTTAAGGTCGGCGCGACCAGCGACTTCCAGCATTTCAAAAATGGTGGAGAGGGCAACGTGATGCTGCATAGGATCAGACTGATGCAGGAAAAAAGTGAATTTTTCGTACAGGTCTTCCAGCCGCAATAACGTGCGAATACGCTCGTTAAAAGGGTATTCGTAAACGATCAAAATAATATCCCTGTCAAAATTGGTGCTAACGCGCAAGTGTCACGTGATTCTGAACCATGCTGAGCAAAATTACAAACATTGCGTGCTTATTGTTTGTGATTTTTTATCGATGTTTGCGCTAACTGACAATATTTACGATGCAGTCCGGCGACCTGTTCGCGGATTACGTCCAGATCGCCATCATTGACGATGATATCGTCGGCTGCGGCTAGTCGTTGTGGGCGGCTGGCCTGATGATGCATGATGGCGAGTACCTGCTCTTGATTTAAATTATTTCTTGCCATCACACGCTGCACCTGCACTCGCTCCGGGCAATCTACGACCAGAATCCGGCTGACTTTTTTCTTCCAGTTGCCAGACTCGACCAGGAGAGGGACAACGAAAATTGGATAGGTGCCTGTTGCCTGTTTTGCCGCGTTTTCAGTTTCTTGTCTGATAAGCGGGTGGAGAATTGTTTCGAGTTTGATTTTTGCTAATGTATCCGCAAAAACCAGTTCTCGCATTTTTGCACGGTCCATAGCACCGTCTGCCTGAATAAATGCATCGCCAAACTGCTGGCGAATCAGGGGTATGGCAACACCATGTGGCATGGTAAGTTGGTGGGCGATGAGGTCTGTATCAATCAGGCTGGCGCCAAGCTCGCCGAACATATTGGCGACAGTCGTTTTACCACTGCCGATTCCGCCCGTCAGTCCTAGGCTAAATACCTGCGTTAACTCCATCAGCCAAGGATGCCCAGATATTGCTGCGAAAGAGTTTTACCCCAGATTAGCGCAATGAGGCCTGCGGCAGCGAGATAGGGACCAAATGGAATAGGATTGTTTTTGCCCATTTTTGCCAATGCAATCATGCTAAGTCCGACAATCGCACCAACTACTGAAGATAGTAAAATAATAACAGGTAGCATGGCCCATCCCATCCAGGCGCCAAGAGCTGCCAGTAATTTAAAATCGCCGTAGCCCATCCCTTCTTTGCCCGTCACGAGCTTGAACAGCCAGTAAATTGACCACAAAACGAGGTAGCCAGTGACCGCACCGATCACCGCATCATGCACGGACGTGAATGTACCGTGAAGATTAATTAGCAACCCAAGCCATAACAAAGGCAAAGTCAGGTCATCCGGCAGTAGCTGTGTGTCAGCATCAATGAAGGTCATTGCGATTAAAAACCAGGCGAACAGGACAGCCCCCAGTCCCGCGACGCCACTACCGAAGTGCCAAATGAGATAAGCGGAGAGTGTGCCGGTAAGTAGCTCTACCAATGGGTAACGTATAGAAATCGGTGCTTTACATGCCGTACATTTGCCGCCGATTGCAATATAGCTAAACACCGGAATATTTTCCATGGCAGTAATCTGATGTCCGCAATGAGGGCATGCAGAGCGTGGCACCATGAGATTGTAGCGGTCAGTATAAGGCAATTCATGACCGCTCTCACCCGCCACATAGTTATCCGATTCCCTTTGCATCATTTTGGGAATGCGATGGATAACTACGTTGAGGAAGCTGCCTATTAATAATCCGACGACACCGATCAAAATTGTACCTGGCCAGAACTCTGCAGGCATAAAGAAAAATATTTCCAGCATCAGACAACCGCGCCCAGTTTGAAAATCGGAAGGTACATTGCAACAACTAAGCCACCAATCAGGACACCTAAAATAACCATAATTAATGGTTCCATTAAGCTTGAGAGTGATGCTACTGCGTCATCTACTTCTTCTTCGTAAAAGTCAGCTACTTTCCCAAGCATTTGATCTAAAGCTCCTGACTCTTC
Source organism: Undibacterium sp. RuTC16W (assembly GCF_049339445.1). Lineage (NCBI taxonomy): Bacteria > Pseudomonadati > Pseudomonadota > Betaproteobacteria > Burkholderiales > Oxalobacteraceae > Undibacterium > Undibacterium sp. RuTC16W. The sequence continues at coordinate 328,658 of NZ_JBMPPE010000002.1, read as the reverse complement.
TCCGATAGAAACCATTTGAGTGACCATGTTAGGAAATACATTTGAGTTTTGCATTGCTACCGTTAAGCTTGTTCCGGTACTGACCTCTGTTTGTATTTTAATTGTTGCATCTAAATAAACCGCATTGCCAGCGGCACCTCCAACGGAATCCAGAGATTCAACTAAAGGCACACCCGCAGCAAACATTGTAGCTAATGTTCGCGTCCATCGAGCAATAGTCGCTTTTCTGATTACATCACCGAATATAGGGGCTTGTAACAGTAATCTGTCCATGACGCGTTGCATTTTAAGAGATCGCTTCCATGAATGTAGGAAGAAATAAATGCCACCGAACAAGCCGCCAAAAATGATGTACCAGTTTTTTACAAAAAAATCAGATATTGCCATGACAAATAAAGTGGGTGCAGGCAGGTCTGCACCAAAACTGCTGAATACCTGTTTAAACGCAGGCACAACCCAGATCATAATTACTGCGGTCACAATAAATGCAATCGATAAAATGGCAATTGGGTAGGTTAGAGCAGATTTAATTTTTGCTTTAATTGCCAGCGTTTTTTCTTTATACAGCGCCAGTCTAGTTAATAAATCTTCTAAAATACCAGCTTGCTCACCTGCACCTACAAGATTGCAAAATAAAGGATCAAAATAAAGCGGAAATTTACGAAATGCCTGGTTTAAGCTAGTACCTGTCTCAACGTCACCTCGTATATCTTGTAATAATTTTGATACGGATGGGTTTGCATTTCCTTTTGAAACAATATCGAAAGACTGGAGCAAAGGAACGCCAGCTTTCATCATTGTTGCTAACTGTCTGGTAAATAAAGTGATATCTTTATCTGTAATTTTTTTACCAGAAGCATATGTTTTCTTTTTTAATTTAGTAATTGTAACGCCCTGGCGTCTCAACGTAGCATTGACAATTGCTTCGCCACCGGCACGTAACTCGCCACGGACGGTTTTTCCGTACTTATCTTTACCTTCCCAAGCATAGACATGTTCTTTAACCTGCGTAGTTTTGGGGGCTACTTTTTGAGCTGTGGCCATACAATTATCCTGTTATTCGTTGGTGCATCCAAGAACTTCTTCTAAGCTTGTAAGTCCTTGTTTTACTTTTTGAAGGCCGGATTGCCGTAAGGTTTTGACGCCTTCTTTTTCCGACTGTTTTTCAATTTCCAAGGCGCTACCGTTTGCCAAAATAATGCGCTCAATGGCCTCGGTAATCGGCATAATTTGATAAATACCTACCCGTCCTTTATAACCACTCCCGCTGCAACGGTCACACCCTACCGGTTTGTAGGGTTTCCAGGTGCCATCTAATTCTTCGTCGTTAAAACCTGCTTGTATCAAAACTTCATCCAGCACGTCGGCGGTTTTTTTGCATGTGCAGAGGCGTCGTGCCAGGCGCTGTGCAGTAATGAGAATGACGGAAGATGCAATGTTAAAGGGTGCAACTCCCATGTTCATCAAACGTGTTAGCGTTGACGGAGCATCGTTCGTGTGCAGGGTAGAAAAGACCATGTGGCCGGTTTGCGCGGCCTTGATGGCAATGTCAGCAGTTTCAAGATCACGAATCTCACCAACCATAATGATGTCAGGATCCTGACGAAGAAACGACTTCAAGGCAACTGGGAAAGTTAAGCCAGCTCTATCATTAATATTGACTTGATTCACGCCTGGTAAGTTGATTTCTGCAGGATCTTCTGCAGTAGAAATATTAATCCCGGGTTTGTTAATGACATTGAGACAGGTATAAAGCGAAACTGTTTTACCTGAACCCGTCGGCCCTGTAACAAGAACCATTCCATAAGGACGCTGAATTGCATTCATCAGTATCTCTTTTTGGTCCGGATCATATCCGAGCGCATCAATCCCCATTTGTGCTTGCGACCCGTCAAGGATACGCATAACGATTTTTTCGCCAAACAGAGTCGGTAGTGTACTGACGCGGAAATCGATTGCTTTTGTCGCTGACAAAACCAGCTTCATACGACCATCTTGCGGCACGCGTTTTTCTGAAATATCTAACTTGGAAATAACTTTGACACGTGACACTAATTTATCTTTGATCGCGAGTGGCGGCTGAGCAATTTCTCGTAACTCTCCATCGACCCTGAAACGGATGCGATAAAATTTTTCAAAGGGTTCGAAGTGTAAATCCGATGCGCCCATATTAATGGCGTCTATCAGCATTTTTTGTAAAAATTTGACTACTGGAGCATCATCAACTTCCGCTGCCTGAGCGTCAGCAGATGCGGTGGAGATATCTTCTTCTTTGAACTCAATATCATAATCGTCGCCGGAAATGTCACTCAGGCTTTGTTCCGATGTTTTACCCAGTTTATCTAGTAGCCTCAGCAGTGCGTCATGCTGAACAACGACGAGTTCAATGCCCAAACCAGTCTGAAATTTGATTTGATCTTGTGCAGAAGTGTTTGTTGGGTCTGATACCGCGAGCGCTATTTTATTCCCGCGCTTTGCAAGAGCAATAATCCTTTGCGTCTGCATTAATTTAGTATCGACGATCTTCTCTGGCAGGCTGCTTTCATTAAATAAAGTCAGGTCTACTAAAGGATAGCCAAATGTCTCAGAGCAAAATGACGCGAGGTCACGTGCACTCATCGCACCGCTTTGTATCAAACTATCGATGAATGCGGTTTTATCTGCCTGCGATTTTTTGAGAGCACTATCAATTTGTGCAGCCGGTAGTACATTGCCTTGCATCAGAGCTCTGGCAAGTCCCGATGTCGATGGAGATATGTTTGGTAAGACGGCTGACATAAGTTCTTTATCGTAAAGTTCGTCCGGGCGATGATTGCCTTAAGATAATGCAACCAAGCACTTCTTTTGTAAAGGAATGCGTTTCATTCGTTTGATAACATGGATGTAACCACTTAACGATATACAAATACACGACACTTAAGTAGTACTTAATGTTGAAGTCCTTGAGATGATTTTCATACAAGAAACTTCTCTTAGTATAAAGGGCTTCTTGTTTTTCGACTAATTCTTCAATCGGATAATTGGATTTTTCGTGTGAAATTACCCACGATTTTGGATGGAATCCAGGTCGAAATTGGCCTATAGCGAATGACATTCGCAGGTAGAAGGAGAGTTACACTTGGAAACAATTTTGTGCGGACGCTTTGTTCAAAGGGATACGTATGTGCCACGGAACAAAAAACGCCGCATGTATTTTTATAAAGACGTATTCGCGGGCTGCTAGTGGCTAGTGATTTCTATCAACTGAAAATTTACATAAGGCAAGCAGTGCGTCTTTATATGTACTATCTGCCAGAGCTTGTATTGATGACGCGGCACGCTGAGATGCTTTAATTGCCTCTGATCTCGTGTAGTCAAGTGCGCCGGACTTGGTAATAGCTTCCAATATCGCATCAAACTGAGTCTCGTCGCCCTGCTCAATACAGCTTTTAACCAAATGCCTTTCTTGTTCACTGCCATTTTTCATCAAATAAATTAGCGGCAGTGTCGGCTTTCCCTCACGCAAATCGTCGCCGACATTTTTCCCTATTTCTTGCGCATTACCGGAGTAGTCGAGTACATCGTCGATCAGTTGAAATGCAGTCCCAAGTGAGCGGCCATATTCTGCTGCAGCTTCAATTTCTTGGACTGTAGCGCCGGAAATCAATGCACCTACCTGTGCTGCAGCCTCAAATAATTTTGCAGTCTTGGAGCGAATGACTTGTAAATATCTTTCTTCGGTAACATCAGGGTCATGCATGTTTAGCAATTGCAGTACTTCACCCTCTGCGATGACATTCGTTGCATCTGCCAGGATTTCCATGATTTCCATGCGATTAATCGAGACCATCATCTGGAAAGCGCGCGAGTACAGGAAGTCACCTACCAAAACTGAGGCAGCATTGCCAAATAGTGCATTAGCCGTTTTTCTGCCGCGACGCATAGAAGACTCGTCGACAACATCATCATGTAGTAACGTTGCTGTGTGGATGAATTCGATAATTGCCGCCAGATCGTGGTGGTGCACGCCTTGGTATTGGTAAGCATTCGCCATCAGTAACACCAGTACCGGGCGTATTCTTTTGCCGCCAGCGCTAATAATGTATTCAGCGATTTGATTGACCAGAGGGACTTCCGAATGAAGCTTGGTGCGTATCACTTGATTAACTAGCGCCATATCGCTGGCAATGGATTCTGTAATACTATTTTGAGTAGATGTTGTGGCAGACAAGGCGGTACCTGCAAAAAATGCGTGATTGCTTGGGAAGCAGGGATTATACGATGCCCTTGCTATTTCGCGCTGCATCTTAGGGGAACTTCAGTACAGCGCCGCATAAATAATGTCGTTCGTCTGAGAGCTTGAAATTGCGAAGAGGCATTCGATTCTTCTGTGACGCACAAAAAGCGGAATTAAAGGAATGTTTTGACCGACTCGCTAAGTCTATGTATAATTGGAGGTTTTCCCGATTTCATTGCTTCATTCGGGTTAAAAAATTCGATTATTCATATCATTTGATGAGGTTTCACATGTACGCGGTCATAAAAACCGGTGGCAAACAATATAAAGTTGTCGCTGGTGAAAAACTTAAAGTAGAACAGATACCTGCAGACATTGGCTCCGAAATCACCATTGATCAAGTGCTCGCATTGGGCGCAGGTGACACCATTAAATTTGGTGCTCCTTTGGTCGCAGGTGCTACGGTGCTGGCTACGGTAATTTCGCAAGGTCGTCACGACAAAGTGCGCATTTTCAAAATGCGTCGTCGTAAGCATTACCAAAAGCGTCAAGGCCATCGCCAAAATTACACAGAACTGCAAATCGTTTCTATCAACGGCTAAGCCGGTTGATTTAACTGACAATCCAAGGAGCTAATAAATGGCACACAAAAAAGGCGGCGGCACCACGCGCAACGGCCGTGACTCAGAGTCAAAACGCTTAGGCGTTAAAGTTTACGGCGGCCAAGCTATCAACGCTGGCGGTATCATCATTCGTCAACGCGGCACACGTGTTCACCCAGGTGAAAACGTCGGTATGGGTAAAGACCATACTTTGTTCGCATTGGTTAATGGCAAGGTACAGTTCGCAATCAAAGGTGCTGCCAAGCACCAATATGCGATTGTTGTAGCGGCGTAATTAACGCCTTACAGCTAGTAGAATAAGGCGAAAGCCTGATGAAAAAGGCTCTGCCGTTGGTGGAGCCTTTTTAGTTTCAAGAGGTCCTGTATAAGTTAGCCTTTGTGTTTTACGGCGATTTATACAAGCTCTTTTTTGTTTTGGCAGTCTTCAGGCAAGATTGCAGATTCTGCTCTTCCTTTTCACGGGAACTGAGAATCGCAGTGCTTATTGTTCCTACCCGGACGCACTGAATTTATAGGTGATACAAATGAAATTTATCGACGAAGCACGGATTGAAGTAATTGCAGGTGATGGCGGCAATGGAATTGCCTCATTCTGCCGTGAAAAATTCAGACCTTTCGGTGGTCCTGATGGTGGTGACGGTGGCAAAGGGGGCAGTATTATTGCCGTCGCAGACCGTAATATCAATACGCTGGTCGACTACCGTTTTTCTAAGCTACATAAAGCAAAAAATGGTGAAAATGGTCGTGGTGCGGACTGTTACGGCAAAGGTGCGGATGATATTTTCTTGCGCATGCCGGTAGGTACACAGATTGCAGATCGCAATACGGATGAAATCATTGCCGATCTGACGGAGCATGGACAGCAGGTTGTTTTGGTTAAAGGTGGAGAAGGTGGCTGGGGCAATATCCATTTCAAATCTTCCACTAATCGTGCGCCACGTCAGCGTAGTGATGGTAAAGAGGGTGAACGCCGCGAACTGCGTCTTGAGCTGAAAGTATTGGCTGACGTAGGGCTGCTGGGCTTGCCGAATGCGGGTAAGTCTACGTTTATCACAGCAGTATCCAATGCTCGCCCTAAAATTGCCGACTATCCGTTCACGACCTTGCATCCTAATTTAGGCATGGTTCGAGTTAGCCATGAAAAAAGCTTCGTGATCGCCGATATCCCTGGTTTGATCGAGGGTGCTGCTGATGGAGTTGGCCTGGGAGTGCAATTCCTTAAGCATTTGCAACGTACAGGCTTGTTATTACATATTGTTGATCTCGCACCGTTTGATGATGGTGTCGATCCAGTTAAAGATGCTAAAGCTCTCATCAAGGAGCTGCGTAAATACGATGAAGCCTTATACGATAAGCCGCGTTGGCTAGTGCTTAACAAGCTCGATGTATTGACTGAAGATGAGCGCAAGAAAAAAGTAAAAGATTTCGTCAAGCGTTTTAGCTGGAAAGGTCCTGTGTTCGAAATCTCTGCTTTGAATCGTGAAGGTTGTGAGGATCTCGTTACTGAAATCTATGCTTACCTTGCCGAAAAACGCTTGCAAGAACAGCGCTCTCAAGAAACCCAGATGACGGAAGAGGCGCAGGGTATTTTGTCGATTGATCCTGATGACCCGCGCTTTAAAGTGTTGGACTGATTTGATTATTGTATTTGTGAAAAAGAGCCTGCCTGTCAGGCTTTTTTTATTTGTATTTTTAGAAAATTATCTAAGTAATGTTTTTGTGAATTAAGAAATTTTTCTTGGAAGTGAGATGGATAGAAAAATACTTGATTAGTCGGATTTAATCTGCATTTTCGGAATGAAATTTAGTTTTTATGATTTCTATCCATATAAAGTATAATTTTGAGTGTTCTGGACATCCTGTCGCTCAATTAAATTCGTACATCAACGATCATCTCATGCACTCAGTTATTCAAAGCGCTAAACGACTCATCATCAAAGTAGGTTCCTCACTTGTTACCAATGACGGCAAAGGTTTGGATCGCGTTGCGATTGAAAAATGGGCAGGTCAAATTGCTGAGTTGCGTAAGCTGGGTAAGGAGGTGGTGTTAGTCAGTTCAGGCGCTATTGCCGAAGGGCGGCAGCGTCTCGGTTTCGATAAGCGTCCAACGGGGATACATGAATTACAGGCCTGCGCCGCAGTGGGGCAAATGGGGCTGGCACAGATTTATGAAACCAGCTTCCGTGCACATGGACTTGGTACCGCGCAAATTTTATTGACACATGCTGATCTGGCAGACCGCGAGCGCTATCTCAACGCGCGGTCTACTTTATTCACCTTACTTAGGTTTGGTGTTGTTCCTGTGATTAATGAGAACGATACCGTCGTGACGGATGAAATTAAGTTCGGCGATAACGATACTTTAGGCGCTTTAGTCGCCAATCTGATTGAGGCAGATGCGCTGATCATTCTGACCGATCAAAAAGGTTTATACACGGCAGATCCGCGTAAAAATCCCGATGCACAATTTGTACACGAAGCCAGAGCTGGTGATCCTGCTTTGGAGGCGATGGCTGGTGGCGCAGGGTCAAGTCTGGGAAGCGGCGGCATGCTGACCAAGATATTGGCCGCAAAGCGCGGTGCCAGTTCCGGAACCCATACAGTCATTGCATGGGGCCGTGAGGATAACGTGCTGGTGCGCCTGGCTAAGGGCGAGGCGATTGGTACGCAACTGATCTCGCAAATGGCGCCGTTGGCGGCACGTAAGCAATGGATGGCAGATCATTTGCAGACAGCGGGGCAAATCGTGTTGGATGCCGGCGCAGTACAAAAGCTAATCGCGGAGGGTAAATCGCTTTTGCCGATTGGTGTACTTGATGTACGCGGTGAGTTTGGACGCGGTGCTGTCGTGACTTGTTATAACGAGGCTGGTCAGGCAATTGCAAGAGGTCTGAGTAATTATGCCAGTGCCGAAGCCCGAAGGATTAAGCGGCATCCCTCCTCTGATATTGCTGCGATTCTAGGCTTTGTAGAGGAGCCTGAATTGATTCACAGGGATAACATGGTACTGCTTTGATTGCTTAAAATTACAGCAGCCCCTTTGTCATCGCCTTCGTCATTTCAACATGGAATGCTCAGATCCATTCAGACCAATTCAGATCAATACGGCTTGATAATCTGATGCCGTTTAATCCGGTCAACTATGACGCTTGCTTTGCCGGCGATGGAGTTACCTTCGCAAAAATAGTCATTAAACAACGTGCTATGTTGTTTGTTGGCGCTCAATGCGGAAATGTTGTCCCATTGATTGCGACGTGAGCGTGACCAGCTTCCGTCAGGTCTGCCAAAGGCATACAACTTTTTTTCATAAGTTGCACAGCGTATTGCCTCGTAACTCACATTTTTAGCGCCATTACTGCTTACGGCGATCAGACTGTAGCGAATAATGCCGTCACTAGTGATTGTGATGGATTTGCTGTCAATGGCAAAAGACTGGCTGCCGCTGTCATAAAAGGAGACCATATTAATGGTTTCTGGTGTTGCCGGAAGCTGCAATGCAAGTTCCTTCCATTCCTTTTCAGCCTCGTCGTCCACGGTTTGTGCATACACGGGCGGTAACAGGCTCGATGCCAGTAATAAGGCAGTAGCGGCGTAAATTTTTTTTAACATAGTCAAAAATTCTGCAAAAGCGGCACGGTTATTCGGTTTTTTCTGCGGGCGGTACCAAGTCTGCATCCGCTACTTTAATGGCTTCAGATGTTGGGATGGCGACCGGTCCATCGGGTTGCTCACCATGATGATGCTCTTTCGTTGCCTGAGGATTCTGTTTCAATTGACGATTCCCCTGACGTCCAGAGCCTGAATGTTCTGCCCTATGCACAAAACGTGACAACTCCTGGAGCGCCAGTTGATACACGCCGCGCTTAAATTCAATCACAACATCCAGGGGGACCCAATACTCATGCCAGCGCCAGGCATCAAATTCCGGATGATTACTGGCTCGCAGATTCACATCGCAATCACGACCCAACATGCGCAGCAAAAACCAGATTTGTTTTTGTCCACGATAGTGCCCGCGAATTTCACGTTTAATGAAATGATCGGGAACTTCATAGCGCAGCCAGTCGCGTGTGCGACCAATGACCTTAACGTGCTCCGGCAATAAGCCTGTCTCTTCCTCAAGTTCGCGAAACATCGCTTGCTCAGGAGATTCTCCATACTTAATACCACCCTGGGGAAATTGCCAGGAGTGTTCGCGTACACGTTTGCCCCACCAGACTTCATTGTTGGCGTTGAGCAATATAATGCCTACGTTAGGCCGAAAGCCTTCACGATCGAGCATGACCCTACCTCAAAACTTTCTGCGGCCAAGCGTCTTTTTCAGCAATTTGACGTAGTTCTGTCATCAGGAATTCATCAATGACAGTGATAATCATCGATCAATCTGCGCATTTTTTATGCGCAATATCCTTATTTATGTCGATCTCTGGTTGATTTCGAACATATCGAGCGGTTTTCCATCATCAAATTGCTAAACAGTGGGCGCATTAGCCAGCTAATCCTTTAAAATTGAGTCGATTATAACCCTCAATTTTTGAAAAGAATCATTGTCATGCGCGCTACACGATTTTTTATTTCTACTTTAAAAGAAGCTCCTGCCGATGCGGAAATTGTCAGCCACAAACTGATGATGCGGGCAGGCATGATTAAGCGCCTCGGTTCCGGCATTTATAACTATATGCCGATGGGGTTACGCGTGATTCGTAAAGTGGAAGCCATCGTGCGTGAAGAGATGAATCGCTCCGGTGCAGTCGAGATGGTAATGCCGGTAGTTCAGCCTGCTGAGCTGTGGCAAGAAACGGGTCGCTGGCAGCAATATGGTCCGGAACTCATGCGGGTGAAAGACCGGCATGGTCGTGATTTTATTATTCAGCCTACTTCGGAAGAGGCGATCACGGATGTGGCGCGCCAGGAAATCCGTTCATATCGTCAGTTGCCGATTAATTTTTATCATATTCAAACCAAGTTCCGTGATGAGCGTCGTCCTCGTTTCGGTTTGATGCGCGGTCGCGAATTTACGATGAAAGATGCTTATTCTTTTGATCGTGATGTCGAAGGTTTAAAAAAATCTTACCAAGTCATGTACGACGCATATGTCCGTATTTTCACTCGGTTCGGTCTTGATTTTCGCGCGGTAGCTGCTGACAATGGCGCTATTGGCGGTTCCGGCTCGCATGAGTTCCACGTGATTGCCGATACCGGCGAAGACGCACTGGTATATTGCCCAAGCTCTGAATTCGCTGCCAATATGGAAGCGGCAGAGGCAATGCCGCTGTTCGCTGAGCGTCAGGCTGCGACACAGGCACTGACCAAGACGGCGACACCAGGTAAAGCCAAATGCGAAGATGTTGCTGCTTTGCTGTCTATCCCTCTGGAGCAAACAGTCAAGTCCATCGTGCTTACTGTTGAGACTGAAGAAAAAGACACAATCAGCAAACAAGTCTGGCTGTTACTGCTGCGTGGCGACCATGAGTTGAATGAAATCAAGGCTAGCAAAGTCCCGGGGCTGGCGGACTACCGTTTTGCCACCGAAGACGAGATCGTCGAGCACTTCGGAACTAAGCCAGGCTACCTCGGTCCTATCAATACTAAGTTGCCGGTCAAGATTGTTGCTGACCGTACGGTGGCGATGATGGGTGATTTTGTCTGCGGTGCGAACGAAGAAGATTTTCATTTCACCGGTGCTAACTGGGTACGCGATTTGCCCGAGCCACTGGTTGCTGATTTGCGCAATGTAGTCACTGGCGATCCATCGCCGGACGGCAAAGGGGTATTGGCAATTCAGCGCGGAATTGAAGTCGGTCATGTATTCCAGTTGGGAACACGCTATTCCGAAGATATGAAAGCGACTTTTCTTGACGAAAATGGCAAGCCGCAATTCTTGCAAATGGGATGTTATGGAATCGGTGTGACACGTATTCTGGGTGCCGCGATTGAGCAGAATTTTGACGACAAAGGCATTGTCTGGCCTGCCGCGCTGGCGCCGTTTGAAGTCGTGATCTGCCCGATGGGCATGGAAAAAAGCGATGCAGTGAAGGTTGAGACCGAAAAGTTGTATCAGGCACTGCTAGATGCAAATGTCGATGTCATGCTCGATGATCGTGGTGAGCGTCCGGGCGCGATGTTTGCGGACTGGGAGTTGATCGGTGTGCCGCATCGTATTGTGATCGGCGATCGCGGTTTGAAAGAAGGCAAGCTGGAATACAAAGGTCGCCGCGATGCTGAAGCGAGTGAATTGCCCGTTGCCGATATGCTGGAATTTGTCTTGACCAAGTTAAGAGGTTAATAAAATACTGGTATGGAGTATGTTTTTAAGGTCCAGTGTTTTGTGCGCGTTGAGTAGGTTTTTGATGGATACTCCCCCGAAAAATAATGGTGTATCGGCCGTGCGCGCGTCCTTGTTGCGAGGTGTGATATGCGCTGTCATGTTACAGGCGGGGTTTGCGCAAGCGGGTAATCAAAAAGAAGAAGCGATGGCGGACTCGGTTCGTCTCGCTTTATCGAAAGCGGTGACCGATACCCGGCCGCCGATTCCGAGTTTTGATGACATCAATGCGCGCATCAGTTATTTGCATTGGCTGGGCGAGATGTCCGATCGCTTAAAACGGCGCTTGCCCGATCCGCAAACTCGACAGGAGTTTCTGAAGTCCGTCTGGTACGAATCCAAGCGTGCTGGCCTGGAGCCGGCAATGGTCTTGGGTCTTATCCAGGTCGAGTCGGGGTTTCGTAAATATGCGACCTCGGTTGTCGGTGCGCGCGGCTATATGCAGGTCATGCCGTTCTGGTCGCGCGTAATTGGTGACAGCGACGCGCAGAAACTATTTCAGATGCAGTCAAATCTGCGCTATGGGTGTGCGATTCTGCGTATGTATATCGATATGGAGGCGGGCAATTTATATCTGGCTCTGGGGCGCTATAACGGTAGTCGCGGACGACCCGAGTACCCGAATGCGGTGCTGGCGAACTGGAAGAACTGGGAATTTAAACGATAAGGTGGTTTCAATGCGATCTGCAAAAATCTGCGTTGCGAGGTATTCAGCTTGAGTTACCAGCGAGAGGCGCGCTGGCCATGGCTACTCTTTATCGTGGCGGCGCATATTGCTTGTATCATCGCTTTGTCCTCTACTGGCAAGCGGCTCGAGCAGGGAATCTCTGTATCAAGCAACTCAGCTTTATTAGTTGAATTAATTTTTCCAGCGAAACCGCAGCAGCTCATCCCATTGAACACGGCCGCAACGGTAATGACTCCAGTTACCAAGCCACCGATATTATTGCCCGCCACTAAAACACCACAATCGACTCAAGCCGATACCGAGCGACCTGTAACACCCGCCGGATCTGCCTTCGCCATCACCGCGCCTGTCATCAGTACAGAACCCGGGCTTAACCTCAATCTTGACACACGTCAGATCAGCAAGGATTTGCAGGCACAGCAACGTGCATTGCCCTTTGCGCCAAAGGCCGCGGTGCCAGCGATTGCGACATTGGCAGACAAAATGGCCGCTGCGGCGATACCGGGTGAAGTCTCTTTTAAAACATTTACCACAGCAGATGGCACCCTGATTACCAAGGTGACGAGCGGGCGAGGATCGTATTGCGTGATCGCACCTAATCCTGCGGGAGGTGCAACCGTTATCCAGCGAGAAGCTCGCTCAAACCGTGTTGTGAGTTGCGGTAATTATTGAACTCGGATTTTCTATTAGACCGCTATCGCTTTGTGATATGCAGAGGGAATAAGACTTCCCAAGGAATCATGCCGTCGCGATGTGAATTCAGACTTCACTGCTAACGCTAACCGGCAACTGCTCTCTACAACACTGCCTCACGCATCACCACTAGGCATCTATTTCGCAAGATGCGCCTGGTAAGGGGTGATTGAAAAATCCTGATGAAGCCGATTGATCCTGGCTCATTGGTCTGATTGGGTGAGGGGTGTGATTAATGGCTCAGCATGTCACTGAAACAGATTGAGTTTAAAAACAAAAACGCCCGCGCGATGCGGGCGTTTTTGTTTGGGATTGGGATGCCATCTGTTACTTACATGGCCCCAATAAGTCTCCCAAAGCGACTACGATCAGCTTAAGACAGGTGACCGGAAATCAGCTTTGTCATTTCAAACATGGAGACTTGTTTTTTACCGCCAAAAACGGCTTTCAATTTGTCATCCGCGTTGATGTTGCGCTTGTTCGCTTCGTCTTGCAGTTGGTGCTTCTTGATATATTCCCATACTTTTTTAGTGACTTCAGTACGTGGAATTGGTGCTGCACCGATGACTGCTGCCAACACTGGAGAAATTGTCATTGGCTTCATGAACGCTGCATTTGGCTTACGTGCAGGTGCTGCTGCTTTTGCTGCCGGAGCAGCTTTCTTTGGTGCAGCTGCTTTTGGAGCTGCTGCTTTTGCTGCTGGCTTTTTAGCTGCTGGAGCTGCTTTAGCCGGTGCTTTTTTTGGTGCTGTTGCCATATTGAGGCTCCTTCACAAATATCTTGGAAAATGCGCCATTTCACGCATCGCTAATAGTGGTGCGCTTTGCAGAGGGATGCAAGTGTTTTTTGTGGCTTTTTGTTGAAAATGTATCGTAATGCGCAGAGGACAGCGTTTCATAGTGAAAAAAAACCGGATCAGGCCTGATTTTAGCGTGCTCAGGTCGATCCGGCTGGCAGGTTTCGATGTGATCAGGCGCTAGCGTTTGCCTGGCATCATTCCCTTCATGCTGCGTAACATCTTCATCATGCCACCGCCTTGCAGCTTCTTCATCATGCTTTGCATCTGTTCAAATTGATTCAGCATGCGATTGACTTCCTGAATTTGTACACCTGCACCGGCTGCAATACGACGTTTGCGTGACGCCTTGATTAAATCCGGTTTTGCACGTTCCTGCGGGGTCATGGAATTGATCATACCCTCCATACGGCGTACATTTTTTTCGGCCTGATCCATGTTTGCGCCGCTTGCTGCCTGCTGCATTTGCGCCGGAAGTTTGTCCATCAGATTCGACAAACCACCCATCTTTTTCATCTGACTCAGTTGTAGTTTAAAGTCGTTCATGTCGAACTTGCCGCCACCTTTGATCTTGTGGGCAAGATCTTGTGCTGCTGCGACATCCATGCCTTTTTGGGCGGATTCGACCAGTGCCAGAATATCGCCCATACCCAAAATCCGATTCGCCATGCGAACCGGATCAAAGGCTTCCAGGCCATCGAGCTTCTCAGCAACGCCAGCAAATTTAATCGGTTTGCCGGTGATATGACGCACCGATAAAGCCGCGCCGCCGCGTGCATCGCCGTCGAGCTTAGTGAGTACTACGCCAGTCAGGGGCAACGCATCGTTAAAGGCTTTGGCGGTATTCACGGCATCCTGACCCAGCATCGCATCAACCACAAACAGGGTCTCAATCGGCTTGACGGCAGCATGCAGGGCGGCGATTTCTTGCATCATCGCTTCATCAATACCAAGGCGACCGGCAGTATCGATAATCAAGACATCGTGATAATGTTTTTTTGCATAATCGAGCGCTGCCAGCGCAATATCAACTGGTTTATCCGTTGGCAATGACGGGAAAAAATCTGCACCGACCTGTGCCGTCACCGTCTGCAACTGACCAATCGCAGCAGGGCGATAGACGTCGGCAGAGACAGTCAGGACTTTTTTCTTTTTTTGCTCACGCAGATATTTGGCGAGCTTACCGACAGTCGTGGTTTTGCCGGCACCTTGCAAGCCAGCCATCAAAATAATTGCAGGCGGCTGTGTGGCAAAACTCAGTTGTGAAGCCTCTGGTCCGAGATCGGCACCCATCAGGCTGGCCAGTTCTTTTTGCACCACGCCGACCAGGGCCTGCCCTGGCGTCAGAGAACTGATGACTTCTTCGCCCAGCGCTTTTTCTTTCACACGGGCGATCAGTTCACGCACGGCTGGCAAGGCGACGTCGGCCTCCAGCAAGGCCATGCGCACCTCGCGCAACATTTCAGCGGTATTGGATTCTGTCAAACGAGCCTCGCCACGCATGGTTTTCACCACTTTGGCAAGGCGTTGGGTCAAATTATCAAGCATGGATAGAATCTATATGAGTAAGTGAAAAACAAGATTGCAGAGAGTAATCGCCTGAGGCGCTATAACCTGACATTTTACCTGATCGCACCTTGTCAGACCTTGAATTAGTTCAGTCCCCCAATCCTGGCGAGCCTGAAGAGTCTGGATTGCCGGAAAAATTATCGGCCTCAAGCTGAAAATCCGCACATATCAGTAGTAATACCGATGCTTCAGGAGAAATACTCATGTTAAATCAGAGACTTGTACTGTGATGCAGAATAGGAACGTTTTCTGCTTAGTCAGCTAAAACACAGTAACAAACTATAAAAAATACGGAGACCATCATGTTGAACAATCGCTCGCGCCGCCTGGCGCTGAGGCTTTGTGCCTGCCTCAGCCTGTTATTCCCACTTAGTGTTGTGCCTAGCGTTGCAATGGCCGAGGATGGTGTTACGGACAGCATGATTCTTCTAGGACAAACGGTAGGTCTGAGCGGTCAGATTGCCGGACCAGTCAAGGAAATGAACGCAGGGGCGAATGCCTATTTTGAGCACATCAATAAAAACGGCGGCGTCAATGGTCGAAAAATCGAAGTCAAAATCCTCGACGATAAGTTTGATCCTGCTACCGCTGCGACAAATGCCGAGACCCTGATCAAGAAAGAGCATGTGTTTGCGCTGTTTCAGTCGCGCGGCACACCGCATACTGAAGCTCTGCTGCCGGTGCTGGCAGAGAACAAAGTCCCGCTGATCGCGCCCAGTACTGGTGCTTCTCTGTTCCATGCACCAGTCAACCACTATGTATTTAATGTACGCGCCAAATATCAAGATGAAGTCCGGCGTGGCGTTGAGCAATTTAATACCATCGGCCTGAAAGAGATCGCCTTATTGCATGTTGACGATACTTTTGGTCGCGACGGACTGGCCGGTTTTACTCAAGCCATGACCCAACATAAATTGACATCGGCAGCAATCGTGACATTCGACCGGGCCAAGCCGGATATCGCAGCCGCAGTCAAAGCAGTGATTGGCAGTAAGGCTAAAGCCGTCATTATTATCGGTTCCGGCGTCACTACGGTGGAGCTGATTAAAGAGGCGCGGACACAGAATCCCGGATTGCAAATCATGACCTTATCGAATAATGCCTCACAGTCTTTTGTCGATTCTCTTGGGCGCGCAGGTATCGGTGTGATGGTGTCGCAAATTATGCCGGCGCCGCATACCGTCTCGACAGTCCTGGGTCAGGAATTTAAAAGTATCGCTATTGCGCAAGGCGTAAATGCGTCGTATGCCGCGATGGAAGGTTTTGTCGCTGCAAAGATCATGGTAGAAGGCTTACGTCGTGCCGGTCGCAATCTGACTCGCGACGGTTTGATCCGCGCTTTGGAATCGATACGCCGTTACGATATTGGCGGTGTGATGCTTGGCTATAGCGAGAAAGATCATACCGGTAGTGAATTCGTTGAATTGACTATGATAGGCAAAGACGGCAAATTTTTGCGATAAATTCGATCGGAGCTTTGATCCGCCTATCTGTGCGGGAAGCCGGAATCAGCCGGGGGGGCAAGCATAGAATTTCCGGTTTTCCGGAACGAGTGCGAACTGAGAAATTATTTAGCCATTAAAAATCAAGTACTTGCAAAAACAGTCGAGTTGGCACAGAGTCTGCTATAGATACGTAACAAATCACATGTACTGTCATGAAATCGTTTCTGTCAGATTGCCGGAAGCATTTTGCGTAAGTCCTAATTAAAAATACCGGAGACCACAATGTTAACACCCACCGTAAACAACACTCTGCATGCCATACCTGGCCGGAGAATATCACCGGTTACCTCCATCGCCTCTATTGCCAGCGCTGTCCTGCTGGCATCCCTCAGTATGCTAACGGGCGCGGCGCATGCCGATGACACGGTACGCCTTGGTAACCTCAAATTTGCCCATTACGGTGCGGTATCCTACATCAAAGAAATCGCCCCGAAATGCGGTATCAAGGTGGATGAAAAAGTTTTCCCTAAAGGGCTCGATGCGATGCAGGCCGTGATTGCCGGCGAACTGGATGTGGCCGCTGTATCCTCAGAGGCCGTGATTTCAGCCCGTGCCAGCGGTGCACCGATTTTCATCGTGGCAGGTTTTGCCAAAGGTGGTGCGCGTCTGGTTACGCGTACCGATCTTGGTATCAAATCGATGAAAGAATTAAAGGGTAAAAAAGTCGGCGTCACCCGTGGCGGTATTCAGGATATTTTGCTGGCAGCAGAGCTCTCGCAGAATGGTCTGACCTACTCCGATCAGCCAGGTAAAGATGTGCAGATTATTTATCTCGGCTTTCCGGATCTGAATCAGGCTTTGCTGGGTAAAAATATCGATGCGATCATGCAGTCCGAACCGTATTCTGCGCAAGCAATCAACAAGGGTTTTGGTACAGAATTGCTCAAGCCCTATGACACACCTATCGGCGAGCCAGTTCGTACCATGGTGATGACAGAAAAATTCTATAAAGAAAACCGTCCTCTTGCAGAAAAATTCATGCGTTGTTTTGTCGAGGCGACCAAGACCTTTATCGACAACAAAGACCTGGCTGAGAAATATGTCCGCGAAACTATTTTTAAAGGACAAATTACTAAAGATGACTTCGTCGCCGCTATCGGCAATTCCCCTTACTCTTACGATGTGACGATTGAGCATATTCAGATCACCACGGATCTGATGCAAAAATACGGCGTCGGCAAGATGGCCAAACCTCCGGTCGCCAAAGACTGGGTCAAAACTGATCTGCTTGATCAGGCTAAGAAAAGCCTGAACATCAAATAAGTAGTCAAGACTCTACAAGCATCACAACACACTAAATCCGCTGGCAAGATTGATCGAGATGAAATCCTTCTCTTCTTGTCAGCGCGGATATTCTCAAAGGACATTAGATGAAGCTGAAATGGCGTGAAATTGGCGCGGGGCTGGTTGTGCCTGCCATATTGATTGCAGTCTGGCATACCGTTACTACGATGGGGTGGGTGAATCCACAGGTCTTGCCTGCACCTTGGGCAGTTGTGAAAAAATGGTGTGAGTATGCTTCGCCGATGGAAGCATTTGATCCGGCAAGCATGTCCCGTCTGGGCTGGCTGTTTTCTGGTGAATTGATACGTGACACGATCGGCAGTATGTGCCGGGTGCTAGTCGGGTTTATCGTCGGTGCCGGATTGGCATTGCCGCTGGGCCTGGCGATGGGAGCCAGCCAGCGCGCCTATGCCTGGATGAATCCGCTGATGCAGGTTTTGCGTCCGATTCCACCTATTGCCTATATACCCTTATCGATTTTGTGGTTTGGATTGGGGAATCCGCCGGCAATTTTTCTGATTGCGATCGGTGCTTTTTTCCCTGTGTTGATGAATACCATTGCCGGTGTACGCCATGTGGACGGCATCTATATTCGTGCGGCCCGCAACCTTGGCGCCAGCCAGACCACCTTGTTTGTACGTGTGATGCTGCCAGCTGCAGTGCCCTATATTTTATCGGGAGTACGTATCGGGATCGGTACGGCTTTTATCGTGGTGATCGTATCGGAAATGATCGCCGTGAATAATGGTCTGGGCTTTCGTATCCTCGAGGCGCGTGAGTACTTCTGGTCAGACAAAATTATCGCCGGCATGATCAGTATCGGTATGCTGGGTCTGGCGATTGATCTGGCAATGAATAAACTGAATAATCATTTACTGCGCTGGCACCGCGGTCTGGAGAATTAATATGACACAGCAAGCGCAAATCAAAGTGAACGCGGTCAACAAGATTTTTAAAACTAGCGACCGCGAAGTCGTCGCGTTAAAAGATATTCAGCTGGACATCCCGGAAGGGCAGTTCGTCTGCCTGCTCGGTCCATCGGGTTGCGGTAAATCGACACTGCTGAATGCCGTCGCAGGTTTTTCGCTACCCAGCTCAGGGTCGATCACCACTGATGGTAAGCTGGTCTCCGGACCTGGTCCGGATCGCGGTATGGTGTTCCAGGAATATGCTTTGTTCCCCTGGATGACGGTCGAGCAAAATATCGCCTTCGGTCTGGAAATCAAAGGTCTTGGCAAGGCCGAGATTCAGAAAAAAGTGGCAGACTTACTGGCGATGCTGGGCTTGAGTGATTTCAAAAGCCGTTTTCCGAAAGATCTGTCGGGCGGCATGCGTCAGCGTGTTGCGATTGCCCGCGTACTTGCACTGGATTCACCTATCATGCTGATGGATGAGCCTTTTGGTGCGTTGGACGCCTTAACGCGTCGCAATCTGCAAGATGAGTTATTGCGTATCTGGTCGGAGCTGAAAAAGACGATTATCTTTGTCACACACAGTATTGAGGAGGCGATTTATCTGGCGGACCGTATCATCGTAATGACCTACCGCCCTGGTACCGTGAAGCGAGATCTGATCGTCGACTTACCTCGTTTGCGCGATCCGTCTTCGGCAGAATTCAATGCCTTGAAACGTGAACTGGGGCAGCTCGTGATGGAGGAGCAGCAACGGCATCACACCGATGAACTGAAAATGGCGGCGGTGGATTGATTTCAGCAGGTCTGATCCCGCCTCTCAGCCTTATACGGAACTAATGTCACCGACTGATGAGACCCGCCCGATTTTTTCTGACCCGTTCAAAGCTCGCCAGTATCGCAGTGCTGACCGCATTGGTGATGCTGGCGATTGTTCTGGTGTGTTCCACGTATTGGGTTGCCACGACATTCGCCAGAGATGAGTTGCATCGTAGTGGTGATCGCCAGCTGAAACTGATTTCCCTCGATCTGGAGTCAGCGCTGGAAAAATACGAGACCTTGCCGTACTCTATATCTTATCTGCCACTCGCTGCCAGGCTCCTGGCGCAGCCTGATAACCAAGGACTCGTTTCTGAATTAAATGCATTGTTGCGAGACTTGCAGCTACAGGCCAAAGTGGCATCCATCTATTTGATGGATGCCCAGGGTAAGACGATTGCCGCCAGCAACTGGGACACGCCGCAAACCTATATGGGGCAGAACTTCAGCTTCCGCCCCTATTTTCGTCAGGCGATGACGGGGCAGGCGGGACGTTTTTATGCCATCGGCAATACGACGAATATTCCCGGTTATTTCATCGCGCAAGCTGTCTATCCTGAAGGTGTACGGCCGTTTGCCAGAGGATCCTCGGCACAGGACATCTCAGCGTCTGGATCGGTGACCGCAAGTTCAGCAGCGCCTGCCAATCCTATTCAACGGTCGCCGATCGGCGTCATCGCGGTCAAAATCAGCCTGACCGAGTTCGAACAAGCCTGGCGCAGCAGTGAGGAGCCGATTGCTTTATCGGATCAATATGGCGTGGTGTTTCTCAGCAATCGGCCCGATTGGCAATACCATAGTTTGCGTGTACTCGACCCGGTTGCACAGCAAGCCCTGGGGACGACTTTACAATACGGTGGTAAAGCGATTACGACGATCAGCAGCTTGAATAGACCGGCGCGTCTCGATTTTGGTCGCTATGTCGCCCGACCTGTGGGACGCCTGTCATGGCAACTAATCTTGTTTCCGTCCGAGGCAAGAATCCGGCTAGCAGGCGTCAAGGCCGCACTGGTTGCTTTGTTGCTGGTGATTTTGAGTGCGACTGCCGCCGCAGTGGTGTATCAGCGTCGCCAGCGTATGAAAGAAGGTCTGCTGGCGCGTCAGGCATTACAAAGTGCCGCTGACGAATTGGAGGTGCGTATCGCACAGAGGACGCAGGAACTGACGCTGGCGAATCAGCAACTGGCCGGTAAATACAGCAAGCTCCAGGACGCAGAAAATCTGTTGCGCTCAACCCAGGATGAGATGGTGCAAACCGGCAAACTCGCCATGCTAGGGCAGATGGCAGCCGGCATGACGCATGAGCTGAATCAGCCGCTGACTGCAATTCGCGCTTTTGCGGATAACGCAGTGACCTTTCTGGCGCGTGGCAATCTGACGCAAGCCGGTGATAATCTCGCTCATATCAGTGATGCTAGCGCCAGGATGGGGCGCATCATTGCGCAGCTAAAAGGATTTGCCAGAAAAAGCCCTGAAGCAGTGGCAGTCGTGGATGTTGCGCAGTCTTTGCGTACCGCCGCCTTGCTGTTGCAAAGCGACTTTGACCGGCACGGAGTGAGTTTGAACTTACCGGATCAGCGCGGGATGCTGGTACTGGGAGATGCGGTACGGATAGAGCAGGTATTGATCAACCTGATACGCAACGCCCTGGACGCGACGCTACAAATACCCGTTACAGGCAGCCGGCAACAGGTTAATGTTGAGCTTGATGCCGATGCGCATTACATCATTATCCGCATTATCGATGCCGGGACGGGACTACCTGATCATGTGATTCAGCATTTGTTTGAACCGTTTTTTACGACCAAGCCATCGGATCAGGGATTGGGGCTGGGGCTGGCGATTTCATCGTCGATTGTCCAGGCGATGAATGGCAGTCTGAGCGCATCAAATCGCGTTGGCGGAGGTGCTGAATTCGTGGTTAGTCTTCCTCGTAGCATGGATAAGTCAGACAGCTCAGATGGTTGATGGATGGCAGATCTGGCGTTGGTGACAGGAATAAAAAAAATAATATACTCCCCTCAAGTATTTTTTATATCGCCAATAGAACATTACGCAATCAGGGTATTTTTCTTGATTAATAGGGGGAGTATATGATTTTAGACGCACTATGAATGTTCGTGTAACCACAGTAATAGCATCAGGAGACGACGTTGGAAGCACTATTGATTGAGGATGAACAGGCGGTCAGGCTGGCGACTTCGCAGACGCTGGAGCTGGGAGGCTTCAAGGTGCATGCGTATGCGAGCGTCGAGGCGGCACAGTCAGCACTGCATCCGTCCTTCGCCGGCATTGTCGTCAGCGATGTACGCTTGCCGGGCCAGTCTGGTCTGGCGCTGCTAACACAAGTACGCGCACTCGACGCCGATTTGCCTGTCATTCTGATTACCGGACATGGTGATGTCAGCATGGCAGTCGCTGCGATGCGGGTAGGTGCTTATGATTTTATCGAAAAACCATTTGCCTCGGAGCGCTTGCTTGAGACCTGCCTGAGGGCGCAGGAAAAACGCAAACTGGTCATGGACAACCGGCAACTGAAACAGCAACTCGCCAGTCAAAAATCAGTACCGGAAATGCTGGGACACGCGCCGGTTATGGAGCAGGTGCGCAAATTCATTCGTGCTATCGGGCCGAGTCCGGTTGATGTGCTGATTAATGGTGCAACGGGCTCAGGCAAAGAAGTCGTGGCCCGGCAACTGCATCTGGCGAGTGGTCGCAGCGGTGAATTTGTCGCCATCAATTGCGGCGCTTTACCGGAGACGATGTTTGAGAGCGAGATTTTTGGTCATGAAGCAGGGGCTTTTACCAGCGCGCAAAAACGTCGTATCGGCAAACTTGAATATGCCCAGGGAGGCACGGTATTTCTCGATGAAATTGAGAGCATGCCGCTGGCATTGCAAGTGAAACTGCTGCGCGTCTTGCAGGAGCGACGTCTGGAGCGCCTGGGCGGTAATGCCCAGATTGTTCTCGACTGTCGCGTGATCGCGGCGAGTAAGGTGGACTTATTGCAACTGAGTGAAGAGGCAAAGTTCCGTGAAGATTTGTATTACCGTCTCAGCGTGGTGAGTATTGACTTGCCTGCGCTGAAGCAAAGGCGCGAAGATATCCCTCTGTTGTTAAAGCATTTTGCCGACGCCGCAGCGCAGCGTTATCAGATGCCCGTTCCACCATGGACACCTGCGCACATGACGGAATGGCAGCAACGTGACTGGCCGGGAAATGTGCGGGAGCTCCGCAATTTTGCGGATAAATGGGTGCTTGGCGTGGCCGATTTGGTGCCAGCATCTGCCCGTGACCCTGTTGCTCATATAAATGCGGCGGGAGTCGAAAGTTTACCCAGGCGTCTCGATGAATATGAGTCCAGCTTGATCCAGCACGCCTTGCAAGCGCATGATGGCAATGTCGCGCTGGCGGCAGAGCAGCTCGGTATTCCGAAAAAAACACTGTACGACAAAATAAAAAAATATCAGTTGGTTGCCCGCCCAGCCTGATTTCATCTGCGTTTGATTCGCGCCGAATATGGCGACAGACCTTGCTCAACATCGTCTGTCATCAATGGAAACAAATCCCGGGCTACAGACTTGCTGACATGGTGTAAACTTAAGTGATGCAAACTTATCTTTCTTTCCTCGCGGCTGCCCTCTATGTGCTGGGCAGTTTCGTCCCTAATCAGCGTCGCTTGATTGAGTCTGGTTTTACCTTTGCCGCATGGCTAATACATGCGGCCGCCTTGTGGTTGACGATCTTTACGCCGGATGCGCTGCGTGTCGGTTTTGCCGTGATGCTTTCCTCCGCGCTCTGGGTGTCAGTCCTTGTGTATTGGCTGGAGAGCCGCAATCTTTCGCTGGACGGGCTGAAGGTATTGTTATTGCCGAATGCAGCCCTGATGGTGATTCTGCCGGTTTTTTTTTCGGGCAGCTTGGTTACTCTGACGGGGAAGACGACCATGTTCCCATGGCATTTGGGAATCGCCTTATTGTCGTATAGCACACTGACGATTGCTGCTTTTCATGCGGTTGTGATGATTTTGCAGGATGCGCATTTACATAAACCGAATAATCAAAGTCTGCCTGCCTGGCTAAATGCCGCGATTGAGCGCTTGCCTGCTTTGCTGACGATGGAAAAAATTCTGTTCCGCTTGATTACCATCGGCTTTGTTTTACTAAGCTTGACCGTTCTCTCCGGTGTGGTGTTCTCTGAACAGGTGCTGGGCATTGCGTTTAAGTGGGATCATAAGACCGTATTGTCTTTGTTCTCATGGTGTTTGTTTGGCGTCTTGCTGATCGGTCGCAAGTGGCGAGGCTGGCGTGGCAAGACGGTGCTGAGTTTTACCCTGAGCGGTTTTATTACACTGCTGCTGGCATATGTCGGCAGTCGCTTTGTTCTTGAAGTTTTGTTGCACAGGAGCCTGTCATGAAATTATTGATGTGGCTGGTATTGGCCGCACTCGTTGTGCTGGCGATTCGTAAAAAAAGTCAGCAGCAGCCTGGGGCCGGGCAGGATGGTGGTGCCTTTAATTCTGGTCATCCGTCTAATCCGGCTAATATGGGGCAGGCACCAGCCCAAAACGCGGAGGCGATGGTGTGCTGCGAAGCATGCCAGATTCACTTCCCCGCATCTGAGGCTGTCTACCGTGAGCAGCATGTATATTGCAGCGTCGCCCATGCGGATCAGCATGCGTAGTCTTTCATGCGCCGGCACTACTCAGCTTGAGCAGTATTCTATGATCATTGATCATGTCGACTGAAAACTCCTTATCCGCGTTGCCTAGCGCGACTTTCTGGCGTTCTTTACAAACGCTGAATGTGTCGCGTCTGGTCGTGGCTCTTGTCTTACTCGCCTACCTGAATTTACGTAATGGCAAGGACTCGTGGCTGAGCGAGCAGCTATTGCTGAGCGAGGCTTGCGTGGTATATCTATTGATTGCCATTGCTTTCGTCGTCTTGAAATATCGCTACCAAAAGCATTTCAAGTTACAACTGGCCGCACAGATTGCTCTCGACATCGTCGTGATCTCAATTATGTATCTGGCTTCTGGAGGGAATAAAAGCGGTCTTGCGATCCTGTATTTATTTCCGCTGGCGGGTGTCGGAATTCTGGCGCCTTTATTGTGGGGATTGTTTTTTGCGG
Organism: Undibacterium sp. RuTC16W; assembly: GCF_049339445.1. Classification (NCBI taxonomy): domain Bacteria; kingdom Pseudomonadati; phylum Pseudomonadota; class Betaproteobacteria; order Burkholderiales; family Oxalobacteraceae; genus Undibacterium; species Undibacterium sp. RuTC16W. The sequence goes on along the minus strand of NZ_JBMPPE010000002.1, from coordinate 304,099 downwards.
CGTTTGTGACCTTGTTCCTGCTGCTGGAAAGTCTTTACAGAATTTTGCAGCAAGAAGATATTAATCTGAGTTCTCAGGCTGGTTTATATGGTGCTGCGTATTTTGCCGTCGTGTATGTGGTGAACCGGCTGGCAAAGAATTTGATTCAGCAAGAAGCCCTGGCTGCCGAGCGTGGTCACGCACTGGCAATCCAGCAGACGATTAATCGTCTGGTTATTTCAGATATGGGAGACGGCATTCTGGTGGTCGATCAGGCAGATCATCTGGTCGAGATGAATCCGGCTGCCGAGCGCATGCTGGGCGCGCATCTGATCAAGGAGGTCAGCCATATGCGCTTGCGGGATATTCCGGCTTTAAAACCGATTGCTGAAGTGCTGTCGACCAGGAGTGGCGCAACTCTGAATACGACGATGACGAATACCGGTATCATGCCCTGGGCAACGGAGGAAAATATTTCCTTCATCTCGATTCGTCATGCAGCAGATGCAACCTTCGACAGCAATTTGCCGGAAAATAATCTGCGCTCTGATTTTGTGACACATCTTAAATTGCGCTTCATGGACGTGGACAGCGCCGATATTGATGGTTTTGGTCAGGATCAGGCGTCTTACACTATTATTTTTATGCAGGATGTTTCAGACATTGAGAATCAGGCACAGCAACTCAAGCTGGCGTCGATGGGACGGCTGACTGCCAGTATTGCGCACGAGGTCAGAAATCCCTTGTCTTCGATCTCGTATGCAGCGTCCTTGCTAAACGAAGACATGAGCAATCCGGCACAGACCCAGCGATTATTGAAAATCGTTGACGACAATGTGGCGCGCCTGAATCAGCTGATCGAAGATATTTTGAAATTATCACGCAAAGCCCAGGCCGATACCAAGCCGTTTTCTTTGCTACCCCTGGTGATTGAAATCGTTCAGGACTTTGTTGAAACCCGCGGACTTGATCCAGACCTGATTTATGTCGATCGTGCGATCACATTTCCTGTTGTATTTGATGTGGGGCATTTGCGCGAGGTGATTGTCAATCTGTTGTCGAATGCCACCAGATATGCCAGCGGCGCACCAGGCAGTATCAAGATATTTGCTCAGGCCAGTACGATGCACAGGATGGAATTGCACATACAGGACGATGGGCCGGGTATTGGTGCTGAAGTGCGATCCCATCTATTTGAGCCGTTTTATACAACATCGAGCAAGGGAACCGGGCTTGGCTTGTACATGGCACGGGAACTATGCTTGAATAACCATGCTTTGCTCGATTATGAATACCATGCCGATGATCCGACTACGATGTTCGGTGAATCAAGAGGTCGCTTTGTGATTAATTTTTCTTTGACTGAGTCATCTGCCCATGAGCACTAAAGACCTGCCAAGCAGTCCGCGTATTCTGGTTGTGGACGATGAGGCGCATTTACGTGAGTTGCTGGAAATCACGCTCATTAAAATGGGACTTGATGTCGATAGTGCCGAGACCCTGGAGGTTGCGCGCCAGTATCTGAGCAAAACAACTTATTCGCTGGTTCTGACTGATATGCGCTTGCCGGATGGTTCTGGTATGGAACTGGTACATGAAGTCGGCTTATATTATAAAAATACGCCGATTGCGGTAATCACCGCATTTGGCAGTGCGGATAATGCGGTTGTAGCATTAAAAGCCGGTGCATTTGATTATGTGTCCAAGCCAGTCGCACTGGATCAGCTGCGCAAACTGGTGCGCTCAGCATTGCAGACCAGTGAAGTACAAAGCAAGCAAAACGTAGAGACTGCGCAGGTAGAAAAAATCACGGCATCCTCGCTGATCGGACAATCTGAGGGAATCCGCCATGTGCGTGCTCAGATCAGCCGTTTAGCCCGCAGCATGGCACCTGTGATCATTACCGGCGAATCGGGAAGCGGTAAAGAACTGGCTGCCCGCGAAATTCATCTGAATAGTGCCCGCGCTGAAAAGGCTTTTATTGCAGTCAACTGTGGTGCCATTCCTGAGGCATTGATGGAGGCCGAATTTTTTGGTTATCGCAAAGGTGCTTTTACCGGTGCCAACGATGATCGTGATGGATTTTTTCAGGCGGCCAGCGGTGGCACGCTGATGCTGGACGAAGTCGCTGATCTGCCATTGGCGATGCAGGTCAAGTTGCTGAGGGCAATCCAGGAGCGCCGGGTGCGCAAGGTCGGTGCTACCGCAGAAGAGCCTGTTGATGTTCGCATCATCAGTGCAACGCATCAGAATTTGGCGAATTGCGTGACCGCAGGTAAATTCCGTCAGGACTTGTACTATCGTCTGAACGTGATTGAGTTGCATTTGCCGCCATTGCGCGAACGTCTGACGGATATAGGCGAATTGTCCGAGGGGATTTTACAGCGCCTGACTGCATCAGCCCAGACGAACCCTGATCGTTGTGCGACCTTGTTATCCGACAGTGCGCGCCAGGCACTCGCCGAATATGATTTTCCCGGGAATGTTCGCGAATTGGAAAACATCCTGGAGCGTGCGCTGGCATTCGCCAATGATGGCTGTATCGAAGTCAGTGATCTGGCTTTGCGTCCTTCGGCGAGGCCGGTAAGTAGCGCTGTCTCCGAGACCAGCCTGGTGACTGCAGCATTGCCTGCGACGGTAGTAAATTCGGATTTTAGTCCTGCCTCCGCAGAAAAAATGCTGTTGCAGGACGCAGTCAGCACCGGTCAGGCGGCAACATTGCCAGGTGCTCATGCAGATATGTCGATTTTCACTGAGCCAGAATTACCTTGTTCTTTGCCTGATTATCTGGAGCGCATCGAGAAAGAGGTGATACGCCGTGCCTTGGTCAAGACCAGGAATAACCGTACCCAAGCGGCTGAGTTGCTGGGAGTCAGTTTCCGGCAATTGCGCTACCAGATACAAAAACTGAAGATTCATGAGCCGGAATAAACCCGCTCTGCATTCTGCACAACCGGCATGGATTATCGATGCTGGCGGGCATTGCCCTCAGGCGGAACAAAAGCCGTCGCCTAATTATGATCATCGCCCCGACGGTGCAGAAATCTCACTACTGGTCATTCATAACATCAGCCTGCCAGCGGGCCAGTTCGGCGGTAGCGCCATTACTGATTTGTTTTTGAACCAGCTCGACGTCACGGCGCATCCCAGTTTTACCTCGTTACAGAGTGTCCGGGTCTCCACTCATTTCTTGATACGGCGCGACGGTCAGGTACTGCAATTCGTTCCGGTCAGCTTGCGTGCCTGGCATGCTGGTGTCTCGTCGTTTCAGGGGCTGTCAGCGTGTAATAATTTTTCAGTCGGGGTTGAATTGGAGGGGAGCGATCTTCAGGCGTTCGAGGAGGCGCAATATCGGTCACTGCAGAAATTGACTTTGGCCCTGATACAAGCCTGTCCGATACGACATATCGTCGGGCATCAGGATATTGCCCCCGGCCGCAAGACCGACCCCGGACCATTTTTTAATTGGAAACAATATAAAGAATTGCTCGCTCATGCTGCTCAGCATGAGTCCATGTTAGTACCCACTCATGCGCTGCCTAGCTTTCCTTTCATGCTTTGACTTTGTCAATCCGCAAAGCTAGTAGCAACAATAAAAAATATTCTCTTTTTAACAAAAAAAGCGATTGCGTATCTGCCAGCGCGGCACTAGAATTAGTGCAAATCAAATCTTGTGCACTACATATAGTGGTTTGATTCCAGTTTATGGTCATTCTCTGTGATGAAGTTTTATCCTGTTTTAATGAGATAAATGATTTAAAAAACAGAGACTTGGCTAAGGTTTTAGATCTGAACTATGCAGTGTGCAATACAAGAAAAAAGATTTTTGGTCGCCATGCGCTCACCAAAAATCACATGAAAGATCGATGATTGACTCAGTCACTACATCAATGACTACATCAAGGATTGCGTCATTCATGTAATCGCTCAAGTTAATCGATTAAGTCTCAACCCATGCTGACCCCGGAGGCCAAATGCACTCTTCTCTAGAAACATCAACACCAAGTACCGCTGATCTGTCCGCTTTACAGTCATCATCAGCCCATCATGCGCCAGCGACGCAAACGCCCGCCTATGGTGAGTACCGCATCATCCGTCGTAATGGTGCTGTAGTTGGTTTTGAGCCTTCCAAAATTGCTATTGCTGTGACTAAAGCCTTTTTGGCAGTTAACGGTGGTCAGGGTGCTGCATCGGCCCGTATCCGTGAGCTCGTTGAGCAGTTAACCGCAAGTGTTGTATCTGCTCTGGTGCGCAGACAGCCAACTGGCGGCACGTTTCATATCGAAGACATTCAGGATCAGGTCGAACTGGCGTTGATGCGTTCCGGCGAACATGATGTTGCCCGTGCCTATGTCCTGTATCGGGCTAAGCGTCAGGAAGAACGTCGCCTTCAATTAGAGTCACAACAATCTTCCAAAACAGATATCGCCGCACCGCAAATTCACGTCGTCGTTGATGGACAGCGCGTCGCACTCGACATCGCACAAGTACGTAAGCTGATTACAGCTGCCTGCGTTGGCCTGGACAAGCTGGCCGATCCGGAAGCGATTTTGTCCGAAACCTTGAAAAATCTGTACGACGGCGTACCGGTAGAAGAACTGCATAAATCAGCAATCTTGGCTGCGCGTGCACTGATGGAAAAAGAGCCTGCATATAGCCAGGTGACTGCGCGTCTCTTATTGCATACAGTCCGTAAAGAAGTATTCGGTAAAGAAGTTGCTCAGCAAGATGCGGCAGCCGAGTATGTGGATTATTTCCCTAAATTTATCAAAAAAGGTATCGAAGCTGATTTGCTGGATGCCAAGCTTGGTCAGTTTGATCTGAAAAAATTAGCAGATGCGCTGGTTGCCGATCGTGATCTGCAATTTGGTTATATCGGTCTGCAAACTTTGTATGACCGCTACTTCCTGCATGTGCGCGGCACCCGTATTGAAATGCCGCAAGCATTCTATATGCGTGTTGCGATGGGTCTGGCGATCAGCGAAATCGATCGTGAAGCCCGTGCGATTGAGTTCTACAATCTCCTGTCCAGCTTTGACTTTATGAGCTCGACGCCGACTTTGTTTAACTCCGGCACACAGCGTTCACAGTTATCTTCATGCTATCTGACTACGGTAGCCGATGATCTCGACGGTATTTACGAAGCGATCAAGGAAAATGCCTTGCTGGCGAAATACGCCGGTGGTCTCGGTAATGACTGGACACCAGTGCGTTCGCTCGGCGCGCATATCAAAGGTACAAATGGTAAATCACAGGGGGTAGTGCCGTTCCTGAAAGTCGTCAACGACACAGCAGTCGCGGTCAATCAAGGTGGCAAACGCAAAGGTGCGGTTTGCGCTTACCTCGAAACCTGGCATATGGACATCGAAGAATTCCTCGATCTGCGTAAAAACACGGGTGATGATCGTCGCCGTACACATGACATGAACACCGCTAACTGGATTCCTGATTTGTTCATGAAGCGTGTCATGGAAAAAGGTGACTGGACCCTGTTCTCTCCATCTGACGTACCGGATCTGCATGATAAATTCGGTAAAGCTTTCGAAACTGCTTATACCGCGTATGAAGCCAAAGCCGCCAGCGGCGAACTCGAACTGTCGAAAAAAATCCCGGCACTCGACTTGTGGCGCAAGATGTTGTCCATGTTGTTTGAAACAGGTCATCCTTGGATTACTTTCAAAGATCCATGCAACATCCGCTCACCGCAACAGCATGTCGGCGTAGTTCACTCGTCAAATCTGTGCACGGAAATTACCCTGAACACCAATGATAGTGAGATCGCCGTGTGCAATCTGGGTTCGGTCAACATGCCAGCACACATGAAAGACGGCAAACTGGATCACATCAAGTTACAAAAAACTATCAGTACAGCGATGCGTATGCTGGATAACGTGATCGACATCAACTATTATGCAGTCAAGAAAGCGCGTGACTCGAATCTGCGTCACCGTCCGGTTGGTCTCGGTATCATGGGTTTCCAGGATTGCCTGCACATGATGCGTATCCCTTACGCTTCGATGGACGCAGTTCAGTTTGCTGATACATCGATGGAAGCCGTGTGTTATTACGCTTACTTGGCGTCGACAGAATTAGCGGAAGAACGCGGTCGTTATAGCTCGTATCGCGGTTCACTGTGGGATCGTGGCATCCTGCCGCAAGACTCTCTGAAGCTGCTGGCAGAAGAGCGCGGCGGATATCTGGAAGCCGACTATTCTGAAACCATGGATTGGACAGTGATCCGTGACCGTATCAAACAATACGGTATGCGCAATTCGAACTGTGTTGCGATTGCGCCGACGGCAACGATCTCTAACATTATTGGTGTATCTGCCTGTATCGAACCGACTTACCAGAATCTGTATGTGAAGTCGAATCTGTCTGGTGAATTCACTGAGATCAACGAACATCTGGTACGTGATCTGAAAGCACGTGGCTTGTGGGACGAGGTCATGATCTCTGATCTCAAATACTTTGACGGCAGCCTGGCAAAAATCGACCGCATTCCAGAAGATCTGCGCGAACTGTATGCAACTGCTTTTGAAGTCAGCCCATCCTGGTTGGTAGAAGCTGCATCCCGTCGTCAAAAATGGATAGATCAGGCGCAGTCTCTGAACATCTATATGGCAGGTGCGTCCGGTAAAAAACTGGACGAAACCTACAAACTAGCTTGGTTGCGTGGTTTGAAAACTACCTATTACCTGCGTACGATAGGTGCAACCCATACTGAAAAGTCCACCAGCAAAACTGGTGCGTTGAACGCGGTGGCGGTTGATGGTGGTAGCGGTGGTTACTCCGCAAACTCTGATACGCCGGTGACGGCAGCGCCTGAGTCCGACGGTGCCGCATGCTATCTGCGTCCCGGTGATGCCGGTTTTGAAGAGTGCGAAGCTTGCCAATAAGCTGGACGAGTTAGCACTAGCTGACAACATGTCGAGCAGAAGGAGCTTTGTCGGACGACGAGCTCTTTCTGTTAGTCGCAAAGAACGATCTATTTAATAAGTAAGGAATACCAAATGCTTTCTTGGGATGATGAAGTCGCACCAGCCTCTGCTGCGCCAGCCGGATCGCCAAAATCTGTTCAACAGCCGGATCATGTGCAGGCGGGCTTGAGCTTGCGCACGCAGGAGATTGCACTGAATCCTGCGCTGGTCGCCAAACCAGCCGTAGTGGCTCCGGAGGATATCGCCCGCCGCGTCAATGCCGCTGACAAACGCATCATCAATGGTCAGACTGACGTTAATCAACTTGTGCCGTTTAAATACAAATGGGCGTGGGATAAATATCTGGCAGGCTGTGCTAATCACTGGATGCCGCAAGAAATCAATATGCAACGCGATATTGAACTCTGGAAAAGTCCAAATGGTCTGACAGAAGATGAGCGTCGCCTGGTCAAGCGCAATCTGGGTTTTTTCGTGACAGCGGATTCACTCGCTGCAAATAATATTGTGCTGGGAACTTATCGTCACATTACAGCGCCTGAGTGCCGCCAGTACCTGTTGCGTCAGGCTTTTGAAGAAGCGATTCATACGCACGCCTATCAATATATTGTTGAGTCGCTGGGCCTGGATGAAGCGGAAATCTTCAATGCCTACAATGAAGTTGAGTCGATCCGTGATAAAGATCAGTTCTTGATTCCGTTCATTAATGCCTTGACCGATCCAGAATTTAAGACTGGCACAATGGAGACGGATCAGACGCTGTTGAAGTCTTTGATTGTGTTTGCCTGCCTGATGGAAGGTTTATTTTTCTACGTCGGCTTCACACAAATTCTGGCGCTCGGTCGCCAGAATAAAATGATGGGCGCGGCAGAACAATATCAATATATTTTGCGTGATGAATCGATGCACTGCAATTTCGGAATCGATTTGATCAACACAATCAAGATGGAAAATCCGCATTTGTGGACCGCGACATTTAGAGATGAAATTAAATCGTTGTTTTTGCGTGCGGTGGAGTTGGAATATCGCTACGCAGAGGATACAATGCCGCGTGGAGTGCTTGGTTTGAATGCGCCAATGTTTAAAGGTTATTTACGGTTCATCGCAAATCGCCGTGCGCAACAAATCGGACTTGATACTTTGTTCCCGCAGGAAGAAAATCCTTTCCCGTGGATGAGCGAAATGATTGATCTGAAAAAAGAACGCAACTTTTTTGAAACCCGTGTGATTGAGTACCAAACTGGCGGCGCCCTGAATTGGGAATAAAACGCAGCAGCATTCAGATGCATCTGGATGTCTACTCAAGTTCACATGATGTGAAAAACGCGAGAGGCCTCACCAAACTGAATGGACAGTCATAGACCGAATCGATCTACTCTGTTTGTGCCGCGACACCACGAAAGTGTCGCGGCTTTCGGTTTTGGAAAAACTCTCGAAACACAAGATACCGACGCCGGCATTTTTTAATGCGGGCGTTTTTTTTGGCTGATTGATTCTGGATGAGCTGATATCCGACGCAGACACACTCTGTGTAGATACGCTTGAGATCAAGCTGCCATATGGCTGAAGTGCTGCATCATACGAGGAGATGGAGCAGTTCAGCCGGTGCCGAATTCATTAGCGCAACCAACAGTTTGTTTGCGCCCATGAATAATCCGCTCGTCTCAGAGCTTTATTGAGCGGATTTTAATTGATCAATTTTTTCCATCAAATGAAGGAGAAACAAAATGGCAACAGCACCAAAACCACCAGAGGCAAAGAAAGCCGCTGCGAAAAAACCTGTAGCAGCAAAAGCAGCAGCTAAACCAGCGGCAAAGCCAGCAGCGAAAAAAGCAGCAGCTAAACCAGCGGCAAAGCCAGCAGCGAAAAAAGCAGCAGCTAAGCCAGCGGCAAAGCCAGCAGCGAAAAAAGCAGTAGCTAAACCAGCGGCAAAGCCAGCAGCGAAAAAAGCAGTAGCTAAACCAGCGGCAAAGCCAGCAGCGAAAAAAGCAGCAGCTAAACCAGCGGCAAAGCCAGCAGCGAAAAAAGCAGCAGCTAAACCAGCGGCAAAGCCAGCAGCTAAAAAAGCAGCAGCTAAACCAGCGGCAAAGCCAGCAGCGAAAAAAGCAGCAGCTAAACCAGCGGCAAAGCCAGCAGCGAAAAAAGCAGTAGCTAAACCAGCGGCAAAAAAAGCAGCAGCAAAGCCAGTAGCGAAAAAAGCAGCAGCTAAACCAGCAGCAAAGCCAGCAGCGAAAAAAGCAGCAGCTAAACCAGCGGCAAAGCCAGCAGCGAAAAAAGCAGCAGCTAAACCAGCGGCAAAGCCAGCAGCGAAAAAAGCAGTAGCTAAGCCAGCGGCAAAAGTAGCAGCTAAACCTGCAGCGAAGCCAGCAGCAAAAAAAGCAGCGGCAAAGCCAGCAGCGAAAGCAGCAGCTAAGCCAGCTACACCAGATGCCAAAACCGTGGTGAGTCCAACAGCAGCTTGGCCTTTCCCGACAGGCACACGTCCAGCTTAATTCAGATAGCTTGGACGCCTGATCTTATTCAGGCACAATACCCACTGCGTGATGTTCACTCAGTGGGTTTTTTTTAGGGGTCGTCCTGTGTTGCACGGAATTTTTACTTTTGTCATCGATACGATTGCCGGCCTGTTTGCGGGCTTTCTTTTACTCCGTTTCTGGATGCAGGTGCAACGTGTCCGGCCTCCAATGGGACTTGCTCAATCTATCTTTCAATTAACAGACTGGCTGGTGCATCCGATCAGACGCGTCATTCCAGGATTTGCAGGCTACGACTGGGCGAGTTTGATTGCTGCTTTTTTCGTCGCATTACTGTCGACGCTGGCCGATTTTCTGGTGGTATCCCAGGTGTCCTTGCCAGTGATCGCATTGCTGGCATTATTTAAATTGCTGCAATGGATTCTGTATGGACTGATGGCATTGCTCGTGCTGGAGGCGGTATTCAGCTGGGTCAATCCTCATGCACCGTTTGCGCCGTTTATCCGCACCCTGAATGATCCTATCTTGTCACCGATAAGAAAATTGCTGCCACCGCTTGGGGGTATCGATTTTTCACCGATGGCCGCGTTAATCTTGCTTCAGGTATTTAATCGTCTCTTGGTAGAGTTGCTGCCAAGGCTGTTGTTGATGTGAATAAACTCTAAGCAGGTGCTGGTCCGGTCGATTGACGCACGGTCAGTTTGGTCTCCAGCATTTCACGCCGCAGCGGTAATTCTGCGTTGATAATCCGGTTCACCAGAACGCGTGCAGTCAATACCCCGATTTCGTATTTAGGCTGTGCAATGGTGGTCAGCGGAGGTGTGCTGAACGACGCCAGGGCAATATCATCGTAGCCCATTACTGACAGCTCTTCCGGAATCCGCATACCGGTTTGCTGTGCAGCGCACAATCCCCCGATTGCCATCAGATCATTGCTCGCAAAAATGGCCGTAGGACGGTCAGGCAAGGCTAATAACTGCTGAAACGCGCTGAAGCCACCCTGACTGGTAAAGTCGCTGTGTGCAAGGTACTCACTGTTGAAATCGATGCCAGCTTCTTTTAGTGCACGCAGATAACCGGATACCCGGTCTCCGCTCGGCAATAATGTTTTTGGGCCTGATACGCAGGCGATACGGCGATGACCCAGATCCAGCAGATATTTAGTCGCCAGATAGCCACCTTGTTCATGGTCGGCTTCAATAAAATCGGCCGCGACACCAGGGACTTCCCTGTCGACCAAGACCTTGGGAATTGCTTCGTCTGCCAATAATTGAGTGAGCTCCAGATCGATGCCAGACGACACCAGGATCAGGCCATCGATCCGTTTTTCCATCAGTACACGAGTGTACGCAGCTTGCTTTTTGGGATCATCATAGGAATTGCAGAGGATGATGTTATAGCCTAGCCGGAAGCTTTCATCTTCGATTCCCTGTATCACCTCAGCGAAGTAGGGATTCGAATTATTCGGGATCATCATACCCAAAGTATGGGTCTTGTCGTTCTTCAGGCTACGTGCAACAGCACTGGGGATGTAGCGTAATTCCTGAATGACGGACAATACGCGTTCACGGGCATCTTCGCTGACGACGCGGGTATTGTTGATGACGTGAGAAACCGTGGTGGTGGACACGCGTGCTTTCTCAGCGACCTGCTTCATTGTTGCCATAAAATTTCATCCTTTCTCTGCATGAATTATGACGCATGAATTACAGAAAAAGGTGACTTTTAAAGAATTGACAATGTTGTTTTGATCTTTTTTGATACCTCAGGCGGGTTTTATTGCCAGTCCCGCCAGTACCATATCGACGATCAGTTTTTCTGCGTCGTCAAAATCTTTTTTACTCAATTGTTTGCGATTCATGACAAGGTTCATTTGGGTTGCGAAATCGGCATAGGATTGCGTCATTGCCCAGATTGCGAACAGCAGATGTGTGGGATTTACGGCGGCGATCTTACCTTCGGTAATCCACTTTTCAAAAATTTCTATGTCCTTGCGCAATAAAGGGACAACTTTTTTCCGGATATCAGCACCATACACTTTGGCTCCGCCGATGACTTCCATCGCATAGACGCGCGAGCCCCAAGGCTGGTCACGTGAAAAGCGGAGTTTTGCCACGATGTAATCACGCAGCAATTCTTCCGGCTCACGGCGGTCGTCAGCAAGACTATTCATACGTTCCAGCCAGACATGCAATACATCATCCAGCACACGCTGATAGAGCGCTTGTTTGCTTGGGAAGTAATACAGCAGGTTCTGTTTGGACAAACCGACCTGTTCTGCAATCGTGGCAACTGATGTGCCTTCATAACCGCACTCTGCAAACAGACGTACCGCTTGCTCCAGAATTTCTGCTTCTAATTTATCGCGATTTTGCAGACGCCGGTTAATCGTTGCTGATTTTTCTGAGGGCGCTTTACCGGGGAGATTTTTTTCAATGTCCAATAGTGTCATGACAGGTGCGTAAGAAGTGACTCAGTTGTTCGGAATGTGTATAGGCAACATTGAAGCGGAACCAGACGGTATCGGCGGGAGCGATCGAAAAAAATTCGCCCGGGGACAGTAAGATGCCTGCTTTTAACGCCTGGTCTGCAATCAGTTTGGCGTTGAATTCTGGCGTGGACGGGATATGCCAGCCAGCGCTGAAAAACATGCCGCCACGAGGTTTTGCCAATGGCGTCATGCCCGCCTGCTGCAGCATGTGCATACTGCTTTCCCGTGCGGTATCTAGCTGATGAATAAGTTGTTCCAGCATCCGCCGATAAGGCCGGGCCGTAATCGCATACAACACTGCACGTTCATTAATTTCTGAGGTGGTGAGTCCGGCCAGCATCTTGATCCGTACTAATTCGCTTACCAGGGAGGCTGATGCCGTGATCGAGCCTACTCTTAACGCCGGTGACAATGTTTTAGAAAAACTACCGACCCGTATCACACGGCGTAAGCCATCCATCGCGGCCAAAGAAGGATCGCTGCGCGCGCTCAGGTCCCGGTAAATGTCATCTTCAACGATCCAGAAATCAAAACGCTCCGCCATACTCAGCAGGCGATGCGCTTGCGCATGGCTGAGTGAGGTACCGAGGGGATTGTGTAATACGGTGTTGACAAACATCAGCTTGGGTTGATGAATTGCTGCTTTCTCTTGCAGAACATCAAAATCCAGACCTTGTTCGCCACGTGGAATGCCGACGGGGATGCAACCATGATGGCGGATCAGCGACAGCAGATTGCTATAGCCAGGATCTTCCACAAAAACACAGTCGCCCGGTTTTGTCAGCGTTCGCAAGATCAGATCAAACCCATGGGTAGCGCCATGTGTCAGCACAATCTGATCCGGTTCAACTGCAAACAGTGCATCTCCCAGGCTGCTTGCCAGATGTTGCCGCAAACTGGGAAAGCCCAGTGGATTACCATAACCGCGCATGCGGCAGGTCGGGATACGCATCGCATGTCGAACGGCATCCAGAATAGTGGACTCCCCATACCACTCCGGCGGTAGCCAGCCAGAACCTGCAGGCAGTGCATCTGATACCCCGGTATATAAATCAGGACTCAACGCATCGATACTGATGGGTAATACTTGCTGAGTCAGTGCGGGGCGGATAGAGGCACTTTCGCATCGCGCGACAAAATAACCCGAACCACGGCGTGACGATAGCAGACCCGTTGTCAGCAAACGGTCATAAGATTCGACGACAGTAAAGGTGCTGATACCATTCGATTTGGCAAATTGCCGCACCGAGGGCATCTTCGTGCCGATGCCTAGTTCACTCGTATTCACCAGGGCAGTGATTGCCAGCACAATTTGATCGACCAGGCTGCCACGCTTGCTGCGATCGAGTTGCAGTACCGGCCAGCGCATTTCCTTGTCATCACCTTTCCGGTTGTCTGGCAATGTATCAACAACATGGCCATTCTCTATTACCTGTTGCATCTGTGCACCTCCGCCTTACTCCATATTGTCCGATCTGATTGCGAGTGATGACACGCCGCAATAGCGATGCGCATCAACCGACCTTCTCTGATCACGAGCCACGAGCCGACATTATTTGACTGTATTCCGCTGGATTACCAACTGTAGTGCCTGGCTGACCAATACGGTTGCTGATTTTTTCTGCATCTGTCTATGTCGCCATCTGTGCTGCCGTCCTTATGCTGCTGCCTGCTATTGCAACATAGTTTTACCAGATGGTAAATAGTTTTTCCAATAACAGGAGCTTCCCATGTATGAATCCCGTCCCGAAGAAATGAATCCGTTCTGGATGCCTTTCACTGCTAACCGTGATTTCAAGAGTAATCCGCGCCTGCTGGTCTCCGCCGAGGGAATGAATTACCGCGATGTCGATGGCAATACCATTCTCGATGGTACGGCAGGGTTATGGTGTGTACCGCTGGGGCATGCACAGCCGAAATTGGTGAAAGCAGTGCAGGACATGGTAGCGCAACTGGATTTTGCGTCCACCTTCCAGATGGGGCATCCATCCGCTTTTGAACTCGCTGATCGTTTGATGAGCTATACCAATTATCGCTTCGGTCAGGTTTTTTATACCAATTCAGGATCAGAGGCGGTGGATACGGCGCTCAAGATGGCACTGGCATATCACCGTGCACGCGGCGATGCAACACGGACCCGCCTGATCGGTCGCGAGCGCGGTTATCACGGTGTGGGCTTCGGTGGCATGTCTGTCGGTGGTATCGCGAATAATCGCAAAACTTTTGGCAGCTTGCTGCCAGGCGTCGATCATTTACCGCATACCCATAATCTGGAAAAAAACGCCTTCACCCGCGGTGAACCTGAGTATGGTGCGCATCTCGCGGATGAGCTGGAGCGCCTGGTGACTTTGCATGATGCCTCGACGATTGCGGCGGTCATTGTTGAGCCGCTGGCAGGCTCTACTGGTGTATTAGTACCGCCCAAAGGGTATCTGAAACGGTTGCGGGAGCTTTGTACCAAGCACGGTATTTTGTTGATTTTTGATGAAGTGATCACGGGCTTCGGTCGCCTGACGACACCGTTCGCTTTTGATTATTTTGATGTTGAGCCGGATCTAGTGACTGTGGCCAAAGGCTTGACGAATGGTGTGGTGCCGATGGGGGCAGTTTTTTCTAAGCAGCATATTTATGATGCCTTCATGCAGGGCCCAGCCGGTATTGAATTATTTCACGGCTATACCTATTCCGGACACCCGCTGGCCTGCGCCGCTGCACTGGCAAGTCTGGACATTTTTGAAGAACAAAAAGTGCTGGAGCATGCGCGTGGCATGACAGAGTATTGGGCCGATGCCGTGCATTCGCTGAAAGGCTTGCCGCATGTAATCGATCTGCGCAATCTGGGACTGATCGCAGGGATTGAGCTGGCATCCATACCAGGCAAGCCAGGAGCCAGAGCATTCGATGCGTTCAAACGCGCATTTGCCGATGGCATTCTGATCCGTGTCACGGGTGACATCATCGCTTTATCACCACCGCTGATCTTAGAAAAATCACATATCGATGAACTCTTCGGCAAGCTGGCAAAAATTTTAAAAACGCTCGATTGAGTACATCCTTCAACTCAATAACTATGCGTGTGTATCAGACCCAACCCAGACAACTAACTCAATAAATAAGTAATGAACCAGGACTTACGCAAAACGACACGCTGCTTACCATGATCAATATAGAACCCGCAGGCTGTATGCGGCTTACAGAGGCTTTTCATGCCAACAGGCGCATACAGCTTGCGGAGTCGTTTTGGATTTTTTTAAAAACTCTTTACCGATATTCCCTGGAAACGCTTACTCCTGTTTTTCTCTGTGTCTCTGTGGTGAGAGGTCTTGGTTTTTGCGTAAGCGCTATTAACTACTAAATAAGTAAGAATGAAATGAGAATCCCATTATGAGTGCATTGATGAACCGAGACACCATTCCCCACTTCATCGCAGGTGAGAAGCAGGATACCAGCAGCGGGCATTATGCCGATGTCTACAACCCAGCGCTGGGCGTACCGGTTGCCCGTGTTGCACTGGCATCGATTGAAGAGGTCGATCAGGCCGTTGCCGCCGCTGCTAAGGCGTTCCCGTCCTGGGCCAATACGCCGCCACTGACGCGTGCACGCGTATTGTTCAGGTATCTGCAACTGCTGCAAGAACATGCAGATCGTTTTGCCGAAATGCTGACGCGGGAGCATGGTAAAACCTTTGCCGATGCGCAAGGTGAGGTTGCCCGCGGTATCGAAGTGGTCGAATTCGCCTGCGGTATTCCACAACTTCTGAAAGGGGAATTCAGCGACCAGATCGCGCGTGGTATTGATGCCTGCTCATTCCGCCAGCCACTTGGCGTAGTCGCAGGGATTACGCCATTCAATTTTCCGGCGATGGTACCGATGTGGATGTTTCCGGTAGCGCTTGCCTGTGGCAATACTTTTGTACTCAAGCCGTCAGAACGTGATCCTTCGCCATCGATTCTGCATGCCGAATTGCTGAAGCAGGCTGGCTTGCCGGATGGCGTGTTCAATGTCGTACAAGGCGATAAGACCGCGGTTGATGCCTTGCTTGATCATCCGCAGGTACAAGCAATCAGCTTCGTCGGTTCTACCCCGATTGCCGAGTACATTTATACCCGTGGCAGCGCCAATGGCAAGCGCGTACAGGCATTGGGCGGCGCAAAAAATCATATGGTCGTGATGCCGGATGCCGAGATGGAAATGGCAGTCGATGCCCTGATCGGCGCGGCATACGGCTCAGCGGGTGAGCGTTGCATGGCAATTTCTGTCGCCGTTGCTGTGGGCGGTGCGGCCGATGAACTGGTTGCTGCTCTGGCAGAAAAAACACGGGCATTGAAAATCAATGATGGCATGGCTGCCGGAGCTGAAATGGGGCCGGTCGTCAGTCTCGCGGCCAAGCAGCGTATAGAAAAACTGATCGGTCAGGGCGTAGAGCAGGGCGCTGACCTGGTGGTTGACGGACGCGGACACAAGGTGGCCGGGCGTGAGAACGGCTTTTTTGTAGGTGGCACTTTATTTGATCGCGTAACGCCAGAAATGACGATTTATCAGGAAGAGATTTTTGGTCCCGTATTGTGCGTGATGCGTGTGCCGGATATTGCGAGTGCGGTTGAACTGATCAATCAACACGAATATGGCAACGGCGTCGCGATTTTTACCCGTGATGGTGGTGTGGCGCGTGAATTTGTCCGGCAAATACAAGTCGGTATGGTTGGTGTCAATGTGCCTTTGCCTGTGCCGATGGCCTTCCATAGTTTTGGTGGCTGGAAGCGCAGCCTGTTTGGCGATCATCATGTCTACGGCCCTGAGGGTGTACGTTTTTATACCCGTACCAAGGCAGTCATGCAGCGCTGGCCTGATTCTGCAAAAAGCCATGGCAGTGCCGGTGCAGAATTTGCCTTTCCGCAAATGAAATAATGGGTAGAAATGTTCTGGAATGGTGCAGTGCAAATCAGAAATGTGCCAAATAGCAGCGTAAAAGTGGTAATTTTTGTTTTTACCAAGTGGTAAATATTGGCACGGGGTTTGCTAGCTGTTTCAGGCAATACCGAATGGGTGCCAGCAGCATTGTTAGTCGTCACAGATACTCAAAATAGCCACGGATAGCGGAATGAGAATGTCCGCTGTTTTCCCAGTCAAGATAATAAGTAGGAATGCATGATGATTGAATCTTCCTCTCCGCTGACACAGTGTTCGCCATTGTCTCAGCTAGTACATCTCACTCAGCCAGATGCCGCTAACGAAGTACTCGCGGCGCGCTTTACCGACCTGGCTCCCGCCCTGACCATGCGTCAGGCACTGATAGAAAGCCAGCGTTGTCTCTATTGTTACGATGCGCCTTGTACCCGTATTTGCCCATCCGATATTGATGTTGCCAGTTTTATCCGCAATATCGCCAATGAGAATATCAATGGCGCTGCCAAGACTATTCTGCAAGAGAATATTCTGGGTGGCAGTTGCTCTCGTGTCTGTCCGACCGAAATCCTGTGTGAACAAGCTTGCGTGCGCAATCACGATGCTGAAGCCCAGCCAGTCAAGATCGGGCTGTTGCAGCGCCATGCGATTGATCATATGGATTTTCAATCTCATCCATTTCAGCGCGCTGCCGCGACTGGACGTACAGTCGCGGTGGTTGGTGCGGGACCGGCGGGTTTGTCCTGCGCGCATCGTCTGGCGATGCTGGGCAACGACGTCGTTATTTTTGAATCCCACGCGAAACCGGGTGGCCTGAACGAATACGGCATTGCTAAATACAAGCTGACTGAGGATTTTGCTCAGCGTGAAGTACAGTTTTTGCTTGAAATAGGTGGCATCACGATTCAATACGGCCATACCTTGGGCAGTAATTTACAGCTCAGCGATTTACGCGAAAAATATGATGCCGTGTTTCTCGGTATCGGTCTTGGCGCTAGCCGTCAGCTGGGCCTGACAGGAGAAGATGCCCCCGGCTTGCTGGCAGCAGTCGATTACATTGCCGAATTGCGTCAGGCTGATGATCTGAGTAAATTACCGCTCCCTTCAACATGTCTTGTGATCGGCGCAGGGAATACCGCCATTGATATGGCGGTACAGATCGCCAAACTTGGCGCGGAGGATGTCACCGTAGTGTACCGCCGCGGTACAGAGGCGATGTCAGCAACCGGACATGAGCAGGAGATCGCTAAAGCACACCAGGTCAGACTAAAAACCTGGGCTCAGCCTCAGCAGGTATTGCTGGACGATGCCGGTAAGGTACGTGGTATGCGATTTGAGAAAACACGTATGGAAGGCAGTCGCCTGATCGGTACCGGTGAGACATTTGAGTTGCCTGCACAGGCGATTTTCAAAGCCATCGGTCAGTCTCTGGATGCAGCCTCACTCAGTGATCCCCTAGCCCATGATTTATCAAAAGACGGCGATAAAATTGCGGTCGATGATCAGTTCCGTACCTCACTCTCCGGCGTCTATGCGGGAGGCGATTGCGTGGCTCCCGGGCAGGATCTGACGGTACAGGCAGTTCAGCACGGCAAGCTTGCTGCTGCAGCGATTCATCAGAACCTGTTGTCTGCAACATTGTCCACAACATCGCCCGCTCCATCATCCAGCTCAACGACAAAAAGGGAGGTTGCATAATGGCCGATCTCAGCATCAATTTCGCCGGTATCAAAGCACCGAATCCATTCTGGCTCGCGTCCGCACCACCGACTGACAAAGCCTACAACGTGATCCGCGCCTTTGAAGCCGGTTGGGGCGGCGTGGTCTGGAAAACTCTGGGTGAAGATCCTGCACCCGTGAATGTGTCTTCACGCTATTCCGCGCATTTTGGTAAAAATCGTGAAGTCATCGGTTTTAATAATATTGAGCTGATCACCGACCGCAGTCTGGAGATTAATCTGCGTGAAATCACTCAGGTAAAAAAAGACTGGCCGGATCGCGCCATGATCGTCTCCATGATGTATCCATGCGAGGAAGCAATCTGGAAAGCCGTATTGCCACTGGTAGAAGCGACCGGTGCAGACGCGATTGAACTGAATTTCGGTTGTCCGCACGGCATGCCAGAACGCGGTATGGGGGCGGCGGTAGGGCAGGTGCCGGAATATGTAGAAATGGTCACGCGCTGGTGCAAGCAATATTGTTCTTTGCCAGTGATCGTCAAGCTCACTCCCAATATCACTGATGTCCGTATGCCTGCACGCGCTGCGCATAAGGGGGGCGCCGATGCAGTCTCACTGATTAACACCATCAACTCGATTACCTCGATTGACCTCGATAGCATGGTAGCGCGTCCTATCGTCGGCGGTAAGAGCACACACGGTGGCTATTGCGGTTCTGCCGTGAAGCCGATTGCTTTAAATATGGTGGCAGAAATCGCTCGTGATCCTGCGACGCAGGGCTTACCGATTTCCGGTATTGGCGGCATCGGCAACTGGCGCGACGCGGCGGAATTCATTGCTCTCGGCGCAGGTTCAGTACAGGTGTGTACAGCAGCGATGTTGCATGGTTTTCGTATCGTTGACGACATGAAAGATGGCTTGTCGCGCTGGATGGATGAAAAAGGGTATGCCACGATTGAGGATTTTCGTGGCAAGGCGGTTGCTAACACGACCGACTGGAAATATCTGAATATGAACTTCAAATCCATCGCACAGATCAACCAGGATAATTGTATTCAATGTGGCCGTTGCTACATCGCCTGCGAAGACACATCGCATCAATCGATCGCTCAGCTGATTGCAGAAAATGGCCAACGCAAATACGAAGTGATTAAAGAAGAATGTGTAGGCTGCAACCTCTGTCAAATCACGTGCCCGGTTGAAAACTGTATTACGATGGTCGCAGAAGACACTGGCAAACCGTATATGAACTGGACCCAGGATCCGCGTAATCCGCGAGCAGAAAATTTGATCAAAGCATAAAAGTGCCGCCATCAATCTACGGATTGCGCTCGATCCAGAGCGCAATCCTTTTGCATTCATAGCTAGAGCAGGCAGGACAGGTAGCACAGGCAGCACAGATAAACCACCGAAGGAGAGGCAAACGTGAACAAATCAGCGGCAAGCAGCGAACTCTGGAACGAAGATCTGGCACCGACCAGCGAGGCGCAGCGCACCTGGCGCTGGTATCATTTCGCGGCTCTGTGGGTAGGTATGGTGATGTGCATTCCTGCCTATACTCTGGCGGCAAGTCTGATTGAGGGAGGTATGTCTGCATCGCAAGCCGTGGTGACGGTTTTCCTTGCGAATGCGATCGTGCTGCTGCCGATGCTGTTGATTGGTCATGCTGGTACTAAATACGGTATTCCCTATGCTGTACTGGCGCGTAGCTCCTTCGGCACCAAAGGCGCACGCCTGCCAGCCTTGATGCGGGCGATTGTTGCCTGTGGCTGGTACGGTATCCAGACCTGGTTTGGCGGCATGATGATTTATACGCTGGCAGGTGTATTGCTCGGGCATCCTCTCGGCGGCGATAAGATTGCCGGTCTTGGCATCAATGGCGCACAGTTCGCCTGCTTCCTTGGTTTCTGGGCGATCCAGTTCTGGTACATCTTTCATGGCATGGATGCCATCCGCAAATTAGAAACCTATACGGCACCCTTAAAAATCGTGATCTGTTTTGTCTTGCTGGGCTGGGTATATAACAAGGCGGGCGGCTTTGGCCCTATCCTTGATCAGCCATCGCAGTTTATCGAGGGTGGGAAAAAAGCAGGGCAGTTCTGGACAACATTCTGGCCCTCATTGACAGCAATGATCGGTTTCTGGGCGACACTGGCATTGAATATCCCTGACTTCACACGCTTTGCTAAATCACAGCGCGATCAGGTGCTGGGACAAAGTGTCGGTTTGCCGGTACCCATGGGTTTGCTGGCGATGCTGGCAGTGATCGTGACTTCGGCAACCGTGGTGTTATATGGCAAGGCGATCTGGGATCCGGTCGATCTGGCGAGCCGCATGACAGGTGTGGCGGTGCTGATTGCGTTGCTGATTTTGCTGATCGATACCGTCAGCGTAAATCTGGCTGCGAACCTGGTCGGACCGGCCTATGATTTTTCTGCGCTCAGTCCGAAACTGATCAGCTATAAAACCGGTGGATACATTACGGCGTTTATCGCGATTGCGATGATGCCGTGGAAGATACTGGAATCAACACAGGGATATATTTTTACCTGGCTGATTGGCTATTCCGCTCTGCTGGGGCCGATTGCCGGCATCCTGATTATTGATTATTACTTCATCCGTAAAACCACGCTCGACGTTGATCAGCTGTATCAGGAGAATGGCAAATATTCTTATGGTAATGGCTGGAATATAGCGGCGATCGCTGCTTTCGTCATCGGTGTGGTACCTAATATTCCAGGTTTCTTGAACGCGGCTTTCCCGACCTCATTCCCTGATACGTCCGACCTGTTTAAAACAATCTACACCTATGCCTGGTTTGTCGGCCTGGTGTTGTCGGGTGTCGTGTACCTGGTCATGATGAAGGGCAAACCAGATCAAGTGCCGGTCGTTCCGCAACCGCAATAAAGCACTGCTATTGATTGAAGCATCGTTACGCTATTTCAGAACCATCAGGAGACAAATATGAGCATATTAATACGCGGCGGTACCGTCGTGAATGCAGACCGTGAATTCAAGGCAGACGTCTTGTGTGCTGATGGAAAAATCGTCGCTATCGGCGAGAATTTACGTGCGCCTGCCGGTGCTCGGGTTGTCGATGCTGGCGGACAATATGTCATGCCAGGCGGGATCGATCCGCACACGCATATGAATCTGCCTTTTATGGGCACGGTCACGGCAGATGATTTCTTTACCGGCACTGCTGCTGGTCTGGCCGGCGGCACGACAACCATTATTGATTTTGTGATCCCGAATCCACAGCAATCGCTGATGGAGGCCTATCAGACATGGCGCGGCTGGGCGAAAAAATCAGCCGGCGACTATAGCTTTCATGTAGCCGTGACATGGTGGGACGATAGCGTGCATGCCGATATGGGAACGCTGGTACGTGACTACGGCGTGAATAGTTTCAAGCATTTTATGGCCTACAAAAACGCCATCATGGCCGATGATGAGGTCCTGGTAAAAAGCTTCAAGCGAGCTTTGGAGTTAGGCGCAATGCCCACAGTACATGCTGAAAACGGCGAGCTGGTTTTTTTACTTCAGCAAGAGTTACTGAAAAAAGGGTTCACCGGTCCCGAGGCGCATCCGCTATCACGTCCGCCTATGGTCGAGGGCGAGGCGGCGAATCGCGCGATTGCCATTGCAAATGTCCTGAACACGCCCATCTACATCGTCCATGTGTCTTGCATCGAATCACTGGAAGCGATTACCCGTGCCCGCAGTAAAGGCCAGCGCGTATTTGGTGAAGTATTGGCCGGGCATCTGACGATTGACGATAGCGTCTATCGTCACCCCGATTTTGAGTTTGCTGCCGGTCATGTGATGAGTCCGCCGTTTCGGTCCAAAGAACACCAGGCCGCATTGTGGCAAGGGCTGCAAGGCGGCAACTTGCATACGACAGCGACTGATCATTGCACCTTTTGCGACAGCCAAAAAGCGGCAGGTAAAAATGACTTTACCAAGATCCCGAATGGCTGTGGCGGTGTAGAAGATCGCATGGCGGTCATCTGGGATGCCGGCGTCAACAGCGGCAAACTGACACCTTCTGAATTCGTTAAGGTGACATCAACCAATGCGGCGCAGATTTTTAATATCTACCCGCGTAAAGGCGTGGTTGCGGTTGGTGCTGATGCCGATATCGTCGTCTGGGATCCACAGGGTTCAAGGACGATTTCGGCCAAGACACAATTTGCGAAAGGCGGCTTTAATGTATTTGAAGGACGTACCGTGCGCGGCATTCCTAGCCATACAGTCAGCGGCGGCAAGCTGGTATTTAAACAAGGTGAATTATTCGCGGTAGAAGGTGCGGGACAACATGTGGACAGGCCGGCGTTCTCCCCGATGTTTGATGCCCTCGGACGTATGGCGCAGCATGCTGCACCGATTGCTGTGCAGCGCTAATACTTGGTATTCAGACAGTAAGTACTGCCGTAAAAACAAGCTTCAAAACTAAGCTCTAATCAGAGTAAAGAAAAGGAATAAGTATGAATACGGATGGCGTAAGAATTAACGGTGATCGTCTGTGGAACTCGCTGATGGAACTGGCGCAGATCGGTGCCACCACTAAAGGCGGCGTGAAGCGCCTCGCTCTGACGGACCTCGACAAACAAGGCCGTGATCTGGTGACTGGCTGGGCCAGACAGGCAGGCATGTCGGTTACCGTGGACAAGATCGGTAACGTATTTATGCGCCGCGATGGAACGAACAATACCTTGCCACCGATTGTTTCTGGGAGTCATATTGACACCCAGCCAACCGGCGGCAAGTTCGATGGCAATTACGGTGTGCTAGCTGCGCTGGAAGTGGTGCGTACACTGAATGATCATCAGATCAAAACGGAAGCACCGATTGAGGTCGCATTCTGGACTAATGAGGAGGGCTCGCGCTTCGTTCCTGTGATGATGGGTTCCGGAGTGTTCTGCGGCGCGTTTTCGCTAGAGCATGCGTATGCGGCTAAGGATGTCGATGGCAAGACTGTTAAAGATGAGCTTGAACGGATTGGTTACCTAGGTAAGCAGACACCCGGTGATCATCCCATTGGTGCGTATTTTGAGACCCACATCGAACAAGGCCCGGTACTCGAAGATGCCGACAAAGTGATCGGTGTTGTTCCTGCTGTAATGGGCTTGTCCTGGTATGACTGCGTCGTTACCGGCATGGAGGCACATGCAGGACCGACGCCAATGCATCTGCGTAAAGACGCTCTGCAAATCGCCACTAAAATCATGCAGGAAGTAGTCAATATCGGTAATCGTTATCCTCCTTACGGACGTGGCACAGTCGGCATGGTGCAGGTTTTTCCGAATAGCCGTAATGTGATTCCCGGGGAAGTCAAATTCAGTATCGATTTACGCAACGTTAATGACGTCTTGCTCAATACCATGCATGAAGAAATCCTGGCATTTGTCGACAAGACGGCGAGCGACAGCGGCCTGAATATCGTGATTGAAAGAGTGTCCTACTATCCGCCCTGCCCATTCCATCCCCACTGTGTTGACGCGGTACGCAGTGCTACAGCCAAACTCGGCTATTCGACGATGGATGTCGTATCGGGAGCAGGGCACGATGCGATTTATACAGCGCGTTTGGCACCGTCCGGTATGATTTTTGTCCCATGCAAAGACGGGATCAGCCACAACGAAATTGAAGACGCAAAGTCAGAGCATCTTGAGGCGGGTTGTAACGTTCTGCTGCTGGCGATGCTGGAGCGGGCTAAAGTCGTCGCGTAATCCTGTTGCGTGAAGAGTAATGAGTAATGAGTAATGAGTGCTTAGCTCCAGCACTCAGGCTCGCTATGTATGCAGATTCAAATCCTGATCCTGGTTGACTGTCGAGCCGCTAATGCGAGTGTCAACCTGGTCGGAAACAGTAATTAGTTTGTTCTACTTGCTACTAAAGCACGCATCTCACAAGCATTGTTATTGTATTATTGCTACTCTTTCTTTTGATTTGAGCAGATGATGATCACAACAACGATGCAGCGCGTATTTTCCTCCGTGTTTCTGCTTGCACTAAGCTGGTCCGTACAAGCGGCGATCACTCTGTCTGACCCAGTCCCTGTCGGGCCGCAAGTGAAAATCGGTAAACTCGCTAACGGCTTGACCTACTACATCCAAAAAAATACCAAACCCGAACAGCGTGTCGAGCTCAGGCTTGTTGTCAAAGCTGGTTCTATTTTAGAAGACGACGATCAGCAAGGTCTTGCCCACTTCACCGAGCACATGGCGTTTAATGGTTCTCGCCATTTTAAAAAACATGAACTGATTTCTTATTTGCAGTCCATTGGTGTGAAATTTGGTGCGGATCTGAATGCCTATACCGGTTTTGACGAGACGGTATATATCTTGCCGATCCCGACAGATAAAAAAGATAATTTAGAAACGGGATTCCTGGTCCTGGAGGACTGGGCGCAAGGTGTCTCGATGAATGACGCTGATATCGACAAAGAGCGCGACATTATTCTGGAAGAAGCACGTCTTGGCAAAGGCGCGACTGATCGCATGAATAAACTTATATTGCCGGAGGTATTTAACGGGTCAAAATATGCTGAGCGTTTGCCGATTGGTAAAGAAGACATCATCAAAAATTTTAAATATGAGGCCATCAGACGGTTCTATGCTGACTGGTATCGTCCTGATTTAATGGCAGTTGTTGTGATCGGTGATGTTGATCCTGTTCAGGCTGAAAAAATGATCGTCGCACATTTTTCAGGCTTACAAAATCCGGCGAAAGAGCGTGTCCGCGACTATGCCAGAATTCCCGATCGTCCAGAATCAAAAAGCCTGGTGGTCACGGATAAAGAGGCGACCAATAATGTCGTACTGATTCGCTACCCTGTCCGCACATCCGCTCAGGAAAAGACCATGGCGGATTATCGTCAGAACATGATAAAAAGACTTGTCGCTAATATGATGGCGCAGCGTTTGCAAGAATTGACACTGCAGGCAACGCCGCCGTTTTTGGGGGCGTCGAACTCACTGGGCATGATCGTCCGCGGCTATGAGTCATATTCTTCCTACGCCGTGCTGGGACGCGGTGGGGTTGAGCCGGCGATCCGTGCAGTGGTTCAAGAAAATGAAAAGGCGCGTCAATATGGTTTTAGTACGGAGGAGCTGGAACGCGCAAAAAAAATGCAGTTACGCAATGTAGAAAGTGCCTATAACGAGCGTGATAAAACCAATTCCGTTACCTATGCTTCTGAATATATTCGTCATTTCCTGATGCAGGAAACCATCCCCGGCATCGTCAATGAATTCGCTTATTTCAATGAACTTTTACCCGGAATTAATCTGGCTGAGATGAACGATTATGTGCGCCGTTCTATTCCCGTCGCAACACAAAAATTAGTGGTGTACATGGGCTCGGATAAGACAGAAGTACCTGCGCCAACAGAGAGCACATTACTGCAACTGGTCAATGCCGCAGAAAAAATGCCCGTCGTGATGAACGAACAAAAAAAGGTCGCAGCTAGTCTGATGGAGCGTCCTGTAAAACCGGGTAGCATCGTCTCAGAAAAAATAAATAAAGAACTCGATCTTCTTGAGCTTGAATTATCAAATGGCGTAAAGGTGATTCTCAAGACCACCGATTTTAAAAACGATCAGGTCCTGATCAGTGCCACCCGTTTCGGAGGTCAGTCTCTGTATGGTGACAAGGATAATTACAATGCCCGCTACGCTAATGCGGTTGTATGGAATATGGGATTAAAGACGTTTTCACCGACGGATGTTCCTAAGGTGCTGGCAGGAAAATCAGCCAATTTGCAGACCAGCAGCGGTTTTTATACCGAGAGCTTTAGCGGTAATGCGGGCACCGCCGATGTAGAAGCCTTATTCCAGTTACTGTATTTAAGAATGACAAGTCCCCGTAAAGATGAGGAATTATTTAAAGCATTCGTCAGTAAAAGTCAGGACGCCACAAAAAATACCATGGCCAATCCTGAATCGATATTTAATGACGCGCTGATCTCGACTCTCTTTAACGACCATCCTCGTCTGGTGCGTACAGCAAAGCCAGAGGACTTTAGTAAAATCGATCTCGACAGGTCAATGGCGATTTTTAATGAACGATTTAGCAGCGCAAAAGGATTAACCTTTATCATCGTTGGCAGCTTCGATACCGATAAAATGAAACCGCTGATTACTAGCTATCTGGCAAATTTGCCGACTCCTGAGCTCGCGATTAAATACAAGGATCTGGGATTGCATGCAGTATCAGGCGTCATCAAAAAAGAGGTGAGAGTCGGCAGCGAGCAAAAGAGCCGGGTTTCTATTACGTTTAACGGCGATGCTCGTTATTCTAAAGAAGAAAATTTACGTTTCCACGCAATGATTGAAGTCATGAATCTGCGTATTACCGATATTCTGCGCGAAAAAATGGCCTTGATTTATGGTGGCAGTATGAGTGGCGGCCTTAGTCGTACACCGACGCAAACTTATCGCATCGGTGTCATGCTGCCATGCGGCCCTGACAACGTAGATAAAGTGATCGCGGCGATGTTTGCCGAGATTGAAAAAATGAAAATAGAAGGACCATTGCCATCCGATCTCAATAAGGTTAAACAGAACTGGCTTAAAGAGCGTCAGACCCAGATGCGCACTAATGGATACTGGTTGGGCAATTTGCAAGACTCAGTGTTATACGGAACCGACATGGCGGAGATGCTGAGTTACGAAAAACGACTCGATGACGTCACCGTCTATGATGTAAAAGAAGCAGCCAAGCTCTACTTTAATACGAACAATTATGTGCAACTCGTGATGTATCCTGAGAAGTAAGTAATACAGTCGTGCACTGATTCGTATAGTGATTAGTTCAGTGATACGGCGAAGTGAGCGATGTAAGCAATGTAAACAAAAAATGACTATCGCTTATTTTGCTGAGGTGTCGTAATAGAGCAGTGTGCAGAATGGATTGCGCTCTGCTCTTTTTTTGTTGGTATGGGTCTGGAAGAAAAAATGAATCTCTTACATCCTGCGATTAGCATGGTGCATTAATTACTGCATGCAGCATCGTCTTTATCTTTATTCACATTTTCACTTTACATCACAGGAACATCCATGGATCTGATCATACGACATGCCAGTTTGCCAGATGGTCGCCGCGATATTGATATCGCTGTACAGGGCGGACGCATTATTGCTGTCGATCACGCGCTTCCTATGCAAGCCAGCCAAGAGATTGATGCTGCCGGTGACCTGGTCTCTCCTCCCTTTGTTGATGCACATTTTCATATGGATGCAACGCTGAGTTACGGGCAGCCGCGCGTTAATCAGTCAGGCACTTTGCTGGAAGGCATTGCTCTGTGGGGAGAACTCAAGCCTTTACTCACACAAGATGCCTTGGTTGAGCGGGCGATGCAGTATTGCGATTGGGCGGTGGGTCGCGGCTTGCTCGCGATCCGTTCACATGTCGATATTTGTGATGATCGCTTACTGGCAGTCGAGGCTTTGCTAGAAGTAAAAAAACGTGTGGCACCGTATATTGATCTGCAATTGGTCGCTTTTCCACAAGATGGTATTTTTCGTAGTGCAACGGCATTCGGTAATTTACAGCGCGCTATGGCGATGGGTGTTGATGTGGTCGGAGGAATTCCGCACTTCGAGCGCACCATGGCGGACGGCGCAGAATCGGTCAGGTTGTTATGTGAGTTCGCCGCGCAAAAGGGCTATCGTGTCGATATGCACTGTGACGAATCCGATGATCCCATGTCGCGCCATATCGAGACACTCGCCTTTCACACCCAGCGACTGGGCATGCAGGGCAGGGTCACTGGCTCGCATCTGACATCCATGCATTCAATGGACAACTACTATGTCAGTAAATTATTGCCGCTGATCCGCGAAGCCGGTGTATCTGCAATCGCCAATCCGCTCATCAATATCACATTACAAGGCCGTCACGACAGCTACCCTAAGCGCCGTGGCATGACCCGTGTGGCTGAGATGTTGGCATCGGGGATCACCGTTGCTTTTGGTCAGGATTGTACGATGGATCCCTGGTACAGCCTGGGATCAGGAGACATGCTGGAAGTCGCCCACATGGGGCTGCATGTCGCACAAATGACTGGACAGCAGGCAATGCAGCAATGCTACGCAGCGGTGACGGAGATGCCGGCACAAATTCTGGGCCTGGATAATTACGGTATCTACGCAGGCGCCAACGCCGACCTCGTGATTCTCGATGCAGGCAGCACCATCGAAGCCATCCGCCTGCGCGCGGCGCGCCGCTTCGTGATACGGCGCGGCAAGGTGATCAGCCAGAGTCCTGCCGCGTCAGCAAGTTTGAGTTTGTCAGGACGACCTGCATTAGCCGATTTCCGACTTCGGTCATAAATGCTTACAACAAGGAGTCCGGCATATGTGAACTTTGCTCAATATTCTGCTTCTAATTTTCTATCTTGTAATAACGTGATGTTGCATCATCTCACTACGCCACGTTGTTTTGATCGTTCCCTCATTCATCCTAGTTACCAAGAGAGGCTTCTCATGCGCAGATCTATTTCAGCCAGTTTATTACTACTCTCCATTGCCGGAGGTGCTTATGCGCAAGCTGTGCAAAACGATGAGCAGCGCAGCACCTTGAGTGATCAGCAGGAAGTTGCTGTGACGATTTATAACGAGAACCTCGCGCTGATAAAAGATCAGCGGAAGTTGCAATTGAAGCGCGGTGCATCGGCGCTTGCTTTTCGCGATGTCAGCGCCAGAATGCGGCCAGAGACGGCTTTGTTACGGAGCATGACAGCACCGGGTAGTTTGTCTGTCGTTGAACAGAATTTTAATTTTGATTTGCTGACACCACAAAAACTGTTGGAAAAATATGTGGGCCGTAACGTCAGCATCATTCGCACCAACACCGCAACCGGAGCGGAGACGACCGAGTCGGCACAAGTATTGTCCGCCAATAGCGGCGTAGTATTAAAGATAGGCGACCGCATAGAAACTGGTTTGCCTGGCCGCATTATTTACCCGGATGTTCCTGCAAATTTACGTGATCGCCCTACCCTTGTGATGGTACTAGATAACAATGGCGCGCAGCAACAAGATGTCGAACTCAGTTACCTGACGGGCGGTTTGTCATGGAAGGCTGACTATGTTGTCGAATTGAATGCCACTGACGATAAACTCGATATTTCTGGCTGGGTCACACTGGGTAATACCAGCGGAGCGACATATCGTAATGCCAAGCTGCAACTGGTGGCTGGTGACGTGCATCAGGTCACGCAAAGAGTTGAGATTACTGGCAGTTCTATAAAAAGAATGGATAGCCTGCAACCGATGATGGCAAAGGCGGCTATGGCCGAAGAGTCTTTGTTTGAATATCATTTATACACACTCGACAGACCAACCACGATTGCAGAAAATCAGACCAAGCAGGTGGCGTTGCTGACGTCAGCAGGCGTCCCGGCACGCAAAGAACTTCTATTGACTGGCAATGACTATTATTACCAGAGCAGTTACGGTGATCTTGGTCAAAAAATGAAGATAGGTGTCTTTGTCGAATTCGACAATAAAGAGGCATCTCAATTGGGTATGCCTTTGCCCAAAGGTGTCGTGCGCGTCTACAAAAAAGATGGAAAAGGCAACGCGCAGTTCATTGGTGAAGACAGTATCGATCACACACCGAAAAATGAAAAAGTCCGCCTTAAACTGGGTGATGCTTTTGACGTGACCGCGGATAAAAAACAGACTGACTTCAAAAAACTGGCAGGCTCCGGCAAGTACAACTATGTATTTGAAAGCGCTTATGAGCTGGTATTGAAAAATGCCAAAAAAGAAGCCGTTGTCGTGACTGTGCAAGAACCCATGCCAGGAGATTGGCAAGTGCTGAACAGCAGTCATCCGTTCACCAAAAGTGCCAGCAACACGGCAGTATGGAAAATCACTGTGCCAGCCGAGGGGAATGCCAAGCTGACTTATCGCAGCTTGGTGAAGTATTGAGTTGATTTGAGTGGACTGCTTCGACTTGGAATTGCGTCGCTATGGCCAGATTTTTAACGACGTGATGCAATCGATTTCCGGTTTTTTGTCGTTACCAAATGTTATTACTAAAAGGGCGCTTCTAAAAACAGCCAAATTAGAAAATTACATCGATATAAGTGACGCAAAAACCTAAGACCTCTTACCACAGAGGCACTGAGACACAAGGAAAAGGCAGGAGTCGCAGGATAGGATTAGCAGATGTCAGTGGTCCCATCGAATATCGATTCAAGGTTGTTAGAAGTTCTTAAAATAGAATCCGCAAGCTGCATGCGGCTTTCAAAGGCATTTCAGGCCAGAAGGCGCATCTTGCTTGCGGATTCGTTTTAAAAAATGATCTACTAATTACCGCATTACCGCATTACCGCATTACCGCATTACCGCATTACCGCATTACCGCATTACCGCATTTCGACATCAGTCTTACCCCATCACAAGAACATTCCGCCGGATGCTTCGACGCGTTGTGCGTTGATCCAGCCGCTGCCATCCGACAACAAGGATGCGATCACTCCGCCGATATCATCCGGCAAACCGACGCGCCCTAATGCTGTCTGGCCCGCGATAAATTGATTCAGTTGCTGGTTGTCTCTGACAGCGCCGCCGCCAAAGTCCGTCTCAATTGCACCTGGGGCGATGACATTCACGGAGATGCCGCGTGGTCCGAGTTCTTTCGCCAGATATTTTGTCAGGACTTCGATCGCGCCTTTCATTGACGCATAGGCGACATAGCCAGGCAAGGCAAAGCGGGTCAGGCCAGTTGAGACATTCAAAATACGACCATGATCTGCGATCAGTGGTAGCAAGGCCTGCGTCAGGAAAAACACGCCCTTGAACTGAATATTCACCAACTGATCAAACTGCGCTTCACTGGTCTCGGCAAACGTCGCATAAATACCGATACCCGCGTTGTTCACCAAAAAATCAAAATGCTGACGCTGCCAGGTCTGGTTCAATGCCGCGTGTACCTGATTGCTGAACTCGTCGAAGCTGCTTACCTTGCCAACATCGAGTTGCAGTGCAACCGCTTTACGGCCCAGCGCTTCGATCTCGGCAACGACGGCCAGTGCATCTGATTGCTTGCTTTGATAGGTCAGAATGATATCGACGCCTTGGGCCGCGAGTTTCAGTGCGGCGTTCTTGCCCAGACCACGACTACCACCGGTAATGATTGCGATTTTTTGAGTCATTTTGCTGCTCCTGGTTAATGTGTATTGAGTGTGTATTACCCAAACTGTTTGGGGTGGAGGCAGTGTATAACTTGATTTAAGTGGTATAAAGGCAGTGAAAATGATTGCACTGTTCGTAAATAACGAACAATAAATGACAGACGGAGTCTTGCCATGAATCAACTGGAAGCCATGCAAATCTATGTGCGGGTCGCCGAGCTGGCCAGCTTTACGCAGGCGGCAGACAGTCTCGGTCTGCCCAAAGCCAGCATCTCCACCGCCATCAAACAGTTAGAAAGCTTGCTCGGCACGCGGCTGCTTAACCGCACTACGCGCACAGTGCAGATGACGCAGGACGGTGTCTTGTTCTATGAGCGCAGCAAAGACATGCTCGCCGATATGGATGAGTTGCAGACGATGTTTCAGCAAGGTGAGGGCGAGATCAGCGGGCGTTTGCGGATTGATCTGCCGATTGGTGTAGCGCGCTATATTCTGATTCCCCGTTTGCCGGAATTTTTACAGGGCTTGCCTAAGCTGGAAGTTGAAATCAGCAGCACCGATCGCCGCGTCGATCTGGTCAGAGAGGGCTTTGATTGCGTGATGCGTATCGGTGCGCTCAGCAGTCTGGGCGAGAGCGCACTGATCGCCAGGCAGTTAGGCGAATTGCGGCAAATTAATTGCGTCAGCCCTGATTATCTTGCACGCTTTGGCACACCGCAGTCGCTGGACGACTTGCGCCAGCATCGCCTGATTCATTACACCGCCAACTTTGGCGGGAAGCCGGTGGGATTTGAATATGTCGACAATGGACAAAATAAAACCCTGAAGATGACTGGCAGTATCACGGTGAATAACAGCGATGCCTATCAGGCCGCATGCCTGGCGGGCTTTGGCATTATCCAGGTGCCAGTGATCGGCATGCAGCGCGAGCTGATTGCCGCGGGCAGGCTGGTCGAGATTTTGCCCGCTTACACCGCACAAGCCATGCCTGTCTCTTTGTTATACGCCAACCGGCGGCACCTGCCCAAACGCACACAGCGCCTGATGAACTGGATCGCGGAGGTAATGGCCCCATATCTGGTGTCGCCAGGATCGCGCGGCACTTAGGGTTATCAGGAGTTTGCCATAGCGCACAGGTAATACGAGCTGACTCCAATTGGGAAAAAACACAGACCACTCAAATAATTTGTAAAGCATGCTTGACATCTGGTTTATTGAGACCTAATATGTAAAACATGCTTTACATCG
Organism: Undibacterium sp. RuTC16W; assembly: GCF_049339445.1. Lineage (NCBI taxonomy): Bacteria > Pseudomonadati > Pseudomonadota > Betaproteobacteria > Burkholderiales > Oxalobacteraceae > Undibacterium > Undibacterium sp. RuTC16W. Next base: position 271,235 of record NZ_JBMPPE010000002.1, on the reverse strand, counting down.
TAATCGAGGTAAAAAAGCTGAGCAGCGAAAAAATAGTGTGAATCGCTGCTTATTTTTTGCAGAATCATGTCAAGCTTCCTTGACTTAAAACAGTAGAATGCAGATCGACAAAAATATGAGCAAGCGAATGAAAATCTAGTCATCAGCGTAGTAAAAAATTTGGTAAAAACGCAGTAAAAAACAAAGTCAGCAAGGTGAGCATTCACCCTGCTTTTTTTAACGGCATTAGTGTCAAGTAGGCTTTACATTTTGTTTAAGGAGATCCATATGAATGAGGCAGCATATTCAAAAAGAGACAGAGAAATAGCAAGGAAATACCGCAATGAATTAGGTCTGTCCGTCGTGCTGTACGTGATTGTTTTGCTCGTTTCAATCAGTTATGCAAAACCGATGGCGGACAGTGTGCTCCGCACGTTGATCGTCATGACGCCAGTGATTCCAGCATTTGGGGCACTCTGGGCGATCGTACGTAATTTCAAGCGCATGGACGATTATGTCCGCGTCTGGTTGCTAGAGGTGGTGGCGATTTCCGGTGCAATCACCGCGTTTTTTAGCTTCAGTTACGGGTTCTTGGAGGGGATAGGTTTTCCTCGCTTGAGCGGATTTGTCACCTACGGCATTTTTATGGGGTGCTGGTGCCTGATTATCGGTATTCGCAAAATTCTGGAGCGTGAAAAATGAAAAACATCGTCAAAGAATTACGAACACAGAGAGACTTAAGTCAGGCTGCGCTCGCTGATTTGCTAGACGTGTCGCGGCAGACGGTGAACGCGATTGAAACCGGTCGTTACGACCCTAGCTTGCCACTGGCTTTTACGATCAGTAAATTATTTGGATTACCGATTGAAAAAATTTTCTTCGTCGATTGAACCAGATAATCCGATAAGCCGATAAAGAATGTACTCCGAGATGAACTCAGCTGATTTTAGAAATTCAGTTCATCAACAACGTCTAATAAACTGCCAATCATTGATAGAGGAATTACCATGAGCGTCCCATCTTTTTGCCAAAATAAAATATCCTATTTCGCGATCATTGTCGCCATCGTTGCGGCGATCTCATCCGGCAGCAGTAAAGCGGCCGACGTATCTGCTGATGCGACTACTCACACGTCCGCTGTTGCTAAGGAAATGTCGGCACCCGTTACTCCTGCTGAATATCAGGTTGGCAGTATGTACGTCGAACAGTATCTCAACCCAAAGGCACAAGGAGCGCCTGTTATTCTGATCCCCGGCTTATCCAGCGGTGCTTACATCTGGGACGACACAGTCAAGGCGCTACAAAATAAGCACAGTATTTATGTGATTACTCTCGCAGGCTTTAATGGAAAGCCCGCTATGCCCGGTGCCAAACTGCTCAAAGCCAAAGAATCACTGGCTGAGTTAATACGAACAAAGAATATCCAAAAACCCGTATTGATTGGTCATAGTTTAGGCGCGGCTTTATCGATTTGGTTTGCGGAAGAGAATTCAAATCTGATTAGCGGTGTTTTTGCTGTTGACGGCCTGCCTGTAATGCCACGATCCGAAAATCTGACTGCGGAACAAAGACAAGCCATGAGCCAGGGAATGAAAACGCAAATGTCCGGCGTCACTCAAGAGGTTTTCGCCGATCAGCAACTGAAATATATGCAAGTGATGGGCGTCATCGATCAGGAGCTTGCAAAAAAACTGGCTGCCCGCAGTGCGACCAGTGACCGTACCGCATTTGTTGACTACGTGACCGAATTATTTGCAACAGATATACGCAAAGATCTGCCTTCGATCACTGTTCCCTTAGCTCTTGTATCGCCGTATTACGAAAAAGACTTTGCATCGATTCCAATGTCAGAGGATCAAAAAACGGCTTATTACGCATCGCTGTTATCGGAAGCCAAGAACTTGCAGATAATCTCAATAAGTAATGCCAGGCATTTTGTCATGCTCGATCAACCTGCCATCTTTAATGACAAGCTACAGAGTTTTGTGAATTCAATTCACTGATGTATATCTGCTCTGATCAAATCCGCGCCGCAGCAGCGCGGATTTTTATCACCTGATCAGCCAGATATTGCGCTGGTGAAGCGCCAGCAGAGCCTTGTAAGCCACAACGCTTTTACAGTCTCTTCACAGTCCCTCAGCAGCCCCAGGAATGCAAGCTCGCCGTAGGCGCATTCTTACCAGGCTTTGCTGTGGATGACATCAGAATAATCACAGCGGTGCTGTTTGAGCCGTCAATTTCGATAATGAAATCCGGGAAGCCATCGCCGTCCATATCCGTAATCCCGACGATGCGTGAGGCCCAGCCATAATAGCCAAGCGCATACTCAAACTGCTTGCCATCGTACTCAATAAAGTACGTTGCACCTTCACCGTAGGGCGCACCGTTTTTTCCCTTCAGTCCATTTTGAATCCGCATGCCAAACGGCACCCCGTTGAATTTTAAGCGGTATTGATAATCGAGTTCGGGGTTGAGAATATGTCCGCCATTTTTAAACACATACAGAGGATGCTCACCCGCTTTGATCGGTGATCCGGGCACGCGCAGATGCAAGATGCCGTCACTTTCCTGCTGTGTAAATTCAGCGGATGAACTTGCCGGAGGGGTGTTTTCTTCCGGTATCTGGCGAACGATTTTATTCAGCCATTCCGGATTTTTGTCAGATGGAGATTGCGCCTCGATATGTAAGATATTTTCTTCGATGAGCAGGCTATACCATTGATCCCTTGGCCATTTCGCGGGCACCAGATGTTCAAATTGTTTCGGCACACCGTAACTACCAACATCCTGACGCCACTCACCGATTTTAAGCAAGGCACCGGGCTCTTTGTCCGATGCGTAGCTCAAAGTTGTCAGCAGCAAGCTTGCCGATAAGAGGAGACGTAATGGAATAGTTTTCATAACGATGACCTGAGTTTGTGTTATCTCAATGAATTCAATCAAGCTGACGCACTATATTCTAGGATAAATTGCGTCGATGTAATGCATCATCCAGTCAGTGCGTCATGCCTGCCGTTTATCCAGATAGCCCACATAACACCGGTCAGCAGACCGCTGGTGTGCGCCCAGTTCACAATCGAGCTGTTCCTTCGGATACCAGCTATCATTTCCGTTGTTCTGAAGTGATAACGGACTAATGGGAAATCTGGATTTCATCTTAACCATATATCCTTGGATTACTCTTCGTCGTCAAATTCTTCTGCAAGATTTTTCCAGCCATGACGCGCAGCGAACGCGCAGAATTCTTCCGGTGCCTCCAGCACGATCAGTTTTCTCTCTTGCAGACCCAGATCGCTATGCCCAAAGTCAGGCCCGATATAACCGAGTTCACGCAACTTCGCCATGATCTGACTGAGCAGCACTTTGTCGTTATACAAGCCATTTTCGATCGGTGCAGCAAAGTCGATGTAGACATCAATGATGCCGTAGCCTTCATCAAAAATCCGTATCGCTTTGACGTCGTGGCTAGCGCCGCTGGAGTCAGTGGCTTTGAACGGGCCGCTTAATTGGATGTCTGTTGTCATTTTAGGGTTTGAAATTGAATTGAATAATGAGAAAAAAGTTCCATTGAATAAGACTATGTTCAACAATTTTTTCAGCGAATACTGCTCGCTTTTTGTTATTAAGTAACGTTATTACACGATGGTTCCTAGCTCTCAGGCCGTAGGGTGCGCCATGCGCACCGTTCGTTCTTGTGCAGATGATTGTCATCTTGTTGCATCATCGGTGCGCATGGCGCACCCTACGAATTGAAGCTTTGTTCGTTACGACGATTGGGCATTTTCTGCGCCAACGGTACGCAGGCTACACTTGCTGTATCTCCGTTTGTTGGACAAATGCGGCATCGAAATTCATAAATTTAGAAGCTCTAGAATTTGACCTGATTTAATCGATTCATTGCGCCCAACAAATGTATAAACTAGAGGTTCAAGAGGAATTTGAAATCGCCTACTATATAAATAATGCCATAAATTACTGATGTAATTTTCGGCATTCGAGGGTTTCCCAACAAATTTTACAACTACTGGGATCAAATGTTTTTTGCAAATGTTAATAAATTCATTTGTAATTTCGCATTTACCTGTCCTGTGTAAAAAGAACTCTGGAACAGAGTAATCTAAACCACTAATTTGAGCATTTCTAGCATCATCAAATCGGTCAAATGCGTGTGGCCCCCCACCATTAAATCCCTCATTGCAAGTTCTAGTTAATATGTTTTCACGAGTCCTTTCTGCAATAAAGTCAAAATTTTTTTTATTTGAAATATGAGGGTATAGCTTATCCAAAAAAGCTTGTGAGCCATCAAGCGAGTTTAGTAGTCCGTTGTCAAACCAACTTGGTTTGCCGTCATAAAGACTGCGATGATAATAAGCTGCAGGAAAAACACAGCACATTTCATTTTTTGCTCCAACATGCTTATGCATTAGCCAGTTAAAGTGCTCGTGAGTAAATTCGCTGTTGAGTATCCCAGGGCCAAGAAAATCCGGCCAATTTTGTTGGTAAACCTCGATGATTAATTCTTCTTTTACTTTGTAGAATGTGGCTAATGAGCGAATAGCGTCATCAATGTTATCGCAGCTCAAATAGCAATTGTTACTATTTTTAGATGTGTACGAATCCATGGGTTTTCGTCAAAATAGAATTGGTCTAAATTTACACTTTATTCTGTACGTATAGGTCCTCTTAGGTGAAAATGCCGTTAGTTCTTAAGGTGCAACATGCGCACCGATTGACGTTGATTCACATCATGGGGGCGCATGACTCATTCCACAAACTCACCAAGTTTTAATCGTGAGAAATTATGTGTTTAAAACCAAAACCCGCAATCCCCATGCGGCTCTTAGCCTGAAATGCCGCCAAGAGCCGCACCAGCATTGCGGGATCGGTTTTGATATTCAATCAAGCTTAATGCGCTTCTTCCCAGTTATTTCCTACGCCGACTTCCGCTAATAACGGCACATTTAACTCTGCCACATTGGCCATCAATTCTGGCAATTTGCGTTTGACCAATTCCAGCTCTGCATCCGGTACTTCGAGCACGAGCTCATCATGGACTTGCATAATCATTTTGGAGTGGAGCTTGTCAGTTTCGAGCCAGCCTTGTACGGCGATCATCGCTAGTTTAATCAGGTCGGCGGCGGTGCCTTGCATTGGGGCGTTGATCGCTGCGCGTTCTGCGCCCTGGCGGCGGGGGCCGTTGGGGCTGTTGATTTCTGCCAGCCAGAGACGGCGGCCGAAGACGGTTTCTACATAGCCCTGGGCTTTGGCCTGAATGCGGGTGTCGGCCATGTATTGTGCGACGCCGGGGTAGCGCTGAAAATATTTGTCGATATAGCTTTGGGCGGCGCTGCGCTCGATGCCGAGGTTACCTGCGAGGCCGAATGCGCTCATGCCATAGATCAGGCCGAAGTTGATGACTTTGGCGTAGCGGCGTTGTTCGCTGGTGACTTCTGGCAGCGTGACGCCAAAAATTTCGGACGCGGTGGCGCGGTGGACGTCTTCGCCATCGGCAAAGGCTTTGAGCAGGCTGGCGTCGCCGGAGATATGCGCCATGATGCGTAGCTCAATTTGCGAATAATCGGCAGAGACGATGTGGCTGCCGGCCGGTGCGACGAAGGCTTCGCGGATGCGGCGACCTTCGGCGTTGCGTACGGGGATGTTTTGCAGGTTGGGGTCATTCGATGCCAGGCGACCGGTGACGGCGACTGCCTGTGCATAGTTGGTGTGAACCCGGCCTGTACTGGCATTGACCATCTTGGGCAGCTTGTCGGTGTAGGTCGACTTGAGTTTGGCGAGGCCGCGATATTCGAGCAACACTTTGGGCAGCGGGTAATCTTCGGCGAGTTTTTGCAATACTTCTTCATCGGTCGATGGTGCGCCGGAAGGTGTTTTTTTGACGACCGGCAGGCCGAGCTTGACGAAGAAAATTTCACCGAGTTGCTTGGGTGAATTCAGGTTGAATGGTTGCTCTGCGAGTTCGTAGGCTTTTTGCTCCAGCTCTAGCAGGCGCAGGCCGATTTCATGGGATTGCGCATTGAGTTTGTCTGGATCGATGCGGACACCGTTGCGCTCAATTTTTTGCAGCACAATCGAGGTCGGCAATTCGATGTCGTGATAGACCCGCAACAGCTTGGCATCATGTGCGATCTCTGGCCACATCGCCTGATGCAGTTGCAAGGTAATGTCGGCGTCTTCTGCCGCGTAATGGGTGGCGCGGTCGAGATCGACTTGATCGAAACAAATTTGCGATGCACCTTTGCCGCAGACTTCTTCAAAGCTGATCGTTTTTTTGCCGAGATGGCGTAACGCCAGGCTGTCCATGTCGTGCGATTTATGCGATTCAAAGACGTAGGACTGCAACAAGGTGTCATGTGCAATGCCGCGCAAATGTACTTTGTGATTGGCGAAAATGTGGCTGTCGTATTTGAGGTTTTGTCCGACTTTAGCTTTACTGTCATCTTCTAACCAGGATTTGAGTTTCCCTAACACGAAGTCGCGGCCGAGCTGTTCGGGCGCACCCGGATAGGTATGCTCGAGCGGAATGTAGGCACCGGAACCCGCGGAGCAGCTAAGCGAGATGCCGACCATTTGTGCGTTCATCGGTTCCAGCGACGTTGTTTCTGTATCGATGCAGGTGAGAGCGGCTTGATTAATGGTATTGATCCAGCGATTGAGTGCGTCTTCGGTCAGTATGGTTTCGTAATTGGCAGCATCGGTGGTGGTCGGTGCGCCTGGTGTCGTACCAGACGCGGTATCGCTGGTGGCATTGTCGTTAGCGTCGCCATCGTTGCTATTGGCGTCAAACAGGCCGCCTTGTGGTGACGCTTGTTTTTGGCTGGCGCTGGCAGTGGGCAGCGGCGTTGCACCAGCCGTAGGATCACCGGACAATTCGCGCAACCAGCTCTTAAAGCCATAGCGGGTGAAGAACGCCAGCATGGCTTCTTTGCTTTCTTCTTTGGCGATCAGCGACTGGTCGATGGAGACATGATGCCCGGATAAATCGCAATCGGTTTTGACCGTGATCAAGACGCGACCTTGTGGCAACCAGTCTAATGCCTGACGCAGGTTGTCGCCGACCACGCCTTTGATTTTGTCTGCATTGGCGATGACGCCGTCGAGACTGTCGAACTCGCTTAGCCATTTGACGGCGGTTTTTGGCCCGCACTTGGTAACGCCGGGTACGTTATCGACGGTGTCGCCGATCAGCGTGAGATAGTCGATGATGCGGTTTGGCGGTACGCCGAATTTGGCGAGGACACCGGCTTCGTCGAGCTTCTCGTTGCTCATGGTATTAATCAGGGTGACATTGGCATTGACCAGTTGCGCCAGATCTTTGTCGCCGGTAGAGACAATGGTATTCATGCCACGTGAGGTAGCTTCGACCGCTAACGTGCCGATCACGTCGTCCGCTTCGACGCCCTCGACCATCAGGATCGGCCAGCCCATGGCGCGGACGGCTTCGTGAATGGGTTCGATTTGTAGACGCAAGTCATCGGGCATCGGTGCGCGCTGGGCTTTGTAGTCGGCGTACAGATCGTCGCGGAAAGTTTTACCCTTGGCATCGAACACGCAGGCCATGTACGCTGCCGGATAATCGTAGCGTAATCGGCGTAACATATTGATCATGCCGTAGATAGCACCGGTTGGCTCACCTTGCGGATTGCGCAGATCGGGCATGGCGTGAAATGCGCGGTAAAGGTAACTAGACCCATCAACTAATAACAAGGTTTTTTGCATAAGGATAACGGTAATGAGTGACAGCGGAAAAAGGATAGTGAAATTACGTCAGATGCTTGCCGGCGATAAGGCCACCGCGCTCAAGGCGCGCGAATCTTGGCATATGTTCACGATTATGGCAGAGTTTATTGAGTCTACCGAACGTCTGTCTGGTGTGGGGCTTGCAGTGACGATTTTTGGATCCGCCAGAACGGCGGTGGATCATCCGGACTATCTGACTTGTGTGGATGTCGCAAGACGCTTATCGGATGCGGGTTTTGCGGTGATTTCGGGTGGCGGACCAGGCATCATGGAGGCAGCAAATAAGGGAGCATATGAGGGAGCGTCTGCGTCGGTAGGCTTGAATATTGAATTGCCACATGAGCAGAAAAATAATCCCTGGCAAAATATCTCGCTGACTTTCCGGCATTTTTTTGCACGTAAGGTGGCGTTTGTGAAGTATGCCGATGCCTATATCGTGTTTCCCGGCGGTTTCGGTACTTTGGATGAAATGAGTGAAGTATTGACGTTGATACAGACCGGTAAGACGCGTCACATTCCTGTGATTCTGGTTGGCAGCAGTTTTTGGCGTGGTTTGCTGGAGTGGATCAATACGCAGCTGGCGGGTAATGGCATGATTGAGCATAGCGACCTTAATCTGGTGCAGTTAATTGATGAGCCGGCGAATATTGTCGATGCGATTTTTGCGTTTTACGAGGCGCGCGATATTGAACCTTCGGATGAAGAACGCCAGCGCATGTTGTATTTATAGTTGTTGTAGTCGCTATGGGAGCGAGAATTTTGCTGTTTGAACCGTCTCCGTGCGATGCGCACGTCCTAAGTAAGCCCTAATATTGCTGGGAGCGCGCACGCCGCTTTGTTACAATGGGGGCATGTTGCAACCCCGATGTATATTCAATGCATACACGCTTAAAGTGATTATCATGAAAAATTTGTCCCACACATCTACCGCTGCGCTGCTCTGCCTGAGCGCTGTTTTGTTGCCTTTTTCTGTCGCTGCCCAGACTGCGGCTAAGCCAGATTCCAAGCCAGACTCTTCTCCGCCAAAACTGGAAAAAATCGAAGAAGTGCCAGAAACCGGCGTCAAGATCGCGAAACCTGAAAAACAAAATCAAACGACAGAAAAACGTGTCGGCGGCAAAGTCACTGAAGTCCAGGTCAAAGCAGGTAAGAGCAATTACGTAGTCAAGCCGAATCAAGAAATCGGTAATGCGCCTAAAGGCACGGTACAGGGCGACGCTAACCGCGGTGCGCAATGGTCGGTGCTGCAATTTGGCGGCAAAAAAGAAAGCAAGGAAGTGGAACCTGTTCCTACTTTGCCGCCTGCTCCCACAAAAACAGCGGCAACTGTCACAGGTGCTGCCGCTAGTTCAGCTGCAAGCTCTGCGGCCAGCATGCCAGTAAAAAAATAACTCGTAACGGATCTCAATCAAATCCTCATCGGATCCTCATCAGACTCTAATCACTCTACGCAAAATGGCAGTATTTACATCGGTAAGTCTGGATGATCTTCGTCCATGGATGACACAATTCCCACTGGGGCAGGCATCGGCAATCAAAGGGATTGCATCCGGGATTGAAAACAGCAATTTTTTTATCACGACGGAATCCGGTGAATTCGTTCTGACGATTTTTGAAAATCTGAGCTTCGAGCAATTGCCATTTTATTTGAAATTAATGCGCCTCCTGGCGGATCGCGGTGTATTAGTGCCAGCGCCAATCGCGAACGATCGGGGTGAGTTGGTCGTCGCCTTGCATGGCAAGCCAGCGGCAATCGTGAGTAAATTAGAGGGATGCTCGCAAATGTCGCCAGCACCTTTGCACTGCGCTGAGGTCGGTGCGATGCTGGCTCGCATGCATGTAGCTGCGCAGGATTTTGAGATACGTCAGCCCAATCTGCGTGGTCTCGACTGGTGGAACGTGACGACACCTGTGGTGTTGCCGTTTTTATCGGATGCGAACCAGCATTTATTGCGTGCTGAAATGCATTTTCAGGAAAGCTTTGCGAGTACGGCGGTTTATCACGCGTTGCCAAACGGTCCTGTCCATGCGGATCTGTTTCGCAATAACGTCATGTTTGATGGCGATAAGCTGACGGGTTTCTTTGATTTTTATTTTGCCGGTTGCGATACCTGGATTTTTGACGTCGCTGTGACGGTGAATGACTGGTGTATTGATGTGGCAACAGGTGAGCTCGATGATGCGCGGGTGACGGCTTTGCTGGCTGCTTATCATACGGTGCGCCCCTTCACTGACGGTGAGCGTGCTGCATGGCAGCCGATGTTGCGTGCGGCAGCACTAAGATTCTGGTTGTCACGCCTGTATGACTTTTATTTGCCGCGTGATGCCGAGATGCTCACGCCGCACGACCCCGGCCATTTTGAGCGGATTTTGCGTTTGCGTGAATCGCGCAATGCGCCAGCCTTACCTGTAGCCTGATGATGAAACTGAATTCGAGTAGTGGCTGGTTGTGGATTAGAGACGGATTTCAGCTATTTCGTCAGCAACCGGTAGAGATGCTGGCGCTGTTTTTTGCCTATATGTTCCTGACGATGGGAATAGGCTTGATTCCGGTGCTGGGACAATTGATGCCTTTGATACTGGTGCCGACGTTTTCCATGAGCTTCATGCAGGCTTGCCGCCAGATCGAAGCAGGGCAGCGAGTACATCCGAATGTTTTGCTGACGGGATTCCGCTCGCCAGCCTTGCCGCGCTTGCTGATGCTGGGCTTGCTGTATTTGCTTGCTGCAATGGTGGCAATCGGCACTTCGGCACTGGTGGATGGCGGTGCATTCTGGGATTTTTTGACGAGCCAAAAACCGATTAATCCTCAGGACCCTAAAAGCATGCCGGACACGGCGATGTTCTGGGGCATGCTGTGCTCTGCCGTCGTTTATCTACCAGCCTTAATGGCGTTCTGGTTTGCCGCACCGCTGATTGCCTGGCAAAATATGGGCGTTGGCAAAGCCGTGTTCTATAGTTTTTTTGCCGTGCGACGCGAGGGGCGCGCCTTTACCGTCTATGGTCTGGCCTGGCTGGTTCTTGGCGTATTGCTGCCCATGATCTTGAGTCTGATGGTGGCAATTATTGTCGGCAAGGCGATTGCGGTGGTGGTCATCATGATGCCGGTGTCGCTGGCATTAACCGTTGTGATGTATTGCTCGTTTTATCCGCCTTATACCCATGTCTTTGGAAAGCCTGATCAGGCGAGTCCAGAATAAAACAAAAAAGCGTAGTCGATCATGACTACGCTTTTTTTTTGCCGAGCGCTGATTACTCAGTGATCTGGTGTTCAGATGGCATATCGATGTCTTCGATAATTTCATAGGTATGGCTCATGACCGCAGTCTTTTCCAACATGATTGATGCCGAGCAGTATTTTTCATGCGAGAGTTTGATTGCACGTTCGACCAGATTGGGTTTCAGATTGCGGCCACGAACGATAAAGTGGAAATTGATTTTGGTGAATACCTTAGGCTCAGTTTCTGCACGCTCGGCCTGGAGTTTGACTTCGCAGCCGCGGATGTCTTGCTTACTTTTGCGCAAGATCAGTACGACGTCATAAGCTGAACAACCACCCGTGCCGAGTAAGACCATTTCCATCGGACGCGGAGCCAGATTGCGGCCACCACCATCGGGTGCGCCATCCATCAAAACCGCATGACCTGAACCAGTTTCTGCTAAAAATGACATGCCTGACAGGCCGGTCCAACGTACAGTTGCTTCCATGATGATGCCTTTTTAAAATGGAAATTTCGACAAAATCGCTGAAACAATTTTGCGTAAATCCTGGAAAATAATATTGAAATAGATTGCGTTTTACGGATATTGTAACGCAGCATATCGAAAGCCAAGAATTGCCATTATTCTTGCTTAAGTCCCTCAGATCAATGATTGATGCATAACATGACTATTCCCGCGATACGCTTTAACCAGGTTGTCAAACGCTATCAGAAACGCACTGTATTACATGGCGTTGAACTGGATATTTTGCAAGGTGAGTTTTTTGGGCTGGTCGGTATGAACGGAGCAGGCAAAACGACGCTGCTGAAATGTCTGCTCGATTTTTGCGCTTTTGATGGTGGCAGCATCGAGATCTTAGGGAGGAGCAATCTGCTGACAGTCGCGCGGCAGCCTATGGCTTTTTTGCCGGAACGCTTCATGCCACCGTACTACCTGACAGGCGCTGATTTTTTGAAATACATGCTGAGATTGCAGGACCTGCCTATAGTCCCTGAGCATGTCGATGCGATGTTGACATCGCTAGATCTGGATTCGTCGGTATTAAGTCGTCCTGTACGTTCGTATTCTAAAGGGATGAACCAAAAACTGGGTTTGGCAGCGTGCTTTCTAACCCGCAAGGCATTGTATGTACTGGATGAGCCAATGAGTGGTCTGGATCCGAAGGCGCGTGTTTTGCTGAAAGCACGATTGCAGATCTTGCGTGAGACAGGCGGCACTTTGTTCTTTAGTTCACATGCACTGGCTGATGTCGACGAATTATGCGACCGCATGGCTATTTTGCATGAAGGTCAGCTGCGTTTTGTAGGTACACCAGACGAGTGCAGGACGGCGTATGCGGCAGAAACGCTGGAGCAGGCATTTATGCGTTGTATTTCCTGAACAGGTAGTAACAAGCTGAGCGGGGCGGAGAGCGTTGTTGCGATTATTGCTGGCGCAATAATCGCAACAACGCTGACTTAGTTACAAATTCCGCTGAACGGTGCCGGTTGGGTAGTTACGGTACCGTTGCCAACGCCGTTATCCTTGATGGTCATAATGCTGGTTGCTGAGGCCCCCAAGCTATCAAGAACAGTAATTGTCACATCAAATGTTCCGTTAGGAATACGTACACCGCTGGAGTCAACTGGATTAATGCAGCGATTCAGACTGCTGCCAAGTGATATTTTGACAGTGGCACCGGAGACTGTTACCGAGGATAAAGTCTGATCACTGGTAAATGCACGGTAAGGGCCAGTTCCGCCATACACATTAAGGATGATATCAGCGATGTTATCTTCGCCGATCAGTAGCGTGCCTGGCGAAAATCTCAGCGACGCCGCCAGCTGACTTACTGTTAAAGCGACTGATTTTGTGACGCCTGTGGCGTCGACGATGGTGACGGCGGTGCTGCCAGCATTGATTAAAGAGGTGGAAAATGTTCCATTGCTTGCGCTGACTGAGCTTGGCGATGCACTGGCAATACTCGGATTATTGACAGTAATTGCATATGGTGGTGTGCCACCGCTGACCACAAATTGCAGCGCATCGCCGACATTGCCAGTTGCTGCTCCTGGTTGTACATCGAGTTGTAGATTACCCGTCTGAGTTACCGTGATATTGATAGAGACGGAAGCTCCGGTTGCATCAAAAATGAGAATCTGGCCGGAACCTGCTGCAACAGCATGGACGCTGATCGAGTTGCCTGAAATAGTGGAAGAGCCAACACTGGCATTGCTTGTCGTAGAGGTATAGGGGGCGACGCCGCCGCCAATTGAGAACGTGTCGGTGGCGTTGGCGGCCATGGAGATAGCGCCGGGTGCTGTTGTGTAGAGTGGTGCGATAACGCCGCCGGAAGTCACATTGACGGTAATTGAAATCGAGGTTCCCGTTGAGTCAAAGATCAGGATTTGTGCAGTTCCTGCCGCTTTTCCTGAAATGATATAAGTCGCACCGTTGATACCGACCGAGGCAACGGCGGCATTATTGCTGCTGACCACGTAAGCGGGTTTTCCGCCAGCGATGGTAAATGTAGTGCTGCTGCCTATGTTGACAGTCGTGATGCCAGGAGCTGTGGTGAACAAGGCCGTTGACGTACTACCAGAGCCTACCGTCGTTGCAATCGCGATGGTAGCGCCGACTGCATCAGTAATTGTGATTTGCGCGGAGCCGGCAGCAATGCCGTTAATGGCCAGAGTGCTACCTTTAACCTCGGCAGTTGTCACCGAGGGATTACTACTACTCGCTTTATAAGGCGCTGTACCGCCACCTATGGAATAGCTGACGCTCTCGATATTGATGGTAATGGCACTGGGCGCTGAGCTGAATAATGCTTTACCGGAGGCAATGCCGACACTGCCTGCACCACCACCGCAAGCGCTGCTCAATACACCAAGCAAAATCATAATCCAGTATTGCATCCATCGACCGGCTGACATATTGCTGAAATGAGAGGTCATAAATTTTCCAGAAAAAGAAAGGCTGTAGCATCACCGCTATCTATTATTGCGCCGAAAAGTGATATGTTGCAATAATTGCCGACGAACTGAGCAGTGTGACGTAATCATGTTACATGCTGACGTCAAGTCTGCACATCACCAGAATGTCTCAGGAGTGTAAATTGTGACGCTCAAGCGCATTTATTTCAGTACACTGGATCTGGTCTATATAAATAAGTGTTGATACGTCTCTGTAGAAAATCTGTTGACAATGAGTCCAACAATTTATACATAATTCCATATCTCTATCAGACTGAGCACCTTATGTATCGTTCCCATTTCGGCCTGAATCAAGCGCCTTTCAGCATTACGCCGAATCCTGTGTTTTTTTATTCTGGCAGTCAGCGTGGCGATATTCTGGAAGCTTTGGTCTATGCAGTGAAGCATGGCGAGGGGATCATCAAAGTGACCGGTGAGGTCGGTAGCGGCAAGACGATGTTGTGCCGCATGCTGGAGAGTCGTATGCCCGCCAATGTGGAAGTCATCTTCATGGTCAATCCGACGCTAAGACGCGAAGATGTTATGTTCATGATTGCTGGAGAGTTGGGAATACCGGTTAATGGCAGACGTGGTGACGAGGTGTTACGCCAGTTGCATCACGATCTCATCGCAAAACATATTGCAGGTAAGCAGGTGGTATTGCTGATTGAGGAGGCGCAGGCAATGTCTCTTGATACTTTAGAAGAGATACGTTTGTTCTCCAATCTGGAAACGGCACATCATAAACTCTTGCAAATCGTCCTGTTCGGGCAACCTGAGCTGGATGTTAGCCTGAATTTGCCGCGTATGCGGCAGTTGAAAGAAAGGATAACCCACAGCTTTACTATGCCACCGCTAACCACGGCAGTGATCCCCGATTTTCTGATGTTTCGTATGCGTGCTGCCGGTTATCATGGCCCCGATATTTTTAGCAAAAAAGCGATACAGTTATTAGGTTCGGTATCTGAGGGGATAGTCAGGCGGATCAATATTCTGGCCGACAAAGCCCTGCTTGCTGCGTTTGCCGACAACACGCACCTGATTGAGCTTGCGCATATGAAGGCGGCTATCCGCGATAGCGAATTTATCGGCATGAGTCAGTTCGCATTCAAGAAAAAAATCATACTGGTAACCATATCGGGGCTGGTTCTGGTTCTCGTCAGCATGCTAGCCTGGGGTCTGTATCAAAGGCAGAATCGCGCGCCTGCTGTGGCTGTCACACCGGCATTAGTAAAATCTATCGCGTCATTGCCGACACCTGGCGCCGTCACAGCGACAGCGATACCTGAAAATTCCTCTTCGATAACCGACACGAAGCCTGCAACAGAAGTATTGGCGAAGCCGCTTGCTATTGCCGCCACGCCGGTTGCGTCACCCCTGTCGATGGAAGCTTCTCAGGCTGCGCCGCAGACGGAACAAGCTCCCCCAACCAGACAATCTGCCAGTAAAACCGGAAAACCGTTGTTATTATCCGACATCGTGAGTCAGCGCCTGACGGCATCCAAGACCTGGCTGGCCAGTGCTGCCGGTGATGACTACACGATACAACTGGCCTTGATCGATGCGCACAACCAAAGCAAACTTGAGCAGTTTCTCAAGAAAGCTAGTGCAGAAATCGGCATTGACGACTTATTTTTATATCCGACAACGATCAATGCGAAGCCTTGTTTTGGCGTGGTCTACGCGAATTTTAAGACACGTGAGGCCGCTCAGCTTCGTCTGGGCGGGCTTGAAGCCAAGCGTACATATCGCGGGCAGTTACGTACAGTAGGTGGATTGCGCGCTGAGATTTTTCGCTCGCATAGCGAGAATGTTTGGGTGAAATAGATGTGTTGATTGAGCCATGGATTCAATAGCGCTGGCCACAGCCAGGTGGTGATAATTGACAATCGACAAAAATCCGTCCTGTGACTGACTTTCCGGGAGCGTTCTCGCTTAGAATCATTGTTAAGCATGAATGCTGTTACTGTCTGGTGTCGGATTGCGGCAATCTATGGTGCATTTTCATGATGTAATTTTGTCGTATTTCCCTGACTTTATGATGAGATATTCGCCACATAAATCAATGACTAAATACACCGTTTTTTGTTGTTTGCTCCTTTCGGCATGTGGTACACAGCCGGTTATCCCATCACCTGCTCACATTAAAGAAACTGCCAGACCGTCCGGCACTATTCCTGAGCCAGTTCGTCAGAGTGCCACGCTAAGCGCGCCTAAGCCTACCCCCAAAGTTGAGACATACAGCGTGGCCGTCTACAAAGTAGG
This sequence comes from Undibacterium sp. RuTC16W, assembly GCF_049339445.1. Lineage (NCBI taxonomy): Bacteria > Pseudomonadati > Pseudomonadota > Betaproteobacteria > Burkholderiales > Oxalobacteraceae > Undibacterium > Undibacterium sp. RuTC16W. The sequence continues at coordinate 255,057 of NZ_JBMPPE010000002.1, read as the reverse complement.
TGTGCAATCACTTTTATTTGCGCTGGCGCGCGATGCTAAGCTAAATGTGGATATTCATCCCGGCATTGAAGGTGAGGTAACGCTGAATGCACTGGATCAGACCTTGCCCCAATTGTTGACTCGGATTGCCAAACAGGTTGATATGCGGTTTGAACTTGATGGTCCAAACCTTGTGGTACTTCCCGATGTGCCGTTTTTGCGTAACTATAAAATCGACTATGTAAATGTTGCACGCGATACCAGTAGCAAGGTCAGTATCGCAACACAGATATCGACCACCGGCGGCGCTGAGGGGGGCGGTGGCGGCGACAATAATTCAACTACGTCGGTATCGAACACCTCGAATAACCGGTTTTGGGCAACATTGGTAGCAAACATTAAAGATACCCTGCGCGAAACCGATAAAATTTTACCCGACTCAGCTGCCAATGCTGATACTGCCAGTGCTCCAGTAGCTGCTGCTGGCAGTGCAAAAAACGGAGTGACTTCATCGGCTGTAGCGCCCGGCGCGATACAGCCACGTATTAATAATTATCGCGAGGCAGCCTCCGTCATCGCCAATCCCGAAACGGGCTTGATTGCAGTGCGCGCCACCGGAAGACAACACGAGAAAATTCAAGAATTTATCGATATGGTCATGTCTAGTGCCAAGCGCCAGGTGTTGATTGAAGCGACGGTAATTGAAGTGCAGCTCAACGATCAGTATCAGCAAGGCATCAACTGGTCGTCGCTTCGCACCAGTGCGACTGAAGGTCCCAGTATCACGCAAGGACAGGTGGGGGGAGCAGCTTTGCCATCAGGTATCAATCCTGGTGTCAGTCAGGGTCTGTTGAATTTCAATTATCTCAAACCGCTGACCGGTTTGGGTAACATCGCTTTGACCATACAAATGCTGGAATCTTTTGGTAAAGTGAAAGTGTTGTCCAGTCCGAAAATTAGCGTACTGAATAATCAGACGGCTTTGCTTAAAGTAGTGGACAACCGCGTATATTTCACAATTACTGCCACCACTCAGCAAGGTACTACTGGCGTGCCAAGTACCACCACCTATACCTCAAGCCTGAACACGGTACCTGTTGGTTTCGTGATGAGCGTCACGCCACAGATTTCCGATAGTGATGAAGTGACGATCAATGTGCGGCCGAGCATTTCCCGAATTATCGGTTTTGTACAAGATCCTAACCCTGCGCTGGCGGGTGCCGTAGTACCGGTTATCAGTAACGTCCCTGTGATACAGACTCGCGAAATGGAATCAATCCTGAAAGTCAGCAGTGGTCAGATTGCAGTGATGGGCGGTCTGATGCAAGACAGTATCAATAATCTGAAAGATGAAATTCCCGGTACCAGCAAGATTCCGTTCATTGGTAATGCACTGAATTTCAGGAACGAAACCAGTAACAAGTCTGAACTGGTTATTTTTATGCGACCCATTGTCGTTAAGGATGCGAGCATTAATGGGGACTATAAAAATTATCGCTATTTGTTGCCGAACGACACTCCTTTAAACAGCGAACCATATACTGAACCCGTGATCAAGGCGAGCTCAGGTAAAGCGGGTCGGCCATGAGTTTATTGATGCAAGCGCTGAAGAAGGCTGAGCATTCCAAGCAAGCTGGTGAGTCGTCATTGCCGGAACCCGAAGCAAATAAGGCGCTGGTACCAGATGATGCTTTGACGCTGTCTCCCAAACACACAGACTTGACGTATGTGCCGCCATCACAGGCGATGAGTGAATCAACAGAGAGTGCTGGCGCAGGTCAGCCTGCTAGTGAATCATCTGTTTCTGGCTTAAGCCTCTCTCCACAAACGCCACAGATACAAGACAAGCCTGTGGACTTGCTTGAGGACGATGTGGGGTTGGCACCTTTGAGCCGGGCTGAATCCGCCGCTCTGCAGGGTAAAGCGGAACATTTTCGGCAGGAAACCAGTAACCCTCTTGAGCAGGACCCTCCTGGTGCTGCTCATCTGGCAACGGGAGGCGCCGCGCCGGCAGATAATGATAAAAGTGTTGGTACAGCGCACAAAATGCCGGATCATTTTTCTTCGGCGCAGAGTGCCGACAATTCGCCGCGAGCAACTGGTAAGCCGACCGTTGAACAAGAAAGAATCGCCACCCAGGAAAAAGCTAAATCTGTTTTTTCCGCAAAGATAAATAAGTCCGGTCACAGATCTTTGGTACTAGTCAGCCTTGGCATTCTTGCTGTATTGGCAGGAATGGCCTTTGCTTATTGGTATTGGCAAAATACCGTTATCAAATCGTCCTTTAACTTGCCAGCAAGTAGTCCTCCGATAATTCCCCAGGTCGTGCCTCCTCAGACCGACGCTACACCCGCGTCGCTCACGGCTAGTACTGGAGGTGCTGTGGAGAATCCTGTAGCGGGTACCACTGGAAATCTTCCAGGTGTTGCAAGTGTTAGCAACGCAGTATCTCCAGAAAAAGTGCTTGCCACCGTACCTGCATCTAACGCGCTTGTTATTCAGAGCCCGCCGCCGGTTTCTGCGGATGGCAACATGCCAGTTAATGTCGAGCTAAAGCCTGCTAAACCGGCAGCACCTGCAATACCGGTAGGCACAGCTAAGTTGACAAATACTGATACCGGTGAGGTTGCTACGGCAAAGGGAAATCTGGCAGCTAAAGGCAAGATGGCACCAGTTTCACCCATACAAGAATTGAACAGCATCCATATTAAACAAGGTAGCCAGGGTAACCAGATACATCCTGGTGTGCTCGGCGCATACCAGTCGTTTATTGCTGGCGATGCTCCTGCTGCTAAATCGCAGTATCAGAAAGTTTTGCAGCAAGAGCCGAATAATCGTGATGCTTTGCTTGGCATGGCCGTCATTTCGTTGAATCAGCGTCAGCCAGAACAGGCAGGAAGTTTTTATACGCGCTTACTGGAGCTGGATCCCACTGATACCGATGCAATCGCCGGACTGACCAGTATGCAACAAGGCGATCCGCAGCAGAGTGAGAGCAGGCTCAAAAAAATATTGACGCAGAATCCACAGGCGGGTCCGATCTTATTTGCATTGGGTAATCTGTATGCGCAGCAAGCACGCTGGAATGAGGCGCAGCAAACGTATTTCAGAGCGTATACAAGTGCCCCTGCAAATGCTGATTATGCCTTTAATCTTGCTGTTAGCCTGGATCGTCTGAATCAACTCAAATTAGCACAAGAATATTACCTGCGCGCACTGACATTGGGACAGACGGCTGCCGTAAACTTTAGTCGCGAAAACGTACAAAGACGGGTGAAAGAATTGGCTTCTGCTGGCAGTGAATAAGTGTAGGTATAAGTAGTTGAAGATTCAGGGGGCAGATGTTTGAAAAGAGACGGGGTTCTGCCAGGTTAAATGAACGTATATATTTTGAGTAGCGACAGCTAGCGAGTCATGGCAGAACCGGTAAAACTTCCTTTAGGCAAGCTGCTGATACAAAAAGGTGTTATCAGCGAAGATCAGTTGCGTATCGCTTTAATTGAGCAAAAAACCCGTGGTGACCCGCTGGGCAAATTGCTGATTGCACTTGGTTTTGTGACGGACGCGACGGTGCGAGAGGCGCTCAGCGAAAATCTTAATCAGCAAAGCACGGATCTGACCAGCATCATTGTCGACGTCAATGCCATCAAGATGATTTCTAAGGAAATCGCAAAGCGTTACCGCGTATTTCCCATGGTGTACGACAAAAATCAGCATGTATTGATGCTAGCGATGGCCGATACGGCCAATATCGTGGCGATTGATCAGATTGGCGTGATGTTGGGTAAAGACATTACCGTCAAACCAATGCTGGCGAGCGATTCTGAGATTGGTAAAGCCATTGATCAGTATTACGGACTAGAACTATCGATCGACGGTATTTTGCAAGAAATAGAAACTGGCGAGATCAATTATAAGAGCCTGCAATCTGTATCCAACGAATACAGCCAGCCACTGGTGCGGCTAATGGATGCTATTTTGGCCGACGCAGTACAAAGAAATGCGTCCGATATTCACTTTGAGCCGGAAGAGTTTTTTTTACGGATACGCTATCGGGTTGACGGTATTTTGCGACAAATTCGTAGTCTTCACAAAACCTACTGGCCTGCGATGGTGGTCAGACTCAAGGTGATGAGTAACATGAATATTGCCGAAACACGGACACCACAGGATGGCAGGATTTCGATTAAGTTTTCAGGGCGTCAGATCGATTTTCGCTCGGCAGCACAACCCACGACCCATGGTGAGAATTTTGTTTTGCGTATTCTGGACCGGCAAAAAAGTCTAGTGCCACTGGATGGCCTGGGTCTGGAAGATAACGATCTGATGTTGCTGAAGTTGATGCTGGCAAGACCTGAGGGCATTATTCTGGTTACCGGCCCAACCGGTAGCGGTAAAACGACAACTCTTTATTCGATTCTGAATCACGTGAATACAGAGAGCGTCAATATCATGACACTTGAAGATCCTGTCGAATATCCTATGAATATGATACGTCAGACCTCTGTCAACGAATCGGCAAAAATGGATTTCGCCAGCGGGATCCGATCGATGATGCGACAGGATCCTGACATCATTCTGGTTGGCGAGATTCGTGATGCGGAGACTGCTGAAATGGCGTTCAGCGCTGCTATGACGGGGCATCAGGTTTATTCAACTTTGCATACGAATTCTGCCATCGGTGCTATACCGCGTTTGCTCGACATCGGCATACTGCCGGATTTGATGGCGGGGAATATTATTGGTGTTGTGGCGCAGCGACTTATTCGCAAACTGTGTTCACATTGCAAGGTCAGCGGCCATGCGGAGCCGGTTGAACGCACCTTGCTTGGGATTGACAGTGGCGAGCCGCCCGTAACAATTTACCGTGCAGTTGGTTGTGATCGCTGCGCGCATCAGGGCTATAGTGGTCGTTTGGCTATTATGGAGATATTGAAAATTAATGCTGATCTTGATGACCTGATCGCACGCCGCGCGACTACCCGCGAAATCCGTAATGCGGCTATAGCCAGTGGATTCAAGCCAATTGTCGAGGATGGCATGCGTCGTGTGCTTGAGGGACTGACGACACTGGATGAAGTGTCACGCGTGGTCGATTTGACTGACAGGCTGGCGACATGACCGTATATTCTTACCGTTCAATGAGCGCTGAAGGGAAAAAGGTCCGCGGTGTGATGGATGTGGCCAATCTTCCTGAGCTTGAGTTACGTCTCAAGCGCATGGATCTGGATCTGATTGATTATAAGGTGCAGGTCGAAAAAACTTTTGCGCTTGGCAGCGTCAAAGTGGCACGCAAGGATTTAATCAATTTTTGTTTTCATATGGAGCAGATGACCAGTGCTGGTGTGCCAATACTTGAGGGACTAACCGATTTGCGTGACAGTGCTGAGAATGTGCGTTTCCGGGGGGTAGTTGCGGACTTGATCGAAAATATCGAAGGTGGTTCGCAACTATCTGAGGCAATGGAGCGTTATCCGAATATTTTTGATCTTACCTTGACTAGTCTGATTACGGCTGGCGAAAATACCGGGAAAATATCCGATGTGTTTAAAAGTCTTGGCGAGACTTTGCGATGGCAGGATGAATTGTCAGCACAAACAAAAAAGATCGTGATGTATCCACTATTTGTCGGCACCGTTGTGCTGGGCGTGACTTTTTTTCTGATGATTTATCTGGTTCCTCAATTGACTGGCTTTATCCGGAACATGGGGCAAGAATTACCATTGCATACTAAAGTGCTGATTTTTGTGTCAGGGTTGTTCATCGACTATTGGTATATCGCGCTGGCGATACCTCCTGCAATCTGGTTTGGCGTACTCTTGCTGCTCAAGAGTAGTCCTCGTGCCCGCTATAAGGCTGATGGATATAAATTGCGGATATGGCTGGTAGGTCCGGTGTTACATAAAATTATTTTGTCTCGGTTCGTCACTTTTTTTGCCTTGATGTATGAGTCAGGTATCACAATACTTGAATGCATACGTTTGTCAGAAAATATCGTCAACAATGAAGTTATCGCAACTGGTTTGCGCAGGGCTGGAGCCCTTATTTCCGAGGGGCAGAGCGTGACTACTGCTTTTCAGAGTACTAATATATTTCCTCCGCTGGTGATTCGTATGTTGAAAATTGGAGAGGCAACAGGCTCTCTTGACACGGCACTGCGCAATGTCAGTTATTTTTATAATCGCGATATCAAGGAAATGATAGAAAAAGTACAGGCGATGATAGAACCCGTCATGACGGTAGTGTTGGGGTTGATTTTGGGATGGATCATGATGTCAGTGCTGGGGCCGATTTATGACACCATCAGCAAATTAAAAACATAAGCGAGCCTCATGGTGGTGGGAGGCACACCCTATCTGACCTCTTTGCTATTTTAGTACCAAGACCGAGGAATCAATTTGTCCAAGCATTTGCTTTATCTGACGAATAATCAGCTGACTGCGACTATATGGCATGGTGGCTCGTTGTCCGTTGGTCAGTCGTTTGATAATTATGCAAGTGGCTGGCAAAAATTTGCAGAATACATCAAAGCGTTTCGTGATATTCCCTTGCTAGTTCTGACTGATCTGGTCGAAGAGGATTTTCAGCGCGAGAGCATGCCTCATGTATATGGGTCGGCGCGTAAAAATTTGATTGAACGTCGCTTGACTAACTTATATCGTGATACGCCGTATAGGGAGGCTAGATTTCAGGGTAGGGATAAGAGTGGACGCAAAGATGATCAAATGTTGTTCAGCGCCTTAACCAATCCCAAACTTCTTAAGCCTTGGATTGACACTCTCATTAAGGAAAAAATCGACATCGTCGGAATTTATTCGTTAGCCTTGTTGAAACCGTTGCTGTTTAAACAGTTGAATATGGGGAAGGCGCCTGCGCTGCTAGTCACTCATCAGTCGAGCGGATTACGACAAAGTTTTTTTCAGGACGGTTACTTGCGTTTTAGCCGTCTGGCTCCCGAGACTGCATGGAGTGCTCAGTCAATAGCGGAAGTGGCAGCGTCTGAAATTGTCAAAACCAGGCAATTTCTTGCGAGTACTCGTCTGATTATGCGTGACACGGAACTCAGTATTGTGGTGGTAACGGATAAGGATATTCTTCAATACCTGCAACCACTATGTCCTGATGTCGATGGTATGCAACATCGCTTTATCGATTTGACCGAAGCTGGAAAGCTATTCAAATTTTCACATTTTGAAGAAGCCACATTGGCAGATCCGTTGTTCTTGCAATTATTGGGACATAAGCGCATCGCCAGTCATTACGCGACACTTGAGCAATCAAAGGTTCATCAATTATGGCAACTGCGCACGGCGTTCAATATTTTTAGCGTGCTTTCGGTAGGCGCCGGGTCATTAATGGCGTTGGAAAATGGCCTTGATGCTATGCAAGCGGCAAATCTCGCCCGGCAGGCGCAGCAGGACACACGTGAGACACTAAAGAAATATCAAAATACGCTCACCAGTATGCCAGTCACTACGGCCAATCCGCACGACATGAAAGCTGCGGTGGATGTACAACAAATGATACGGCAAAATGGACCGTCATTGACGTTAATGCTAGGTAGCATTGCTGAAGCATTGAATGCTGTACCTGAAATTAAAGTACACGAACTGAACTGGCAAACCAGTTTGCCGGAAGCGACTGATCAAGGTGCAGCCGCAGTTGCGCCCGTAGAGTTGGCAACGCTTAATGCGAGCTTGCTGGGCGTACCTGTAAAGGCGATAGAAATAGTACTTTTAGACGCAGAAGTAACGCCGTTTAAAAATGATTATCGAGATGCATTAAGTCGGATTGATGTATTTATTGCGGAACTCAAAAAAAATAGCCATCTCCAGATTGAGGTGGTTAAGCCAGCGATAGATATAAGAACAAGCGTCAAACTTGAGAGTCAGGCGGGAAACGATGCTGAATTGACTAAGCCAAGATTCAATTTGAAATTGCTCTGGAAACCCTAGGGTCAGGACTGAATATGGCACAAAAACCAATTGTAACGACTCAGTCGAACCAATCCACTGCAAAGCTTGCCGGTAAGGTCGCGCCCGGATCCTCATTCGCGCGTGAGGATTTACTTATTGTGCGCAAAGCTGCCATCACGCTGGGAGTCAGTCTGGTATTAGCGGCGTCACTATTTGGTGTCAGTCGTTATGTGCTGTCTTTGCAGGAGGCGAATAAGCTACAGGCACAAACAGAGCTGATGGATGCGCAGACAAAATTCACCGCAGCGACAAATCAGAAAAATGATATCCGCGATTATCAGCAAAAATACATACAGTTAGTGCAAAGCGGATTTGTCGCACAAGAAAAGCGCCTTGACACGATAGAGCAGATTTATCAGATACAGGAAAATCGTAAATTACTGCCAATTGTTTATGAAATTTATCCGCAACAAATTGCTGTCGTTGATCCGGCAATACAGACCGGTGAGCTTGAAATACACGGGAGTAAAATTCAGTTGCGTATGCGGTTATTACATGAGATGGATTTACTGAATTTTGTGAGCGACTTAAATAGTCGGGGTGTGTTTAGCCCTCAATCCTGTTCAATTAAACCCAACGATAGTGTGCGTGACAGTGCAATTGCTGCACAATTGCAAGCGGAATGCACCCTTTATTGGATTACCATAGGACCAAAGGTGGCCGCAGACGGTACTGCGCCTTTGGCTGCAACTGCTACACAATAGGAAGATCAGACGTGCATCAGATCCGACGATCCGCTTTCTTTCCACTGAACTTAGCCACAAGCATGTTTGCTTTGCTATTAACAGCACTGACTTCTGGTCCGGTAGCTGGCGCCGATGTCGTCACATTGGGTCGTTTGTTCCTCACCCCTGCTGAGCGTGCAAATCTCGACCATTTGCGACAACAAGGCGAAGCTGCAAACCTGAAAACGGAGCTAAATGATCCTGTGAAACTTGAAGCAGGCAAAGAGCCGGTGGTGCAACTGACAATAGACGGCGTAGTGAAAAGAAGTAGTGGAAAGAATACAGCCTGGATTAATCAGGAGGCGCGCACTGAAAATGAAATTGCGCAAACTCTCAGAGTGCGTCAACAAAAGTCAAAATCACCTGAAGTATCCGTTTTATCGCCTGCTGGAAAGAGAGTGGTATTAAAAGCGGGTCAGACCTATGACATCAATAAGGGGGTTATCACGGATATTTATCAAACACCCCCCACTCCTCAAAACGATTAAAATCTTCATTGAGTCAGATTGCATCAATGTATGCGCGCACCCAGATTGGCTTGTTTTAGCACACTTGAAATCGTAGGATGACTTAAATAGTCATCAAAATTTGTTGTGCTGCGGCTCTTGTCAAAAGGGGCATCTCGATATGTGTTTGCCATCAACGAAGGCAGTGCAAGTGCCTGATTATTCAGGTTCGGGATTTCGTCATCGCCCGCGAGTTGGGTGCCAGGGGGGGGTATTTTTGCGATCAGACCTATAGTTCCCGGCTGATAGATTCCGTTGCTGTTGTAAGCCCCTGCACCCGTCGCGCCATGTGAAATAATGACATAAGCGGCACCAGTACCTGTAGCGCGATTATTCTGTCTTGCTGCCCAGCCTGCGGCACCGCCAATACCGTCCCAGACATCAATGCCTTTGCCGGTTAAAAAATTGGAAGGCGCAGTGCAAGTCGATGGTGACGCCGCACAGTTTGAGACCGGGCTTTTGCATGCACCGCTAGCTGCAACAGAACCAGTTCCGGAATTGTCGCAGTTGCTCATATCCATCAGCAATGGGGCAATGCCTGCCAGTGCCGGGTCAACGCGATAAGTAAATCGCCCATTCCAGGAATCGATCGCATCACCTTCCAATAGTCCTAGTGTGACCCAGGGAATCACTCCGTGAATCTGATTGACCGGATTACAAGTGCCTGTGGCAGGAAATGGGCTTTCAAGCCCGGCATTGATTGCACCGCTGGGGATGGTGCCGTCGGCAGGGCAGGGCAGGCGTCTACGCTGCACTACAAAATCAAGCAATGCCTTATCGATCTTGGCGAGCTTGTTTTGCATATTCGTTTGTACCAGCAACTTTCGCTCAAGGTCTGACATTGCCCATTTTGCCAGCATTGTAAGAATAACAATCGCGACTACCCCAACCACTATAATCAGCGTGACACCTCTTTGCTGCTTAATGCGCGCGAGGACCAAGATTAGCCTTATTTAGAACGGACATAATAGTCGGATGACTCAGATAGTCATCAAAATGTGCTGCAGAGGCGACATCGTTGAGTTCGCTATCTCGGTAGGTAGTCCCAAGGGCCGAAGGTAGGGCAAGCGCTTGATTATTGAGGTTGGGAGTTTCATTGCTACCGGCTACAGCTGATCCCGGCTGCAGGTTGCCAGCACTATTGTAGGCACCTCTACCGCTAGGTCCATGCGAAATGATCACATAAGCTGCGCCTGTACCGGCTGCCGGATTATTCTGACGTGTCGCCCATGCTCCTACACCATTCCAGACGTCTAATCCTTTGTTTGCGAGATAATTGGTCGGCGACACGCAGTTGGCGAGGTTGGCGGTATTGCATGGTGCGGTATTGGGTTTGCATTGCGTGCATCCGGTTGCCGCATTGAATCCGCCACATAATCCGGTGATCGGTACCGGGGAGCCTGAAACAGTACTAGCCGGGTCGCAAGCCGTCATATCCATTAAGCCTGCAGGGGGTGTTACAGGCGTCAATGGGGAAATACCTACGCTCTGCGCCTGCATTGCCAGAGGTGGATAGACGCGGTAAGTGAATCTGCCATTCCATGGATCCGTCGCGTCGCTTTCGCTTAACCCCAAGGTCACCCAAGGAATGACGCCATTGATCTGATTGGCGGGGCCGCAAGTCCCTTTCGGTGCGGCAGCAGCAGGCGGCGGGCCGGCCGATAGGGTTTCGATCCCGGCGTTAAGCGTGTTGCTGGCAAGTGTTCCGTTGGCTGGGCAGGGGAGTCGTTTATTTTGAGCCACAAAATTTGCCAGCGCAGTATCGAGTGCATCAAGCTGGGTTCGCACTAACTGGCGATTCTGGCTTTCTCGCATACTGCCTGAGACACTCAGCACGGAACCTAAAATCAGGCCAATAATTAGTAACACCATCGCCATTTCGACGAGGGTAAAACCAGAGCTTAACTTGGAATGAGGTGTCGGCATACAGGTCTGTCTCTACTTACTTTTGCATAATTGATTTTAGCAGGTAATATCTACGCATTGAGGCGATAAAATATGTAAGCAGAATGAATCTAAGCGTTTCCCTAAGGTATTGTCTGTTTAATGCATACGAAAGTCTGTGAAAAAACGACATGAAATTTCATATTCAGGCTAAAGACCACGGAATCGTTCGATAAATTTTGTTGGTGATCGCGTTCCTTTCCTTGTATTCAAGAGTTTATGCATAAACAAATTGCCACCATCGGCTTTTATACTTTTATCGAAGCTCTGCGTAATCGGCTGATTTGGGCAGTTATATTGATTGCATTGATTGGTATAGGCTTCAGCGGGTTTTTGAATGAAATCGCATTGACTGAAAGCCGGCAGATTCAACTGGCTTTGATGGCTGCTTTTTTTCGCTTTGCCGCTGTTTTTTTGTTGGCAACCTTTGTCGTCAGCAGTATGTTGCGCGAATTTAATGATAAAGGCTTGGAATTGCTGCTCTCCCTTGCTTTGCCGCGCGCCGCATATTTATTGGGCAAGTGGTCAGGTTTTGCTGCACTTGCTATTTTAATCGCATTGCTATTTGGTACTATCATCAGTTTCCTGGCACCGTTTTCGCCGGTGATTTGGTGGACTATCTCTTTGTTATTTGAATTGTGGATAATCGCCGCGTTCAGCATGTTATGTGTGCTGACCTTGAGTCAGATGATGGGCGCCTTGAGTGCTGTAATAGGATTTTATGTATTGACGCGATCGATTTCCGCCATCCAGCTGATTGGGAATGATCCTGTGAATATCCCGTCAAATTCGCAACAGCTGATCAGTTTTCTAGTTAATAGTTTATCAGCAGTATTACCTCACCTTGATGAGTTCACCCGCACCGACTGGTTGCTATACCAAAGCGGTAGCTGGTCGGTGCTGCTTGCGCTCTTATTGCAGGCGGCAATGACCTTACTCTTGCTGGGTGCTGCGTCTTTGTTTGATTTTTACAGAAAAAATATCTGATCATGCGCGAACGCCCTGTTTCTTCGGTTCCAGGACTAGTTATTGTTTTGCTGCTTAGCGTCCTGTGTTCGCAGCTAGCCTGGCGTTTTTTTCAGCCGTCACGACAGGCTCAGGTTGAGACTTTGTTAGCACCGCCTGCATTCACAACACTCAACCTCATGAGTGCCGGTGAGCCGATTGCAATGGCAAAAACACTGACGCTGTATTTGCAGGCGTTTGATAATCAGGCGGGCCTCAACGTGTCTCTTGCGCAGTTTGACTACACAGTAGTTCGTGCCTGGCTTGCTCGCTCGCTGGAATTGGATCCTGCCGGACAATATCCTTTGTTTGTAGCTAGTCGTTTGTATGGTGAAATTGCCGACCAATCAAAACAACGCTTAATGCTGGAATTCGTATATCAGGCATTTTTGCAAGATCCTGACCGTCGCTGGGCGGCTTTAGCGCATGCTACTTTTTTGGCAAAGCATAGACTGAATGATTTACCCCTCGCAGTGAAGTATGCAAATGCGCTGCGTACTCATGTTGGACATGATAAAGCACCACATTGGGTAACGCAGATGGAAATTTTTTTGTTGGAAGATATCAATGAGCTGCAAAGTGCCCAAATATTGTTGGGCAGCTTACTGCAAAACGGACAAATTACAGACCCTCATGAACTACATTTTCTCGAGCAGCGTTTGCTGGCGTTGGAGCGTAAAGTGGCGGCTCCATGAGGATTCAAACACATATATTGCTTGTTGAAGATGATCAAGCTTTGCGGACGATGCTGCGAAGTGTCTTTGAGCTAAACGATTATCGCGTCGACGAGGCAGAGTCAAGACTCAGTGCATTGGCAAAATTGAAATGTTTTCCTGATATTTCTATCGTCGTTCTGGATTTGGGTTTGCCACCGTGTGAGCACACGATAGAGGAGGGAATCGCCACTCTGAAAAGTATTCAGGCGGATATTTTGCCGGTAAAAATTTTGGTACTGACCGGGCAAGATCAGGATGCTGCAGCGTTGCAAGCAATTCGTGAAGGTGCGTTTGATTTCATTACCAAACCGGCAGCAGCAGATACTTTGCTCAGTGCGGTCAGACGTGCCTCTTTGTTTTTGACGAAGGAGCGCGAACTCGGTGAGCAGGGCATTACACGTATTGCGATCAATGCCCAAGCTGGCGAAGGGTTAAAAGGAGTCAGAACGGATGCCGAGGAACGCGTTGTTCGCCAAGTGTTGAAAGAGACTGGTTTTAATGTGAACAAAAGTGCCAAGCGATTAGGAATCAAGCGAGAAAATATCTACTATTTTTTGAAGAAATTTGGTATTGAACGCGATGCTTGAACAGCTCTACCAGCTTCTTATTTTAATTGGCGTCACGATTGGCTTAGTGCTTGCCTATTTGTGGCGAGAGGCCCGCTCAGCTAGCAATCTTAGCCTGGCTTTAATCCGGTTGAATGAACACCATCAATTTGATGCGCCTCTTGTTTTGCGCAATGCCTGGCCTTTGTTGGCAAAATCTGGCTTAAACGGTATGCGATGGCAGCTTACGTGGTTTGGGATGGTGAGCGAGGGGCAGATTGGTGTATTGACAGAGCCTTTGATAAAAAAAAATATCGAAGTCGGTGAAATGAAGTTGGCTATATTTTTTCAGCAAGGAAGGATAACAGAGCGCCGTTATTTTGATGAGGCGCTGATAGAGACTTTTATGCTGTTATTGCGCACAGATATGTGGATCAAAGCAGGAACGATCGATGCAAGTTTCGCTCACATGGCAAAACTGAGTCTGTTTTTGCAGCATGATATGAAAAACCTCGCGCAATTTATTCAGTTGATGGCTGATCAGGTGGCAACTGTACCAACTGAGAAGGAGCATCTGCTGCTGGAATATTTGCGAATGGCAGCACCAATGGTATTGCACCGTGCTGATCGTATCGTGAACCGGCTAACGCTGGAGTCGGTTGGCGAGGTGCATCGCCGCGCTATACAAATCCAAGATGAAGTAGAACAAATCTGCAAGTTATACCGACTCGATCATGTCATTCATGGAGCCGCAACAGCGTTGGTTCCTGACAATACTTTAGACAGTGCGCTCGATAATGTTTTAAAAAATTATAGCGATATCGCTGGTCGGCAAGATAAATTAAAACCGCTGATCACGATTGATATCCGCGACCATGTGCAGACGGTGGAAGTCACTATAGCAGCCGCTGGAACGGTAATGGTGACGAACATAGAGCGGCTGTTTGAGCCATTCTGGAGCAGTGATCCAGCGGGCCTGGGGATTGGCTTGTATCAGGCGAAACAAATGTTGTTTTTATGCAACTCTACGATAAACGTTGTACAGGTTCCGGCAGGGCATCTGGAGTTTCATATTGTTATTTGCAAAGATGACGCATCCAGGAGTTGCTAATAATTAAATCTGAATCGGTATTCATTACCAGGATCCAGCATGACACTGCATGCATAGCTGCTGAGGTCTTGGTAACGCAGTCCATTGATGTACGACATGGATCCTCCAGCAACGGTTTTAACAGGGGAAGTGAAAAGCACATGGCGTTTTCAAGTCGCCGACAATGCCCGCAATATGCTGCTCTGGGTGTTACTTTAGCTGATCTGGTCCGATTCAGACGCATTCCGACACCCGATTTCATTGATCACAGACGTTGGCATTGGCAAAATAATAGCCAGACGACAGTCCAAATGTCATTGGGCTGACGTGAAATAGGATGACGTAAATTTATTTCCACATGTAAATAAATTAGACATCTTGCGAAATACTTTATCTGTGGTAATTTGACGCTGTACAGAGTCGCATTGTGATTCTGCTTATTCAGTCTTTTGGGAGCCCGTATGAAACTGACACAACAACATCAATCTGGTTTTACCTTAGTTGAAATAGCGATTGTTCTGGTGATTATTGGCCTGTTACTGGGAGGCGTCCTCAAAGGGCAGGAGATGATAGAGAACTCCAGAATTAAATCGGTTGCTGCGGATTTGCGTGGTGTTTCCGCTGCTTATAATAGTTATGTTGATCGCTTCCATGCCTTGCCAGGTGATGAGTTGCTGGCAACAATGACGGCGCGTGGCTGGCCTGCAACTGCGGCAGCTGGTAACGCCAATAATGTGCTGAACATCACTCCAGCGCAAACTTTTACAAATGCGGGTGAACAAACCGGTCTATGGCAAGCTTTACGTGCAGCGGGTTTTACCACGGGCGACCCGGCTGCCACAGGTGTAGCCGCATTGCCTAAGACAGGTACAGGAGGGCTGATTGGGGTCACCGTTGCGCCGTACGGTCTGACTGGTGTGGCGGGTTGCGTTTCCGGTCTTACAACCAAGCAAGCTCGTGGTGTTGATACTATTATCGATGGAACTGAAGCAAATAATCTGGGTGATGCCCGCGGCATCAACGGTGCTGCAAATCCTTTGGCACCAGTCGCTGCCGCACCAGCTGCTACTGCTTATAATGAAACTACGATTGTAAATACCTGGACTTTGTGCCGGTCGTTGTAAACTATTACGATAGCCATCACTGATGGCGCGAGATATATAGTAGAGCAGGTAACATCAGTATTTATCAGTATTTAAGTGCCATTCAAAAAAGCCCGAAGCCAGATCTTCGGGCTTTTTTATGACCATCGGATTGTCCTGGAAACATGATTATCTGGAGTTGTCTAAATAGTATTTATGACGCCTAAGTCGATATGCCGTCGAGTATTCTTGCGCCTCTTGCCTGTATTGCGTATGCGTTGATTTTTGATGTAGTTGCGCACTACGTTAAAACGCTGCTTGCACTAAGTCTTTGAAAATACTATAATTTCCGACTCTCTATTAGCCCAAGAGGGAAGTTACAAGGGAGAGTCTGCCAGGTAGGGTCGGCAGAACCACCAAAGCAACCAAGATTACAGGGCGTTTTTAACTCTTACTAGGATTCATCATGAAAACCTTTTCCGCAAAAGCACATGAAGTGCAGCGCGACTGGTTCGTGATTGACGCGACGGACAAAGTACTCGGACGTGTTGCCAGCGAAGTGGCACTCCGTTTGCGCGGCAAGCACAAACCTGAATTTACTCCTCACGTTGACACGGGCGATTTCATCGTCGTTATCAATGCAGGTAAACTGCGTGTTACAGGTACTAAAGCTCTGAACAAGACTTACTACCGTCACACTGGCTACCCAGGCGGTATCTACGAAACTAATTTCCAGAAAATGCAAGCGCGTTTTCCAGGCCGTGCACTCGAGAAGGCTGTTAAAGGCATGTTGCCTAAAGGCCCACTCGGTTACGCGATGATCAAGAAGCTGAAAGTGTATGCTGAGGCAACTCATCCGCACACTGCGCAGCAACCTCAAGTACTCGACATCTAAGGATTAGCCATGATCGGTAATTACAACTACGGTACTGGCCGTCGCAAGAGCGCAGTTGCTCGCGTCTTCCTGAAATCCGGCAGCGGCAAGATCGTTGTGAACGGCAAACCAGCAAACGAATATTTTTCTCGTGAAACTGGCCTGATGGTCATTCGTCAGCCTTTGGAATTGACTAACCACCTCGAAACTTTCGATATCATGGTTAACGTCCACGGCGGCGGCGAATCTGGCCAAGCTGGTGCAGTTCGTCACGGTATCACTCGTGCCTTGATCGACTACGAAGCAACATTGAAGCCAGAGCTGTCAAAAGCTGGTTTCGTTACACGTGATGCACGTGAAGTTGAGCGTAAAAAAGTTGGTCTGCGCAAAGCACGTCGCGCAAAACAGTTCTCCAAGCGTTAATCTCGCGGACTCTGTCTCTGAAAGCCGTCAGGTTAATAGCCTGGCGGCTTTTTTCCATTTTGGAGTCTTATTTACAATTGAGGACTCTTTCTGCTGCTAGAATACGAACAAAATTTCTGTCGAGGAACATACGATGATCAAAATAGGTATAGTCGGCGGTACCGGCTACACGGGTGTTGAACTGCTGCGTTTGCTGTCCGCACATCCCGCTGCGCAATTGACGGCGATCACATCACGTAAAGAAGATGGCCTACCGGTTGCTGATATGTACCCGTCCTTGCGTGGTCATGTTGATCTGGCTTTTTCTTCCCCCGATAAAGCAAAATTAACCGAATGTGATGTTGTATTCTTTGCGACGCCGCATGGGGTCGCCATGGCTCAGGCGCCGGAATTGCTGGCTGCAGGTGTCAAAGTGATCGACCTTGCCGCGGATTTTCGACTGCAAGACGTTAGTCAGTTCGAGAAATGGTATGGCATGACACATAGCTGTACTGAGATTCTTAAAGAAGCCGTGTATGGGTTGCCAGAGCTAAACCGTGCCAGGATAAAGACTGCGCGTGTGATTGGTAATCCCGGATGTTATCCGACGACGATGCAATTAGGTTTTTATCCTTTACTGAAAGCGGGTGTGATTGATGCCGGCAATCTGATTGCCGACTGTAAATCCGGCGTCTCCGGCGCAGGACGTAAGGCCGAAATGAGCTTATTGTTTTCCGAAGCTAGTGACAGTTTTAAAGCTTATAGCGTTTCTGGTCATCGCCACATCCCTGAAACCATAGAGCAATTGCAAGCCATGAGTAGCGACAAGATCGATTTGCTCTTTACGCCGCATCTGGTGCCGATGATACGTGGTATGCATTCGACGCTGTATGGTCGTTTGACCAGCGACATCAGCAATGAAGCCTTACAAGCCTTGTTTGAAGATGCCTATAAAGATGAGCCTTTCGTCGATGTCATGCCATTCGGCAGTCATCCGGAAACGCGTTCTACACGAGGTTCAAATATGTTACGCCTCGCTTTGCACCGGCCTGATAACGGTAAAACGGTGGTCGTGCTGGTGGTCCAGGATAACCTGGTCAAAGGCGCGGCAGGGCAGGCGGTGCAGTGTATGAATATCATGTTCGGACTAGATGAAACAACGGGCCTGAAACATGTTGCGGTGATGCCTTAAGATGAGCCGACGCTTAGGGCAGCGACGCCTGGTCGCTTCAAAAATGACGATACGCCAGGACCAACCCTGGCCTGTCAAATTGGTGATTGTTGCCGTCATTATCGGTCTGGCGGGGGCGGTCGCCTTATGGACCTATGATCTGGGGCGCAGTTTTGCATTCGGCCCTAAGATTAAACCGGAAGAAGTAGAAGCACTGCACAAGCAAGTCGATGAACTGAAAATCGAGCGCGATAAACTTGCAGCACAGGTAAATACCTCTGACAGCCAGCAAAATATCGAAAAATCGACGCAAAAGCAATTAACGGATCAGGTTAAAAATCTGACTTCGGAAAACCTGAAGCTAAAAGATGACCTGGCTTTTTTTGAGAGCCTGATGCCATCTGCTACGGGGCCAGAAGGAATTACTCTGCAAAGAGTCAAGGCAGAAATGGTGACACCGAACCAGATGCGTTACCGTGTTCTGGTGATGCAGGGAGGTAAAGGCGGGCGGGATTTTGTTGGTGATTTGCAACTATCTCTGACGCTGGCGCAAGGCGGCAAACCTGTTATGATGCAATTCCCCGATCCGAAGACGGGCGAAGCTGGTAAGTTAAAATTGTCATTCAGATATTATCAGCGACTCGAAGGCGTGGTGAACTTACCGGAAGGCGCAACGGTTAAGTCGCTACAAGCCAAAGTAATGGACAAAGGTCAGTTACGCGCCCAGCAATCGATCAATCTGTAAGGGGTTTTCTATGTTTAGTCGTAAAAGTAAAAATACCATTGATAGCCTGATCGGCGTATCCAGTAGTATCGAGGGTAATCTGCATTTCAAAGGTGGTTTGCGCATTGATGGTCACGTAAAAGGCAATGTCATCGCTGATGCTGATGAATCCAGTATGCTGGTGATCTCTGAGCAGGCAAAAATTGACGGTGAGGTCCGTGCTGGTCACGTGGTTGTCAATGGCGAAATCAATGGCCCGGTATTTTCAAGCGAATTGCTGGAGCTTCAGCCAAAAGCGCGCATTTCAGGTGATGTGCACTATAAAGCCCTGGAAATGATGAGTGGTGCCCTGGTATCGGGTAAACTGACCCATGATCAAGCTGCAGAGCCTGTCTTAAAACTTGCCTCGTCTCACAACTAGACTCACCCCTAGACTTATCCTTGCCAAAACACGGAGGCGGATATAGGTCTATAATAAAGCCTTGTCAGAACAGTAGGAGCACGAAATGAATGCCGTAGCCGAAATGCCAGCACCGATTATTTTTACCGAAAGTGCGGCCGCCAAAGTGGCGCAATTGATTGAAGAAGAAGGTAATCCTGATTTGAAACTGCGCGTCTTTGTCCAGGGTGGTGGATGTTCAGGTTTTCAGTACGGTTTTACGTTTGATGAAATCGTGAATGAAGATGATACTGCCATGACCAAAAACGGCGTGCAGTTGCTGATCGATTCCATGAGCTACCAATATCTGGTTGGCGCAGAGATCGACTACAAAGACGATCTGGAAGGCGCTCAATTTGTGATCAAGAATCCAAATGCGACGACGACTTGTGGTTGTGGATCTTCATTCTCTGCGTAATTGGTAGAGTTGATAAAAAAAGGACGCTGAGGCGTCCTTTTTTTTATGCCTGAAATAAATTCAGTACATGGTTGCGCAACAATTCATCACAAACCGGATTGCATTGATTACACTAATCAAAACTGATCTCATCGATCTTGACGAGCGCTGTACAACACGAGGATTTACGATGGAACAGACGATCAATAGTAGTCAGCAGAACAGTAATCCGCCACCTCAGATGCCGCCCGCCTCACCAATATCACCGTTATCGCAGACAGAGCAAGTGCAGACTTATCTGGACAGACAGCGAAAAGTCGTTGCAGCTCTGCGCAATGCGCTTCCCGAACGTAGCGTCTTGTTTCAGGAAGAAGATACCCGTCCTTATGAATGCGATGGCCTTGCCGCCTATCGTCAATTGCCGATGGTCGTAACCTTGCCTGAAAACGAGCAGCAAGTCATCGCGGTCATGCACATTTGTCGCGAATTGCAAGTAGCTATCGTGCCACGTGGCGCAGGCACAGGACTGTCCGGCGGCGCGATGCCGATCATTGATGGTGTTGTGCTATCAACCGCCCGCTTAAATAAAATTCTCAAGCTCGACGCCTACTCGCGTACGGCCATTGTACAACCCGGCGTACGCAATCTCGCGATCTCTGATGCAGTTGCAGGACTTGGGTTGTATTACGCTCCCGATCCGTCTTCGCAAATTGCCTGCACCATCGGTGGCAACGTCGCAGAAAATTCCGGCGGCGTGCATTGCCTCAAATATGGGCTCACGGTGCACAATGTGTTGCGGGTGCGTGCGGTGACCATTGATGGTGAAGTCATTGAACTGGGTGGCGCATCCCTGGATGCGCCAGGTCTGGATTTGCTGGCGGTATTTATCGGATCGGAGGGAATGTTGGGCGTGGTGACAGAAGTCACAGTCAAACTGGTGCCGAAACCGCAGGCAGCGCGCGTGATCATGGCGTCCTTCGACGACGTGGTAAAAGGTGGTAATGCGGTAGCGAACGTGATTGCTGCCGGCATTATTCCAGCAGGATTAGAGATGATGGACAAGACCTCGTCGCGCATGGTGGAACCTTTCGTCAAAGCTGGCTATGACGTCGATGCCGAGGCGATTTTGTTATGCGAATCCGATGGTACCGACGACGAGGTAGAAGAAGAAATTCAGCGCATGAGTGTGGTTCTGGAGCAGGCAGGGGCGACTGCGATTGCCGTGTCGACGACCGAGGCCGAGCGCTTACGGTTCTGGTCGGGGCGAAAAAATGCCTTCCCCGCAGCAGGACGTATCTCCCCCGATTATTACTGCATGGACGGCACGATTCCGCGTAAAAATTTATCCCAGGTCTTGCTTGGTATTGCGGCGATGGAGCAAAAGTATGGATTGCGTTGTGCGAATGTATTTCATGCCGGTGACGGTAATTTGCATCCGCTGATTTTGTTCGATGCGAATAAGGATGGCGAATTTCATCAGGCTGAATTATTTGGTGCGGAAATTCTGGAATTATGTGTCGAAGTCGGTGGCACGATTACCGGCGAACATGGCGTCGGTATCGAGAAGATTAATTCGATGTGCGTCCAGTTTTCGGCTGCTGAACTTGATGCTTTCCGCGCGGTGAAGCGTGCGTTCGATACCGCATTTTTACTGAATCCGGACAAGGCTATTCCTACGTTGCATCGCTGTGCTGAATACGGACGCATGCACGTCAAGCGCGGACAACTGGCATTCCCTGATTTACCCCGTTTTTAAAAAAACGCATGGGGATTTCTAAAAGCTTCCACATTGAAAATTCAAATCAACAGGACTGATGTAAAAACCAAGAACGTTCACCGCAGAGACGCGGAAATACAGAGAAAATACAGAGGAGTAAGCAGCTCCATGGAATATTGATTCCAAGGATTTTTAGAAATTTCTACATGCAAGTACGCATATTCTATGCGCCTTCTGGCATGAAAATGGCTGGAAAGCCGCATGGATATTGCGGTATTGGTTTTAAATTGAATGAATTTTGATAAGAAGAAACAGAACGCTCACCGGATGATGAATGAACGCTGATATGGACAATATCCTGCAAGAGTTTCGCGATCGTATTTTGACAGCATCGGCCACGAAAGCACCGCTATGCATACAAGGCGGCGCAAGCAAACATTGGTATGGGCAGACTTTATGCGGCGAAGTGCTGGACACCCGTACTTACACCGGCATTGTCGCTTATGAGCCGACAGAACTAGTGATCACTGCACGTTGCGGCACGCCTCTGTCGGAGATTGAGGCTGCGCTTGCGGAGCAGCAGCAGATGCTGGCGTTTGAGCCGCCGCATTTTGGTGCTACAGCGACTTTCGGTGGCATGGTAGCGTCTGGTTTGTCGGGGCCGCGTCGGGCTGCGGTGGGGGCGGTCAGGGACTTTGTTCTGGGCGCACATTTAATGGATGGACGCGGTGAATTACTGGCGTTTGGCGGGCAGGTCATGAAGAACGTTGCTGGTTACGACGTTTCGCGCTTGCTGGCCGGATCACTGGGAAGCCTGGGTTTGATCACCGATATCTCCGTCAAGGTGTTACCGAAACCTTTCGCAGAAACGACGCTGGTATTTGCGCTGTCTGAAGCGGATGCTTTGACTAAATTAAATCAGTGGGGTGGCCAGCCTCTGCCCATCTCTGCCAGCGCCTGGCACGTCGGCCGCCTGATGTTGCGCCTGTCAGGTGCAGAGGCCGCGGTGCGTGCGGCGAAAAAGAAATTAGGCGGCGAAGAGGTTCAGGATGCAGGCCGGTATTGGTCAGCATTACGCGAGCAAGAGCATGAATTTTTTGCCCAAGATGATGAACATGGGTTGTGGCGACTGTCTCTGCCGCCCAGTGCAAGTCCTCTGTCTTTGACCGGAAAATCCCTGATCGAATGGGGTGGGGCGCAGCGCTGGTTATTTACGGACGAAGCGCCACAGCATATCCGGGATGTTGTGACAAAAGCCGGTGGTCATGCGAGCTTATTCCGTGGTGGCGATAAACGGACCGATGTATTTACACCGCTGGCACCGGCCGTGGCCAAGATTCACCGTCATCTAAAAAATGCATTTGATCCTTCAGGTATTTTCAATCCTGGACGCATGTACCTTGATTTGTAATTTTCCAGACCTATTCTATGCAAACCAATCTCGCTGATTTTATCAAGGACACCCGTGAAGGCCTGGAGGCAGAGGAGATCCTGCGCAAGTGTGTGCACTGCGGTTTTTGTACAGCGACTTGTCCGACCTATCAATTGTTGGGTGACGAGCTGGATGGTCCGCGAGGCCGGATTTATTTGATTAAGCAAGTGCTGGAAGGCAAGCAGGCAACTGCAAAGACGCAGCAGCATCTGGATCGCTGCCTGACCTGTCGCAATTGCGAATCTACCTGCCCGTCGGGTGTGCAATACGGACGCTTGCTGGATATCGGGCGTAAGGTCGTAGAGGATCAAGTGCCACGGCCACTGGCGCAGCGTCTGATGCGCTCGGCGCTTAAACAGGTGTTGCCACGTGCCTCGATTTTTAATCCGGCGATGAAGCTTGGGCAAGTCATGCGTCCGATGTTACCTAAGGTGTTGCAAAACAAAGTACCGGCGGCACAGCCTGCTGGCCTATGGCCACAGACCCAACATGCGCGCAAGATGTTGTTGCTTGATGGTTGCGTACAACCAGCGATGTCGCCCAATATCAATGCCGCGACGGCCAGGGTGCTTGATGCGCTGGGTGTGCAATTGATCGTCGCACCGAAAGCCGGTTGCTGTGGTGCGATCCGTTTTCACCTGAATGATCAGGACGGCGGGCTTGACGATATGCGGCGAAATATCGATGCCTGGTGGCCTTATGTAGAGGCTGGTGCTGAAGCGATTGTCATGACGGCATCAGGCTGTGGCGTCACAGTGAAAGATTACGGGCATCTGCTGGCGCATGACAACGCGTATGCGGAAAAAGCTCTGCGTATTTCCGCGATGACCCGCGATCTGAGTGAGACTTTGCCTGATTTTGAGACCGAACTCGTCAAAAAATTAGCTGGGAAAATAGCGACAAGGATTGTCTGGCATCCGCCCTGTACCTTGCAGCATGGTCAGCAAATTCGCGGTAAGGTTGAGGGACTATTGCGTCAAATCGGCGTTGATGTACGACTGTGTACAGACAGCCATTTATGCTGCGGTTCTGCCGGGACTTATTCGGTATTGCAGCCAGAATTATCCTATCAGTTGCGGGACAATAAATTACAGAATCTGGCAGCAACGGGCGCAGAGATGATTTTGTCCGCCAATATCGGATGCCTAAGCCATCTACAATCCGGTACGGATACGCCAGTGCGGCATTGGGTAGAGTTGATTGACGTTAGTTTGTCTAATTCAGAGCAGGACAAATAAGCGCTTACGATTTTCTTCAAATCTGGCTAGCCAGTCATGACGATGAGCATAAAAAAAATCTGTGAATCTCTCAAGAATTTCTCAACACAGAGATTCACAGATTGTTATTTTTGTTGATCGACGTTTATTCTGCCAGCAGCTTTTCGATGTCAGCAATCAGTTCTGCCGGTGTTGTTAGCGGTGCATAGCGGTTATAAACCGTGCCGTCTTTTTTGATCAGAAATTTAGTGAAATTCCATTTGATCGCTTCACTGCCCAACAAGCCAGGTGCTTTGGATTTCAGATATTGATACAGAGGATGTGCATCCTTACCGTTCACGTCGATCTTGGCAAACAAGGGAAATGTAACGCCATAATTTTTCTCGCAAAATGCGCCGATTTCATCCGCTGTCCCCGGCTCCTGATGGCCGAACTGATTACAGGGAAATCCAAGCACTTCGACACCTTTGTCGCGAAACTGCTGATAGACGGCTTCCAGTCCTTTGTACTGCGGAGTAAAGCCGCAATTACTGGCCGTATTCACGATTAACAGCACTTTGCCCTGGTATTGCTTCAGATCTACAGGCTGGCCTTGCAGGTTATCTGCATTAAAGTCGAGTACGCTCATACAATTCCTAAATGTGATGTGCCTGCGCTGAGGTCACGGTTTTTCGCTTCTTTACCTTTGAGCATAATTGCCAGACGCAATTCATTGACAGAGTCGGCATTGCGTAAAGCATCTTCGTAGGTGATCAGGTCGGCTTCGTGCAGATCAAACAGCGCCTGGTCAAAGGTTTGCATACCGATTTCGCGAGATTTTTTCATGATCTCTTTAATCTCGTGGACATCGCCCTTGAAAATCAGGTCAGAGACCAAGGGTGAGTTCAGCATGATTTCAATCGCTGCACAGCGACCCTTTTTGCCACGTAGCGGGATCAGGCGCTGAGAAATAACCGCTTTTAAGTTCAGCGACAAATCCATCAGTAACTGCGCACGACGTTCTTCCGGGAAGAAGTTGATAATACGATCCAGCGCCTGGTTGGAGCTGTTCGCATGCAGAGTGGCCAGGCAAAGATGGCCGGTCTCTGCAAATGCAATCGCAAAATCCATGGTTTCACGGTCACGGATCTCACCGATCTGAATCACATCCGGTGCTTGACGCAACGAATTTTTCAGCGCGGCACCCCAGTCTTCGGTATCGATGCCAACTTCACGTTGGGTGATGATACAGTTACCATGTGGATGCACATATTCAATCGGATCTTCAATGGTAATGATATGGCCGTAGCTATTCGCATTGCGATAGCCCAGCATTGCCGCCAGCGACGTTGATTTGCCGGAGCCAGTGGCACCGACCATGATGACCAGACCACGCTTGGTCATGGCGATATCTTTCAGATGAACTGGCAAGCCAAGTTCTTCCATGCTCGGAATTGCTGTCGTAATCGTACGCAGTACCAGACCGACCCGGCCTTGTTGCATGAATGCGGAAACACGAAAACGTCCCATCCCGGCCGGATTGATCGCAAAGTTACATTCTTTGGTTGATTCGAATTCGGCTGCTTGCTTGTCGTTCATGATCGCGCGTGCCAGATCAATGGTATGCGCCGATGTCAGCGGTTGATTCGATACCGGTGTGACCTTGCCATCGATTTTAAACGCAGGAGGAAACTCTGCCGTGATAAATAAATCGGAGCCATTTTTACTGAGCATCAAGCGCAGTAAGTCATGCATAAATTTGGTAGCCTGATCGCGTTCCATCGTAGTACGTCCTTAATTCAAACTAGGTAGCCGGAGGGCTTTTCTGGCTATTAGCCTGGGAAGTTGTCCGGTGTTTTTGCTGCGGCTCTTGCGGTTCCGACGGAGATCACATTGCGCTTGACCAGTTCTGTCAGATTTTGATCAAGTGTCTGCATTCCCATATTGCTACCGGTCTGGATGGCGGAATACATCTGCGCAATTTTTGCTTCGCGGATCAGGTTTCGGATCGCCGGTGTGCCTAGCATGATCTCATGTGCTGCGACCCGGCCTGTACCGTCTTTGGTCTTGAGCAGAGTTTGCGAAATGACAGCCTGCAGTGACTCAGACAACATCGAACGTACCATTTCTTTTTCTTCTGCCGGGAATACGTCGACGATACGATCAATGGTTTTAGCAGCGGACGAGGTGTGCAAGGTGCCGAATACAAGGTGACCGGTTTCGGCGGCAGTCAGGGCGAGACGGATCGTTTCCAGATCACGCAACTCACCGACCAGAATAACGTCAGGATCTTCACGCAGCGCTGAGCGCAGCGCATTGTTGAATGACATAGTATGAGGTCCGACTTCACGTTGATTGATCAGGCATTTTTTTGACTCATGGACAAATTCGATAGGATCTTCGACCGTCAGAATATGACCGTATTCATTTTCATTGACGTGATTCACCATCGCTGCCAGCGTCGTAGATTTACCGGAGCCAGTTGGTCCTGTTACCAGCACCAGTCCTCTTGGCTTGAGCGAGAGTTCAGCAAAGATGCGGGGTGTGTTTAACTGTTCCAGACTGAGAATCTTGGATGGAATGGTACGCATCACAGCGGCCGCGCCACGTTCCTGATTAAATGCATTCACCCGGAAGCGTGCCAGGCCCGGGATGGAAAACGAGAAATCGCACTCCAGCGTTTCTTCATAGGCTTTACGCTGGGAGTCATTCATAATGTCGTAGATCAAACCATGGACATCTTTATGCTCAAGTGGTGGCAAATTAATCCGTCGCACGTCACCATGCACACGTATCATAGGTGGTAAGCCAGATGACAGATGTAAATCGGATGCATTGTTCTTTACTGAGAACGCGAGGAGTTCTGAAATGTCCATTTATAATTCCGGTGATGAAATAATTTGCGGTGGCGTGCACAGAACTCTGATGCAATCGCACTGATGAACCTACAACTTATGTAACCTTGGCGGGATTTTTTGCCTTAATCTGATCCCAGCTAGGTTGCAAAATCAAGTATCTCGATTATGTCCTTAATATCAAGCAACTTGCAAGCCGTGCGTGATGATTTACGTGCAGCTGCCTTAGCCTGCGGTCGCGACCCGCAACGGATTGCGCTGCTCGCCGTCTCTAAGACTTTTGATGCTCAGGCGGTTATTGATGCTGCCAGCACCGGGCAGAGCGCCTTTGGCGAGAATTATCTGCAGGAAGCCCTTGAGAAAATGCAGCTAGTGCACAGCCTGAGACCGGATTTGTTGCTTGAATGGCACTTTATCGGGCCGATTCAAAGTAACAAGACTCGCCAGATTGCAGAGCATTTTGATTGGGTACACTCTGTTGACCGGGATAAAATTGCCAACCGTCTGTCCGAGCAGCGTCCTGCGAGCAAACCTCCCTTGAATATTTGCCTGCAAGTGAATATTAGCTGTGAATCCAGTAAAAGCGGCGTCATGCCAGATGAAGCGCTTGCACTAGCGCAGCATATCGCACAATTGCCGCACTTGCGCTTGCGGGGGCTGATGGCGGTACCTGAGGCGACGGAGGATGAGCTGCACCAGAGCCAGCCGTTTCGCGAATTGCGCGAACTACAGGAAAAAATTCAGACTGCTTTGCTCCCGTCAGGAATCACGTTAGACACATTATCGATGGGCATGAGCGCTGACAGGCACGCGGCGATTGCCGAAGGCAGCACGATGGTACGAATAGGATCGGCAATTTTTGGAAAAAGAGCATATGCAAAGTAAATTGAAAATAGCATTTATCGGTGGTGGCAATATGGCGACCGCCCTGATCGGCGGTTTATTACCTGAAGTAACCGCGCCAGAGTATGTGCATGTGGTCGATCCTTATCAGGAATCGCTTGATAAACTGGCTAAGCAGTTCGGTGTCAGTACGGCATTGCAGATTGATGCCAGTATTGAAAAGACTGACATCATCATTTTGTCGGTAAAGCCTCAGCAGCTCAGACAAGTTGCAGAAGCGCTTGTGCCCTATGTGTCGGCCCAATTGATTCTGTCTATCGCCGCAGGTATCCGTTCGGTGGATATTGCTCGCTGGTTAAACGGCTATCACAAAATTGTCCGCAGTATGCCGAATACGCCTGCACTGATTGGCAAAGGCGTGACAGGTTTGTATGCGACCAGCAGTGTCTTGCCTGAGCAAAGAGAGGCTGCCGATCACATTATGCAAGCCGTGGGATCGACGGTGTGGCTGGACGATGAATCTTTGATTGATGCGGTGACTGCTGTTTCGGGGAGTGGTCCGGCCTATGTATTTTATTTTATCGAGGCGATGCAGCAGGCTGCGCTGGAATTGGGGTTGCCGGCAGAGCAGGCGATGCAATTGGCAATGGCGACCTTTGACGGTGCGACTCAGCTCGCTTTGAAATCAACAGACCCAGTTGCTGTATTGCGTGAGAGAGTGACATCTAAAGGCGGTACAACCTATGCGGCACTGAGCAGTATGGAAGATCATGGCGTGAAGGCCGCAATCATGCAGGCAGTCAAAGCTGCTGCCGCCCGCGGTAAGGAATTAGGGGATGAATTCGGGGCTCAGAGCTGATGATGTCTCAGCTTTAATCTTGCTTAGGGTGAGACGAATTTTTCAAAACAGGGGCAAGATTTTGCCAGATGTTCCAGGCAATCAGTCCTGTTTTGAGTAGTCTCCACATACGGCGAGGCGTGACGATCAGTGTCGCAACTGCAAAGCCAATCCCTAACGCAGGCTGCTTTCTGATCTGCTTTGCAACCTGCAGACCGAGATCCGCAAATTGCAGGGATTGCTTGATCTGTCGCCCATGTCCGGCGATCACTTCGCGCTGAACCTGAGTTTGCGCCAGTAGTTGCCGGTGGCGTTCTGCGAGTTGTTGACTCAGTTTAGGCATGGCGATCAGAGCGATTCATCTGTTGTGCTACTACCGCGTAAAGCGGATGCATCTTTACGCAGCTCTGCCAGGGTGCTGGCTAATAATCTGGGTTTGGTCAGCATATTTTGTCGTAACCACCATCCAAGACCAATCGCCGCACCTGAAAATACTGCCAGCAGGGAGAGCAGAACCGCCATACGGTAGCTGTCCCAGAAGGCGGCGATCAGGAGCAGTATCAGCAACAAAACTGCAACACCTGCACAAAACAAAGCGACCAGCGACCATAATAAGTAAGAGAAAAAACGAGCAAGTTCTTCCTCTACCTCTACCGAGATTAATTCCAGCCGGGTATGCAGAATACCAATCAGCGTGGCGGCTAAACGGGCGACGGAATCAACGATGGCCATTGCTTATTTACGACCGATAAGCAGTCCGACCAGCAAACCTACGCCTGCCGCGATACCGGCAGACTGCCATGGATTTTCTTTAACATAGACGTCCGTTGCGTGGGCGGCGTCTTTTGCCTTGGTGACGACGGCTTCTTCTAAGCGTGTGACTTCGGCTTTAGCATTTTTTAAGGTGTGCTCAAACCGGGCTTTTGCTGACTTGTAGCCTTCACCAGCTTGCTGCTCGGAATTTTTCAATAGATCTTCTGCATCCCTGATGACCTGATTTAAATCGTGCATCAATTTTTCTTTATGTTGTTCTGCTGAGCTCATGGTGTTTCCTTTCAAGAGTGAATTGGAACAATTGCTAAAGACAGTCTAGGGAATTGCTTTAGGCCTAGGCTTGCGAGAAATCAAATCATCGCTAAGTAAGCTTCTGAGTGGTTGCGCTGGCATCCTGTAAATTACTTTAATGCATAGTCCAGTGCGATACCAGCAAAAATAACCGCTCCTAACCAGTTATTGTGGCGAAACGCCTTAAAACAAGCCATGCGCTCTCTATTGCGGATTAAAGTGTAGTGATATGCCGCGAAAGCGCAGGCAATGATCAATCCTGTCAGAAAGTAATAACGCAGTCCCTGCTGCCATCCGACAAACAGAATCAGGGTAAAACTAATCAGGTAGCACAGCATGACTGCCAGCACATCATAGCTACCGAAAGTAATGGCCGAAGTGCGGATTCCGATCTTCAGATCATCATCTCTGTCGACCATCGCATATTCCGTGTCATACGCAACCGCCCAGAAAATATTCGCGATCAACAAGATCCAGGCAATCGCCGGTACGGTGTTTTGAATTGCGGCAAATCCCATCGGAATACCGAAGCCAAACGCAATGCCGAGATAAGCCTGGGGTATCGCAAAAAACCGTTTGAAATACGGATAGCTAGCGGCGATCAGTACCGCCAATACCGAAAGTTGTCTGGTCAGCGTATTCAAAGGCAGGATCAGAAAAAAAGAGACCAGAGACAGCAGCACGGCTACCATCACGGCTTCCCATCCGGCAATTTTACCGCTGGTAATAGGGCGCTCGGCTGTACGTTTGACGTATTTATCAAAATCACGGTCAGCAAAGTCGTTGATTGCGCATCCGGCAGAGCGCATCAGCACCGTGCCTAAGCTAAAAACGAGCACTAAGCGCCAGTCCGGTTTGCCATCCGAGGCAATCCAGAGCGCGGCGAGTGTTGGCCATAGCAATAGCAAGATACCGATCGGCTTATCAAGGCGGACTAGCTGGAAATACAGTTGGATTCGTTGAAATATCATGCAGTTCTATTTTTATGGTTATGCGTACCTTTGCTCAGATGCAGATTTTTCACACGCTAAAAGAGCAGTACTAAAAAATGAAATTATAAGGGCTATCTATACATGGCAACACTGACAATGCTATCGTAGCGCAGTCGTCATAATTCATCCGTAAAATAAGAGCAGCTACATCTGCCTTATACGCTCTAAAAAATTGATCAGCCTGTTCAGAATAATCATAAAGTGAGATATCCATGAAATTCACCTCTACAAAATTAACATGCAGTGTCAAATACAGCGCGGCCTTGGCGCTCCTGGCAATGAGTGCGTTCTCCAGTTCTGCCTATGCGGTGACTGAGATCAGCTGGTGGCATTCGATGACAGGTGCTTTGGGTGAGCGGGTCAACGGACTAGCTGAGCAGTTTAATAAAAGTCAGTCTGACTATAAGGTCGTCGCGGTCTACAAAGGTAGCTATGACGAGGCAATGGCCGCTGCCATTGCGGCTTATCGTGCCGGTAATGCGCCACATGTCCTGCAAGTATTTGAGGTAGGTACTGCAACCATGATGTATTCCAAAGGGGCGATCAAGCCGGTCTCGGAAGTTATGAAACTCGCGGGAGAAAAATTCGACGCCTCGGTATACATTCCCGCCGTTGCCGGTTATTACACCTCGCCGAAAGGGGAGATGGTGTCCTTTCCATTTAATAGTTCAACGACAGTGTTCTATTACAACAAGGATATGTTCGCCAAAGCAGGCATGGATCCCAACAAGGCGCCATCAACCTGGCAGGAAGTTGTCGCTGCTGCGGCTCGCTTAAAGGCAAACGGAGAGAAGTGTGGCTTTACAACGGGCTGGCAGACCTGGGTACATCTGGAAAGTTTCTCTGCCTGGCACAATGTAGAGTTTGCATCAAAAGGCAATGGTTTTGGCGGACTGGACGCGCGGTTGAAATTCAATAGTCCCTTACATGTGAAGCATATTGAGAACATGGCAAATTGGGCGAAGCAAGGCTACTTCACCTACGCCGGACGCAAGAATGAGCCGGAAGCAAAATTCTATTCAGGCGAATGTGGCATGCTGACCTCATCGAGTTCTGCTTATGGCAATGTCAGCAAAAACGCCAAATTCAAATTCGCAGTCGCACCGCTGCCGTACTACTCAGATGCTACAGGTGCACCGCAAAATACCATCATCGGCGGCGCATCACTATGGACCATGAGCGGTAAAAAGAACGATGAATACAAAGGGGTTGCGAAGTTTTATAAATTCCTGTCGCAACCGGAAGTGCAGGCGAAATGGCATCAGGAAACCGGCTATCTGCCCATTACCAATGCCGCTTACGAGCTGACAAAAAAATCGGGTTTTTATGATAAAACACCGGGTCCGAATGTCGCAGTACAGCAAATGATCGTCAAAACTACAGAAAAATCGCGCGGTATCCGTCTCGGTAATTTTGTCCAGATCCGCACCATCATGGACGAAGAGCTGGAGTCTGTCTGGGCCGGTAAAAAAACCGCGAAGGATGCTCTGGACACTGCCGTTGCACGCGGTAATGATTTGTTAGAGCGTTTCGAAAAAGCGAATAAATAAAAAGGGTTTCAATGATATTAGAGCAAAAAAATGGTTCTTATTAACGATCCACGCAATTGGAATCATTGTGACTGTATCGTGCTATTTGTCTATAAGAGAATTTATACCCGTTCATAATATCCGAGCCGAACTCGCTACTGTGTTGCTTATTTTAGGAGCAATGCAAGGAATTCCTAGCCTCTTGTTCACTTTTATTCCGGTCATCGTCACTAAGATTTGGCCGAAACTAGATCAGTAAACTCCTGTTTTCAGAGTCGTGGTAAGTCGACACTTTAATTTGAGTAAAATTTTTTTAGGAAGCAGTTTGGAAAAACGCGCCCGATTTCGCTCCGCCTGGCTGCCTTATGTGCTGGTCGCGCCGCAGATCATTATTACGATCTTATTTTTTTTCTGGCCAGCAGTGCAGGCTTTATATCAGTCTGTTTTGCTCCAGGATGCCTTTGGCATGTCTACGCAATTTGTCTGGTTGGATAATTTCAATATTTTATTTGCAGATCCCAGTTATCTGGCGTCGTTTAAAACGACTGCGCTGTTCTCAGTTCTCGTTGCGAGTCTGGGACTGAGCATTTCCCTGGTACTGGCTGTATTTGCTGATCGTGTCGTCAAAGGCGCTGCGATTTATAAAACCTTCCTGATCTGGCCCTATGCTGTTTCTCCGGTAGTGGTCGGCGTACTCTGGATGTTTTTGCTGAACCCGACATTGGGCATACTCGCCCATGCGCTGCGTCATTTTGGGATCGAATGGGATAGTCTCCTCAATGGTCAGCACGCGATGATTCTGGTGGTTCTCGCTGCGGTCTGGAAACAGATTAGTTATAACTTCCTGTTCTTCCTGGCGGGTCTGCAGTCGATCCCTAAATCCTTGATTGAGGCTGCCGCCATTGACGGTGCCGGACCAGTGAAACGGTTTGCGACGATCGTGTTCCCGCTGTTGTCGCCGACTTCGTTTTTTTTGCTCGTGGTGAATATCGTTTATGCATTTTTTGATACCTTCGCGATTGTTGAGGCAACGACGCAAGGCGGACCGGGTAAAGATACCGAAATTCTTGTGTACCGTGTCTTCAATGATGGCTTTAAAGGTGGTGATCTTGGCAGCGCTGCCGCGCAATCCGTGATACTGATGACGATTGTGATCGTCCTGACGGTCATTCAGTTCAAATATGTTGAAAAGAAAGTGCAGTACTCATGATAGAGCGCCGTCCTTTATTGGATTTCTTCAGCCATCTGGTGCTGATATTGGGTGTGGCATTTGTCGCTTTCCCTATTTATGTTGCATTGGTTGCGAGTAGTCAGACAGCAGAGCAGTCTGCCCTGGCACCGATGTCATTGATTCCCGGTGATCAGTTATTTCATAACCTGTCGGCGGTCTTGAATTCGGGGGCGTCCGGCAATGTGGCGACCAGTCCCGTCGCTCGTATGATGTGGGTGAGTCTGGTCTCGGCGCTGCTGATTGCGTTGGGCAAAATATCGATTTCGATGTTGTCTGCATTTGCACTTGTGTATTTTCGTTTTCCGGGACGCACTTTGTTTTTTTGGATGATTTTCGTCACCTTAATGTTGCCGGTTGAAGTGCGTATTTCGCCTACCTATAAAGTCGTGTCGGATTTGTCGATGTTGAATTCTTACGCAGGTTTGACGATTCCCTTAATTGCGTCGGCGACGGCGACTTTTTTATTCCGGCAGTTTTTTCTGACAGTGCCAGAAGAGCTGGCGGAAGCCGCAAGGATAGACGGCGCAGGCCCGCTGCGCTTCTTTAAAGACGTGTTATGGCCATTGTCACGAACTAATCTGATTGCCTTGTTTGTCATTATGTTTATCTATGGCTGGAATCAATACCTTTGGCCGTTACTGGTATCGACAGAGCAGAGCATGTACCCGATTGGCATTGGTATCAAACGTATGATTGCGGGTGGTGATGCGGCGGTCGAATGGAATCTGGTCATGGCGACCTTGCTGCTCGCCATGTTGCCGCCAGGCCTGGTGATTGTGATCATGCAAAAATGGTTTGTAAAAGGCCTGGTTGATTCTGAAAAATAGAAGTCCGGAGTGATAGTCGTGAGTGCACCGAAAATAAGCCGGAAATTAGTCAAAAACAATTCGAGAATAATTTAACAATAACGAGATATGGCACAAGTTCACTTAAAAAACGTTAAAAAGACCTATGGGAAAGGTGATAAATCGGTTGCTGTCATTCACGGTATTTCGATTGATATTGCGCACGGCGAATTCATTGTGATGGTGGGACCATCGGGCTGTGGTAAATCAACCTTGCTGCGCATGGTCGCTGGTCTGGAGGAAATTTCTGAAGGTGATGTGATCATCGGTGATCGAGTCGTGAATGAGCTGGAACCGAAGGATAGAGATATCGCGATGGTATTCCAGAACTATGCTTTGTATCCGCATATGACGGTGTATCAAAACATGGCATACGGTTTGAAGATACGCGGTTTTTCTAAGGCGGATATTGAGTTGCGGGTACAAAAAGCCGCCAAGATTTTAGAGCTGGGTGAACTGTTACAAAGAACTCCGCGCCAATTGTCGGGCGGCCAGCGTCAGCGAGTTGCGATGGGGAGAGCGATTGTACGCGAGCCTGCAGTATTTTTATTTGATGAACCTTTGTCGAATCTTGACGCGAAGTTGCGTGTGCAGATGCGTTTAGAAATACAGAAACTCCACCGCACGCTGGGGACGACAAGTTTGTATGTTACACACGATCAGGTCGAGGCAATGACTTTAGGTCAGCGCATGATCGTGATGAATGCTGGCATCGCCGAGCAGATCGGGACACCCGCAGAAGTGTATAGCCAGCCCGCGACCACGTTTGTTGCCAGTTTTATCGGGTCGCCGCCGATGAATTTAATCACGGGCAACATCAGTGAAGATGGCCGTCAGATGCAGTGGGGAAGTACGATTGTCAATTTGCCGGTATTGCAGGCTGAGGCAGAACGGATTGCGAACAGAGAATTAATTCTTGGAGTACGGCCTGAACATTTGTTTATAGGAATGCCGGGATTGCCATGCGATGTTGAACTGGTAGAAAGTCTGGGGGCTGACTTGCTCGTACACGGTCAATGTGGCGGACAGGCTGTCGTTATCCGTACACCCGTTGGCACACCGGTTCAGGCTGGTCAGCGCACTAGTGCCGGCTTTGCCGCAGATACCATGCATTGGTTTGATGCGACGACAAAGAAGCGACTTGGCTAGTCTAGGTGACCTGATTGTATTCAGGTCAAAATTCTGTAACGCTGAACTGACTTGCTTTCTTTGTCTTTGCCATCGGTTTTAATACTGTCTGTTACATCAAACGAGGCCTGGATTTTAGTCCGGCTGTCGTGATGATGGCTGCTTAATTTGGCGGCGAATAATCCCACTGCGAAGGCAAGAACTGCGACGCTGCCTATCAATGAGTACAGTGTGAATTTTGTCATGGTATGCATCAGATACTCTCCATCAGCAGCGCTCATTAATGTCAGGTGAACGAAAGACGAATGACAGACGATTAATGATCGTGACTTAGTGCAAAATTGTGCAAAGAATGTGTGATAACAAAACTATCCCGACCTGGTTAATCTGAGTGTCGATGAAGTCAGGATAGTTTTTTACATCGTAAAGTTACGTTTAGAACTTGTAGCCCACGCCCAGCGACAGCATGTTGATGACACCCTTGTCACCGCCAAATTTATTTGGCAAGCGATCATAATCAGCGTTCAAGGTGATATTTTTCGCCAGTGAGTAACGCACACCCAAACCAAATACCGGAACGATGAATGCTTTGTCCGTTGTGGTGCCGCTGATATCAGAATAATTTGTCTTGTTGCGGGTATAGGCAATACCTGCACGGCCGTTCAGGGAGAAGTCATTGAAGTTCGCTTGCAGAACATAGGAAGCGCCTAATCCTTCTGTACTGCGTAAGACAGTCTCTGGGCTAGCGGTTGATAAAGTGGACGGATAGGTCGATACCGCGCTGCCGACTTTGTAATACATCAGCTCTGCCCCCTGAGACACATTGACCCCTTCAAACATCGTTGGTGCAGTCATATAGCCTGCATAAATTTTGCCGCTGGATTTTGCCTTGGTGTCACAGCTGCTGGTACCCAGACAACTGAGATCGTACTTGGCTTGCGCAGCGAAATTGATACCTGCATAGGTCTCTGCCTGGGCCGGAATATTGTCGGCAGCCATTGCACTGGTCGCCGCAGCACCCGCAAACACTGTTGCAATTACCGCTGTCAGGAAAGATTTTATTTTGAACATAAGAGCCTCAATAGAAGTGAAATGTGGTGAGCAGGATTGATGCTGCACCCAAAAAATGAACCGCGGTCGTCGCCGTATTGAGTGCTGCCCGACCTTGGAGCGCAGTGTTGCAAAGATTATGTGGACGTACCAGAAAATTGTTCGAAGACCTGATAGTTGGAATTTTTGGTACTGATTTGCGGTACTATTTATCAAAATTGAACTGAAATAGGGCGATCATGAGTTCACCAGAATTAGTCTTGCAAGTGCTGCGTACCGAATTACGTGCTGCCGGTGTCACCTACAAAGTATTGGCGGAACGTATTGGTATGAGCGAGTCCAGCATGAAGCGTATGTTTGCGCAAAAGGACATGGCGTTATCTCGGCTCGCATCGATCTGCAAAGCAGCAGGGATCGCGCTGGAAGACGTGTTGCGGCAAGCGGCAGATGTCACACCGCATTCCGATAATCTGAGCCTGGCGCAAGAGCGTTCTCTGATGGCGGATCCTAAGTTATTGCTGGTTGCGATTTGTTGTCTCGGTCATTGGACTCTGGAGCAAATTGTCGAGACTTACCATTTGTCAGAGGCCGAGTGTGTGTTGCATCTGGTCGCACTGGATCGACTGGAGCTGATCGAACTACGTCCGCATAATCGCTATCGCCTGAATGTATCCAGCGCTTTTCACTGGCGTCCTGACGGGCCGGTGCAGGCGTATTTCCGCGAACACGTTGTCAGTGATTTTTTCGACGGACGGTTTGACGGTCACGGTGAAACCGTGCTCTGTGTACCGGCCCGTTTATCATCTGGCAGCGCGCAAGAGGTGGTACAAAAAATCCAGCAACTGGTTGCCGAGCTGGCGCGCTTGCATCAGGATGATCGCCGGCTGCAAGCGGAAGAGCGCGATGGTTTTACCCTGCTGCTCGGATTCCGGTCCTGGGAGTTCTCAGCCTTTACGGCGCTGCGTCGCCAGGAGGCAAGCACCGCAGGCCGTGTTCATACGATTGCTGCATCTAAAGTCGCGGCTAAATAGCTGCTTGATAGAGATGCACCATATTTTTTACCAGACCGGTCCCAGGAAAAGGTAGGCAGTTGAGTTGCCGCCGCGTGTTGCACCGGCACCAAAGTACAGAGGGCCAAAGCGGGTATCCATGGAAATAAAGGCACTGCCCGCCTGCTTCAGATTACCGAATCGCAGTGCTTGGTCGGTGCCAAATCCACCGCCCAGTTCCGCTGAAAATCCCAATCGAATGGCCCCACCCACAGTCGTTGGCATATCACCGACGCGGCGAGCGACGACCACGCGTCCCAGCAGGACAGAATTGCCATCCAGTGAATCCGCCGTCGTTCCTGATAAACGTAAAAAACCACCGAGACTACTAGGTGCCAGGCCGCGTTGTGAGCGTGACCATTCGCCATAGATATGACCAGCCCAGTCTCCGGCCTGGAATGCCGACAAACCTGTCAGAGATGAACGTGCCAGTGAGGGTTCGCCAACGCCTTTGCTTGGCGAACGCTCCCACAAGGCGGTGACAAGATTGCCCCGTACAGGAAAGGCCAGTGAATCGAGTGTGTCGATGCGGAACTGTACGAATTGCGTCGTATCATAATAGCGGGCGCTTGGTGCTGCTGAAGTCTCAGGAAGGATGACATTGTATTTACCGAAACGACGGCTGACACCGATTTGTAAATCGCCCCAGTGATCAAATTGCCTCCCGAGGACGATCGTACCGCTGCTGTTCTGTGCATTCACACGGAATACCTTTTTGCCTTGCTGGAACAGATCAATTGCTGTACCGCCAAATTCGATTGATGGCGCCAGGTACCAGGGCGAACTATCCCCCAGCGGTTGCCATAACTGTGTGCCGAGCTGTCGTTGACTGCCGAGTTTTGCGACAGTACGTAATTCTGCTCCATAGCTATTCAGCGAAGAGGCGACATGCATCATGCTTAGCGCAAAGCGATTGTCATCCGCAAAATCACTGGCTAATTCCAGTCCAAAGCGTAAACGGTTACGACTGGATTTCGATTCTGTCGGTTTGATCACGACATTTCTCTGGCCATCGATATCCGTGATGTCGGTTTCGATATTATCAATATCGCCGCGACCATACAAACGTGTTGTGGCCTGGCGAATCTGGTCGGATGTCAGTGTCTGACCTGCCTGCAATCCTGTTTGTGTGATCAGGGTAATCGGATTGATATATTGATTTCCCTGGACGTCGATTTTGGCGATGGGCAATGGTTTCGTGCTACCTTGCTCATCATTGCTGGCTTCCAGTCTGTGTTGATCTATCACTGCGTATTGCTCAGCACTGACGCTAAGATGTTTCAGCTTATCTGACATGGTGAGCGCAGCAGTTTCGCCTGCCTGGATCGCTCGGTCATGCTGACCAAAGTCCAGAAAACTGATACCCGATAAATCCGGTGCGATCAAAATATCTTTACCGGATAATTCCTTGATCGAGCGCTGTACGTTTTGCTCGGTCAGGATTTGCAGCATTTGTTGGGCAACGCCGAAGGCGCTGCTGATCTCATTCTCTTTTGCTAAAGGCGTGCCGACGTTGACCGCGATCACCACATCGGCACCCATCGCCCGCGCCAGTTCCACGGGCAAATTACTGACTAGTCCGCCGTCGACGACCAGACGCTGATGTAAGCGCACGGGAGCAAATACGCCCGGTACTGCCAGCGAGGCCCGCATGCTAAGGAACAATGGTGTATCGCGCATCTCGACTAACTCTCCCGTTAGCAAATCTGAAGCGACTGAACGAAACGGCAGACCAAGCTGATTAATAGGCCGGTCACGCATTCCTTGCGGTAGCAGGCGGGTCAATGCATGCTCCAGTGCGGCATTACCTGCAGCAGCGGGAGGTAAAGAGAAGCCGTTTTTTGTAACGGCGAGTTCTATCCGTGATGGCAATAATATGTCTTCTTCTTTGCGGCGGAAATCCAGATCGTAGCGTGCTGGCCGGTCAGCCAGTACTCGATCCCAAGCCGTATCACGGACGATTTGCTCCAGCTCACTGACCGAGCGTCCCGCGGCATAAGCACCGCCAACCACCGCCCCCATACTAGTGCCGACGATAATATCAACCGGCACACGTTGTGCGCGTAAAGCACGCAGCACGCCGATATGTGCAAATCCACGTGCACCGCCTCCAGACAAGACCAGTGCTATTTTAGGTCTCGATGGTGGGATGCCGGTGTCCGATGCTGACGTAAGTGATTCCACATCGTCTGATATAAACGATGTATCCGCTGCGGCAAATGGAGGGGCGAATAAAAACAGCGCACAACATAGCGCTAAACCACGAGGTAGTAACATGATGAAGGCGACTTTCATTTGCATTGAGCAGAGAGTGGTTAGGTAAAGAAGTCTCTGTGATTGATCAATCAAAAATGCAGCGA
This sequence comes from Undibacterium sp. RuTC16W, assembly GCF_049339445.1. Taxonomy (NCBI): domain Bacteria; kingdom Pseudomonadati; phylum Pseudomonadota; class Betaproteobacteria; order Burkholderiales; family Oxalobacteraceae; genus Undibacterium; species Undibacterium sp. RuTC16W. The sequence continues at coordinate 215,352 of NZ_JBMPPE010000002.1, read as the reverse complement.
GTATAGCCGTATTATCGAAGAAGTCAGGTTGACGGTCGGCACTTACACCATCATTAGAGTGATATTTTATGTATTCTGGTTATTCACCAGAGAATTCAACACATGGTCGCGCCAGGCGCCATTGATTTTCAAATACGATTTTGCTAGCCCCTCGCGTTCGAAGCCTAATCTTTGCAGAACGGCAGCGCTGCGCTTATTTTCCGGCATATGGTTTGCCATGATGCGGTGCAGACCTTGTTGGGTGAACATGTGTTGAATCGCTGCTTGCAAAGCCTCGGTCATATAGCCCTGACCTTCGTACTGTGCTGCCATTGCGTAGCCGAGATGACAGGCTTGAAAAATACCGCGCACGATGTTGTTGAAGTTACAGGCGCCGATCATTGCGGAATCATTTTTTTTGAAAATGGCGAGGAACACGGCTTGTCCTGATTCCATGCTGAGCCAGTTGCTGGTTAGTCTTTGCTGACATTGTTCCAGGCTAAAAAAGCTTTCCTCTCTGACCGGCTCCCAGGGCGCGAGGTGCGCGCGGTTTTTTACCAAAAAATCTTTCAGCACCGGAGCATCCTCAGGCGTCAATGTGTGCAAGTCCAGACGTGCAGTGCTGAATAAAATCGATGACATTGATGGTATCCGTTGCGGAATATTACAAAAATTTCAGACCAGCGATGCCGGCGATGATCAGTCCCATGCAGATCAGACGCGTTGCTGTTGCGGGATCGCCAAACAGGATGATGCCCAGGATGACAGTGCCAACTGCACCAATGCCCGTCCATACGGCATAGGCGGTTCCGACCGGCAGAGTTTTCATCGCGATGGAAAGAAGCCAGACACTGGCGGCCATTGCAGCAACTGTTCCTATTGATGGCCACAGGCGAGAAAAATTGTCCGTGTATTTCAGTCCGATCGCCCACACGACTTCAAGCAAACCAGCGATGAATAAGATGAGCCAGGCCATGAGTTTCAGATATTGAAGAAATAGAAAAAAGAAAATTTCCTGCTAAGCAAATGCCGTTGATGCTTGAGTTAGCCAGAGCCTATTTTGTTTTTGTGTGCCAGATGGCTGATTCATATTTTATGAATCTTCACCGGTGTTTGATCAATACCCGGTCAATGCACGATTAAGGCGCGGACACAGACCGAATATCGACAATCTAATACGGAGATTATTGTGCGCTGGCAGCTTCGTCAAGCATCGACACACCTGGCAAATCGCAAGCCAGCACGGCTTGCCGGATCGCCTCGATTGCTGCCTGACGGGTAAAGCTCTTGCGCCACGCGATGACCACACGACGGTTGGGCACGGGCGCACTGAAAGGGAGATAGCGCAGCATACCGTCTTTGGTATCCAGATCAGGTACCGACGCCATAGGCAGAACGGTGATGCCGATACCTGAGGCGACCATATGGCGGATTGTTTCTAAAGATGAGCCTTCAAAGCTGCGTGCAATGCCGTCACCCGCAGTGGAGAAGCGTGCCATTTCTGGACAGACTTCGAGTACTTGATCACGGAAGCAATGGCCATTGCCGAGCAACAGCATCGTTTCGGATTTCAGCTCTTCGGTAGAGACTTCGGTACGGTTGGCCCAGATATGATCGCGTGGCGTGGCAACTACAAAAGGCTCATCGTAGAGTGCTTGCACCATCATGCCCTGATCAGGTAAGGGCAACGCCATGATCGCGGCGTCCAGTTCACCTTGGCGCAATAGTTCCATCAGTTTGACCGTGAAATTTTCTTGCAATATCAGCGGCATTTGCGGCACTTGCCTGATCATGGTCTTGACCAGCGTGGGCAATAAATACGGTCCTATCGTGTAAATCACACCGAGGCGGAATGGACCTGCCAGCGGATCTTTATTCTGTTTGGCGATTTCTTTGATGGCCGCGGTTTGTTCCAGGACGCGCTCGGCCTGGGCAACAATCTGCGCCCCCAGCGGGGTCGTCGACACTTCAGTGCCGCCGCGTTCAAAAATAGTGACGCCCAGTTCTTCTTCAAGTTTTTTAATGGCGACGGACAAGGTCGGCTGCGCGACAAAACAAGCTTCTGCCGCATGACCAAAGTGCTTTTGGCGGGCTACTGCAACGATGTATTTTAATTCTGTGAGTGTCATGTTGCTAGTGTGGCACAGACTTTTGCCAGCGTCAGCAAGTGCATCATCATGTTTTGTCTAAAACAGTAAAAATAGGGGGAGTATTTTAAAATCGCTATGCAAATAATGCGACTAAAGGCATAAATTGATGAGTACTGCAGGGGAGTATTAAATTTTTTAACTTGTTTAAAAGGCAAAAAATACCGCGATTTTTTACGCAATTATGGGTGTTGATCGGTTCCGAAACAAATGAAATAAGTGCCCATGATAGTGCATGAACACTTATCCGAATTTGTCTATCATGCATACCCAAGGTGCTATCTGAGCATCGACGGTGTATTGCTGGTTAAACTTTTATGTGTTTCTTTATGTATGGTTTGCCATGCCGCGTCAACCACGCCAAGAACCAGCTCGACAAACGCACCGCCATCCTCTCACGTCCTTACGGACAATCCCGGATGATGTCATGACGGTACCCGGTCAGAAGATCTCGATCCAGACTTACATTTTGCTCATTGCGCGAGTGAGCTCTGCATGACCTTGGGCTGTGCCGCTTTCCGGTACGATTTCGCCGTCGCGGTTTTTGATCTCGGCCAGTTGGGCTGCCAGACGCTCTGGTGCATCGTCGCCACGACCGATCCATGCACCTTGTGTCAGCGTGATATGTGCCGCCTCAAAGCTGCCTGCACCGGCGCACAGGATGGTGCGGGTCGGCGCACTTTCTGCTGCCAGAACCAGCATCGCCGGGACGACATCGGACGGTTGCAGGGCTTGCAGCATCGCTTCCGGGAACAGGCTCTCTGTCATGCGGGTTGCGGCGGTCGGTGCCAGACTGTTGACGCGAATATCGTTTTTCGCACCTTCTAATGACAGGGTTTGCATCAGGCCAACCAGCGCCAGTTTCGCCGCGCCGTAATTTGATTGACCGAAGTTGCCGTACAAACCGGAGGAGGAGGTCGTCATGACAATGCGACCGTATTTTTGTTCCGTCATGATGGGCCAGACAGCTTTGCAGCAATTGACGGCCCCCATCAGATGTACATCGACCACCATTTTGAAATCATCCAGTTCCATCTTGGCGAAACTCTTATCGCGCAGGATGCCCGCATTATTAATCAGGATATCGACCCGACCCCAGGTATCCATCGCTTGTTTGACCATGGCCTGTACCGCGACGAAATCTGTGACGGAGGCGCCGTTGGCAATCGCTTCCCCACCGGCTTGTATAATTTCTTCAACCACGGCCATTGCAGCGGCGGATGAGCCGCCAGAACCGTCGCGCGCGCCTCCGAGATCATTGACCACGACTTTGGCGCCGCGTTTGGCCAAAGCCAGCGCATGTTCACGACCCAAACCACCACCAGCACCTGTCACGATGGCCACACGGCCTTTGAAGTCGATCGTCATGTTTTACCTATTAAGAAAGAGTGAAAAGAAAGAGTGAGAGAAGTAAAGTTGAAATAAAAAAGTACAACTATTCTATTTTAATTTGATGACTAAAATGGCTTAGCTCGCTAATTTTTTTTGCATCATGATTGCACCTCCCATTGCCGGATCCAGTTCATATCCGGCGAAACCGAGCGTTTGATAGATACCTTTCGCCAGATGATTCCCTTCCAGGACTTCCAGTGTCATTTTGCAACATCCGCGCTCAAGGGCAATTTGTTCGATGTGGTTCAGGATCAGTTTGGATAACCCCAGACCGCGAAATTCATCCAGTACACCGAGGTCATGAATATTCAGCAAAGGCTTGCACGCAAAAGTCGAAAATCCTTCAAAACAAATACTGAAGCCAGCGGCTTGCCCGTCGACATAGGCAAGTACCGCATACACATTCGATCGTTTTTGCAACTCGGGAATCAAGTTGGCGATAGCAAATGCTGACAGCGGATCACTGCCGCCCATGCGGTCGGATGCATAGGCATTGAGCAGCATGACGAGGTCGTTTGCATGCTGGGGATTGTGCAGGTCGGCGTTGATGATGGTATGCATGGCAAATTTTTTATGTGTTTGTAGTTTGTAAAATAGTTGTTGGTGGGTAGTGGTTGATCAGTACTAGCTTTTCACTTTTCTCCTGCGCGCATGAGAGGGACGTGATGTGTTGCGTTTTCACCGAAAATAAACAATCAAACCCGTAAAAATTCTTCTTTATTCCCCATCCAGCGTTGCAGATGGGCGTCGACCGTCGCGGCGTCGTGCTGGAGTAAATCGATGGCCAGATTGCGCGCTTTTTCGACCAGCCACTGATCGGTTTCCAGATTGGCGAAGCGTAGCATGGCCTCCCCCGACTGGCGTGCGCCGAGGAATTCTCCAGGGCCGCGTAACTCCAGATCTTTTCTGGCGATTTCAAAACCATCGGTACTTTCGCGCATGGTCATCAGGCGTTGTTTCGCCGTGCCGCCAAGTGGCCCCAGATAGAGCAGCAAACACACGCTGGCGGCGGCGCCGCGACCGACACGACCACGTAATTGATGCAGTTGTGACAGGCCGAAACGCTCGGCATGTTCAATTACCATCAGGCTGGCGTTCGGCACATCGACACCGACCTCAATCACGGTGGTCGCGACCAGCACCTGCACTTCATTCCTGGTAAATGCATCCATCACGGCCTGCTTCTCCGTCTGTTTTAAGCGGCCATGTACCAGGCCTACCCGCAGATCGGGCAGTGCGGCACTCAGCATCGCATGGGTATCGGTGGCTGTTTGCAATTGCAGGGTTTCGGATTCTTCGATCAGCGGGCATACCCAATACACTTGCTTGCCATCTTGCGCTGCTGCATGTACGCGCTCAATGACTTCGTCGCGCCGGTTCTGATCGACGACACGGGTCACGATCGGTGTGCGTCCCGGTGGTAACTCATCAATCACCGACACTTCCAGATCTGCGTAATAAGTCATTGCCAGGGTGCGCGGAATCGGCGTGGCAGACATCATGAGCTGATGCGGGATTTTTCCGGCCTGTGCTTTATTGCGCAGCGTGAGCCGCTGTGCAACACCGAAGCGATGTTGCTCATCGACGATGGCCAGACCGAGATTAAAAAATTGCACCGCATCCTGAATCAGGGCATGTGTACCGATCACGAGTTGCGCTTCTCCGGAGGCGATCAGGGCTTGGGCTTTTTCTTTGTCTTTTTTCTTCAGGCTACCGGTCAGCCATGCAGTTTTGACGCCTAATGGTTCTAGCCACGCAGCGATCTTACGAAAATGCTGATCCGCCAGAATCTCGGTCGGTGCCATCAACGCGGCCTGATAACCGCTATCAATCGCTTGCGCTGCAGCCAGCGCGGCGACAATAGTTTTGCCGCTGCCGACATCACCCTGCAGCAGGCGCTGCATAGGGAAACTCTGTTTCAGGTCGCTGCGGATTTCTGCCAGTACGCGTTCTTGGGCGCCGGTGAGTGTGAAGGGCAGCGTCATCAAAAACGCATTGCAGAGTTCACCAACTACGGGCAATGCCGTAGCGCCTTTTGCTCGGCGAGTTGCCTGTGCCCGTTTTAAGGAGAGTTGCTGCGCCAGCAGTTCATCAAACTTCATCCGCTGCCAGGCCGGATGCTCATGCTCGATCAAACTATGCTGATCGGCATCGGGCGGGGGATTGTGTAGCAAGCGGACGGAAGCCTCAAAGCCCTCCAGCTGTAATTCTGCGAGCAAGGCGGGCGACAGTGTGTCTTGCCATTGCACCTTGGTCAGCGCAGTTGCAATCGCCTTACGCAGCATGGTTTGCGACACGCCTTCACCAGCAGGATAGACCGGCGTCAGCGCCGTGGGCAGCGGTGCGCCCTCGTTGACCATCTTGTAGCTTGGATGCACCATTTCGGCACCGAAGAAGCCGTGGCGTAATTCGCCACGTGCCCGTACCCGCATGCCAACCGCCATTTGCTTGGTCTGGCTGCCATAGAAGTTTAAAAAGCGCAGTACCACTTGCGCTGTCTCATCCGCAATCGTGACGACCAATTGCCGGCGCGGCCGATATTGAATGTCGCAGTCCGTCACGACGCCTTCAATTTGTACCATACTGCCACCGCGAAAACTAGCGTCATGCATGCTGGTGATTGCCGTCTCGTCCTCATAGCGCATCGGCAGATGCAGGACAAAATCCATCTCTGAGCGTAGACCGAGTTTGGCGAACTTGTCAGCTAACTTATTCACAGCGAGTCTGGCTGCGCTCTTGGGCTTGGCGTCAGGGGCTGCAACAGGTGCGGATCGCTTACGCGCCTTGCCAGACGCATCGGGCATCTCGGACATATCGGGAGTGCGCGGACTCAATGGAGAAGGAGCAGGCATAAGGTAGAATGCTGGGTTTTCTGTTCGTCTGATTGGTTTGACACAAGGACTTACGCATTGCTGCTATAGACTGCTACGGCGTGCTTCATGAAATGGAATGACGTCATTCTACTGTTTTTTTATACAGTGTCTAGCGGGAAGTTTCATTGAGGCGTCAGATTGTTGTCGTTTTAGCTGCTTTTTTGAAGTTCCTCAAACTGAATCCGCACTATTAATGCGGATGTTGAGTCAAAAAGCCTTGCGAAGCCGCATGAATACTGTGTGTTTGTTTTTTAATTTCCTTTCAGACGTTTCTTTTTTACCTGACCATTTTTACTTATTGCATCGCATGTCTACCCTGACCCTGAGTGATTTTGATTTTGATCTGCCCGAAGAATTGATCGCACAAACCGCCTTGCCTGATCGCTCGGCATCGCGTTTGCTGCATGTTGATGGCGACCGTCTGGTTGACCGGCATTTTGCTGATATTGTCGAGCAGTTGTCGGCAGGCGATTTGCTAGTATTTAACGATACCCGTGTACTCAAGGCGCGTTTTCATGGCATCAAGGAAACCGGCGGAAAGGTCGAAATGCTGGTCGAGCGCGTGATCAGCAATACGGCTGACGAGCATATTGTGCACGTCCAGTTGCGTGCTTCCAAGTCGCCGCAGGCCGGTGCAAAAATTCGTCTGGCAGATGCCTTTGACGTGGTGGTCGGCGAGCGTGCCGGTGAATTTTTTACCCTGCATTTTCCCGGCGATGTATTTGAATTGATTGAGCAATATGGTCGTCTGCCTTTACCTCCTTACATCAATCACGAAGCCGATGACTTTGATGAGCAACGCTATCAAACGGTGTACTCGCGCGTGCCTGGTGCGGTTGCTGCACCAACAGCAGGTCTGCATTTTGACCAGGCTTTACTTGACCGTTGTGCGGAAAAAGGTATTCAGTTCGCCTATGTGACTTTGCACGTCGGTGCCGGCACATTTCAGCCCGTACGTACTGAGAATCTGGCGGATCATGCCATGCACAGCGAGTGGTACACCATCTCACAAGCTACTGTCGATGCGGTGCACGCCACGAAGGCCGCCGGTAAATCCGTAGTCGCTGTCGGCACCACCAGCATGCGTGCGCTGGAGTCTGGTTCGCAATCGGGCAGTTTGCAGGCTGGAAGCGATGACACCCGCTTGTTCATTACGCCGGGCTATGTCTTTAAAACCGTCGACAGGCTTATCACCAATTTTCACTTACCAAAATCAACTCTGCTGATGCTGGTCTCCGCGTTTGCGGGCTATGATCGCATCCGCGCAACTTACGCTCATGCCATCGCCAGTCGCTATCGTTTTTTTAGTTATGGTGATGCGATGTTGTTGACGAATACCTCTTGGCAGGAAGAGTCAATCACAGTCCCTCTGGAATAGATTGTTTGAGGTTGAACAAACTGAGAATCAGTGAGCTACAACATGCGCATCACTGGCTCATACAAATTTTTGGTGCGCGCGGCGCACCCTACGATACACTTTTATTTTTAGGTCGGTAAATCCTATGCTTGAATTTCAATTAATTAAAAAAGACAAAACCACCGCTGCCCGTCGCGGTCGCGTCACCGTCAATCATGGCGTGGTTGAAACGCCGATCTTTATGCCTGTCGGTACCTATGGTTCTGTGAAGGCGATGTCACCGCTGGAACTGAAAGAGATTGATGCCCACATCATTCTCGGCAACACCTTCCATCTGTGGCTGCGTCCGGGTCTGGATGTGATCAACAAGTTTGGCGGTCTGCATGACTTCATGGGCTGGGACAAACCGATATTGACTGACTCAGGCGGCTTTCAGGTTTTTTCTCTGGGTGCCATGCGCAAGATTACCGAAGAGGGCGTAAAGTTTGCATCGCCAATTAGCGGCGAGCGCTTATTCTTGTCGCCAGAAATTTCCATGCAAATTCAGCGCGCTCTGAATTCCGACATCGTCATGCAGTTCGATGAATGCACACCGTATGAAATCGACGGTCGTCCGGCAACCATAGAAGAAGCAGCAAAATCCATGCGTATGTCGCTGCGTTGGGCGCAGCGCTCCAAAAACGAATTTGATCAGGGCGGCAATCCGAATGCCTTATTCGGCATCGTGCAGGGCGGCATGTTTGAGCATCTGCGCGATGAATCATTGGCCGGTTTGAATGACTTGAATTTTCATGGTATTGCGATTGGTGGCCTGTCGGTTGGTGAGCCAAAAGAAGATATGCTGCGTGTGCTGGCGCATGTCGGCCCGCGTTTACCCGAGAACAAACCGCATTACCTGATGGGTGTCGGTACGCCGGAAGATCTGGTGGCTGGTGTTGCTAACGGCATCGATATGTTCGATTGCGTCATGCCGACCCGCAATGCACGCAATGGCTGGATATTCACCCGTTACGGCGATATCAAAATCAAGAATGCCCGCTATAAAGAAGACAAAGCACCGCTTGATGAAACCTGTACCTGCTATGCGTGCAAAAATTTCTCACGCGCCTATTTGCACCATCTGCACCGCACGGGTGAAATCCTCGGCGCGCGTCTGAATACGATCCATAATTTGCACTACTACCTGGAACTGATGAAGGGAATTCGCCAGTCTCTGGATGATGAACGTTTCCCGGAATTCGTCGCGCAATTCCATGCTGACCGTGCTAGAGGAGTCTAATGATGTACCTACACAAAACAAATAAATACCGTCACGCACTAACGGCTTTATTCAGCGCGGCAGTCGTCTTGTTCGCACCGCATCAGTCGGCATATGCCGATGCTGAAGTCGCCAAAATCACCGATGCGAATCAGTCCGCGCCGGCAAAAGGTCTGATGTGGGAAATCAAGGCAGGTCAGAAAACCGCTTATCTGCTGGGATCAATCCATTTGGCTAAACCAGATTTCTATCCGCTGACACCGGCGGTAGAAGAAGCGTATGCCAACTCGAAGGTGCTGGCAGTCGAGGTCGATGCAACGGATCAGAAAGCAATTGCTAAAGTCATGCCGCAGGTTGTATATAAAGCGCCGGATCAGTTAGACAAACATATCTCGGCTGAAACCTGGGCAGAACTGAACAAGGTCGCTGGTCCCGCTATTACACAATTACAAATGCTCAAGCCCGCCATGGTGAGTACCGGCTTGGTTGTCGGTGTCATGATGGGGCAGGGCTATCAGCCGCAGGCCGGTATTGATGTGTATTTTTTGAATCGTGCGAAAGCAGATAAAAAGAAAATTCAGGAATTAGAAACGTTGGCGTTCCAGATAAAAGTATTGACCGACTTTAGTGATAAAGAAGGTGATGAAATGCTAGCGTCTACTCTCAAAGGTATCCAGAGCGGCGAAGCGGTCAAAGAAGCTGAAAACATGGTCGCCGCCTGGAGATCCGGGGACGCACCGGCCCTAGAAAAAATCCTCGACGACCTCAATAACAAAGACGCTGCCTCTGCCAAGATGATGAAACGTTTACTCGACGACCGCAATGTCGGCATGAGTGAAAAAATCATTAAATTGATGAATGGCGGACAGCCGGTTTTTGTGGTTGTGGGGGCGGGTCATATGATTGGTAAAAATAACATACTTGAATTTCTCAAGAAGAAAAATTTCCAAATACGTCAGGTGGAGTAAGACTAGTACTATCAGCATGTTGGATGCTGCTGTTTCCACTGATGTATGGCAAAGCATGCTCTACAGCGAAACGCAGCATCGTCGGTGTCACGTAGGAGCGGTGAGTACGATTAATTACCGCCATGTAGAAACGTCCGAAAAGATTTTTACAATGAACCCTCGTGCCCAGAGTAACCACAATGCGACGTGGATTAATGACTTCTACGCTTACACATGAGCGGAAAACCAAGTGTTTGTCATTTGCGCCCAGAATTACTTGCGCGCGCGTATGACTGTCGTTGATGTGTTGATTTAATACAGGGTAGCGTTTGTCGAATAAGCTGTTGCTGTGTTGCGAGAGCAAAGACGAGACTGGACATCCCAAGCTTGATGTCCTCAATCCCATAGGACGTACTAATATATTTCGGAACGCCATCATGCGAGACACTCCTTTCGGAGGATTCTCCAGAAAACCCTTAAGTACGACGCTTAATATTTTATCTGCCTTCAAATAACTGATTTCATTTAGCTCTAATGTCAGGCTGAATGTATCGTCATGATGCAAACGTACTTGTTCAAGTTCGTTGGTAAGTAGTGATTCATTTGGTGGGCCATTTAATTCCACTACTTTGAGCCCTCTTCCATTGTCTGAAAAAAAGCCGCTTGATCTGCGCCATGCTGCCCAGGCGCCACGCACTATTCCTAGCTTGCCGCGAGTGGTGTCGCACACAGCACGTTGTAGTGTTCCGGGCGGTGCATCCAGTGAAAGGGCAATGGTTGGGATATGAGTTTGTTGAAAATCGGGCAGCTCCAATAGCCGGAGAATTTTTTCTGGAAGTAACTCTGTCAGCGACGGGATGCTCGCTTCATTATTGATAACTTGTTGACGTAGCGTCTCGGACAGCGTCCCACCTAATTCGTTTGTATGACAAGACAAAGCAAAGAATACCGGGTGTTGCGAGTTTTCTTTCAGCGGGGCAAATTGATGCCAGGTTTCACCACCGAAACGTACGGTGAAAAGACAGTCTGGTGGAATATTGATGTATTGCAGCGCTTTGATAAAATTTTTGGCATCAGTTTCTATTTGTTCTGGTGAGGCGGTAGAGAACCGTAATTGTGCGCCACCGCTACCAGAGATCGCAGTAAATATTCTGTGTCCGCCGTGACGATGAAATGGATGCCCTTTTGCTCCGACAGAGAACGAATAGAGTGAAGTTGCATCGCCTTTCACGAAATCAGTCCCAGCTAATTTTGCAGATGGTTCATCTAGTTCATCGATGAAATCCTGATGCGCGCTTTGTCTGGCTAGTACACTGGCATGCAGATGATTGCCAGAGCCATGACCTAGTTGTGCAATCAGCGAGACCTCGACGGGTAGGCCACCAGATTGTGATGCGATGCGCGCAGAGGGAAAAGCTTCTGTTATTTTCTTTAATTCCAACATCGTGTTTTTCCTGCAAATAAATAAGTAGGTGGCGAATATTGCCGTTCTACTGCGTTGAATATTTATTTTACGCAGCGATTATTAATCAATCATCCTCAGAATCACTACCATCGTCTTTCACTTTTTTCGTACGCTCAATATCGAGTTTCGCTTTCATTGCACTGACATTTTGCATGAGTTCATCGGTACTGTGATCGGGGCTGATGCGTATTGCGGGTGGCAGGAGCACGCTCATAAACGCTTCGCCGGAAAGTCGGCCTAGTTTTTGTTCATTGCTCATCAGGATCATGCTGGAACTTAATAGCATTAACAAGACTGATACGCCCGCGAGGCGTTTTGGATGATGTGGTTTGATCGTGAGCAGGTGGAAGAACAGCGCGGTGCATGCGGCCAGTACATACAGATGCACAATATAGCGGCTTAGCCAGTCGAGTGAAAAGGCGTAAGCAATCACGCTGATGCCGAGTTCTACCAGCGTCAGCGCTGTTATGCCAGCACCGAAAATAAACAGATGGCGGCCAAAGCGCGGGTGCTGGGCAAATAAGCGATTCGCAATTGCCCAGAGTCCGCTCCACACCAGGCCACCGCCCAGGATATAGGCGATTGCCTGGACATAACTGATTGCCTGTAATGGTTTGGTATCGGTTTGCCAGGTCGAGTAAATCGCAAACAAGGCGATCAGAAACGTACCGATCATCCCCGGCACAAAACCTTCCCAGGTGTGCCGGGTGCGGTCGGGTATTTCTGGTGCGACGGCAAAATTCGTGTCGCGAATTCGTAAGCTTGTGTGTCCGATACGGATCACGGTATTGCCATTCAGTGTGATGGTCGATTGACGTTTTCCCGCTTGGATAATGCCATTGAGGCTGCCGGTATCACGCACACATAATTGCGCTTCGCTGTCGAGTTCGATGATCGCGTGGTGTGCCGCGATATGCGCATCATCCAAAATCAGATCGTTGTCGTAAGCGCGTCCGATGCGGATCGGCAGTGTCTGAACCTTATGACGCTGTATGACGTCACCATTGTGTGCCAGGATTTCGATGAAATAAGGGGCGCTCATTTTTTGCTCCCGCGTGACATCGCATCCAGGAAGCTGCGGGTGGTCTTTAAGCCGTTTTCAAAGGAAACGCCGGTCACATCGATGCGGCTCTGCAAGCTGGCTTTGGCTTCATCTGTGCTGGCAGTAAATAAAGTGAAATTATATAAACCGACAAACTTGCGGTAGGCACGGACACAAAGCACCGCGCGCAAAGGCAGGGTCTTGGTCGTGACAAACTGTTCAGTACACGAGGCGCTGGTCAGTTGGCTGTCTTTGCGAGAGCCCATATTATTTGCTTTGAACATACGACTTGCCAGAACTGAGAAGCGCAATGTGTCCAGGGTCTTGGTGGTGACATACTGATGTCCCATGGAGACATGGCCGGTCTGTTGCGAGTCAGAGATAAAAATCGCCGACTCCATTTTGCAGTTGATGCTGTCGACAGTAAAACTCACTTCGTCTTTGACGTTGGAGTGCCCCCAGCAGCGTACCTGATCTGATTCTCTGACGGGGACCTGATATGGCCCCATCGTCTTTTGTGTGAACGGGGTATCGAGCAGTCTGGTGATCATGCCGCGCTGATGTTCCAGCAACTGCTCACCGATCAGGGGATTGAAGTCTTTGGGCGCCTTGCTCTGCTTCGCTACTTTTCTTAATAACTCTTGTCCGTATTTAATTGGTACCAAAAAACTTACCAGCTCGCCGTCCAGGCGCTTGGACACATTGACGCCAGCAACCGCGCCATCGACATTGACACTGGGACCGCCGCTCATACCGGAATTGATGGGGCCGGTGAACATCAGCTGGTCATAAAAACTACGGGTAATGACGCCGTTATAGGAGCCTTCTGAAATCGCAAAGCCCAGATCGAGAGGGTTGCCGAGTGAATACAGATACTGTCCTTGCGTCAGAGGGGCCAGCGCATCGGGAATCGTGAAAAAGCCGGTGCCGTTGCGGTTGATCCTGACTACAGCCAGATCATGCAGCACATCGACCGCCAATAATTCGACAGGGCCACGCTTACCTTCAGTATCGATGTATTCACCGACGTACACATCGGGGTCGAGTGCCATTTGCGACACCACATGGTAATTCGTCAGCACCAGATTGCTGGTGCCAATCAAAAATCCGGAGCCGACCGAGGACTGGCTGCGCGCATTTTTTAACAACATGCGGATTTGTAATAAATCGGCTTTGGCAGAGGAATATAGTTTCTGTGCGGCAGAAGAGGGGGGCTGACGCACCTGACTTGCGTCGCTCTCACTGGTAGTCTGAGCCGATAGTGTTGCCTGAGGTGCTGCCGAAACCTGTAGTGAAGCCGTCAAACTCGCCAGACTGATCAGGCAGGCACACCACATTGCCGGTTGTATGAATCGCATGCTATCTTTCGTTGATATATTTTCATTAATATTGCCGCTAGCATAACTTAATTGAGCATTTCTGTATGCGGTGTCGAGTGAATTACAGTCAAATTCAGTGTGGTAATCAGGATTATGCTGCCATACAAATGTCGCTTAACTACCTGATTTGTGCAGGATTTCCACAAAATCTGCCCGGCAGCAGTTTAAATCTTGATTGGCCGAACATCGTCACCATACTAAAACCTAGCAATCACGCTCTCCAATGCTAGAATGTGGCGCTTTGCGATCGTTGGCAGACTCTTTTAATTGGTATTTTTGTCACCATTTGATGACCTGATGTCGATTTATTCTTGCCTTGCAGATAATTATTAAAATTTAAGGAATTTCAACGTGTTTATTTCCAATGCTTATGCACAGTCTTCCCCTCTCGGCGGTAGCGGCGATCTGATGAGTTTTCTGCCTATCATTTTGATGTTTGTGGTGTTGTACTTCTTGATGATACGTCCGCAAATGAAGCGTCAAAAAGAACAAAAATCCATGATGGAAGCATTGGCGAAGAACGATGAAGTCGTTACCGCTGGCGGTGTTTTGGGCAAAGTGACTAAAGTGACTGACGCCTATGTCACTATCGAAGTCGCGAATGGCACTGAAATCGTTGTGCAAAAAGTGGCCGTCACCATGTTGCTGCCTAAGGGCACCATCAAAGCGATCTGATCCTCTGATCCGGCGCAGCCTGCAATCGGGCTGCGTTGCTCATTCAGCCCAGCTTTACTCTTATTCTGAACCGATATGAATCGCTATCCTCTCTGGAAGTATCTTCTCATTGTCATCGCACTGATATTTGGTGCGCTGTACACCGCGCCAAACTTCTTTGGTGAATCACCCGCTTTACAAATCAGCAGCACCCGTTCTACGGTAAAAATCGACAGTAGTATGGTCGACCGTGTTGATCAGATCTTGAAAAAAGAAGCGATCACTTCGACTGGCCTGACCTACGAAAATAACGGTATTGCCGGTACAGTTCGCGCACGCTTCAAGGACACAGACGACCAGTTCAAAGCGAAATCGGTGATCGAAAAAGCATTGAATCCAGATTTGGCGGAAGCCACTTATGGCGTAGCGTTTAATCTGTCGCCAAACACGCCAAAATGGCTGCAAAGCTTGCATGCCTTCCCTATGTATCTGGGTCTTGATTTGCGCGGTGGCGTGCATTTTCTGATGCAGGTTGATACTAAAGCCGTATTGAACAAGCGCTTGCAAGGTTTGCAATCTTCAGTGCGTACGGTGCTGCGTGATAAAGAAGTCCGTCATGCAGGTATCTCCCGTGATGGTGATGTGATCAATGTGAAATTCCGTGATGCAGAAACGATGACGAAGGCAATCAATGTCATCGGCAATCAGATGTCGGATGTGAATTTTGTTGATACCAAAAATGCCGACAACACCGAAATTAATCTCCAGATCAGCCTGAAGCCCGAAGCATTAAAAGCAGCAATGACCGAAGGTGTAAAACAAAACATCACAGCCCTCTCCAAGCGCGTGAATGAACTCGGTGTAGCAGAACCTATCATCCAGCAGCAAGGCGCAGACCGTATTGTCGTTGAGTTGCCAGGTGTGCAGGATGTCGCCCGTGCGAAAGAAATTATTGGTCGTCAGGCGACACTGGAAGTACGTCTGGTTGATGAGAGCGTGATTGGCATCGTTGATGACAGTACTGCGGTGCCTTTTGGTTCTGAGATGTTTAAAGTTGGTCGCGGTGGCCCGGCAATTCTGTACAAAGATCCTGTGATCACGGGAGATTATATTTCTGGTGCATCGGCGAGTTTCGATCAGCATCAGCAACCAGCCGTCAGCATTGATCTGAACGGCGATGGTGGCCGCAAGATGCGTGAAGGTACGCGTGGCAAGATCGGTAAAAAAATGGCGATCGTCTTATTTGAAAAAGGTAAGGGCGAACTATTGACCGTAGCGACGATTCAGGATGAACTCGGTTCCCGTTTCAATATTACGGGCATGGGCTCCACTTCCGCCTCATCGGATCTGGCCTTACTATTACGCGCCGGTTCTCTGGCGGCACCGATGGACATAATTGAAGAGAGTACAGTCGGTCCTCAGCTAGGTGTTGAGAACATCAAAAAAGGGCTGAACTCAACACTTTATGGTTTCATCGCTATCGGTATTTTCATGGCGGCGTATTACTTGCTGTTCGGTGTATTCAGCGTCTTGGCTTTATCGGTGAACTTGTTGTTGCTGGTTGCTATCTTGTCCTTATTGCAGGCTACACTGACACTACCGGGTATGGCGGCGATTGCGCTGGCTTTGGGGATGGCGATTGATGCGAACGTGTTGATTAATGAACGTATCCGCGAAGAGTTGCGCGCCGGCAGCACGCCGCAGGCGGCAATTGCCACGGGTTTTGATCGCGCATGGGCGACGATTCTCGATTCCAACGTGACGACTCTGATTGTTGGTCTGGCCTTATTGATGTTTGGTTCCGGTCCGATTAAGGCATTTGCGATTGTGCATTGTCTGGGTATTGTGACGTCAATGTTTTCTGCGGTATTTGTCTCACGCGGTGTCGTTAATCTCTGGTACGGACGTAAGAAAAAACTGAACTCGATTGCGATCGGTCAGATCTGGAAACCGACCGAATAGTTAACGACTCAGCAGCGATCAGAATATAAGGATTCATCATGGAATTATTCCGTATTAAAAAAGACATACCGTTCATGCGCAATGCGCTGATCTTCAATGTCATCTCGGCACTCACATTTGTTGCTGCCGTGTTTTTCCTGTTGCACAAAGGTTTGCATTTTTCCGTCGAATTTACTGGCGGTACTGTCATGGAAGTGACGTATCCAAAGGCGGCGAATGTGGATGCGATTCGCAAAACCGTGGATAGCCTTGGCTTCACCGATACGCCGGTGCAAACGTTTGGTAAGGCACAGGATGTTGTTATCCGTTTGCCCTTACCTAAAGATGGTAATTTCCAGCAGCAAACTGATCGTGTGTTGCAAGCATTGAAAACACAAGATCCGGAAGTGAAATTACAACGTACGGAGCTCGTCGGCGCACAAGTCGGCGATGAGCTTGCTCACGATGGTCTGATGGCTTTGCTGATGGTGATTGCAGGTGTCGTCATTTATCTGGCAATCCGGTTTGAATGGAAATTCGCGGTTGCTGCGATCATTGCGAACTTGCATGACGTGGTCATCATTCTGGGATTCTTCGCTTTCTTCCAATGGGAATTTAACCTGTCGGTATTGGCAGCGGTACTTGCCGTGCTCGGTTATTCGGTCAATGAGTCGGTGGTTATTTTTGATCGTATCCGTGAAAATTTCCGTAAGCAACGCAAGATGTCGGTAACGGAAGTGATTGACAATGCGATTACCAGCACGATCTCGCGTACTGTCATTACTCACGGTTGTACTCAGATGATGGTGTTGTCGATGCTGTTTATCGGTGGCCCTACTTTGCATTATTTCGCTATTGCGCTGACCATCGGTATTTGCTTCGGTATTTATTCTTCCGTGTTCGTTGCGGCAGCGATTGCGATGTGGTTAGGTGTTAAACGCGAAGACCTGATCAAGCCAATCAAGGAAAAAGACGAGACCGACGGCGCCGTTGTATAAATTGATGTAAGTTTGATTAGGCCTGATTAGGCAGGATGAAGTTGGCCTAAGTCGGCTTAATTCAGATTCATCAATCATGCAACTGAACCGAGTTGCATGTAACGAAAAGTATTAAAAGTCAAAGCCAGCCTGTATGCTGGCTTTTTCTTTGTTAGCATTACATATTCCGATGTGCCTGAGACGAGCGGGTTCGACAAAAATTTTGTTATGCAACAGAACGAATCGATCAAATTTTTGTCCTAACCACGTACGACAGATTAGCCGTTCATTTGATTGCGTATTTTGTTGAACATCTTGTCGCATACCTTGTAGCACTTTTGGCCGTTTATTCGCAGATACAAGACCTCATTATCCTCATCAGAGCAAGACATCACAGTTATACCCTCAAGGCAAACAAGTATGAGTAAATTAAAAACGACCGTTATCGTATTGGGCATTGCCGCTATTGCAGCAGGTGGTTATTACAAGTGGAGTGCCGGTAAAGCAGATGCCGCTGACAAAGCAGCAAAAGCAGCCGGTGCCGGTAATCGGCCGGTCAGTGTGACGACCGCGATTGCGCAACAACGTGATTATCCCGTTCGCCTGAGCGCTAACGGTATTGTGACCGCACTCAATACTGTCGATATTCGTTCGCAAATTACCAGTACCGTTGCCAAGGTGCATATTAAAGAGGGTCAGTTTGTGCGTGCGGGCGAGTTATTGTTCACGCTCGATAGCCGTCCTGATGAAGTGAATCTGGCCAAGGCACAAGCGCAACTTGATAAGGATCAGGCATCGCTGGCCGATCTGCAACGCCAGTTAGCGCGCAGCAAGGACTTGCTCGATAAAAAATTCGTATCACAAAGTGTGCTCGATACCAGTCAGACCCAGGTCGATGCTCAGCTTGCCGTGATTGCCTCGGATCGCGCTGCTGTGAATGCGGCCAAGGTGGCACTGAGTTATAACCGTATCGTTGCACCGGCCGCCGGACGCACGGGTGTGATCAGCGTTTATCCGGGATCGCTGGTGCAGGCGAATACCACGGCGACGCCCTTGGTGACGATCACGCAGATGGATCCGATTGCCATCAGCTTCCCGCTGCCTCAGCGCAATTTGCAGGATGCACTGGAGAGCATGCAACAAGCCGGCAATGCGGTGACAGCACAATTACCAGATCGTCCGGATCAGTTCAAAGGCCGTATGCAATTCGTCGACAATACCGTCGATGCCTCGTCAGGAACGGTGAAGGCTAAAGCGGTCTTTGATAACAAAGGATTGAAGTTATGGCCGGGCGCTTATGCGAACGTCGACTTAAGCGTACGCACCTTAAAAGATGCGATTGTAATTCCGATGGACGCGATGGTCGTCAGCCCTAAAGGCACCATCGTCTATATCGTCGATGCAGAAGGTAAGGCCGCCTTACGTCCCGTCACTTTATTGAATGCCGCAGGTGCAGAAGCCGTCGTCAAAGGCATTGATGCGGGGGCGAAAGTGATTGTGGATGGCAAGCAAAATTTGCGGCCCGGCAGTGTAGTTCGCGAGCGTGCTGTGGATAGCAAAGGTGCGGATAAAAATATGGCTAAAGCATCCGCCGGGGCTGTTGCGCAATCGGCTACAGCGGCCTCTTCTGATGCTGTCGGCAAATCAGCATCATCAGCCAGCGTAGCGCCAGTGTTAGCTCCTGCATCGGTTCCGGTGTCAGTTCCAGCCGCTGCATCAGCATCAGCGAGCGCATCATGAACTTGTCGGAGCTGTTTATCCGTCGTCCGGTGATGACGGTATTGCTGAACCTGTCGATTATCGTCGCCGGTGTGCTGGCATATCGCTATATTCCGATTGCCGCGTTGCCTAGTTACGATACCCCGGTGATCAGCGTCAATGCTAACCTGCCTGGTGCCAGTCCCGAGACCATGGCGACTTCGGTAGCGCTGCCGCTGGAAAAACAATTTGCAACGATCCCTGGCTTGTCGGTGATCAGTTCCAGCAATACGCTGGGTTCGACGTCGTTGACGCTGGAGTTTGATCAGAACCGGAAAATTGATGCCGCCGCGGTTGACGTGCAAGCCGCGTTGTTGCGTGCTCAGCGCTCGTTGCCGCAAGACATGACGTCGCCGCCATCCTATCGCAAAGTTAATCCCGCCGACGCGCCGATTCTGTTTTTGGCACTGACTTCACCCTCCCTGAGTTTGTCGGAATTAACGAGTTATGCCGAGCACCTGATTTCACCTAGCTTGTCCACTCTGGACGGTGTGGCGCAGGTGAATATTTTTGGTATCAAACGGTATGCCGTGCGTGTACGCGTGATGCCAGAAGCGCTGGCATCACGCAATATTTCACTCGATGAATTGTCCGCCAGCATCCGTGCATCCAACGCCAATACGCCGGTTGGTACGCTGGAAGGCGATAAACAGACCTTGACGTTGCTCGCGAATCGCCAGTTACAGAGCGCAGCGGAATTTGCCGATCTGATCGTCAGTAACAAGGGTGGGCAGGTCGTGCGTTTACGCGATGTTGCCAAGATCGAAGACAGTTTTGAGACTGTAAAGTCGGCAGCGAACTTCAATGGCGAGAGCTCGATCACATTGGCAATCCAGCGCCAGACGGATGCCAATACGGTGAAAGTAGTCGACGCGATCAAGGCCGCATTGCCAGGCTATCAGGCGCAGTTGCCTGCCTCGGTCAAAATCAATCAGGTGAATGATCGTTCTGTGTCTATTCGCGATGCTTTGCATGACGTGAATCTGACGCTGTTGCTGACGATATTTTTGGTCGTGATCGTGATTTTCTTATTCTTGCGCCGTATGGTTGCAACGATTATTCCGACCTTGTCTTTGCCGGTATCACTGATCGGTGCGATTAGTTTGCTGTGGGGTTTTGGTTATACCCTCGATAATATTTCCTTGCTGGGCCTGACTCTGGCGGTCGGCCTGGTGGTCGACGATGCGATTGTAATGCTGGAAAATATCATGCGTCACGTCGAGGCGGGTGAGCCGCCTTTTAAAGCAGCGCTGCAAGGTTCGCGTGAAGTGGGTTTCACGATTATTTCGATTTCGACCTCTCTGATCGCGGTGTTTATTCCGATCTTCTTCATGCCTGGCGTGATTGGTCAGTTGTTTCATGAGTTTGCTGTCATCGTGTCGCTGGCGATTGTGGCGTCGGCGTTTGTGTCGCTGACGCTGGTGCCGATGCTGGCGAGCCGCTTTTTGAAAAGCGAGCATGAAATGAAAGAACCTCCACGTTTGATCGCAGCCTTGCTGCAAGTGTTTGAAAACAGTTTTAACGCTTCCTTAAACGCCTATACCCGTGGTCTGGATATCGCGCTGCGTCATCGTGGCGCCGTCTTGCTGGTAGCTCTGGCGACCTTCGTTGCGACTGCATATATGTTCACGGCGATCCCGAAAGGCTTCTTCCCTGAAGAGGACATCGGGCAGATCAATGTGTCGACGGAGGCGGCAGAGGATACGTCGTTCCCGGCCATGGTGACCTTGCAGGATAAAGTTGCCAAGATCATCCGCGACGATCCGAATGTCCTGACCGCGACCTCATTTAATGGTGGCAGCGGTTCACAAAACACAGGTCGTATGTTTATCAACCTCAAGCCGCGCGATCAGCGTAAGCCGATGAAGCAGGTCGTTGACGGCTTGCGCAAAAAACTGAGTGAGGTTGCCGGTATTTCTGTCTTTTTGCGGCCAACTCAAAACTTGCAGTTAGGCGGACGTCCGAGCAAGAGTCAATACCAATACATTTTGCAGAGTGTGGAGGCTGGTGAGCTGAGCGACTGGTCCTTGAAATTACAAGACAAGCTGAGGAACGATCCGGCATTTAAAGACGTGACGACCGACTCCCAGCTCAAGGGTTTGCAAGCCTCGTTAAATATTGACCGTGATCGTGCCAATGCCTTGGGTGTGGCGATGGATAGCGTGCGGTCGAGTCTGTATAGCGCATTCGGTGAGCGTCAGGTATCTACCATGTACACCAACGTGGATAGCTATCAGGTGATTATGGAACTGGCACCTGATGCGAAAAAAGATGAGAGTGCGATCAACGCCATTTATGTACGCAGCAATACGGGCGCTTTAGTGCCTTTGTCGAGTTTCGCGACGATAAAGCGTACGGTCGGCCCGACCTCGATTAATCACGTCGGCCAGTTGCAGGCGGTGACGGTATCGTTCAACCTCTCGCCGGGATCCGCATTGGGTGATGCGACTAAGAAGATCGAGCAATACCGTGACGAGATTAAATTACCAGCATCAATTATTACCTCGTATGGTGGCGATGCAGCGGTGTTCAAGGATTCTCAGTCGGGGCAGGTCGTACTGATTGTCGCCGCTTTACTGGTGATCTATGTTTTGCTTGGCGTTTTGTACGAGAGCTATATTCATCCGTTGACGATTCTGGCTGGATTGCCTTCCGCAGCGGTGGGCGCGTTGTTGATGTTGCAGATTTTTGGAGAAGATCTGACTTTGATTGCGACGATCGGTATCTTGCTGCTGATCGGTATTGTGAAGAAAAACGCGATCATGATGATTGACTTTGCGCTTGATGCTCAGCGCCATCACGGCATGACACCGCCAGAGGCGATTCGCGAGGCGTGTATTCAGCGTTTTCGGCCTATCATGATGACGACACTGGCCGCTCTGGTCGGTGCGTTACCGATTGCTTTTGGTTTGGGTGCTGGTGCCGAATTACGTCAGCCCCTGGGTCTTGCTGTTGTCGGTGGTCTGATCTTCTCGCAAGCGATTACCTTGTTTATTACGCCGGTGATTTATCTGGCGCTGGATCGTTTCAGCGGCAAGGGGCCTATCGTCGGAGATACGCTGTAATCTGTCCTCATGTACAGCCGGTCGCTGTTGGCGTCTGGCTGTGTTGTACTTGTAGTGAATAGTCATTCAATCATATACTCCCCCTTTGTTTTATTAAAATCACCTTAAGCCCGCGCATTTATCGTGTGGGTTGTAAAATACAGGTAGGGAGTATATATTTTTTAGAGTCGATGACGTTAAGCCGGATCGTCATTGCTGTCCAAGTGTGGCGCTCAATATCGCTGACGGGTTTATTGCTGGCAATGGCTGCGCTGTGACCGGCAGAAGTGGTGTTGAGTGGGTACAGCGCGGGTTCAGACAGGGTTTATTTTTTTTCGATATGCTGGGTCAGGCTGGTCTTCAGTTTGAGTAATTCTTTTTCCAGGGCGACGAAATCCTGCTCGCTGTAAGCAGTAAAACGTTTTTCCCCATTAGCGACAACTTGCGGAAACACATCATCAAATACGGCTTCTCCGGCCGGACTTAATTTAATAAAAAGCTGGCGACGATCTTCGCCATTACGTTCGCGCTGGATCAGGCCTTTTTGTTCCAGACGATCAAGAACGCCGGTCAGGGTTCCTTTGGTTATCAGGGTTTTTTCACCAAGTTCTTTGCAGGTCATGCCGGGGGTGTTGCCGAGCGTGGCGATGATGTCGAACTGGGAATGCGTTAATCCGAACTGGCGAACATTCAGTGTCGAAGAATGTTCAAACGCCTGCATGCATTCAGCCAGTAGTCGTATGCTGCGCAGAAAACGTTTGCCCATAAAATCAATTCGAGAAGAGTGTTGGTTGACCGGACCTGTTTCGGCCCGGTCAAAGTGCCTGCGATGTTGCTATGCTGTCTTGATATTAGTCAGCTTTGATGGCTTCAACCTGGATTGACAATTTAACTTCTGGTGCGAAGCCATAAGCGATACCGTAGTTCAGGCCAAAGTCTGTACGCTTGAATTCTGCTGTCGCATCTGCGCCGCAGACTTCTTTTTTCAACATCGGATGCTGGATACATTTGAACTTATTGATCGTCAATGTCAAAGGTTTGGTCACACCCAGCAAAGTGAAGTCGCCTTGTACTGATACCGGTGTGTCACCGTTGAACTTGATGGATGTACCTTTGTAAGTTGCTGTCGGGAATTGAGCGACATTGAACAGATCTTTGGACTTGGCATGATCATTCATTTTTTCATGACCAAAATTGATCGATGTCGTATCGATAGTGATGTCGACTGTGCCGGTTTTTGCCGCACGATCCAATGTGATTTTGCCGCTGTTTTTGTCGAACTTGCCGCGCCACACGGACAGACCGCCGAAATGATCTGCTTCAAAACTTGGGTAGGTGTGGCTAGGATCAATGTTGTAGCTTTGTGCGAATACAGGAGCGGCGCTCAGAAGTAAAACAGCAGCGATAATTTGACGTAATTTCATGGTGGAGTCCTTGTGGGTTTGGATGTGATTCAATTGGTTTTATTGCGTTACAACGTGAAACTTAATAACTACTTCATCGGCAACCATGCCGGTGTCTTTCCATTCGCCTTCGCCGATGTTGAAAGCAAGGCGTTTAATCGGGAGGCTGCCATCAAATACCTGGCTGCTTCCTTCTTTCTTTACGGTCAGTGGAAAAGTCACATCGAGGACGCGTCCTTTGATCGTGAGTTTGCCGCTGACATCTAATTTACCGGCAGCGCTTTGCTTCATCGCAGTGGAGACAAAGCTTGCTTTCGGAAATTGTGCCGTGTTAAACCATTCTTTTTTCAAGACTTCCTGATTGTATTGAGGATCGCCGAGATCAAAGCTGGTGAGGTCGATTTCGACACTGGCTTTGGAGGCTTCTGGTTTGGCCGCGTCGTAATCAATGTTGGCGCTGATTTTTTTAAATTTTGCATCGACCGGTACGTTCATTTGTTTAAAAATGATGGTGACGGCGCTTTTTGCCGTGTCGAGTTTGACCAGTGCGGCATAGGCAGGAATAGCAATGGCAGTCGCCAGCGCAAGGATCACTGCGGCTGTGCCCGATCTTGATCCCGATGGAGCTGCTGTCTTACGTGTGAATAATGAGTTAGTGGTGAACATGCTGTTCCTTTAAATGAGGTAAACGACGTAATCGGATGGAGTTATCGGCCAGGCAGCATGCGTTGCAGCAGCCCGTCTTTGTCGATGAAATGATGTTTGAGTGCCGCGACTACGTGCAGTATAACGAGCGCCAGTAACACATTGGTGAGCAGCTCATGCAGTTCTTTTAATACCGGCTTTAATTCAGGATTGGGGCCAATAATCGTAGGGAGCTGTACCAGACCCAGATATACCACTGGATATCCCGCAGCAGACGTGTAGAAGTAGCCCGACAGCGGTACGGCAAACATCAGTAAATACAGCACGCCATGAGTCAGGCTTGCTACTTTTTTCTGCCATTCGGGCATGCTGTTCGGATAGGCGGGTGCCTGGTTCAGCAAGCGTGTCAGCAAGCGCAAGGCAACCAGTCCGAGCACGGTGACACCCAGCCATTTGTGCCAGGAGTAGTATTGCAATTTAGTCGGACTGATTTTCATATCTGTCATGATGGTGCCCAGAGTAAAGGCAGCAACAATCAAAAGCGCAATCAGCCAGTGAAACGCAATACTTGCCAACGGGTAGCGTTGTGGTGTGGGCATGACGACTCCTGTGAAAATAGGTTGTGATGAAACTAATTAATTGAATAGTGATTTCATATTAATTAGTTCGCATTAGAACTAATATAGCAAAAAAAGTTCAAGTTTGCAGAGACTGCCCAAAACAAGGTTTTAGAATAGTGTGCTTACTTGAACTTTTCCAGGGAAATTTCAGGTTTTCCCCTTGACCTTCAGCGGCATAAAACACGGCTTGCCCGTCATGCTGTCCAGTTAAACCGTGCCTTTTGTTTTTTCATTCCGGCGAGGGCCGGAATCGAGTGACGTCATTACCAAAAGATGCTGGACCCTTGCCTGGGCAGGGACGACGACTTCAGATTTAAGACTTAACTGAACGGCATTACGACTTACCTGACTTAGTCTATATAGCCAGATCAGTCGCGTAATCTTTAAATTGCTTTGGCTAATTTCGCCGCGATGCCGATGTAGTTAGCGGGCGTCATCGCCAGCAACAAATCTTTGGCATCTTGCGGAATTGCCAGACCAGAGACGAATTCGCGCAGAGCGTCTTTTGAGATGCCTTTGCCGCGTGTCAGTTCTTTTAACTGTTCATACGGGTTTTCTATACCATAGCGACGCATCACGGTTTGTACCGGTTCTGCCAATACTTCCCATGTCGCATCAAGATCTGCTGCCAGGCGCTCAGGATTGGTTTCCAGCTTGTTCAGGCCGCGCAGGCAACTGTCATAGGCGAGCAAGGTGTAACCGAGCGCAACACCGATATTGCGTAAGACGGTAGAGTCCGTCAGATCGCGCTGCCAGCGGGACACCGGTAATTTTTCAGATAAATGTTTGAGCAGGGCGTTCGCCAAACCAAGATTGCCTTCGGAGTTTTCGAAGTCGATCGGGTTGACTTTATGCGGCATGGTCGAGGAGCCGATTTCACCTGCCTTAGTTTTTTGTTTGAAATAACCGACCGAAATATAACCCCAGATATCGCGGTTGAGATCGAGCAAAATGGTATTAGCGCGGGCAAAGGCGTCGAACATTTCTGCCATATAGTCATGCGGTTCAATCTGGATCGTATATGGGTTGTAGGTCAGGCCCAGGCGCTGTTCGATCACGGCTTTGGAGAAGCTTTCCCAGTCATGCTGTGGATAGGCGGACAGATGCGCATTGTAGTTGCCGACGGCACCATTCATCTTGCCGAGGATTTCTACCTCCGCGATACGCTTTGCCGCACGTTGCAGACGGGCGACGACGTTCGCCATTTCTTTGCCCAAGGTGGTCGGACTGGCGGCCTGACCGTGCGTACGTGACAGCATAGGTATGTCTGCATTGCTATGCGCAAGTTCGGTCAAGCGTGCGATGAGGTTTTGCAGCGCCGGCAGCATGACGCCGTCACGCGCATTTTTCAGCATCATACCGTGCGAGGTATTGTTGATGTCTTCGGAAGTGCAGGCAAAGTGAATAAACTCTGCGGCTGATTTCAACTCTTCTGTGATCGCGGCGTCTATGACTAACTGGCGCGCTGGCAAATGTCCGTAACTGTCTGGCAGAGGCAGGCCGACGGATTCTTTCAGCCAGTATTCGACCGCTTTGACATCATGATTGGTGACGGCTTCGATCGATTTGATCCGCGCTGCGTCGTCTTCAGAAAAATCGCTGACGATTTTATCTAGCAAGGCACTTGCGGCGGATGAAAAAGGCGTGATCTCAGCAAAGCCTGCCTGAGACAGCGCCTGCAACCAGGACACCTCAACTTTAACGCGGTGATGCATAAAACCGGCTTCGGACAAAGTAGAGCGCAATGCATTAACTTTGCTGGCGTAGCGGCCATCAAGCGGGGATAGTGCTGAGAGAGTAGAGAGTGTCATGATGTACTGGCAGTGATAAGTGGAAAAAAAGTAGCAAAAAACAGTGGACTAGTGCAAAAACTGCTAAAGCGGTGGGGCAGCTCCTCGCTGTATCCAGCGTATTTGCTTTATTGCTGCACCAGGACTTAACAATTTTTCGGCAATTATAATAAATAGTTAAATTGCGCAAAATACAACAAAATTCGCAGGTTCCCGATATAATCTGAAACAGCGATTCAGGTGGTAAAACGAGGTATTTCTGGCAGATTTATTCTGTTTTTTGCGTGGAATACGCGATTTTACCATTAGCCAGCCTCGCTTACACCTGTTCTGGCGCAAGACCGGAAACGGGTTTTACGGGTGGCGATGCTATAATTCGGACGAATAAATTCACAAAGTGCCTATGAAACTGATCGGTTCCCTCGCAAGTCCCTATGTAAGAAAAGTCCGCGTCGTTATGGCGGAAAAGAAGCTTGACTACAGCTTAGTGTTAGAAGATGTCTGGGTGCCAGACACCACAATCCAGCAATCCAACCCTCTGGGTAAAGTACCTTGTCTGCTAATGGAAGATGGCGGCGCCATGTTCGATTCTCGCGTAATTGTCGAGTATCTGGATACCTTAACCCCGGTTGGCAAACTGATCCCGGTGAATGGCCGCGAACGTGCAGAAGTCAAATGCTGGGAAGCTCTGGCAGATGGCGTGGCCGATGCTGCTATTTTGATCCGTCTGGAGCGAAATCAACGTCCTGAAGCGCAGCAAAGCGCTGCCTGGATAGCGCGTCAGATGAGCAAGGTCACTGAGGGCTTAAAAGCTATGTCCAGCGGTTTGGGCGATACGGCTTTTTGCTCCGGCACGCATTTGACACTGGCGGATGTCAGCGTTGCCTGCACCCTGGATTGGTTGTCTTTCCGCTTCCCTGAAATTGAGTGGCGTGGTGACTATCCAAATTTAGCGAAATTGCTCGATAAGTTGTCCGAGCGCCCGTCGTTTAAAGATACGGCTCCTCAATAAACTATACTGGTAGTAAGTCCTCAGACGGTAACAACTTTGCTTAGTGCTTAAGTTGTTGGTTACTTAATTACTAAGTTTTAAACATGGATAAAAAAGGGATGCAAGCTTATTGGCTTGCATCCCTTTTATTTTGAACCCGCTCTTATGGATGAAATTAATTCAATTCAAACTAACTCGAACCAATTCAAACAAGCATGAATTGATCTTAGTCAATTGGAATAAATTCAAATGACTTTTTTCCGTTACTCGTTATCCAGCATTTGCGCTTGCAGATAGTTTTGCAGACCGATTTTTTCTATTAAGTCGAGTTGCGTTTCCAGCCAGTCGATATGTTCTTCAGTATCGTCGAGTATCAGTTGAAACAAATCGCGTGATACATAGTCACCGGCAGCCTCGCAGGTCGCAATGCCTTCTTTTACAGTTTTTTGCGCAGCACTTTCGAGTTTTAAATCGCAATGCAACATCTCCGGCGTATCTTCGCCTATCATCAGTTTGTGCAGAGCTTGCAGATTAGGCAGGCCGCCCAGCATGAGGATGCGATCGATCAGTTTATCGGCATGCTTCATTTCGCCGATGGATTCCTGATACTCCTTTTTGGCGATTTTTTCAAAGCCCCAATGCTTGTACATACGGGCATGCAAAAAGTATTGATTGATTGCACTTAACTCATTTGTGAGCTGCGCATTGAGTAACTTGATTACTTTTGCGTCACCTTTCATGGGAACCTCGGATATGTTGTGGGAAGATTAATGTTCTAGTATAGATGCGGTAAGAGCTTATGGGAAATGAAAACCAAACAAAATCGCCCGAGTGCCGTTTTACCGGTCACTCAGGCGCGATGCAGGTGATCAATCGGTGATCAAGAAACAATAAGTACGCAGTGTCTGTCAGCTATTCAGCGAAAAACTGATTGTTGCTGTCGCCAGCATCATTAAGGGACGGCCGTCTTCAATATGCGGCTTAAAGAGGGCGCGCAAAATGGCGATTCGAGCTGCTTCATCGAGGCGATTCGATCCGGATGATTTCTGGATTTCTACTTTTTCTGCACGGCCTTTTTCATTGACGAGTACGCGTAAGGTGACTTTCCCTTCTTCACCCATACGGCGTGACAGAGGCGGATAGTCTGCTTGCGGAGGCTGAATGTATTCGACGCCCGTCACCAGCTTTGGCGTCGCAATCTGGTGGGCCGGCGCTTGTGCTGAAGGCGCGCTTTCAGCTGAGGCGGCGATTGGCTGCGTCACTGGCGGTGTGCTGCTGGTCTGGATGTTCGTTGTATTGACGACAGGGACGGTAACTTCGGGTGTTGGTACAAATACAGTCGGTGCGTTGTTTAGCTTGGGCAGGATAGCACTTGGCTTGATCACCGGAGGCGGTTCAGAAATCTGTACCATACTGACCATGATTTCTTTAGGGATAATTTGTACGGCTTTAACCAGCAATCCATTGGCCAATGCATAGATCAGTGCAATATGCGCGAGTACGATACCCAGGATCGGTAGTAAGCGTGTAGTCGGGCGAGCAGAAAAAGCCGGGTAATCAAGACTTAATTTAGCGGGACTTAACATGGCAGGATTCAGAACGATATTCATACTCATGCTGCTAGCGCATTATTGTGAAAATGAGGCGTAGCTGGCTGGCGTTGAAAAGTCATTGGCGTTACCGATGCCATGACTGCGTGATGAGCGCTTTGGCTAGCATTCTGGCATTCGCGCAGAATGCTGCGCGCGCAGCTAGCACATTTGCCGCAGCAAGTGCCGACGTCGAGGTGAGTGCGCAAGTCTGCCATCGTGTTTAAACCCGATGCGACCGCATGACGCAGCTTTTTTTCTGAGACATTGTTGCAAACACAGACAATCATACAATTCCTCTAAATCAATTCAATGACGCCAATTCAGGCTGATTTTACTAACCTACTTCATCCGCTGAATTTGCTTGGTCACGTACTAACGGTTACCTGAGACCAGGCGCTCAAACAGACTGACTCGTCCTTGCCTGGACAAGCTGTGCTCGACCAAAATTGCCCACTGCTCGGATAATTGCAGGCATGTTGCTTTAAGCACAGGCCCTAGCTCAGGCAGTTCGGCTAAAATTTTTAAGTGCCGTTCAATCACGGAAGCGAGTTTTAAACAAGCACCTTCATCTTTATTTTGTCCTGTGCTCACGGTGTAGTGCGACATCAGATGCAGGACTGCTGAAACTAGTAATTCTGGTTGATTCGCTTTGGCGGGCGTTTCAAAAAACTCCGGATTCGTGCTAAGCATCAAACTCTCCTGGTGGGTGTCTGGCTCGCTTCGCATGAATTCCGCTTTGCTGGCTACAGTATTCAATCAAACACAATTCTGATGATTCCTGCTATGCCGGGATTACCGGCTACGCAGTGAGGATCAATTTATTCAGTTGCGTAACGCGCAGGCGATAAATTTTCCCCTCATGATCAATCTCAACCTCACGCGTTTCGCGCATCAGTTCCCGACTTTTCAGGCGCGGTATCTGTTTTCCGTCGATGGCTATTTTGTGAGTCATGCTAATGGATGTCAGTGGAGTAGCGCTGTCTGTGGAAGTGCTTGCAGTCTTTTCCTGAGTAGAAAATTCCGACATCAATTCAGCCATATCTACCTCTTAAATATTAATGAGAACAATTCTTATTTAGATTATTGTGCAAAATCTTTTGCTTTGCAAGCTTTTTTTGATCAAATTCTGGGTAGGCCTGTATATCAGCCAGGGTGAAGCGGCAACGTATGGTGTGACACAACGGATAAGAGGAACCAAATCTAGGCCTGGCGGGCTGCTTATCTCATGATCTGTCATTCCAGTCGCTTGTTTTGGCAGTTTGTCGGAAAGCGACTTAGGGAATTTTTAGCACGCAGTATGATTTCTACATGGCCTGATGCAGATGAGTCAGGCGCCATTTATTCATTTGCGGAGAATCTTATGCATCGTCAATTAGTGTGTGTCACGGCAATCAGTCTGTGCTGCTTAGGCCTGTTAAGTACGCCAATGACAAGTTGGGCGGGTTCAGGTGATGCTTCATCAACGTCCTCAATTAATATCAGTATCAGTAAAGAGCTGCTATCAAAGAATGTGCAGATCGAAAACAGGAAAAGCGATTTGACCTACGCTCTGGTACGCACGGCTGCCGGTGCTGATTCTATTTTTTACTGCGCATCGGCTGAGATCCGCAGTGTGGATAAGCTGAGATCCGGGCGCAGCACAGATTTTTTATGGTTTAAGCAAAATGGCAAAAGTTATTTGATCCAGGACAGCATCTTGGTCGGCAAGGCGAATGAGGCGCTCAAAGAGCTGGATCAGACCAGTCGTCAGATGAATCAACTGGGGCTGGAAATGGGAGCCGATGGCGTCAGCATGGGAGCGCTAGGGATCAAAATGGCAGCCACTGTATTCCAAAGCGAGACCGCCAAAAAAATGGATGCGCTCGGTAAAAAAATGGATGAAATGGGCAAGCAAATGGATGAGCGTGGCAAGAAGATGGATGCTTTGGGTAAGCAACAAGAATCCAGCGCACTCAGTGCAGAACCTGCCATACGCAGTATTTTGCAAGAGGCAGTCAGTGCTGGTAAAGCGACCGCTATATAACAGCGACGTTACCTATGCCAAAGAGTAATTTCTACTACCGGTAGTATCGAGATCGCGAACAAGCAATGATTGCATTACCGGATGTAATGCTTGTCCGCGATTTTTTTAAGGATTCAGTGGCTGAGGTATGTTGCCCATCATCTCGCCCATGCGGACAGGGCCGGCAGCTTGCCACGCAGGGTTGAAATCTACCGTGTTTTCTGGGAATAGCAGGACGACGGTCGAGCCTAATAAAAAGCGCCCCATTTCTTCGCCCTTTTTAAGAACGATGTCCTGATCCTTATAGTGCCATTCCCGGATGTGTTTGGTGCGCGGCGGATTGACAATGCCGTGCCAGACTGTCGCCATGCTGCCAACGATCGTCGCACCCACCAGCGCCAGTACAAACGGGCCGTTCGCTGACTCAAACACACAAACGACACGCTCATTACGCGCAAATAAGCCGGGAACACCGCGAGCGGTAGTCGGATTGACGGAGAACAGATCACCTGGAACATAGATCATTCTGGTCAGGCGACCATCACAAGGCATGTGAATACGGTGGTAATCACGTGGACTCAGATAGATGGTTGCAAAACTACCTTTATGGAAATGGGCTGCCAGTTCCTTATCGCCACCGACCAGGGCGATAGCAGAATAATCATGACCTTTCGCCTGAAAGATCTGGCCTTGCGCAACCGGGCCAAACTGACTGATCGCGCCATCTACAGGGCAGACCATATCGGCGTTTGCTAATGGGCGGGCATCCGGGCGCAGTGCACGGGTAAAGAATTCGTTGAAGCTGGCGTAGCTGGCGATGTCTGGATTCGCTGCCTCGTTCATATCGACCTGATATTTGCCGACGAACCAGCGTATGAGCTTGGTTGTCAGATTGCCTGCTTTAGCATCAGCAATCAGGCTGCCAAATTCAGTGAGCGCCTTTTTCGGCATTAAGTATTGGGGTAATACAGCGAGGCGATCAGACACGATAAATCATTCCAAATAAAGAAGTGCAAGGATTATAACGGTGACTGAGCAGAATGTGAGCTTAATCAGGAGTTAACCTGGATTTTCCATCAGACCGCTATCACTTCGTGGAAACGTAATTAGCATGCGATGCTTGAAGGAATAAGACCATCGCGATTTACGTGTAAGCGCTACAACGGCTGACGCGTGCAATCAATCCTTTACCTAATGTCTGCGATCAATGTCACACGTTTGTATTAGATCTGCTGCATGATGCTGTCGAGGGGTATTGATGTGCACCGATAGCCGCTGATCAGGAGTGCATCACCATGCACATATGTTTTGGCTAATTGGTTTTTAGCTAAAATCTATTGGATATTTAAAATTCATAGTGATATGCTTCGACCCAATGTGACTAAACAGGATTGTTTTAGCCACTCTTTACACCACCATTCAGGAGAAAGTTATGAAAACTGTAGGTCAAAAACTCGACGCATTCAGCGTACCAGCCGCTAAGCCAGGTTTTAATCATCATGAAGAAAACGGCGTATCCGCTTTCGAAACAATCACTGAAGCCTCTTTTCCAGGTAAATGGAAAATCATTTACTTCTATCCAAAAGATTTCACGTTTGTTTGCCCGACAGAAATCGTTGAATTCGCTAAATTGACAAAAGATTTTGCTGATCGCGACGCTATTTTGTTAGGCGGCTCTACTGACAACGAATTCTGCAAATTGGCATGGCGCCGTGAACACAAAGATCTGGACAAGCTGAATCATCACGCGTTCGGTGACGCTACAGGCTCTTTGGTTGATATGCTGGGTGTTCGTGATGTGAACGCAGGCGTAGCTTTGCGTGCGACTTTCATCGTTGATCCGGACAATGTCATTCAACACGTTTCTGTGAACAACCTGAACGTCGGCCGTAACCCGACTGAAATCCTGCGTATTCTGGATGGTTTGCAAACAGACGAACTGTGCCCTTGCAATCGTACAGTGGGTGGTTCTACACTGTAAATTTGATGCGGACATCGTGTCATGTCCACATCAATGACGAAAACCCGCCTAGGCGGGTTTTAAAATCACCAAATGATAGGAAAATGCTATGGAATTCTTAAATTCAATTAAAGATCTTATCCCTGATTACGCGAAAGATATCCGCCTGAATATCGATGGCACGATTGCTCGCTCTAGTCTCGAAGGCAATGATGCCGTCGGCGTTGCGCTGGCTGCGGCATTCGCTGCAAAAAGTAAGGTCATCATCGATGCAATCAAAGGCAGCGGCGCGATCTCGCCCGAAGAAATTCATGCAGCCTTGACGGCATCCGCTTTGATGGGAATGAACAACGTCTGGTATCCATTCGTTGAAATGGCAGACGATGCCGATCTCAAAACTCAGGCGGCGCAATTGCGCATGAACGCTTACGCGACAAACGGTGGTGTTGATAAGCGTCGTTTTGAGATGTATGCACTTGCGGCATCGATCGTTGGTAAATGCCATTTCTGTGTGAAATCGCATTTCGAATTGCTGAAAAAAGAGGGAATGTCCACCGTGCAGTTGCGTGACGTTGGCCGTATCGCTGCCGTAGTGAATGCGGCAGCGCAGGTGATCGCGGCAGAGTAATTATTCTTTGTTTCTTTTAGTAGAAGTACATAAAAACGGCAGCCAGTGAAGCTGCCGTTTTGCTTACTACATCCGATATTCTATATTCGACTTCGACATGTCAGACGCTGGGTGACTGAGTTCTTGCGCATCTCTTATTTGTTATCACCACGATTGCCAATGTTCAGGAAGGGGATCGCGCCACCAGTGGTTGTCGGTAAACGACCATCCCATTTTTCTATCGCTTTTGCCTGATTCTCGGTCTCGCGCAAACGTAGCAATTCTGGCGTAACCTGCTGACGTTGCAGAGCTAAGGCTTCTGCTTCAGCGCGGGCGCGGGAGATTTTTTGTTTCGCTTCGACTTCGATTCTTTGCAGGTCGCGTTCCGCTTTCATCTTCAATTGATCTGCCGTTGTCTTTGCCTCGATCGCCTCGTTAAAGGTTTTGCTAAAGTTAAAATTGACGATGGAGAACTCATCAACGACCAGGCCGTGGCGTGCCATCCGTTCGCGTAATGCGAGGATGATTTCGTCGCGGACTTGTGAGCGGCGAGAGATCAGCTCTTCGGCGGTGAAGCGTGCGGTAACGGCTTTCACCGCTTCTTGCACGCTAGGGATAATGATGCGCTCACCTGCCTCATTGCCGAGATCGCGATACACCGATACGACAGCGTCCGGACGGATGTGATAATTGATCGCAATCTTGGTGTGCACGGTTTGCAAATCTTTGGAAGCAGCATCGCCGTCGCCTTCGCCTTTCTGGATCGCGACAGAGACGCGGTGCATGCTCTGTGCTATCGGCCAGACGAAGTGTATGCCTTCGCTATACACTTCGTCCGACGGCTTGCCGAAGGTCGTCAATACCCCGCGATAACCTGCCGGGATCGTGGCGAAAGGTGATAGCGAAAACAGCAGGATGAGAACGATGATCAGCGCAATAAATTTTGGCAGCTTTTGTGCAAGCATGATGGGTTTACCTTGTTGTTTGAATGAAAACAAGGCAAGTGTAGTAGCTGGCCGGCGTTTGTGCCAGTGAAATCCTGCGGTAATCGATGATGAAATTCACCATCATGCTGACGGTGATTTACTCCGGTATTGTTCGACGGGAATGAGATAAAACACAGTGCAACATGGATGTATAAGTGCGAATCAAACGGGATTATCAGACAGGATGATCAGATGGTGATTTTTTCGTCGCATCTTCGACGGGCGTTGATCTGCGTGTGCCTGAATTTGGTTCCTGATACATCCATGGCAGCATGAATTTTGTCATCTCTGATGCAGCGTGCACCGGTGATTTGGCTTGATGTGCGACGGCGCTGCAAATAGCTTCGATCAGACAGAGAGCCGCACCTTCGGAATTCGGCGATAGCTGACGACGGGTTTGCGCGTACAAGGTCAGATTTGCAATCGATGCCAGCGGCGAGCTGGGAGCATCGGTCAGCGCCAGAATCGGTACACCTTTTTCCCGAACCTGCTGTAACAGCGTGATCACATCTTCGGCATAACGCGGAAAGGTAATGCCAATCACCAGATCACGTTCGGTGTACTTGAATAACTGACGTGCCACATGCGATGGTCCCCCCGAGCCTATCGTGGATTGTATGGTCTGACAAAATGGATCCAGTCCATGCGCCATCAGTCCACCGAGAAAAGCACTCGCGCCATAACCAACGATATAGATGCGCTCGGCATTCAAAATCATTTTGACTGCCTGATTGCAGACATCGGGCACCAGGGAGCGACGTGTCGCCTCCAGATTATTCAGATCTTCATTCAGCGAGCCTGCAATGATTTCGGTGCTGCTTGCGGGACGTTGTACTTCGCTGCGTAATTTATCAATCGGTGCCAGCATCGCTTCAAAACCGCAGACCAGTTCTGCGCGGAATTGTGGATAGCCTTCAAAGCCCAGTGCGCGGGCAAAGCGGTTGGCGGTGGCAACCGAGATCCCGACGGCATTGGCCAGTTCATCAATCGACATGGTCGCTGAACGGAAGACATTCGATAACACGTAATCGGCAGTTTTTCTGTGCGCTTTGGACAGGTGCATGTACACCTTGCCGATGCGGGTATTAACCGTACCACCTAGTGCTTGGTTATCGAATCGATTCATGATCGGTGGCAATCTAAAGGAGATAAGTAAGGATTAATCGGCAAGTAAAATGTAAATATAATTTCATCGTTTTAAATTGTAAAGAAATAAAACGCATCAAAAAAATGCTGAAATTTTATGCAGCATGGTATTTGCTATTTTATCTCATCAAATTTGAATGAAATTGGGTGACTGCCAAGAATATCGCGTTTCTATCGAGTTTTATTTTGAAATATCATCTTGTTACTCAATTTTGTTAGTAAAAAGATGAAGAAATGCAATCTCAGGCGATGTCGCATAAGATCGCTGTTGTTTATATACTTGCCCTAGTATATTTTTTATTCCTAATAAAGACGTGCGGAATAAGCTAGGTTTTATATAAAAAGTGGGGAGTATATTTATTTGATGGGATGAAAGGATTCTGCCTGAGCCAGTGGCCAGTAGGTGGCGAACACTTCCGGCATGCGGCTAAGCTGACTGGGATCCAACAGCTCGCCGGCGTCCAGATAAGGCAGCAGACTAGATACCAGTTTGACTTGATTGCCCGAAACGCGGCGTACCAGATGATAGGGTTTGAGTTCTG
This sequence comes from Undibacterium sp. RuTC16W, assembly GCF_049339445.1. Lineage (NCBI taxonomy): Bacteria > Pseudomonadati > Pseudomonadota > Betaproteobacteria > Burkholderiales > Oxalobacteraceae > Undibacterium > Undibacterium sp. RuTC16W. The sequence goes on along the minus strand of NZ_JBMPPE010000002.1, from coordinate 178,855 downwards.
CCGGATGATGTAAGCCTGTTGCGGCGATCAGTTCTGCCAGCGCTTTCAGGGTATTTTGATGGAAATGCGCAACACGTTCTGCCTTGTCGGGAATGAACAGGGCACGTTGACGTAGCGGATCCTGGGTTGCGACACCGGTCGGGCATTTGCCGGTATGGCAACTTTGTGACTGAATGCAGCCGAGCGCAAACATGAATCCGCGTGCCGAATTGCACCAGTCGGCGCCGAGCGCGATCGTGCGGGCGATATCGAAGGCGGTAATGATTTTGCCGGAAGCGCCGATTTTTACTTTGTCGCGCAGGTTTGTGCCGACCAGCGTGTTATGTACTAGCAGCAAGGCTTCTTGCAAAGGCACGCCGACGTGATCGGTGAACTCGACAGGGGCAGCACCGGTGCCGCCTTCTCCGCCGTCAACCACGATAAAGTCTGGCGTGATACCGGTTGCCAGCATGGCTTTGACAATCCCGAAAAACTCCCATGGATGACCGACGGCAAATTTAAAGCCCGTCGGTTTGCCGCCGGACAGTGTGCGTAGTTTATCGATAAATTGCAGCATTTCTACCGGAGTAGAAAATGCCGAGTGCGATGCCGGTGATACGCAATCGGTACCTGCCGGGACGCCGCGAGCTTCAGCGATTTCTATCGTCACTTTGGCGCCCGGTAGCAAGCCGCCGTGGCCGGGTTTAGCACCCTGCGACAATTTCAGTTCTATCATTTTGACTTGAGGTAAAGAGGCGCTGGCGACGAAGCGCTCTTCAGAAAAACTACCGTCTATAGTGCGACAGCCAAAATAGCCGGAACCAATTTCCCATACCAGATCGCCACCTGGCTCATCGCCGCTCTCAGGCTTGTGGTAACGGCTGATACTGCCTTCGCCCGTGTCATGCATGAAGCGGCCTTTTTGCGCCCCCTGATTCAGTGCGCGGATGGCATTCGCCGACAAGGCGCCAAAGCTCATTGCCGAGATATTAAACACGCTGGCAGAGTAGGGCTGCGGGCGATCCGCGCCGATCGTGATCCGGAAATCGTGGCTATCTATTTTGCTGGGAGTGATCGAATGATTGATCCATTCATAGCCCGATTGATAGACATCAAGCTGCGTACCGAAAGGGCGCTTATCCAACTCTTGCTTGGCACGCTGATACACGATTGAGCGCTGATTGCGGGAAAAAGGATTAGCAGCGGTATCTTCCTCTAAAAAATACTGGCGTATTTCAGGGCGGATCGATTCAAAGAAAAAACGAAAATGCGCAATGATGGGATAGTTGCGCAAAATGGAGCGTTTGGTTTGCAGCAGGTCGGCAACACCGATTGCCGTAATACCGCCAGAGAGTGCGACCAGCCACCAGCCTGCATGAAATAGATAGGCAATGAACATCGACAACAAAAATACGAAGCTGGCAATGATCAAAGTCAGGTAGCGCGCAACATGCATGGTGTTCTCCGTTGATAAGCGGGTGATGGTATTCCCTGAGTGTACAACGGTGCGCGCGGATCAAGCTAGTATGATGATCACGACTGTCTCTGATGGCTGACATGAGCTTGGGTGGAATCAGCCTGATAAGCTCGGCAAATGAATGCCGGGCAAAATGCCGGATGCGGACAGAATAATCACAATTAATAAGATGATAAATAGTACGCGTACGACTTGTGCCACCGGTGAGGGTAAGGGAAGTAAGCCAACCAGCCACCAGATTAGACCGAATACCACCAGATAAATAATAAGATTGATGAGAATCGTCATAGGATTTCCTTTGTGATTTTGTAATAGCACGACAAGGTACTGTGCTGTTTATGTCATTTGTATTGTTCGTGTTGTTCCGTAGTATTTTTGTCTTTGCGTGTAACGTAATGGCATGGAAGGGTTTTTCAGAAATCCTCCGGAGAGGATTTCTCGCCTATGATCATCTGACAATCTGACCGGATTTATTTAGGTACGACGATGACGGTATCGCCGGGTTTGCCGGGCGTTCCTGGCTCACCTTTGGCACCCGCATCACCTTTATTGCCATCGTAGCCAGGCATGCCTTGAGCGCCGCTGGCACCGGTAGCGCCCGTCGCACCGACAGACGCGGGCGCTCCAGCCTGACCTGCCGCGCCAGTGGAACCTGTTGCACCCGTTGCACCAGTAGGGCCAGGGACTGCGACCGGAACCTGAACGACAACCGGCGGAGCCTGACGTTCGCAAGCAGATAAGGTCACGGTGCCAAGCAGGGCCAATAATAAAATCGGATATTTCATGATGAGTACCTCAATGTGAAAATAGATAAGAAGCAAGCATTCCCGCGTTGGCATTGAGAAAAAGCCTGGACTGTAACGGAATTGATTGACTAACGTGAGTGTCAGCAGATCGCCGGATCGCATGGTTGCGCTGCACCAGGTGTAGTAGGTGTATTCGATGCATTACTCAGCCGATCCGGTCATACAAACACATCGCATCATGCCTGCTTCATTTGTGGTGATCTGTTTGCTAGCGCACAGATTGCCACTTACCATTTCAAGGTTAACCGACCTTGGATTCCGCTCAGACGGGATCGGACGAAATTGCTTAAGCACGGATAGATATATTTTTTTGGAGAGAAAGCTTGGAGGGAAGGCTGCAAGTTGGAGCTGTTCAGTTAAGCCGTACCCTTCGCTTCATCGTTCCTGCGAATGCCGGAATATCGCGGAATCATTCCCACAAGACGTAGGATCCTTGCCTGCATAAGGATCACGACTTTAGCTTTGGTGCTTCACTCAACGGGATTTAGACTTGGCGTGGATTTGTTATTGCCTGAAAACGGCGTTGATATCTACATATATCTGCATACATCTGCATATATAGCCATATATTAAACATACTTATCTGGAGTATATTTTGTACGCCTGCATAAGCATTGCGGAGTAAGGCTACTTCCATAAAAAATAAGGGAGGTATATTAAATTGCATCCTGATACGCTGCTCCTGGTGCTAGCTGTATCGTGTTCTTGATGCCATTTTTGCAGAAGTGTTTGATCGCACTTGCCGCTTGTACCCCTTATTCGGTGACAGGCTAAAACGCCTGTTCCAGCATTAACTTAATACTACTCAATCCCGATGTCGTCGTCGTTGATTGTCGAGCCGTCTGCATATCCTGATAGCGGGCAATTTCCAGTTTATTTTGGGGGAATAGATTCGTCAGCGACAATCGCAGTTGCGTTTGTTTTGCCAGACTCCATGCCGCATATAAATCCAGTGTCCGGTTATTGCCTGTCATGCCGCTCAGGGTAGATGAGTTGCGGACATTGCCGCCGCGCTGATAGCTGAGATTGCCGCCGAGCGTGAGTTGATGATCCCATTTGTAATCGAGTGCGAGGTTGGCGCTGAGCGGTGTTTGCTGGTCGAGGCGATTGTCGGGGCCTGGGATTTGATCGACGCTGGACCAGTTACGATTCAGATTGGCACGCAGATCAATAGCAGGCGCCTTGCTAATGACGCTCTGTAGTGGCAATTTGATTTCCAGCTCGATGCCGTGGACTTGTGCTTTGCCGCTATTGGTCGGGGTACTGGTCCAGACGGTGTTTTGTTGCGTTACTTTATCCAGAATCACATCATCAATTTTACGAACAAACATGCTCACGCTGAACAAGCCGCCTTGTCCGAAGTACTGTTCAAACGCGGCGTCCAGACCCCACGCAAGTTCCGGGCGCAACTGCGGATTGCCCTGGTTGTCAGGATTGATTGCGCTGTTATTATTATCGACGGTATAGCGACGCGGGATCAGGCTCGTGGTCGTCGGTGCTTTATAGGTGCGCGTCAGAGCCAGCCGGAATTGTTGCGTCTGTTTTGCGTTGGCAGTGTCATCATTGAGCTTCCATACACTTTGCAGCAAAGGGCTGAAGACGCTGGACTGATTATGTACCTGACTCAGTACATTGCCAGCGGTTGTGGTCTGCAATCCTTCCCAGCGTAAGCCCAGGGCAGCACTTAACTGGCGACTGATTTCCCATTCATCCTGCACAAATAAGGCGAGGCGTCTGACATTTGACTGATAGGCTTCATTACTATCCGCAGTACCTTGGCCCAGCGCATCGCTCATGTGCTCAATACGATTTTCGTCGCGACGTATCAGACTGCCATCCCAGCCCAATACCAAGGCATGATGATCAATATACGGTGCGGTGTATTTACCGCTGAACGTCGCGGTCTGGTCATCAATACCGGAAACGACTTCGTGTCGCTCTAACAAAGCCTGCTGTGTCGACATGCCTTTAAAATCAAAATAGGTGTGCCGGTGACTGATGTTGAGTCCGACGCTCGTTTCTATCCTGGCGCTGTCGGATAACTTACGTCGCCAGTTCAGGTTGCTGCGTAAGGCATTGGTATAGGCATCCCAACTACCGGTATTGTTCGGGAATTCAGACAGCGTGCCGATTGCGCTGGTCTCATGCCGCTCTTTGATATTATTGATGCGGCTGCTGCTAAGAAAACTTTGGGAGGTCAGGGTGTCGTCCTCTGAAAACGTCCAGACCAGACGTGGTGCAATACTCAATTCATCCTTGGTAAAGCGCTCTTCCAGATTGGCGTGTCGTTGCAGATTCATCGGCGCGATCTGACCGCTACCTGTTTCGTCCTGAGTGGACGGTGTTGTGCGCTGCTGATGTTGCAATGTTCCGGCAATGGTGTAGGCCAGCGCCCCTCGTCGATCTGCCAATTGCAGTGACGCAGTTGGTGAAAATTTACCATTGCTGCTGGTGACGCCGATTTTGAGATCGTGCTGTGGTTTTTTGACGTTACTTTTCAGGATAATATTGATCGTCCCTGCAATTGCCTGCGTGCTGAATTCTGCTGTCGCACTGCGCAAGACTTCAATCCGCTCAATCAAATCGGGCGCGATACTATCTACTAAAAAGCCTTGCGGCGTCGCTTCGCCGTTCAGCAAAATTTGGGTATAGCCATTTCCCAGCCCCCGCATCTGTAAAGCACCTGTGCTGCTGAAACTTAAACCGGGAACCCGTTTAAGCACATCACTGAGATTACTGTCACCATAGCGCGCGATATCTTCCTGATTGACGATGGCCTTGCTGGCAGTTGCCTGCTTGCGCTCATCCAGCACGCTATGCGCACCGCGCACCTCGACGCTGTGTAAAGGTTCTTTACTGGTATTGGCCGTGCTGTTCTCGTCCGCTGCGCTTGCGCTCAATATGCTGGATGATGTCAGTGCGCACAGCACTAAACGGGAAAAGGTAAATATCGAACGAAGGGGGAGCAGAGATGACGAAGACGATGACAGAACGGATGGCATACGAGCAGGCTGATTTTTTTTGAGATGCGGCACTATAGCGAAAAAGTGCCGGGCAGTGTCAAAATAAACAAGCATGCCAGCTCGCTACGAGCCGCATAGTCCCTTCATTTGACTCGCTGCCTAACTAGCCGTCGCACCACTGATAATCCCGCCACCCAGACACACATCGCCATCATATAAAACCGCCGATTGACCTGGCGTCACCGCCCATTGGGCGACGTCGAAATGTAAGGCGAAGCTGTCGCTTTGTGTTTGTAGGGCGCAGGCGATGTCTGCCTGGCGGTAGCGAGTTTTTGCCGAAAGCTGGATCTGGTCTGGCGCACGTCCGGCGATCCAGCTATTTTGCCCGGCCTCTAATGCGGAGGACAGCAACCATGGATGATCATGACCTTGTACTACGTACAGCGTATTGCTGGCGATATCTTTTCTTGCGACATACCAGGCATCACTGCTGCCATCGGCGTTTTGGTGTGATTTGATGCCGCCGATACCTATCCCTTTACGCTGACCCAAAGTGTAAAAACTCAAGCCGACATGTTGGCCTACGATCTCGCCTTCCGGAGTTTTCATGTCGCCGGGTTGATACGACAGATAGCGGTTTAAAAATTCACGGAAAGGGCGCTCGCCGATGAAGCAGATCCCGGTAGAATCTTTTTTCTTGGCATTCGGCAGTTGCAGTTGTTCTGCAATTTTACGCACGTCGGTTTTTTGAATCTCACCTAATGGGAAGAGTGTCTTGCACAATTGCGCCTGATTCAGGCGATGCAGGAAATAGCTTTGATCTTTGCTGGCGTCGAGGGCTTTGAGTAATTGGAACTCACCATTGATCTCACGAACGCGTGCGTAATGACCGGTGGCGATGTAATCGGCGCCGAGCTTCATCGCATGGTCGAGGAAGGCTTTGAACTTAATTTCTGCGTTACACAGCACGTCCGGGTTCGGGGTACGACCTGCCTGATACTCGCGCAGGAACTCGGCGAATACGCGGTCTTTATACTCCGCCGCAAAATTCACTGCTTCGATATCGACGCCGACCACGTCGGCCACGCTGACGGCATCAATCCAGTCTTCGCGGGTCGAGCAGTATTCGGAGTCATCGTCATCTTCCCAGTTCTTCATGAAGAGACCGATGACTTCATAACCCTGTTCTTTGAGCAGCCATGCAGAGACGGACGAGTCGACGCCACCGGACATACCTATTACTACGCGTTTCTTTGCCATGCTGTACTTCTCTTTCTTATTTCTTGTTCGTGGTCTTGCTCAATTGTGTTCAGAATTAGGTTTAGTGATGCTGACCTCCAACGCAGACGGATGTGTGTAGAGCAGGGACAGCGGCGCACGTTGACCTGCCAGATAGTCATTCACACATTGCATCACCAGAGGGCTGCGATGGCGCTCCTGTGATGCGAGCAATTCTGCATGACTCATCCAGACCGTACGCAAAATTCCATGATCCAGCGCGCGCTGATGCAGTGGACCCAGCTCGCCACTAAAAGCAAAACGTAAGTAGGTGACCTGTTCACCGGTTTTCGGCGACACGTAGCGTGACAGATACGTCCCGATTAACTCTGTCGGTGTGAAATCGTGCGCGGTTTCTTCGAGCGTTTCACGGATCACAGCTTGTTGCAGGGTTTCGTCGGGATCAAGATGACCGGCCGGCTGGTTGATCCTTACGCCGTCTTCGGTCTCTTCTTCTATCATTAAAAATTGGTCGTCACGCGCAATAATGGCTGCAACCGTGACCGAGGGTTTCCAAATTGTGGACATAGCTTCTTTCAATAAGTCCGGTATTTTACTTTGCCATCAAATATTGTGTGGCAAAGCAGCAAATCTGATGCCGAATTAGCTAATGCGAAATTTATCTATGGGCGGTTTTTATGATGAATTGACAGCAAACAGTTTTGCCGGAAAAGACGTATTAAATTTGGCTGTTTTATGGATAAAGCCTTATTTCAAGAGGGTTTTCATGCTAGTGTAGCAAACGCAATTTGCCCGCTATTGGTGCAAATGCAAGGCATTCTTTGTCAGAAAAAGCAGAAAATAGAACGGTTGTGCTAAAAAACATTTTGCGTGTAATATCGTTGTCGAATATCAAATGTAAGATTCGGGTAAGGATTCCGGTAGCTTGAACAAGCAGTGAGAGCGATGGAATTGCCTGAGTTTTGCGTAGTCTGGTGAAAAATTATTGAGGGTCGAATCTTGAGCCCGTGCGACTAATTTAAAACAAGCAACCAAGGAGCAAACCTATGAGAATCGGCATCCCCGCCGAGTCACGGCCGGGCGAGACGCGTGTAGCGGCGACCCCAGAGACCATTAAGAAATATGTGACGGCCAAACATCAGGTCATCGTGCAATCCGGTGCCGGTATTGCAGCGAGTATTACCGACGAGGCTTATCAGGCAGCTGGTGCGCAGATCGGTACTGCGGCTGAGGCATTCGGTGCCGAGCTGGTGTTGAAAGTCAGGGCGCCAAGTGCAGATGAGCGCGTCATGATCAAATCCGGCACGGTACTGGTCGGCATGCTCAATCCGTTTGATACAGAGAATATTGCAGCGATGGCCGCACACGGAATTTCTGCATTTGCACTTGAGGCCGCGCCGCGCATTACCCGCGCGCAGTCGCTGGACGTGCTCTCTTCGCAAGCAAATATCGCTGGCTACAAAGCAGTCATGCTGGCCGCGAATACCTATCAGCGATTCATGCCAATGCTGATGACCGCTGCCGGAACCGTCAAAGCCGCTCGCGTCCTGATCATGGGTGTCGGCGTTGCGGGTTTGCAGGCAATCGCGACGGCAAAACGTCTGGGAGCTGTGATTGAGGCATCGGATGTGCGCCCGCCGGTGAAAGAGCAAGTTGAATCTCTGGGGGCAAAATTTATCGACGTCCCTTACGAGACGGATGAAGAGCGCGAAATCGCTAAAGGCGCCGGCGGCTATGCACGTTCGATGCCCGCCGCATGGATGGAGCGTCAGGCTGCTCTGGTGCATGAGCGCGCCAAGCAAGCCGATATCATCATTACGACTGCGCTGATCCCTGGCCGCAAGGCACCGGTTTTGATTTCCGAAGATACGGTCAAAGCGATGAAGCCCGGTTCCGTGATTGTCGATATGGCAGTCGAGCAGGGTGGCAATTGTCCATTGTCCGAACTGAATAAAACCGTCACCAAATACGGTGTACATATTATCGGCGAGCCTAATCTGGCCACACTGGTTGCGGCCGATGCATCTGCCTTATATGCCCGCAACGTACTGGATTTTTTAAAACTGATTATTGATAAAGACGCCGCTCTGGCGATCAATAAAGAAGATGAAATCGTCGTTGCAACCTTGGTGTGCGCAGGCGGTGAAGTTTTAAGAAAATAAGGCCAGACACTCGTCATCAGCCATTATGTGACGTAGTGCAGCTAAAGAAATTTAGCCAGAATTTTTTAGTAAATGTAATTGAAAGAAGAACGACCATGCAAAGAAATATGCTCCGCGCCAAAATTCATCGCGCATCTGTGACCCAGTGCGATCTCCACTACGAAGGTTCGTGTGGTATCGATGAAAATCTGCTCGATGCTGCCGATATCAAGGAGCACGAACAGATTGAGCTTTATAACGTTAACAACGGCGAACGCTTCTCCACTTATGTCATTAAAGGCAAACGCGGTAGTGGCGAAATCTCGTTGAACGGCGCAGCAGCGCGTCGGGTACAACTCGGTGATTTGATGATCATCTGCACTTATGCTCCGATGAGCGATGAAGAGGCGAGTAACTTTAAGCCGAAAGTCGTTTTCGTCGATGGCAAGAATCAAATGACCAGTCTTAAAGAATATTAATCCCGACGGTTTACTTTGCATGTCTCACCCCAATAAAGAAAAGAGAGGACATCATGGAAGTTAGTCACACCCTCACCAACCTGATCATTTTTGTACTGGCGATTTATGTCGGTTACCACGTGGTCTGGACGGTTACACCGGCATTGCACACACCGTTAATGGCTGTGACCAATGCCATCTCCGCCATCATTATTGTTGGCGCGATGCTGGCTGCTGGCCTGACCGAAGGCCTGCTGGCACAAGTCATGGGTACGGCGGCAGTTGCACTGGCGGCGGTCAATGTATTTGGCGGGTTTCTGGTCACTCAGCGCATGCTGGAAATGTTCAAGAAAAAAGAACCCAAGGCCAATGCAAACAGCGCTAAGGAGCACAAATAATGAGCATGAATCTGGTCACGATGTTGTACCTGATCGCCTCGGTGTGTTTCATCCAGGCGCTCAAGGGCTTGTCGCATCCGTCGACGGCACGACGTGGTAATGCTTTCGGCATGATCGGTATGGCGATTGCGGTTGCCACCACGGTTGCGCTGATCGTTAAGCTAAAAAATGAATCTGCTGGCTCTGGTCTCGGTTATGGGCTGGTAGTTCTTGGCGTCGTCGTCGGTGGCGGTATTGGCGCAACCCTGGCGAAACGCGTTGAGATGACCAAGATGCCTGAGCTGGTCGCTGCGATGCATTCGCTGATCGGCCTGGCAGCCGTGTGTATCGCGGTATCGGTAGTGGCGGAGCCATGGATTTTTAATATCACCACGCGTGACGCAGCAATCCCTTTTGGTAACCGTCTGGAATTGTTTATCGGTACGTTTGTCGGTGCGATTACGTTCTCGGGTTCGGTGATTGCGTTTGGTAAATTATCGGGTAAATACAAATTCCGTTTGTTTCAGGGCGCACCGGTCAGTTTTCAGGGCCAGCATTTTCTGAACCTGATACTGGCGATTGCTATGCTTGGTCTGGGTTTAATTTTTTGCTTCGCGCCTGGTAATGCACCTGCATGGTTGCCATTTGTCTTGATGACAGCGATTGCTTTTATCCTTGGCGTATTGATCATCATCCCTATCGGTGGCGCGGATATGCCGGTCGTTGTGTCGATGCTAAATAGTTATTCGGGCTGGGCGGCTGCGGGCATCGGTTTTTCGCTAAACAATTCGATGCTGATTATCGCGGGTTCTCTGGTTGGCTCATCGGGAGCGATTCTGTCTTACATTATGTGTAAGGCGATGAACCGGTCTTTCTTCAATGTCTTGCTGGGTGGTTTTGGCGGTGCACCGACCGAAGCGGCAGCCGCAGGGCAGGCGCAACGCAATGTCAAGTCCGGTTCTGCCGACGACGTCGCTTTCTTGTTGGGTAATGCTGAGACGGTCATCATCGTTCCGGGTTATGGCCTGGCGGTGGCACGTGCTCAACATGCGCTGAAAGAATTAACTGAAAAGCTCACGCACAAAGGGATCACCGTCAAATATGCGATTCATCCCGTGGCAGGGCGTATGCCTGGTCATATGAACGTCTTGCTGGCAGAAGCTGAAGTACCGTATGACCAGGTTTTTGAGATGGAAGATATCAACAGCGAATTTGGTCAGGCTGATGTGGTGCTGGTATTGGGGGCGAATGACGTGGTCAATCCAGCGGCCAAAGATCCCAAGTCACCGATTGCCGGCATGCCGATTCTGGAGGCTTACAAAGCGAAAACCGTCATCGTCAACAAGCGCTCCATGGCCTCTGGTTATGCCGGTCTGGACAATGAATTGTTCTACATGGATAAAACCATGATGGTGTTCGGTGATGCGAAAAAAGTGATCGAAGATATGGTGAAAGCGGTTGAATAGCGACTAGCTTCAGGCCATACAAAAAACCACCCTCAACATCAGGGTGGTTTTTTATTGCCGCTCTGTTGATTGTATCCGGTATGTACAGCAGGTATTCAGGTATGCATGCAGACATCAGCAGATTGGTATGTAATTACTCACTGCTTTTCACTTACTTAGTCATTAAACCTGACCGGTTGCATAAACCACGCGATCAGGCTGAAGAGCAGCATCAACCCTGCGATCCAGCACAGGCTGCGCCAGGGTTTTCCGCCTGTTCTGAGGATATCAAAACTTTCAATAAATACCGTTTCGCAAGCACCGTTGCCTGTGTCAGTGCGGGTGATGCTGGTGCCGCGCTTAAATGCAAAACCGTGATGATGTGAGTACTCCGCAAGCTGACCGCGAAAGTGGATCTGGTCGCCCACTTGTACGCTGCGCATGAGCTTGGCGAGTTGCGGGTTATCGGTTAGCAAGTGATTGTTTGAAATTGCCGTCTGATCGAAAGCAGCAAACGCCTCATTCGAGTTCGTACTGAAATTACAGGTAAACTGACCACTGGAAAAATCGATATCTGCGTATGAGCCGCTACGGACGTTATTGCCCCAGACGACGCAGAGATCAACGATATTCAGGCTATCATTCCACTCCCGATGCAAGTAATCCCACCAGGTATTGGCATCGTGTTTACTGACGACCAGACCAGTTAAATCATATTGATACAGCGGCTGAACCTGATAAGCGATGCCATGTGATTCTACGGAAAACGCCGCTTGTTTCAGCGGTATTTGAATGGGTTCTTCTAGCAATGACGAAGAGAGTTCCGTAGCCGGAGGCAAGGCATGCATGCGCCATAGCGAAACGCCTAACAAAACAAGGCTGGCAATTATCAGCCATTTCAGCAGGCTGCGTATCATGAATGTCCAGGCAATCTCTGTGGCAGAGGATATGAGAAGGAAGCTAAGAGCGGATCTGGTCTGAGTTTATTCAGCCATGACTTGTTTATAGACAGGTCCCCATTGCGGATGGCCTACTTCACTTTTAGTGAGCTCAAATCCCGGATCCGCCATACGTGCCGAGCGGAACGCCTGTTTGCATGCGTCAATCCGTGCGCTGGTGCAGAAAATAAACGCGAGATATTTGTGCGCAAGCGCCGCATCTTTTTTAACGGTAAAACCAGAGCCGAGTGCCAGCGTCAGCGATTTTTCTGCTTCGGCATATTGGGCGTCTTCATAAGAACGGATGCCTGATAACAGAGCTTTTTCGCCGGGACGGGCGGATAGGTCGGATAATCCGACCTGTGCTTCCGGTGCGGCGCAGCCCGCCAGAACGAGCGCTAATCCTAGCGCACTCGCTATGCCAGTGAAGTCGTTTGTCCGTTGAATAATCCGCTTACCGAATAGTTTTGTGGACGAATCCAGATCGCGGATATTATTGCGGGTATCAGGTGTTGTTGTGTGCAGTAACGACTGCTTAAAATCTGTGGCCAACTTTATTCTCCTTGTCTGCACTGACTTCGATATTGACGGCATAGCTATCGTCACCATTGCGGAACTCAATTTTATGCTTACCCACTGCCAGATTTAATTTGGTGAGTGGCGGTGCTACCCCTTTGGCCTCTCCGTCCACATACACCTCACCCCAGGGGGAGACGGCCAATTGTACTGCACCGAGCACGACAGGCACTGGTGGCGCCGCGACCGTGGTTGCAGATGCCTTGTTTTTTTGCTGAGACTTTGTCGTTGCCGGATCCGTTTTAGTGATTTTTTCCGGTGCTGCAGTCGTTGCCAGTGGCAAATTGACGATTTCTTCAGAGCCTTCTTTGACCGAACTGCTGGCTGGAACGGCAGAGGTTTTTTCTGCGGACGTTGCTAGGGACGACGGATTACTCGCGTCGGTCTGTGCGATAACGGGAGCCAGCGTTTGCGGCGCCGGATGCATCCAGGACCAGACACCTACCGCGACCACCATGGATAAGCCGGCAGCGATTAGCAAATGATTGATGCCCCATTTTTTCTGATCACTTTTTCTGCGCCGGTCACCTGTAGTGTCGGCGGCATCTTTTTCTGTCGCGGGCTGCTGAATCTTGGCGATGATGCGTTCGGCTCTTTCTTTGGATAAAAAGCGATTTAAATCGTTCGCCATATCCGAGGCGCGGGCGTAACGGTCTGCCGGTTTTTTAGCTAATGCTTTGGCAGCAATCCGCGCCAGACGCAAAGGAACATCGGTGCGTATTTCTTGTGGCGGGATCGCCGGATCATGTGCAATCGCATGCAAAATCTGCTTGATGCTATCGCCCTTGAATGGCAACTGACCGCACAGCAGTTGGTACAGAACAACGCCCAGAGAAAAAATATCTGTGCGCGCATCTACTAATTCCCCGCGCGTTTGCTCCGGTGACATGTAGTTGGGTGTGCCAAGTAAGCGTTGTTCAGACAGATGATCTTGTCCCAGTGTTGCATCACCATCAGATAACTGACGAGAGGCGCTGGCAATACCAAAATCCAATACCTTCGGTGTCGCTGTACCGGTGATAAATATATTGGCGGGTTTGATATCGCGATGGATTACACCATGCTCATGTGCGTAATCCAGTGCATTGGCGGTGCGGGCGATCATGTCAGCAATCTGTTTGTAGCTGAATTGATGGCCCCCCATCATTAAATCACGGAGTTCTTTTCCTTCGAGGTACTCCATGACGATATACAGCAAATCGCCTTCTTTATCGGCGTCATAGACAGTCACGATATTCGAGTGATTCAGGCGACCGGCAGCGCGCGCCTCCTGAATAAAGTGCTTTTCAAATAATTGACGTTGATTTGAAGGTAGTTGCGGATTCAGAATCTTGATCGCAACTTTGCGGCCGATCAGGGGATCGCGAAACAGATATACAATACCAACCGAGCCTTGCCCGATTTCACTCTCATATACAAAGCGGCCAATACGCCCTTTGGGGATTGGATTGGTATGCGGCAGGTGGGTGCGTAGCGTGTCGGCGGTCATGCCTTAGCATAACGCTAAAACAACTTTACTTCCAGCGATGAAGCGAAATATGCCGGGGATTTGTGGCTTAATTTGTAAGCTTCTGAAACTTTTTGCGATCTGCGTGTCATCGATCAAAACTTAATACTGAGACAGGCGAAGACGAATAAAAAAAGCCGCATGCAATAACATGCGGCTAACTCTGCTTATTCGTAAAATTTTCGTGATCCGTCCACGAAAATTTGCAGGGCTGCGGGGCTTCGCTACACCCGCTTTAGCATTACATCCTGACCAGCGTCGATTTACCAAACAGACTCTCGATCAGATCAACGGCCAATACGGCAGTCTGGTTACGTATATCAAGAGCGGGATTCAGTTCCACCAGATCGAGTGAGGCAAGATGACCGCTGTCAGCGATCATTTCCATGCACAATTGTGCTTCCCGATAAGTTGGGCCGCCCAATACTGCAGTTCCCACACCGGGAGCGATATCGGGATCGAGGCAGTCCATATCGAAACTCACATGCAGATGTGTGTTGTCATCGATACCTTGGAGTGCGCTATTCATGACGCTGCGCATACCGTGTTCATCGATATAGCGCATATCGAACACCTGCATGCCCATTTCGTGAATGAATTTTTTCTCGCCTGCATCCACACTGCGTATGCCGATCATGCGAATCTGGTCGGGTGACATTGCCGGTGAGTGACCGGCATAATGAATTAATTGCTCAGGACCATGACCCATCAGACAAGCGACGGGCATGCCATGGATGTTGCCGGTCGGGCTAATCGTCGACAAATTGCTGTCAGCGTGAGCGTCAAACCACAGGACACGGAGTTTTTTACCGTTCTTTTTACAGTGTTTGGCAATCGCGCTGATTGAGCCGATAGCCAGGCAATGATCACCACCCAGCATCATGGGCATGTGACCATCGTTGAGTGCCTGATCGACGGCATCAAATACGGCCTGATTCCAGTCAATCGCTTCTTTTAAATGACGCAAACCATTTACCGGTTGTTGCCAGGGATTGGCAGGGCCATGCAAATTGCCGCGGTCAACGACGCGCAATTGCCTGGCCTCCAGTGCTTCTACTAAACCAGCGACGCGCAGCGCGTCGGGACCCATGCCTGCACCTTTGACACTTGCTCCAACATCGGTTGGAGCTCCAATTAAGGAAATGGTTTTCATTCGGTTATTTGTTAAAATTTAAGCGTTTATCGGTACTGCTGTTTCTGTTGCAATGATGCTTGATACGGACGTCGATTTTTCATCCACGGCCATACCAAACAAATCTTTAGGATTGAGTAACTCAGGTACCAGATCCAGGATAGGTGAACTCTTTTGCATCACGTATTTTTCCAGATAACGCATTGCGGAAAAATCTTCTAAAGCGAAGCCAACGGAATCAAATACGGTGACCTGTTTTTCGTTATGACGTCCCGCAACGCGACCTTCTAATACTTGCCACAATTCGGTGACAGCAAAATCTGCCGGCATCTGTTGCAGCTCACCTTCGATACGGCTTTGCGGCTCGTATTCGACAACCACGTTGGCGTTTTTCAGAATGTCAGCATGCAATTCTGTCTTGCCCGGACAATCGCCGCCAACACCATTGATATGCACGCCATCGCCTATCATGTCCGGCAGCAAAATCAGCGCATTGGTTTTATCCGCCGTCACTGTCGTGACGATATCTGCGCCTTTGACAGCCTCTGCTGTGGACCCAGCGCGAATGATACGCAAATTTGGATACGCGCGCAGGTTCTTGATCAATTTATCGGTGGCGGCCGGATCAACGTCATACACACGCAATTCTTGTATACCAAGGATGCAGTGGAAGGCAATCGCCTGGAATTCGCTTTGCGCACCATTGCCGATCAGTGCCATGCTGCGGCAGTCGGGACGAGCCATGTATTTTGCTGCAAGTACCGAGGTAGCGGCGGTCCGGATGGCGGTAGTCAATGTTAATTCCGACAAGAGCTTGGGATAGCCTGTATCCACATCTGCCAATACACCGAATGCTGTTACTGTCAGCAAGCCTTCTTGTGTATTTTTTGGATGTCCGTTGACGTATTTGAATGAATATTGAGTACCGTCAGAGATAGGCATTAATTCGATCACGCCAACATCTGAGTGGCTGGCAACGCGTGCGCATTTGTCGAATTGACTCCAACGTAAATAATCTTCCTTGATCATGTCAGCTAAGCGTGCAATCGCTGTTTCTACGCTGACTTTTTTCAGGTGGGTTTGCATTTCCTGTGTGCCGATGAAGGTCACCATGATGTTCTCCGTTGATTTTTGGGGGTAGTGCCAGAACGGATTCAAGAGAATTTGTACGCCTGAATCGCTAGATGTTCTGCTATAAATTGTAGCGAATCGGCCGGAAATTAGATTTCTAAATAGAATATATAAAACAGATTTAATGAAATATAATTTCTAATTAGATTGATTTAGTGATTTTAGTTTCTAAATTTAATTAAATCATAAAATTATTAAATTTTTGAGGATGACATGGATAACTATGACCGCAGTATTTTGAAGCATCTGCAAGATGATGGTCGCATGAGTAATCTGCAACTGGCAGAGCATATCCATTTATCGCCGCCGCAAACGCTGCGGCGGGTTCGTACGCTTGAGGAGAAGAAGGTCATCCGCGGCTATGTCGCGCAGGTGTCGGCTGAGGCAATTGGTCTTGGCGTCACGGCTTTTGTGAATTTGTCGCTGGATAGGGAGCAGTTTCGTAATGTGCGCGAGGTAGAGCGCAATATCATGGCCTTTCCGGACATTATCGAGTGCCATACGATTACCGGCGATTTCGACTACATCCTGAAAGTAGTCGCACCTGATCTGAAAAGTTTGTCGCAGTTCTTGACTGATCGCTTGATGCAGGTGCCGGGAGTGGCGTCGTTGCGTTCGATGATTTGTATGGAAGAAATCAAGCCAGTGAGTAGCTTGCCGATCGGTTGAATCGCGACATTTTGATACTTGTTACGCTCTTATACTGCCTTGAGTATACTTTTGATTGCCTTTAAATATCGGCGGATTAAGGCATATTTTTTAATATACTCCCCCAATTGAACTAATAATTTTATTGTTGGCACAGGTTGTTGACGCAGCCAGTTGATCAGCTCCTCCGCTGACCGGATGTGCGGGCAACATAGTTGTTGCTACAGACAGGTTTTGCCTGATTTTAGCTAGATTTTTCTCTAGCGCCAGCCAAACATCATCTGCTCTGCCAGGATTTTTTTTGCTGGCTTGATGATGTCCAGAAGACCCAAACCCAGACCCAGCACAGATTGCGTCAGTGCGCCATCCGGGGCGCTGGCGAAAATTCTCGCCATGGTATCGGTGAGCCTGATCGTGGCCTGGCGGTCGCTTCGCCGTTGTTGGAGGAATAACTGCAATTGCGCGCTGAGCAGATCACCGGACGCCGCTCGCAGCTGTGTTGGCTGCATACAATTTGTTAAAAGCGGCGCCAGTATGCTGGCATCACGTAAGCCCAGATTCAATCCCTGGCCTGCGACGGGATGCAAGGTCTGCGCTGCATTGCCGATCGTTACCGTGCGCTTGGTAGCATGCGCCTGGGCATTGAGGCCCAATGGGTAGGAGTGACGCGCTGAGGCGGTCAGGATGGTGCCGAGGCGCTCGCCAAATGCGTGTTGCAGAGCCTGTTTAAACGCGACATCATCCAGTTCTGAAAGCTGTTCAGCCACCTTTGGACGCACACACCATACCAAGGCATAGCCATCTTCTTGCGGGAGTAAGGCCAGCGGCCCTTGTTCTGTAAAACGTTCAAATGCGCGCTCGGCGACGGGCTGACTGACCGTAATGTGAGAAATAATGGCGGTTTGCCGATAATCGTGATGCTGCGTCTTTTGCCTCTGATCGGCAAAGCTGCCACCTTCTGCCTGCACCACTACACCGGCAGTAATGGCGCTGCCATCCTGTAAGCGCAGCGTGACGCTATCATCGGTTTCTTCTAATGTGCTTACTTTGACCGGTCGCCGGATGTGAATGCCGCTTTGTGCGAGCGCACGTTGCAATGGCATCATGATGTCTCCATAGCGGGCGACATAGCCCAGCGCCGGTATCTGATAATCCTTGCAGTCGATCAGACTGCGACCCAAATGACCTCGCCGGGAGACGTGGATTTGCTGGATGCTGGTCGCTTTGACTGGCCATGCGCTGGCAGCGCTAAGTATCTGCTGACTGCCGTAAGATAAGGCAATTGAGCGCACATCCTGCTCAGACTGACTGCTAGTTTTGGCATCAAATAAAACGATACTTTCGGGCGCAACGCCTTGTTTGCAAAGTAGCAGGGCAAATGCTTGCCCGACAGGGCCTGCGCCACAGATGGCGATGTGGAAGTCGACCGGATCTGCTGCACTTGCCGTGACTGCTTTATCTGCCGTATCTGCTGAGTTCATCGCTTCATCACGTTTTCAATGTCGGCGACGGTTTTTGGTGTGTCCCGGCTCAGATTCAGATGCCCGTCTGCTGTGATCAGAATATCGTCTTCTATACGAATACCGATGTTCCAGAATTGCTCTGGCACATCCTCCGCAGGGCGGACGTAGATGCCAGGTTCTATCGTGATGACCATGCCGGCTTCTAACTGGCGATAAGGTTTTTCATCGCCCACTTTTTCTGCTTCGCGATAAGAGCCTGCGTCATGGACATCGAGTCCTAGCCAATGACCTGTTCCATGCATATAAAACTGGCGGAAAGCCCCGCTGGCAATCGCGTCATCGACATTGCCAGTTTTATTTTTATCAAGCAGCCCGGTATCGAGCATACCTTGTGTCAACACACGCACTGCTGCATGATGACCGTCCATATAGCGTGAGCCGGGACGGGCGCAATCCAGTGCAGCTTGTTGGGCGGCGAGGACGATGTCATACAAGGTTTTTTGTGCTTCGCTGAACTTGCCGTTGGCAGGAAAGGTGCGTGTGATGTCGGATGCGTAGCTATCGTACTCGCAGCCTGCATCGATCAGGATCAGATCACCATCGTTGATTTGAGCATTATTACTGCTGTAATGCAGGATGCAGGCATTGGCACCGGTTGCTACGATGGATCCATACGCGGGCGCTTGCGAACCCTGGCGGCGGAACTCATGCAGTAGTTCGGCTTCGAGTTCATATTCGTAACGGCCAGGTAATGCGATCTGCATCGCTCTGGTGTGGGCGATACCCGAGATGCTGGCGGCTTTTTGCAATAGGGCGATTTCGGATGTATCTTTACGCAGGCGCATTTCATCCAGCAGCTCGCGTATGTCGACAGTCGTTGCCGGTACGCTGATGCCGCTGCGGGATTTTGCACGTACTGCCTCCATCCAGCCGTGCAGGCGGGCATCGAGTTGCGGATCGCGGCCAACGCTGTAGAACAGTGTGCGCGCATCACCGAGCAAATCCGGCATTGTGCTGTCGAGTGCGTCGATTGCAAACGCGCTGTCGAAGCCAAAGTGTTCGCTTGCCGCTACCGGACCAAAGCGAAAGCCGTCCCAGATTTCGCGCTCAGGATTTTTTTCACGACAGAACAGGATGCTGCGCTGCTCACGGGCGTTCGCAATCAATACAATGATGGCCTCCGGCTCGGTAAAGCCAGATAAATAATAGAAGTAACTATCATGCCGGAACGGAAAAAAATTATCGCTGTTACGCGTCATCTCATACGCGGTAGGGATAATGGCAATGCCGCCACCTTGCGCCTGCATCTGTGCCAGCACTTGCTGACGGCGTGTTTGATACTGAGTGAAGTCAGCGAAATCACTAAAACAAGTAGAAGAACTCATAGGCAGATCTCCATCGGTTCGGCTAAATACAGGCTTGTGGGTTGAGCGGAGCATTCAATGCTGCGAGTTGTTCTGGCGTGCCGAGGTTGTGCCAGTCGCCGCGATACAGTTCTCCGCCGAGCTGTCCCTTATCCGCGATTTCGCGCAAGAGAGGTCCTAGTTTGGCATGACTGCCGGGTTTGATCTCGGCAAAAATCTCTGGCCGGTAGACGCCGATATTTCCGAATGTATATCGTGTCGAACCCTCGGTACTGTCATTCGACAAGCCCATCAGGTTCATCGCAAAATCGCCTTCGGGATGAAAGTCAGGATTTTTGACCATGTATAACCAGGCCACGTCGCGCTGATCCAGCGGATGCGGATTGCCCCACATATCATTGTCTTCCAGCGTATTTTTACATTCCTCGAAGTTGAAATGGGGAATATAAATATCCGACGACACCACCAGAAACGGCTCGTCGCCCAGCAGGTGCAGCGCTTGCGCGATGCCGCCTGCCGTCTCAAGCGCCGTTGCCTCGGCTGAGTATGTGACGTGCGCACCAAACTTGCTCCCATCGCCAATGGCGTCAACAATCATATGACCCAGATGGGCATGGTTGATGACGATCTCGGTGATCCCGGCTTTTACCAGATTCAGGATATGCCAGACGATCAGTGGACGCCCCCGCACTTTGAGTAAAGGTTTAGGGCAGGTGTCGGTGAGTGGTCGCATACGCTCGCCGCGACCTGCTGCTAATAACATGGCTTTCATGGGCGTGTCATCTATTCTGGTAACAAGTGATGCAGCTTCGTGCAGATTGCTGCGATACAAATTTTGGACTGTGACTGCGCAAAATCGCTCTGGCAGCACTGCCGCGCGTCGTGGCTGGCCGCATTGCCTTTGCCTCTGTCATTGCGTTTTTTGCAGTAATGATTTTGCGTCAGTCCTGTCCGTTTACTTTGACCTGCTGGATTTAAAACGTATAACCGAATGTCGGCGCAGTCTCCTGAATTTCGTCAAGCAGACGCAGCAGAGGAATCAGCACATGATAGCGGTTGGCGGTTTTACGCACATAGTCCATCACCAGTGGCATATCGGCCAGATAGTTGTCCTTGCCATCACGGTGCGACAGACGCGCAAAGATGCCTAGCACTTTCAGATGACGTTGCAGCCCCATGAACTCAAAGTCACGGTAGAAGCTGTCGACATCGGTATTGACCGGCAATCCGGCACGGCGGGCTTTTTCCCAGTAACGGATGGCCCAGTCCAGCACCATTTCTTCATCCCACTGGACGTAGGCATCACGTAACAGCGAAACCAGATCGTAGGTCAGCGGCCCATACAGTGCACCTTGGAAATCCAGTATCCCCGGATTGCCTTTGTCCAGTACCATCAGATTGCGTGAGTGGTAGTCGCGATGGACATAGACTTGCGGCTGCGCCATGATATTAGCCAACAGCGCGTCAAATACTTTATGCAGGCTCTCTGTCTGTGCCGCGCTGAGCGTCACACCCAGGTGTTTGGCGATGTACCATTCCGGAAAAATCATTAGCTCGCGCAGCATAAATTCTCTGTCGTACTCGGGCAATACGTCCGGCTGGCTTTGGGTTTGCAGCAAAATCAGGCTGTCAACGGCATCCATATACAGCTTGTGTGCGGTATCGTGATTCAGCGCATTGAAATACGTTGTGGTTCCCAGATCGGTCAGCAGCAACAGGCCTTGTTCCGCATCCTGAGCAAGAATGTCTGGGACAGACAAGTTCATTTTAGTCAATAACTCTGCAATTCGGATAAAAGGACGCACGTCTTCGGTTGGCTGTGGCGCATCCATGACGATATATGTTTTGCCATCCTGACCGTCAATGCGGAAATAACGGCGAAAACTGGCATCAGCGGAGGCTGGGCGCAGGCTATCAACGTTCAGGCCGGGATGGGTAATACTGGCAAGCCAGGTATGAATATCGGACATGCGTTGGTTTTCAGAGCTTGTAGACATGGTGAAATTAAGTAAATTTTAGATAATTATTGAATGCAGTTTGAATACAAATTGAATCCGAAGGGCCTTAGCCTTGCTGACTTTCTTCAGCTAAGTGGATCTTGGCAGCACAATGTGCGGAGGTTTCAGCCATTTCCCCTATAATAGGCGATTGATTTCGGGTGCAACACAATTACAGCAGCGCATTACTGCTAAGCAGTCACAAAGAATCTGCAATGTATTGTTGCAAATTTGACTGTTAGTGTGCATCCGTATAAACGCCAAACAAGCTCCTTAGAACTTACATTACATGCGCCGGAAACCCGTATTATCTCACCCACAGCATTTGTTTCCTACTATCTCTGCGATTGCTGTGTCGGCGCTGTTTCCGCTCCACGCTATTGCACAGGCTGTCATTCAAACGCCAGCGACCAGCGCGCCAATCAACTCTGCCAGTACAAATTCCGCCTCAGCGCCTGCCACGGTGCCTCATTCTGACACGCAGACCAACAACAGCAAGCCGTCCGAGGTCGTGATCAAGGGGGATAAAGAGCAGCCTACGGTATTGCGTGCAGAAAAAATATCGGGGCGCCCTGAACGATATGTCGACTTCGACGATGATGTCGAGGTCACTCGTGGTGACACCAAGCTAAACGCAGATAAAGCGACCTATACCAACCTCGATGATGAAGTTAAAGCGACGGGTAAGGTGCGTATGCAAAAAGGTGGCGATAACTACACCGGCGAGGCAATGCGATTGCAGCTCGATTCCGGTATCGGATTTGTGCTGAAGCCAAAATACAAACTAACGAGAAGTAATGCACAGGGTAAAGCAGAGCGTATCGAGTTTGAGAACGACGAGCAGTCGACGGTAATTAACGGTACCTACAGCACGTGCAGCAGTGATGATCCTGACTGGTATTTGCAGTCGGACACACTGAAACTCGATACCGGACTGGACCGCGGTATCGCGGGTAAGACGATCGTGTATTTCAAAGGCGTACCAATTCTGGCGACCCCGTCGTTGACGTTCCCTTTGTCTGGCGCGCGTCATTCTGGCTTGTTGCCACCGATCTGGGGCGGATCATCCAAAGGTGGTCCGGAACTGACCTTACCTTACTACTTCAATATCGCGCCAAACCGGGATTTAACTCTGTATCCCAAGCTGATTACCCGGCGCGGTTTGCAACTAGGTGCTGAGGCGCGTTACCTGGATGATGATTTTTCCGGTACTACCACGATAGAGGGACTGGCGAATGACCGTCAGACAGGTACCAATCGTTATGCGCTGGCATCGGTGCACCAACAAAAACTGTTGCCGCAACTCGACTTCGCCTGGAATGTGAATACGGCGTCTGACGATGACTATGCCAGTGATTTCTCGAGTTCAATTACCAAGACGGCCCAGCGTTTATTACTGCGAGATGTGAGCCTGACTTATTCTGGCTGGCTTGGTTATGCGGCCTTACGGGCATCGAATTATCAGGTCTTGCAGGATTTGACAGCGCCGATTACTCGACCGTATGACCGTTTGCCGCAACTGAATTTGCATGCAGAGCAGCATGATGTGCTGGGATTTGACTGGTCGGTTGATACGATTGTTACGCGCTTCTGGCACCCGACTCTGGTGCGAGGTGATCGTGCCGTGATTAATCCTCAGATCTCTTATCCTATTGTCCAGCCTGGTTTTTTCATCGTGCCTAAGCTGTCGATCAATGCCAGCAACTACCACCTGACCAATCCAGGTGTCGGTCAGGACACCGATTTTCACCGGACCTTGCCAACCTTCTCGGTCGATAGCGGACTGGTATTCGAGCGCCAGTCGAGTTTGCTGGGCAGGCCGGTGACGCAGACGCTGGAGCCGCGTCTGTTTTACGTCAATACGCCTTATCGCGATCAAAGCCAGTTTCCGAATTTTGACAGCGCTACTGCCGATTTCAACTTCGCCCAGATTTTTAGCGAGAACCGCTTTACAGGACAAGATCGTGTCGGTGATGCGAATCAGATTACCGCCGCATTGATCTCACGTTTTATTGAGGGTAATGGCGAAGAGCGTTTCAAAGTGGCGATTGGCCAGCGTTTCTACTTCAATACCCAGAAGGTAGCGCTCGACAGCACCAGCAATAGCCAGAGCCGTTCGGATTTGTTACTGGCCGCCTCGGGCAAAATCTCTGACAAGATCAGTGCTGATACCGCTTTACAGATCAGTCAGACAGACCGGCATTCGGTGCGTTCGAATTACGGCATACGCTGGCAACCCGCTCAGCAAACGGTATTGAATCTCGAATACCGCTATCAGCGCGACAGTCTGGAGCAGCTTGATTTATCCACGCAACTGCCGATCGCGAATCGCTGGTTTGTGGTGGGCAGAAGTAATTATTCTCTGCCAGATAAAAAGCTGGTTGATGGTCTGGCGGGGTTTGAATACAAAGATCCTTGCAATTGCTGGTCGTTCCGCATGGTTGGTCAGCGTTTTTCTACGACGACACTGGCGAGTACAACGGCGTTTTTTATTCAGTTGGAATTGAACGGACTGGCCAGATTGGGATCGAACCCGATAGAGGTCCTGAAAAAGAATATTTCAGGTTATCAGCCGATAAATTAGCGTATATTTCAGCTTTTGCTTAATTCGCTTAATGTTTCTTAAGCGCGAGGCAGCGCTAAGTAGTGGCAGAAGACGCACAAGATGTGCGATTTTCTGTCAGTTTTAATATGAATTTGGATCACTATGCGACACAACTTGCACATGACACAACGTACTCTTCTCTCTGCTCTGGCTGTTTCAGTCACGATGGTCACCGCCGCTCCGGTGTGGGCGCAAAAAGTGGCACCAGCGATTTCTCCGATCGCGCCGATTCTGCCAGTGAATCAAGCGAATAATCCGAATGAAAAAGGGCAACTGGTCAATAAGATCGTTGTCGTTGTGAATGAAGATGTGATCACCAGCCAGGAGTTAAACGAACGCCTGCGTTCAGTTGAGAAGCGGCTCGCCGCGCAAGGTACCGCCTTGCCAAACCGTGCAGATCTGCAAAAGCAATTGCTTGAGCGCATGATTGTTGATCGCGCTCAATTGCAACTGGCAAAAGAGAACGGCATGCGTGTCGATGACATCATGTTAGACCGCGCCATGGTGCGTCTGGCCGAACAAAACAAAATGTCGATACAGGAATTCCGTAATCAGGTCGAACGCGAAGGCACGTCCTATGCGCGTTTCCGCGAAGAGGTTCGTGACGACATCATGATGCAGCGCATACGCGAGCGCGAAGTCGATAGCAAAATCCAGGTGTCTGAATCAGAAGTCGATAACTATCTCGCGATAGAAGCGGCACCGGGCAAAGTTCCGCAAGAATTGAGTTTGTCGCATATTCTGGTTCTGATCCCGGAAAACGCTTCCGCTGAGCAAATCAATCAGCGTCGTTTGCGCGCCGAAGAAGTAGCGAAAAAACTGCGTGCAGGCGAAGACTTTGCCAAACTCGCTGTAACTTATTCTGATGCCACTGAGGGCATCAAAGGTGGCGATATCGGCTGGCGTGAACAGGATCGTTTGCCACAATTGTTTATCGACTCCCTGAATAAAATTAAAGTCGGCGAAGTCACAGAAATCGTTCGTAGTCCGAACGGCTTCCACATCCTGAAACTGACCGGCAAACGTGACATAGCGAAAACTAAAGCCGACGGTACCGTCGTTCAGCAAACGCATGTACGCCATATCTTGATCAAGCCTAGCCAGATCGTGACTGCAGCTGAAGCGCGCCGCAAGCTGATCGAATTGAAACAGCGTCTCGACAATAAGGCCGCCACATTTGAGGAGCTGGCGAAGTTGTTCTCGAACGATGCGACGGCATCTAAGGGGGGGGATCTGGGCTGGATTTATCCTGGTGATACTGTACCGGAATTTGAACAGGCAATGAATAAACTTGCGATCAATGAGGTCAGTGAGCCGGTTGAATCCTCGTTTGGCTTGCATTTGATTCAGGTCACCGAGCGTAAAGCCGATGATGTCTCCAAAGAACGTCAGCGTCTGGTTGCTCGTCAGGCTGTGCGTGATCGTAAAGCGGATGAAGCTTTGCAAGACTGGTTGCGTCAATTGCGTGATCGCGCTTATGTCGAGTTCCGCCTGGACGATAATTGAGTAAGAAAATTGCCATCACGGTGGGAGAACCCGCCGGCATAGGCCCGGAAATTTCACTCCGCGCTGCATGGCAATTACGTCACGAAATCCGTCCCGTCCTGATTGGGGATGCAGCCTATATGGCAATGCTGGCTGGCGAGGTTGATCCTGATATTAAACTGATGGGCGTCTCTCTGGAAGCGCTGCGTTACAGCGGCTTGCCCGGCTGTGGTGCAGATCAGATCACGGTGATTGATTGTCCGCTAGCCGCACATGTGATCGCGGGTCAGTTAGATGCGCGCAATGGCCGCTCCGTTTTGCATACCCTGGATGTGGCCATTGAAAGTGTGCAGCAAGGCTGGTGTGATGCCATCGTTACCGCTCCCTTGCAAAAAAGCACGATCAATGATGCCGGTGTGCCGTTCAGTGGACATACCGAATATTTCGCAGAAAAAACCCATACTGCTCAGGTTGTCATGATGCTGGCCTGCGAAGCGTCTGCCCACTTACCGCAGCCTTTGCGGGTGGCACTGGCAACCACGCATCTGCCGCTTAAAGACGTCGCCGCAGCGATCGAGCCGGCTCATTTACTGACTACCATCCAGATTCTTCACCGCGACTTACAAACTAAATTTGGTTTGCCGCAGCCGAAAATACTGGTTGCTGGCCTGAATCCGCATGCGGGTGAAAATGGATATCTCGGACGAGAAGAAATTGACGTGATCATGCCAGTTATCCAGCAGGCGCAAAGTTTGGGGATGGATGTCCAGGGACCGTATCCGGCGGATACTTTGTTTCAGCAAAAATATCTGCAAGAAGCAGACTGCGTGCTGGCGATGTATCACGATCAGGGCTTACCGGTGCTGAAGCATGCAAGCTTTGGCATGGGGGTGAATATCACTCTGGGCTTGCCTCTTATACGTACTTCGGTCGATCATGGCACCGCGCTGGATCTGGCTGCACAGGGAGTAGGGCATGCAGATGCCGGTAGTATGCTGGTTGCGGTTCGCGTTGCTGCCGATATGGTAAATACGATGGCAAAGATAGTGGCAAACACAGCAGTGCAGACACCGGCACAGGTATAAACGGCAGCCCTGCCTGAAGTTTATTTCTCTGAACCAGACTATTCCCTGAACAACATCATTTGCAACAGCTGCTGAGAATTCTGCGCTGATTGCTCATGCAATAGCTCACGTATGTCTTACAATCGTGACATTCAACCTATCGACACACTATGAAACACATACCCCGTAAGCGCTTCGGTCAGAATTTTTTGACGGACCAGCTTGTCCTCGGTGACATCACCAGCGCGATCAAACCCCAGCCTGACCAGACCATGGTCGAGATTGGTCCCGGCCTGGCAGCGATGACAAAATTACTGCTTGAGGGCTTAAGCCAGTTGCACGTCGTTGAACTGGACCGCGATCTGGTCGCACGCTTGAAGAAAACCTTCGACCCGGCTAAATTGATCATCCATGAAGGCGATGCCTTGCAGTTTGATTTTTCGACGATTCCGGTTCCTGCCGGAAAAAAATTACGTGTCGTCGGCAATCTTCCGTACAACATTTCCAGCCCTTTATTATTTCATCTGGCCGAGATTGCAGCGTTGGTGGAAGATCAGCATTTCATGCTGCAAAAAGAAGTGGTTGAGCGCATGGTAGCTGAGCCAGGTAGCAAAGCCTATGGTCGTTTATCGGTGATGCTGCAATGGCGCTATCACATGGACTTATTATTTGTTGTGCCGCCAACGGCATTCGATCCGCCGCCTAAAGTGGACTCAGCGATTGTGCGCATGATTCCTAAAGCGGCGCCTCTGGAATGCAAGGTCAAAATGCTGGAACAGGTTGTGACCAAAGCGTTTTCTCAACGGCGTAAAGTGGTACGCAACTGTGTTGCCGGCATGTTCACCGAGCAGCAATTAATTGACACCGGAGTCAATCCGCAAATGCGCCCTGAGACCATCTCTCTGGAGCACTATGTGGCACTGGCACGTTTGTTAGAGAAGCAAACATCTGGCGTATAAGGGGGCAGTAACTGCCGTGTCTTGATAATATTTGCCTCCAAATCTGTTTCCAAATCTGGTTCCAAATAACGCATCCCGTTTAACGAATCTCGTATAAGTTAGGTCAATATGGACATCACCCGTACTTCAGAATGGCAGACATTACTGGGCCATAAGGCCAGGCTCGATGCACTGCATTTGCGTGATTTATTCGCAGCGGATCCGGCGCGCTTTCAGCATTTTTCTGCCGAGCTGGATGGCTTGCTGGTCGATTATTCCAAGCAAAGAATTGATGCGAATGCTTTGCAAAGCCTGATCGAGCTAGCCAGACTTGCTAAGGTTGAGGACTGGCGTGACCGCATGTTTGCGGGTGAAAAAATTAATTTCAGCGAAGATCGTGCCGTCTTGCATACCGCACTTCGTCATACGACTTTCACCCCATTTCCTTCTGCTGAAAACGATGTGATGCCTCTGGTGCGCGGTGTACGCAAGCAGATGCGCGATATCGTTGAGCGCGTCCGCAGCGGCCTGTGGCGCGGCTTTAAAGGCGATGCGATTCAAAACGTCGTGAACATCGGTATCGGCGGTTCGGATCTTGGGCCTAAGCTGGCAACCCGCGCACTATCTGCGCTCCAGCATCCCGGCCTGACTTTTTATTACGTGTCGAATTTGGACAGTGCTCATCTTGCGCCGCTGCTCGAAAAGCTTGATCCGCGTACGACCTTGTTCATCGTGGCCTCCAAAACCTTCACCACGCAGGAAACCAGCATCAACGCCCATACCGCGCGTACCTGGCTGATGGCGGCAGCGATGGAAGAATGGGCGGTTGCCAAACATTTTATTGCGGTCACATCTAGTCCCGATAAAGCACATGAGTTCGGTATTCCCGATGCCAATATTTTACAAATCTGGGACTGGGTCGGCGGGCGTTATTCTCTGTGGTCGGCGGTCGGATTATCAGTTGCGCTGGCGATCGGCATGAACGGGTTTGAGCGCTTGCTGGAAGGTGCCGAGACCATGGATCAGCATTTTTGCAGTGCGCCGCTGGAGCATAATTTGCCCGTGCTGCTGGCTTTGATTTCGATCTGGAATACGAATTTCCTAGGCGCTGAAACTACCGCGATCTTGCCGTATAACGAATCGATCCGTCATTTGCCTGCGTTCTTGCAGCAATTGGAGATGGAGTCGAATGGTAAAACTGTTGGTCTTGATGGTGAGCCGCTGACGTGCCGTGCCAACCCGATTGTGTGGGGCGAGATTGGCGTCAATGGTCAGCATGCTTTTTTCCAATTGTTGCATCAGGGGGGCTGGCTGATCCCTTGTGATTTCGTGGTGGCGGCGTCCAGCGATTATCCTTTACCCGGACACCAGGCACCTTTGCTGGCAAATTGTCTTGCGCAGAGCGCGGCGCTGGCATTCGGCAAAACCGAAGAGCAGGCGCGGGCAGAATTATCTGCGGCAGGACTGAGTGAGGCAAAAATTGCCGCCTTGTTACCGCACAAAGTGTTCGCAGGCAACCAACCGTCGACAACGATCTTGATGCCGAATCTAGATCCTTTTCAGCTCGGTATGTTGCTTGCCTTATATGAGCACAAAGTGTTTGTGCAGGGGGTGATCTGGGGAATCAATTCCTTCGATCAATGGGGCGTCGAGCTGGGCAAACAACTGGCGAATCGCTTGCTGCCAGCGATCAAGGGTGATCAGGCCTATGACGCACAACTCGATACATCAACCAGTGGCCTGATCGCGTATTTTCGTCGCCATGGACATGTTTGATTCATTGCTGAGACCACAGTAATTGGTCGTCGCAATATCCCTCACTTAAAACGTAAAAAGATTTAACAACATTTGACACAATCTAGGTGTTTCCTTCGGGAAAATATCCATATAATTTACTTGTAGAAATTATTGGTTTATGGAAATTTTTCCTGATCGGAGTCATCATGTTAGACGGAATTATCGGTGTATTAACCGTTGCTTTAATCGCTGGTCTTGTCGGTCTGGTTAAAGTCATGAATAAAATCGCAGAGCAGCAGTCTGAGCAAGCATCAGACCACCAATCCTGAGTCGCGGTTTTTTAATTATTCACTCTGACAGTCTCAAAATGAAAGCCGCAACCTCTATTCATTTCAATTACCTGATGCTTGCCTTGCTGTTTATCGTCGTTACTTTGAAGGGTATTGAGAGCGGACATGCCTCTTACGACGATTCTTACGGCATGATGTTTCTGGCATTGCTGGATCACTGGTTCTTATATTTTGTCTTACCGGTCGCGACAGGATATGCGATTGCCAATAAACAGGCAGAGATCAAAACCGACCAGCACCATTCACAAGAGTCTCAACACGCTTCGATCGAAAAATCATCACACAGCATGCGTGAATCTCATTCCTGAACAGTGTTTTTGAACTGGTCAGAATAATGTATGAATAATAAAAAAAGGAGCCAGACGGCTCCTTTTTTGTTATTCGTATAGTGAGCATACAGCGCGACATCTCATGCCGTATATCTTGCTATCGGTTAAAGGCTGGTGGCCTGATCGGCTGTTTTGCGTTCAATCAGTTCAATCTTATAACCATCAGGATCCTGCACAAATGCAATCACGGTTTTGCCGCCCTTGACAGGACCGGCTTCGCGCGTGACGTTACCGCCATTGGCCTTGACATCGGCACAAGCTTGGTAAGCATCAGGTACGGCAATTGCGATATGGCCGTAGGCACTACCCAGATCGTAGCTGTCCACGCCATAGTTATAGGTCAGTTCCAGTTCTGCATGTTCAGGATTACTGCCATAACCTAAAAATGCCAGCGTATATTTGTACTCGGGATTGTCAGGCTGACGCAGTAAGCTCATGCCTAAAATTTTAGTGTAGAAGTCGATGGAAGCCTGCAAATTTCCAACGCGCAGCATGGTGTGCAAAATACGCATGATGAGTTTTTCCTTGTTTGGTTAATAAATATACTGGGAATGAGTATATGGGTAAATAAACTAAATGATCAGGCCGATACTGCGGGATCAGTCATGTAAATCAAATACTCCCCTAAAATACAGGAATGTCATGAATGGCGTGATGCCGTAAGGCGTGTTTGGCCTGCTCGAATTCCGGGAACACCGATTGCACCGTCGCCCAGAATTGCGGACCATGGTTCATCTCGCGTAAATGCGCCAGCTCATGCGCAATCACATAGTCGATCAAGGCCGGAGAAAAATGGATCAGGCGCCAGTTTAAGCGTATCTTGCCTTGCGAGGTACATGAACCCCAGCGCGTGGTCGCAGCCGACAGAGACATTGAGTGATAGCTGACATCAAGTTTCTCCGCATAGACCGGTAATCGTTCTAAAAATACCCGGCGTGCTTCTTGCTGCATCCAGGCTTGTACACGGTCTTTCAATTGCTGTTCACCCGCATCTGCCGGCAGACTGATCCTGAGCTCATCGCTGGCGTCATCCAGTGTAATCCCCATCGCCTGGTTCGCCAGAATACGCAGGGTCAATTGCTTGCCCAGATAAGGTAATTTGCCGCCGTCCACCCATTGCATCTGTGGTTGTAGCTGGCGAGCGTCGCGTTCGCGGCGTTCATTGAGCTTGGTCACAATCCAGCGTTGTTTCTCATGAATCGCCTGCTCAATATCAGCAATCGTGACCCAGCGCGGGGCGGTAATTCTCAGTCCGTCCTCATTGATCAGGAAGCCGATGGTGCGGCGCTTTGAACGGAGCAGCGTGTATTCCAGCCATCGCTCGGCCAGACGAATCTGACGCTTATTAGGCGATTTGGCGGGCGGGGGAGAGGGGGGAGATTCTAGCTTGGGCGGCGGTGTTTTTTTAAACCGCGGCGCGCGATCGGCATAAGGTGAGCCGGATGATGCAGAACCTGACGATTCTGCATCATCTGTACGATGATCCGAAAATAAGTCCAGTTGCATCAGAAACTGCAAAGGCTTGGTCAATAATGACAAACATGATTTCAACGCTTCAACTCTCCTGATTGACCAAGAGAATCTTGATCAGTTTTTTTTGTATATCTGCGGCGAGATAACACGCATTTCGCCTTCTACCCAGGCCTCAACTTTTTGCATCAATTCCGATGAACTCAAACCATCCGGTGCGATTGGCTTGCCGATTGAGACGGTGATCAGCCCGGGCGTCTTGATGAAAGAATTTTTGCCCCAGCATTCGCCGGAATTCATGGCGATAGGAACAACGGCTGTGTTGGTCTCTGTCGCCAGGCGAGTGCCGCCGAGTTTATAGTTGCCTTTTTCACCAACACGAATTCGCGTGCCTTCAGGGAACATAATAACCCATTGTCCGTCTGCGAGCCGGCGGCGTCCATGCTCTACGACCTGGGCGAAAGCATCCTTGCCTTTGCTGCGATCAATCGGGATCATACGCATCAGAGAAATACCCCAGCCGAAGAAGGGAATATAAGTAATCTCTTTTTTAAATACGTACACCAAAGGACGTGGCATACAGGTCATATAAAAAATGGTTTCCCATGCGGACTGATGCTTGGATAATAAAATCACTGGTTGGTCAGGCAGATTTTCCAGTCCTTTGATTTCATAGCGAATGCCACACACTACCTTCGCCAGCCAGATCACAAAAACATTCCAGCGCGCCGTCCAGTAATAACGTTTGTTGTAAGGCAGAGGCGCGAATAACAGACAGGCCATTGCCCAGACCATCGTCGCAACAGCCATCAGACTGACAAATAATACAGAGCGTAAAAAATAGGTAAAACGAAGCATCGTATCTCCAACAAGATAACCGGGAAGTGATTATCGTCAATAAAGGAAGTGCTGATTATGAAAAATAAGAGCTATAAAAAAGCAGTATAGAGACTGTTAAAATTATCTTTGGCTCGAGGAGTCAGAGTCATTTAAATTGATACTAAATCCTTACTAAATGGCGACTAAACCGCCACAAAAAATTCTGCCGGTGTGTTCTTTAGCAGGATGTCTACCATCGATGCCAGATCCGGATAAATTTGTGTTCCGGGAGGCAGGCCGCCCTTGTCGAAGGTTTTTTTACCTTTGCCAGTTAACACCAGATGAGGTGCGCAGCCCTCAACAAATCCTGCCTGTAAATCACGCAGCGAATCACCGACGCTATGTACACCTTTCAGGCTAATATCGTAGCGTTGCGCGATCTCCCGCAGCATGCCCGGCTTCGGTTTACGGCAATCGCAATTATCATCGGCGATATGCGGACAAAAAAATACAGCATCGATTTCAGCACCGACCTGCTGTGCGGCAGTATGCATTTTTTGATGAATCGCATTCAGCGTCGACATTTCAAATAACTTGCGCCCCACGCCGGATTGATTGGTAGCGACGACCACCAGATAACCTGCCTGATTAAGCTTCGCAATTGCTTGCAATGACCCAGGGATAGGATGCCACTCGTCCGGTGATTTGATAAAAGCATCGGAGTCGTGATTGATGACGCCATCGCGATCAAGGATGATCAGCTTCATTGGTTTTTCCATGAGCATTCCTTTTCTGATTAGCTTGATCTAAGCTAGTTCTGGTTTTACTCACTCTCATCCGCGAGCGGGCGAGAGTGAGGAGAGTGCGCCTGCCATGCAACAATTGCCAGCATTAGCGACTGCGATCAACTACAGTCGCTATGCAGCCAGTTTAGAAATATCCGCTACCTGATTTAACATGCCATGTAACTCATTCAGCAAAGCCAGGCGATTATTTCGTAAAGCCAGGTCGTCAGCATTCACCATCACATCGTTGAAGAAACTATCAACCTCAGCACGTAATGCCGCCAGAGTTTTTAACGCTGCGGCGAAATCACCTTTGGCAAATGCGGCATTCACTTCTGGCTTGACCTTAGTCATCGCGTTGTACAAAGCTTGCTCTGCTGCTTCCTGTAACAAATTCGTTTGCACGGCACTTGGCGTAGCCTCTGATTTTTTCAGAATATTGGTGATGCGCTTATTGGCGGCAGCGAGTGAGGCTGATTCTGGTAAGGCGGCGAACTCAAGTACAGCTTGCAAACGGTCGGGAATATCGCCTAAATATTCAGGGCGTTGAGAAACGATTGCCTCTACTGCATTTGGAACTCTGGACTGAAGCGACTGTGCAATCTGTCCGCCTGACTTAATTACATCATCATTCCCATCATATCCCCGCAATAATCCGCGCAAACGCTCATAAAGAAAATCTGTGACTTCTTCCGACGGCGTTTTGAAGTGACTGTTATTGCCAAATAACACGGCAGTCTGTTCAACAAGATCTTTTATAGAGAGAGGTAATTCTTTATCTAAAAGAATCCGCAATATGCCGATAGCATGACGACGCAGCGCAAACGGATCGCGGTCGCCAGTCGGTTGCAAACCTATGCCCCAGATACCGACTAGTGTTTCCAGTTTGTCGGCCAGTGCGACGGCAGTGCCGGTTGCTGTTGCAGGCAATGCGTCACCGGCAAAGCGCGGCTGATAATGCTCGGACGCCGCAGCGGCAACTTCGGCATGCTCGCCATCATGCAGGGCGTAATACGTGCCCATGACGCCTTGCAATTCAGGGAATTCACCAACCATATCCGTCAGCAAATCTGCTTTTGCCAGCAAAGCACCACGTTCTGCCAAAGCGACATCCGTACCCAGAGACAGGGCAATTTTGCCTGCCAGTGACTGGACGCGGTTAGTACGTTCTTTTTGACTACCGAGTTTGTTGTGATATACAACATTCGCTAGCATAGGCAAGCGCGCTTCTAGAGTTTTTTTCTTGTCTTGCTCAAAGAAAAACTTTGCATCCGACAAGCGTGGACGCACCACGCGCTCATTGCCTTGAATGATGTGTTCCGGTGTTGCTGTTTCCAGATTTGAGACGATCAAAAAGCGCGAGCGCAATTTGCCATTGGCGTCCGTCAGGGCAAAATATTTCTGATTGGTTTGCATGGTCAGAATCAGACATTCTTGCGGCACAGCCAGGAACTCATCTTCAAATTTGCATTCGTAAATCACCGGCCATTCGACCAGCGCAGTGACTTCATCGAGCAGAGATTCTGGCCTCAATACCAGATCGTTACCTGCTTGCGCTAACAAGGCAGCAAGAATTTTTTCTTTGCGCTCGGTGACGCTGGCGATGACTTTGCCTTGACTTGCCAGATTGGCGGCGTAGTCATCTGCATGCGCGATGCTGATCTGACCCGTTGTCAAAAAGCGGTGCCCCAAGGTCACGCGATCACTCTTCAAACCGAGCAGAGAAAGTGGCACGATGTCGGCGCCGTGCAGCGCGATGATGCGATGTACAGGGCGTACAAAATGCACGGTTTCGCCGTCAGGGCGCTGATAGCTCATGACTTTTGGGATCGGTAATTTACTGACCGCTTCTTCCAATGTCGTTTGCAAACTACCTGCTAAGGCAGAACCTGCTGCCGTATAGCTGTAGAAAAAACTCTCAGCCTTGCCATCGACCGCACGTTCGAGCTGACTGATTTGCAGATCAGGGAAGCCCAGTGCCGCCAGTTTTTTTGCCAGCGGTGCGGTGGCATTGCCTGCTGCATCGAGTGCGACGGATACCG
Organism: Undibacterium sp. RuTC16W; assembly: GCF_049339445.1. Lineage (NCBI taxonomy): Bacteria > Pseudomonadati > Pseudomonadota > Betaproteobacteria > Burkholderiales > Oxalobacteraceae > Undibacterium > Undibacterium sp. RuTC16W. The sequence goes on along the minus strand of NZ_JBMPPE010000002.1, from coordinate 143,590 downwards.
GCAAAACTTTTTCGCGCAATACTTTATCCGGTGATGTAGAACGCACATTTGTGATGCTCACAGCCAGACGGCGTGGTGACGCGTAGCTGGTGGCAACAGAATCGCTCTCTAAGAAGTCGCGTGCTTTCAAACCATTGACGATGCCGGTAGCAAATGCGTCGCCGAGTTTGGCGAGTGCTTTAGGTGGCAGTTCTTCTGTAAATAATTCAACTAAGAGTGTGTTGTTCATTTTTTCTATCTCTATCGATTCTAACTTTGTCCGATACGACCAAACTCGCTTATGTAGGGTGCGCCATGCGCACCAGTTCATCGGCTAATAACTACAGGTTTGCGAGGTGGTGCGCATGGCGCACCCTACGTACTTCTCACCTATTTGCGTTTAATCTGCCAATACAGGAACTGGTTTATGCTGATCATCCTCAGCGCACATAGGGAAGCCTAACTTTTCACGCGAAGCGTAGTAGGCTGCTGCAACCGCACGTGACAGGTTGCGGATGCGGCCGATATACGCAGCGCGTTCTGTCACCGAAATCGCTCCGCGAGCATCGAGCAAATTGAAAGTGTGTCCAGCTTTCAGAATCATCTCGTAGGCAGGCAAAGCTAAAGATTTTTCAGTGACATCCAGCAGGCGCTTGGCTTCGGCTTCGTAGTTGGTGAATAGTGAGAACAGGAAATCGGTATTTGAATATTCAAAATTGAAGGTCGATTGTTCAACCTCGTTTTGATGGAAGACATCGCCGTAGGACAGGCGCACGGTTTTGCCGTTTTCTTCACGTTCGGTCCAGACCAGGTCATACACATTTTCTACACCTTGCAAATACATCGCCAGACGTTCGATACCGTAGGTGATTTCGCCGAGAATCGGTTTGCAATCCAGGCCGCCAACTTGCTGAAAGTACGTGAATTGTGTGACTTCCATGCCATTGAGCCAAACTTCCCAGCCCAGTCCCCATGCGCCCAGCGTTGGGTTTTCCCAATCGTCTTCGACAAAGCGGATATCGTTTTGCTGCAAATCCAGACCCAGAGCTTTTAAGGAGCCGAGGTAGAGGTCGAGAATATTGTCCGGCGCCGGTTTTAAGACGACCTGATACTGGTAATAATGCTGCAGGCGGTTGGGATTCTCACCATAACGACCATCCTTAGGACGGCGTGACGGCTGCACATAGGCAGCACGCCATGGTTCCGGCCCGATCGCGCGCAAGAAGGTGCCGGTATGCGAGGTACCCGCACCGACTTCCATGTCATAGGGTTGCAGCAAGGCACAGCCTTGTTTGTCCCAGTAGTCTTGCAGTGTGAGGATGATTTGTTGAAATGTCAGCATGTTGGTGTTCCGCTCTGGATGATGGCGTTGGATGACGCAGAGTAAAGTTTGCACAGCCTTAGATTTTAGCGGGTTTTAGGCGTCAGAGGCGAATTTGCTTCAGTCTGGTCTGCCCAGCGGGGGGCAATAAAAACAAAAGAGGCGACAATCGCATTCGGATGTCACCTCGTCTGATCCCGATACCCGGATTAGATATTGCCTAAATGCAGCAGGCTCCAGTCTGAGTTACATCATTTTCGGGCATGCGCCGTACTCATTCTCCGCACGATGGCTTTCTGAGGCCAAAAATACGATCAGGATGATCCAGCCAATAACAGGAATGAACGCAATTAACATCCACCATGCACTGCGACCCGTATCGTGCAGACGTCTCGCCATGACAGCTAAACTAGGGATAAAAGTAGCTAATGAGTACAGACCGCCGAGCAAGCCCGTATTCGATCCAAAACTTGCCGTGCCTGTGATGCGATCAACAATCGCCAGTCCCATTGAAATCAATATCGTAAACAAGAAGAAAAACCAGTATTCCTTACGACGTGAGCGACCGGTAAATACTGCATATTTTTGTAATGCCAGGATATACCAATCAAAGGCATTGCCCGTGTCATCTGCTATGGTGGACGTCGTTGATGTTGCTGCGCTTGTGGTTTGCGTCGCGTCGCAGTGCGGGCAGGTGACAGCGGTTTCGTGGATTTCCTTACCGCAGCCTCGACAAAATACCATGTTCATTTGATCTCCCTTGAATTCTTCAATGTGCTGCTGATTTATGGGTTGTAAAAGCCGTGCAAGTTGTATGAGCCGTTTTCAGGGTATCGTGGTGAACTTTCGTCCACGACTCTACAGATGATCTATATCAGGTCCAGAGATTAATTTTATTGCCGTCGCTGTCCGTAAAGCTACCGACAACGATCATAATAAAATCAATCAGTACCCAGATGCCGAGACCGCCTAGTGTCAAAATTTGCAGAATGCCCGTTCCGATTTTTCCGACATAAAAACGGTGCACTCCCAGAAAGCCAAAGAAAAAGCAAAACAATGCAGCAGGTAAGATCCGCTTGTTTGTGGTCGTCTGATGTTGTGGCGCTAATTGCTGAGCGCCGCATTGAGGGCAGCTCATCGCTGTCTCATGTATTTCTTTTCCGCAACCGCGGCAAAAGACCATGCCCATGTTCTCTCCTGGTCTGGTAATAGTGGCTAAAGAATGTTGATGCACAATCCTTAGTGTGTGTTTGTAAAAAGAGTGCACATAACATCCGTTATATTGCTAATTAATCTTTCTATGCTGACAATTCTACGAGAGAACTTGTAACATTGAAACAGTCATGTCGCACTATCCGTTGCTTTTTTCTACGGAATTCACTTTAACCCGAGGCGGTAAGGATTTTGCGCTGGGCTTGCGGCACCAGGTCTTTATGCAAAGTTGAACTTGCGATATCGCTTTGGGTTTGAAGTAGGTCTTCCAAGAAATTCGATGGCGTGAGTATTGATTTGATGCGAATTTGGTGCGAATTTGATGAGATAAGTTACTGCTTTGAATTTGATGCGTGTGATGAATTGGCACTGTAAATAACGAATGTTTATATTGAGGTAAAAATGCGTCTAAACCCTGTCCCAAACGTTTTATCCCGTATCTGTCTATTGAGCGCCTGTGCATTCAGTCCACTATTTGCACATGCTGATGGTTTGAGCGATCTCAAGGCCGCGCTCGCCAGACTGCAAGGCCCCGCCGCAGTCAAGGCAACGCTGGAGGCCAAGACCTGGAGCAAGCAGGGTGAGGGTAAAGACGCAGAGGAGAAAAATGGTGTTGCGAATGTCTTCATCGAAGAAGGACAGCGCGGTCTGCATATTCACTACAGCAAAGAATTGCTGACAAAGCTCGACACCGAGGAGCTCGCCAAAGAGAAAGATGCCAAGGTTAAAACACCGACACTGTCCGCTCTGAAAGAAATCAATTCCAGTGAAGTACGCCCGCTGATCTATGCGGCAGGTAGCTTGTCGCGTGCCGTTGAAAAAGCGAATTTTAAAAGTGAAAAAGCCGATACCTTCAATGGCAAACCTGCACGCCTGCTGAGCTTTGATCTGTCGATCGACAAGATCAGCGAAAAAGACCGTAAATACGTTAAAAAATACGAAGGCAAACTCGACATCTGGGTCGCCCCAGACGGCACGCCGCTCGCCAGCCGCCAGCATGAAACGGTATCCGGTCGCGCCTTCGTTGTGATCAGTTTTGAATCAACGAATGATGACGAGCAAGTCTATGCACAGGTCGGTGAACGTCTGATCACGACGCGCAAAGAAAGTAAGAGTAGCGGATCCGGTGCAGGCGAAAAGGGGGAGTCGCGGATTATCAAGACACTGCAATTACAGTCCTGAGTTTGGATGTACCTGAGCCAGCAATTAAAACGCACAAACAAGATGTGTAAATCCTCAGGGCATAGCAGGGAACAGGGCCCTCTTTCAGCGATGGAAGTTCAGCGGGAGCTCCAGTAGCACTGTTTGATCAGCGAAAGATGCTGATTTCTGTGGCTCTTAGTAGCATTGTTTGCAGACCACGCTCCTTTTGCCGATCAACACTTGCGCGCCTGCATAACGGCATGCGTTCTGGTTGACACGGATATTGCCAATCCTGCCGTTACTTTCAAACTTAACTTCTAAACTTACTTTTACATTTACTCTTACATTTACTTTTAACTTACTCCTAAAATTCTTCCTCGAATTTCGTCGGTGGCGCTAAAGCTGTCGCATTTGCGCGTCATTTTTATCCCGGCTAAAGATTATTTATTTTTAAAAAGTCATTTTCTTTGAAAATTTTCACCTGATTTTTAAAGAAATCTATTTTCTTTCGCCTCGGTTTTAGTGATTTATTGATACTCGTTTTTCAAGGATCAATAGACGTTTCTCAAATAAGCAAACACAGATAGGTGGCACTGATGCGGCAATTAGATGAAAAACTACTTGCCGTATTAGTAAAATAATTTACATAAATATTAATTGTGTAAATTATTTTCCATAATTATGATGATTCCACAGTGTTTCTTCCAAGTTGGTCTGGGGAGGCAATCACTGGATCTGTGCGGAGATGTTCATGTCGTCGCTTTGTTGTCTGAGGCATTTTTGACCGGTTGAGCTATCCGCAAAAGCAATTGAATTCATATTTATGCACACCATGACGATCTGTCGTCATCTACTCTTTGAGGGAACGAATAATGAATAAGATGTTGAATAGCTTTACCGTCAGAATGCTCATTTGTACCGGATTGCTGACCAGTCCTTTTAGTGCGTATGCCGCCAAGGTATTTATGATGGGCGGTGCGACGGCTGAGGCCAATAATGAAATCTACGCTGGTTTGCGTGCGGCGACCTCACGCAACTGGACCCCGAATACCAGCATCTATACCAACTGCGTAACCGACTGGGCCACTACGAGCTGTCCACGTGTTGCCGTTGTTACCGCCTCGGCAGATACTGCTGCTTATGGCGATAACGTGTACAACAATGATGATGCAACTACGGGTGCACTGAGTTACATCAAGCTATTTCAGAAGCATGGTTTCGCGCCCAAGCACATCACGGCCCATGCCGATAATTACAGTAGCGACTCTTACTCAGGTAATGCTGCCGGTGACGCCAATATTGCGATCATCAATCAAGCCGACGTCGTATTCTTTAACGGTGGTGACCAGTCGCGTGCTGCACGTACTTTTCTTAGTAATAGCGGTGCGGATACGCCATTGATGGCGGCTTTGCGTGCCCGTGTCAACAACGGCAGCCTGGTGATTGCCGGTACCTCAGCAGGTACCATGATTCAGGCTAATCCTATGATAGGTGAGGGTGTGGCTTATGGTGTCTTGTATTTCAATGCGAATTTTGCGTCAAAACCAGTCGGTAGTTCGACCGGACTTAAAGATGACCGCAGCGGCACCAGCTCACTTGCCTATGCAGAGAACGCTGGCACCATGAAAGGCTTTGGATTTGCTGGTGCGAATGTCGCCGTCGATACACATTGCAATGCCCGCGGACGTGTCGCCCGGTTACTGGCAGGGATGAGGAATACCGCAAAAACGCAAGGCATCTGTGTGGATGAAGATACGGCGATTTATTTGAATGGTAGCGCCGCATCCGTATTTGGTACCAACGGAGTCAGCATTGCCGACACCGCAACAGCCACCTTCCCGACGGCATCGTATTTTAAAGTCACTGGTGCGCAAGTGACCTACCTGACCAGTGGCGATAGCTATAACTTGTCGACTAAAACAGCGACTAGCAGCAAGAGCCTGATTACCCGCCCGTATTACGCGACTTACTATGATTCTGCCGCAATACTCGGCGCGAATGAAATCACTAAATCGCTGACCTGGATCGTCGACAGTACCACCACTTACAACGTAGGTACCGCGCCAACACCTGTGTACACTTCCGGTGCGACGTATCCTTCCAGTGCACTTGCCTACAAAATAAAATTCTATAAAGACAGTAATACCAAAGGCTATTACAGCAGCGGTAAATATAGTGCCGTCCGGGTTCTGGTCGACATCTATTGAGCAGATGAATGATGATATCCGTCGTTCTATGAATAAAAAACGCGAAGCAGGTCTTCGCGTTTTTTATTGGGCCATGAAATTTTTTTCTATCAATTAGCAATTCCTGAACAACTCATGAGCAATTGATCAGGATTGACCGGAAATTGACGAGCAATTCCCTGCGTGATTTGTTAAGGTAGGTGTTTCCTGATTTTAAATGCCTCTATTCATGCGTCAAATTTTTGCGATACGTCCGGTTTTTCCGGCAACAATGCTGCTGAGTATTTACCTGATTTTCGTGCCATCCGTTCAGGCACAGTCCCTTGCTTTTACCTTCGATGATGGCCCCAGTGTTGCCAGTACACCGCTAATGTCGGCGCAGGCGCGCAACCAGGCGATGCTCGATGCGCTAACCAAACATCAGGTCAGAGCAGCGCTGTTTGTTACCGCCGCGAATGGAGCAACTCAGCCCGCTGGATATGCGCTCGCCAAGGCCTGGGGCGATGCCGGACATGCGATCGGCAATCACACTATGACCCATCCCGATCTGCATAATGACAAGCTCAGTCTTGCGCAATATCAGCAAGAGATACTCGATTGTGACCGCATCATCCGCACGCTACCCGGTTACCAGAAATGGTTTCGTTACACCTATCTGCGAGAAGGCAATACAGCAGAAAAGCGCGACGGTATGCGCAATTTTCTAAAACAGCTCGATTATCGTAATGCCTATGTCAGTCTCGATACCAGCGATTGGCGGCTCGATGAAAAACTCACTGAGGTTCTGGCAAAAAATCCGCAAGCAGATCTCAGTCCAATCAAGCTCGCCTACCTCAGCCACATACGCCAGCGAGCTATTGCCTATCGTGCTCTGTCGCAGCAATTGCAAGGTCGCGACATTCCGCAAATTATCCTGCTCCATCACAACCTGATCAATGCCTTATGGCTTGATGATGTGATTGCCCAATTTAAAGATATGGGCTGGAATATCGTCACGCCAGCGAGTGCATTTGCAGATCCGGTCTATCAACTTGTACCAGACCGTCCAGCTCCCGGTCAAAGTCTGCTGCTATCCATGGCGCGGTCGCTAGGTGTCGCGAAGTTCGATGGCTGGACACGACTGGTCGATGATGGTGATGCTGAGATTGAGGCGCTGAAAGTTCAGGGTTTGTAAGGGGACTGAGAGAAAAATTCCGCTGATCGCAGCGATTTTTCTTTCGGTATCACTGTATTTTTGATGTGGCTTAGACAGTGGCATAAAGCTTGGCGATATGCATATACTCCCCTTATTTTTTAAATAAATAGTCTTGATCCGCAATTTTTATATAGCGATTTTAAAAATACAGGTAGGTAGTATGTTATTTTTAGATTGGATAATCTGCTTTAAATGACAGAATCTCTACTGACTGAGTATGTTCTGTCACCACTAATCCTATGTCAGTTCATCGTCGTCAATAAGTTATCTGCAGGAGATTATATGCACGCCCATCTAAGAATCACCCGCCCAGTCAGTGACTTGCAGCGAACAAAATTGATGTACCAAGCGGGATTGCAGCTTAGTATCATCGGGGCATTTGAGGATCATCAGGGATTTGATGGCATCATGCTCGGTCGTGCCGGCATGCACTACCACTTCGAATTCACGCAGTGCAAATCACATCCGGTTTATCCGCAACCGGTAGCAGAAGACCTCGTCGTGTTTTATCTACCCGATCATCAGGAATGGGAAGCAAGTTGCCTGCAAATTGCAGCGGCAGGTTTCACGCAAGTGGCCGCATTCAATCCATATTGGGATGTAAACGGAAAAACCTTCGCTGATCACGACGGATATCGTGTGGTGTTGCAAAATGCTGGTTGGCAGAACGTTGAGTGAGTTGTACTCAATCTTTGGTCAGATGCCGCATTGAAAAAATTTATCATATGTTGACTTTGCTGGTTTTGATTTTAGTAGCCTGTTGTTTGAATTTTTTACTTCAATACACATTAAAAAAATTGCGATTTTTACCCTGACAATGGGTAATCGTTGCCACGTATAATAACGAAGGCAATTGAATTTTTTTACCGAAAAAACCCCGCATTCATAGTGACTTATCCGTCACCGCATTCATTCCATTTCGATAGAGGTAAGTCCATGATCAGTTCGATCGCATCTTATTCCACCATCTATGTTCTGATTAATCTGGCGGTCGCGCTGGCGATTGGTGGTTTTATGTACCGGCAACAGCGCAGTGAGGTGACTTTTACGGTGAGGGTGCTGACTGGTCTCGGGCTGGGTGTGGGTTTGGGGTCAGCGATGCATTTGCTGTATGGCGGCGATACTGCCACGGTGGCAGTGATCACTATGACGAATGCTTACATTGACATCGTTGGTACGGGCTATGTCAAGCTGTTGCAGATGATCGTGATGCCGCTGATTATGGTGTCGATTGTTGGTGCCATTCTTAAACTGAAAGGTGCCAGCTCCGTCGGTAAAATTAGTGCGCTGACTATCGGCACGCTGCTGGCCACTACCATGGTGGGGGCAGGCATAGGTATTTTGATGGCGAAATTATTTGGTCTGACTGCGATTGGATTAAGTTTCTCTGCGGTTGAAGTCGCGCGTGGCGAGTATTTGCAAGGCACACTGGCCAGCGCCAAGGCGATAAGCTTACCGAGTTTGCTATTGAGCTTTATTCCGACTAATCCGTTTCTGGATTTAACCGGTGCGCGTAAAACCTCTACGATTGCCGTGGTGATTTTTTCGATTTTGATCGGTTTGTCAGCAACAGGTATTGCGGGTGCTAAACCTTTGCTGTTTGCATCATTTACCCAGTTTGTCAGCGTTGCGCAGGCGATCATCATGCGTATGGTCACGCTGGTGCTTCGTCTCACTCCATATGGCGTATTTGCGTTAATGACGATGGTTGTTGCAGAGTCGAGTTATGCAGATATCCTGAAATTAATTAACTTTGTGGTGGCGTCATATAGCGCGCTGTTACTGATGTTTGCTGTTCATTTGTGCCTGATCGCAGGCGCTGGCCTGAATCCAGTCCGCTTTGCTAAAAAGATTTTTCCGGTACTGGCATTTGCCTTTACATCGCGTACCAGCATGGGAGCAATCCCGATGAATGTACAAACCCAGACGCAGCGCCTTGGTACGCCTGAAGGTATCGCCAATTTTGCGGCATCGTTTGGCGCTACCATTGGTCAGAATGGTTGTGCCGGAATTTATCCCGCGATGCTGGCGATTATGATTGCGCCGACCGTCGGGATCGATCCATTTACCTTTAGCTTCATCGCCCAATTGCTGGCAATCGTCACCGTCGGTTCGATTGGTGTTGCCGGTGTCGGTGGCGGTGCGACCTTCGCCGCACTGATCGTACTCTCGACGATGAATTTGCCCGTGGCTTTGGCAGGCTTGCTGATCTCGGTGGAGCCTTTGATCGATATGGGACGTACCGCCCTCAACGTCAGCGGCGCTATCACAGCCGGTACTATTACTAGCCGGGTATTAGGCGAGACCAATATGGATGTTTTTAATAATGACGCAGAAGTAAACTTGGATGGGGCAGAGAAGCCTGTTTGATTAGAAACAGATGTTAGATCTGCTGCTTCGACTCTGTTGATGGACCGCGTTAAAAGCGATATGATGAAGATGAGGCCGCCTGACATAATTTTCAGGCGGCTTTGTCGTTTTACTGAATTGAATTTACATTGAAAAATCACAATCTCATGAATGGCGAATACAAATAAGGTGATCGTATGCAAATAAAAAAATGGCTAATCCTTTGTACAGTAGTCACTATGTTTTTCAGCGAAATATCTGCTTCATTCGCGCAATCGGCAGGTCAAGCCGGATCGTCGCAGCCTCCAAATAAAGTGATACAAAGTCAGCCGAATCAGCCGAAAACACAATTGACAGAAAAAATTCATGCACTGCTTCAAGCAAAATGTGATCAGGATCAATTTTCCGGCGCAATATTAGTTGCTAAAGGAGATCAGCTCATCACTGACGGCGTGTGCGGTCAGGCGAATAAACGCTACCACGTTGCCAATACGATGGAGACTAAATTTAATATTGCGTCGATAGGGAAAATGTTTACAGCCGTCGCTATTGCGCAACTGGCCGAGGCAGGCAAGCTTTCTTACGATGACAAATTGAGTCGTTATGTGGATACGAGTTGGTATCCTAAAAATATCCTTGATCAGGTCACGATACGTCAACTGGTGTCGCATCGTGCGGGTTTTGGCGATATCCTTTCTGAGCATATTGTTTATGCCCCCTATATCAAACTGATCTTTCTGCGGGAGTTGGCAGATTACAAGCCCTTGTTGAAAAACGATAAACTGAAATTCGAACCAGATAGTAAATTTTTATATAGCAACACGGGGTATTTTTTATTGGGCCTGGTAATTGAGAAAGCGTCGGGACAAAATTTTTTCAGCTATATTCGCGAGCATATCTATCAGCCTGCTGGCATGGTGAATTCTGATAGTTATTTCAGGGACGAGCCGGTTGAGAATATCGCTACGGGTTATTTTTCTACGCCGCAGGCACCGAATTTTTCAAAAGAAAATAATTTTTATATTCCTCTCCGTGGTTCACCGTTTGGAGTGGGATATTCGACCGTCCATGATTTGTGGCGATTCACGTCTGCATTACGAGCGGGGAAATTGATTAAAAATGAGACGCTTCAATCGCTTTGGATTGATGAAAGCAAGGGCCAAAATGTTGGCGGCCGGCCATACGGTTTAGGTTTTCAGATCTGGAGTAGTGATATAGGGAAAGTTACGGGGCACACGGGTAGTTTACAAGGTGTTTCTGGTGAGCTTGCGATGTATATCGATAGTGGATATACCGTTATTGTGTTGTCTAATTATGATTCCACAGGGTATTTACCTTCACAACTGGAGGCATTGCTGGTGCAGGCGGAAGCTAAATAAGTTGCGCTGCTTTTCACATGAATACCTTGCTTAAGCCAGTTAGATGAGTCATGACAAGTCATTGCCCATCTCTGGCCTGACATCCGATTCATCGCCCAAAAGCACCCCACAAATGCTGCATATCAACAGTACACTATTTTATTTTTTTAGAAAGAACGTTGCATGCAATTCAGTGAGATCTTAGTCACCCTGCCCACCATTGATCACGTCACGGCGCTGGAATTGTTTGATGGTGATACGCTGGTCGCTCACCTGGAGAATAAACCTGGCACAGCCGGTAGTGTGCGTGTCTATCATGCATTGATGCAAAAATTTGGCGAGATCAATGCGGCGGCCGCTACGGAGGGGTTGGCGATGTATGCAGAGCACACGACGGATGCCAGAGCTTTTCCGGGTAAGCATCCGAATATTGACCGACTACTGACCTTGATCGCCAGCGCATCTGACGGTGCAGACAGCCAGAATCTGACCGTGACGTTGATCACTCGTTGATCTGTCAGCGTGGCGCATGTCGATGCCACACAATGGCGTTCGCTTGCCGGATCATCTTCACGACTTCACCAGAGAATAAAAAAGCCACCTGAATCGCATTCAGGTGGCTCTGATATGAGTGCTGTGATGATGTAGCGCTCTGATGAATCAGAGCGCCTTTTGGTTTGCTTAGTGCTTAAACTTTGCCTCAGCAATCCGGTCCGCTACCACACTGGTTGGCAAGCCTTCTGCATCAGCACGGATAAATACTTCTGTCAGTGTCTCACCGATACGGCGTACATGCGCGTCCATGCCGTCTTCCGGCGTGTTCAGGTATTCGTAGCAGACTTTGATAATACCGCCCGCATTGATAACGAAATCCGGCGCGTACAAGATACCTTTTTGACGGCAGGCTTCACCGATATCGGCAGTGGCTAACTGATTGTTTGCGGCACCTGCAACGATCCTGGCTTTCAGACGTGAGAGTGTATCTGGGTTCAAGGTCGCACCGAGGGCGCAAGGAGCGTAGATGTCGGCTTGTACATCGTAGATTGCGTCGATACCGACAACCGTTGCGCCTAGTTCTTCCTGTGCACGCTTGAGTGCTGCCTGATCGATATCCGCAACAACGAGTTTAGCGCCGGCTTCATGCAGTCGACGTGCGTAGTCGTAGCCGACGTGGCCCAGGCCTTGCAGCGCGACGGTCAGGCCGTCGAAGCTGTCGCGTTTCAGCAAGTGCTTTACTGCTGCTTGTGCGCCGACGAAGCAGCCGAGCGCGGTGAATGGTGATGGATCGCCACGATCACCGAGACCGGCGACGAATTTGGTTTTGTTCGCGACATTGGCCATGTCTGCAGGGCTGGTGCCGACATCTTCTGCGGTGACATAACGGCCACCGAGGCGCTCCAGTGCTTCGCCGAGGGCTTCAAACAAGGCAGGTGTTTTGTCCGTTTTCGGGTTACCGATAATGACGCTTTTGCCGCCACCGATAGGCAGGCCTGCTACAGCGTTTTTGTAGGTCATGCCGCGTGAGAGGCGCAGTACGTCACGTACGGCTTCGGCTTCGCTGGCGTAATTCCACATGCGGCATCCACCCATGGCCGGGCCAAGGCGGGTATTGTGGACAGCGATGATGGCTTTGAGGCCGGATTTGGCTTCTGAGGCAAAAACGACTTGTTCGTGGTCGTCAAAATTGATTTCGTTAAATACAAAAGCGGTCATGCTTATGGCTCCGCGCGGTGGTGATCATGCGTCCCGATAAGGCGAATGATGACGTGCCGCAAAAAAAGTTATGTTAAAAATAGTCTGTCAGTACAACAAGGTCTTACTAGTCATGGGCAGCGGTGTGGTGCTGCCGACAACGGGGCGGTGATTGTGTCACGCGGGTACGAGTATAGGCGATAGGGGGAGGAAACTCAAATTCGCAGGACGATTTGCTCACACCGCTGATACAAGTATTTGCATAGGGAAAGAACGCTGCCGCTGTGGCACTGCGCTAGTTGCGCTAGTGTTTATTTCTAAAGATGCCCTGTATCATTCGACAAATGAGCTCAACATTGACCAATCAGCAAGAATCCCTCAGCGCAGAACCCGACGAGGATGTGTCGGGTGTCGTACTTCCTTCCTTGCCGGCCTATCAGGGTGTGAGTGCCGCATTTATTCATATAGTCACAAATGCTGAATTGGCCGGGAAGGCGCAGCAGGCTTTGCTGGCAGCGGATGTGCTGGGATTTGATACAGAGTCGCGACCGACTTTTGTCAAAGGGCAGAATTCGGGCGGGCCGCATTTGATTCAACTTGCCACGGATGATCAGGTGTTTCTGTTTCCGGTCATCGATTCTGCGTATCTGGCTCCGGCCAAGGCGGCGCTGGAGGCACCGCATATATTGAAGGTGGGTTTTGGTCTGGGTGATGATCAGAGCCGATTGCGTGCGCGTTTGGGGATCCATCCTGCACAGATTCTTGATCTGGCGAGAGCCATGCGCGAGCGTAAAGGTAGCGATATGGGTGCGAAAACTGCCGCAGCACGGTTTTTGGGAATGGCCTTACAAAAATCTAAAAAGACGTCGACTTCAAACTGGTCGCTGGCGCCATTGACGGAGCGGCAAATCCGCTATGCGGCGGATGATGCGCATGTCGCTTTACTGACTTACCGTCGTTGGCTGGCGCAGAAAAAATAAGTTATCGAACCAGATTGCGGTAACCAGTCTGGTGGTTGGCGGATATCTTCAGTGGTTGATGCTCGTCCATCCTCAAACGTATTGCCAGCGTTCTTTGTTTCATGCGGCTAACGCGCATGGATGTGCCAGCCGGATTAGCCGTGCGAGTTCCTCTAAAAACAATGACTGCGTTTTGACACAAAATCCGCCTGAGTAAGGATTCATAAATCCATGCGAGGTATTCGCAATCAGCTCGGCAGGCTGGCCTTGCTGGCGCAATTGTTGCGTGAGCGTAAGCGGATCAAAGGCGGCTTCGTGTGCTGCAAAGATCAGCCTTGCGGGGCATCGTGGTTGCAGATGGGTGTAATCGCGGATACGTGAACCATAGAACAACACCATCTGATCGATGTGATATGCGGTCTCCGTCGCGGCCAGCAGCCAGAGGGCGCTGGCGCCAGCGCTAAAGCCAATGGTGATGCAGGGAATGTTGCGATGCTCTGTCTGTTGCTTTTGTATGACACGGTCAAGTTTGTCTCTATAGCGCGCAAGCCCGCCTCGGGAGATAAAGGCTTGATAGGCGCTTTGCTCGGAGCGGTAGTGGACGCCGCTGTGATCCTGTTCGTCATGCGGTGAGACGATCAGGCAGGGATGTTCCAAACTGCGAACCAGGCTGGCGACAGCCGGGGTGTTTCCAAATACATCGGTGGCGATAATGACGGTCATAGATAAAGCGCGGACCCGCCAGCGGCAACACGGGCGGTCAATTCAGCAATTGCAAGGTAAAACAAGAAAGAGGGCGGAGACTACTGGAGTTGGACGCAAACTTCAAGCGATTCCTGATGTTTGATCTGCAATCCAGATGAAGAGGCTGCTTGTTTGGAGAACCGACAGGAATCAATCATATTCCTGATCTACATTATGTGATTGACATCAAGCAACAAGCTGGCGATACTCTGGCGCGTGAAGATTGTAAGAACTTGTTACAAGATCGTGTATCAGACTTGTATCGTTAGCTCGGATTTCAGATCGGATGTCAGCTTGCATTGCCGCTCCTGCATCAATTATTTTGTCTCAACGCTTTGTTCAAATTTAAATATTTCCGGAGATCGTCTATGTTGCGTCGTACTTTACTTGTCCTCGCCATTGCAACCACACTTGTTGCCTGTAGCAAGAGTGCGCAGGGTGATAAAAGCGACAAAAACAATGCCTCCGCCAGCAAGAAGGCCAGCGCTTCGGAAGAGGTGACCTTGCAGATCACAGCCGAAGATCTGATTACTGTGCAAAGTAATTCGCTGGCATCTGGTCCTGTGATTACCGGTTCTGTGCAGCCTGAGCGCCGCGCAGATTTGCGTGCAGAAATTTCCTCGATTGTTTTGCAGGTACTTAAAGAAAACGGCGATGTCGTCAAGCGTGGTGATCTGCTGGTGCGCCTGGACGATACTTCGATTCGTGACAGTCTGACCTCCGCAGAAGAAGCCGTGCGTGCTGCCGGGCAATCGTTTGATCAGGCGGAGCGCCAATTCCAGCGTTTAAAAACCTTGCGCGCCTCTGGCATGACGTCGACCCAGCAATTAGAAGATGCCGAGATTCGCCGTAATAACTCCCAAAGCGATCTGGTCGCAGCCAAAGCACGTTCTGCGCAAGCCCGTCAGACATTGCAGCGCACCGAAGTCCGCGCACCGTTCGACGGCATTATCAGTGAGCGTAAAGTATCTGCAGGCGACACCGCGCAGATCGGCAAAGAGCTGGTTAAAGTGATTGATCCGAACAGCATGCGCCTGCAAGGCCTGGTGTCCGCAGACCGTGTGAAGGATGTCAAATCAGGTATGCCCGTCAGTTTCCGTGTCAACGGCTATGGCGAACAAGATTTTATCGGCAAGGTGCGTCGCGTTGATCCTGCCGCGAATGCGACTACGCGTCAGGTCGAGGTGCTGGTGGACTTCGTTGACAGCAATCAGCCGAAAGTATCTGGTCTGTATGCCGAAGGTCGTATCGAGGCAGGCAGTACGCAAAACCTGATGATCAAGAGCAGTGCGCTGGTGCGTGACGGTGACAAGGCGTATGCCTGGCGTGTCAAGGATAGTCTCCTGAGAAAAGTCAGCATTACTTTAGGTGAGCGTGATCCGCGCCGTGGTGATTATGTCGTCCGTACCGGTTTGTCGGATGGCGACAAGGTCGTGCGTAATCCGGTATCGACTCTCAAAGATGGTCAGAAAGTCGCATTGGTCGATTCAGCTGGTGCAGCCGGTGCAGCGAAAGCGGCCGCCGTCATGGCTGCGCCTGCCAGCTCAGCAACGGGGAAATAATTATGTTCCTATCCGACTTTAGTATTAAGCGTCCCATTGCGACCATCGTGATTATTATCGCGATGATGTGTCTGGGTTTACTCGCGCTCAAAAAACTCCGTGTGAATCAGATTCCCGATGTGGAGCAGCCGGTGATGGTGATCAATATCCCTTATCCGGGTGCCTCACCCGATACGGTGGAACGCGAGATTATCAACCGCGTAGAAAAATCGCTGCAAAGTATTACCGGTGTATACCAAATCCGCGCGACTGCCAGCGAAGGCAATGCCAGCATCGTGATCATCTTCAACTTTAAGAAGAATATGATCGAGGCTTCGGATGAGATCCGGAATTCAATCGCTTCGGTACGTTACAAATTACCGGCAGAAATGCGTGAACCGATTTTGCAGCGGATTGATCCCGCAGCGCAACCGATCATGCAACTGGCCTTGTCGTCTAAAACCATGTCGCATGCAGAAATTTCACGCAAGGCGGAAGACGAGCTGTCCGATAAGTTTCGTGCGGTCGATGGCGTGGCGGTTGTCAGTGTCAATGGTTCTTTACGTCGTGAACTGAGCGTACTGCTGAATGCGCAAAAATTACGTGAATACAATGTCTCCGTCACCGAAGTCGTGAATGCCCTGCGCAGCCAGAATACGACGGCACCTGTCGGCAAAGTACGTGGCATTCTGGATCAGCAAAGTATTCGTCTGGTTGGCCGGATTGAGTCGCCTGCTGAGTTCGAGCAAATCGTCATCAAGCGCCGCGGCACGGAAGTCATTCGTCTGGCGCAGGTCGCGAAGATTGCCGATGGATTCGCAGAGCTGAACAGTTTTAGTATGCGCAACGGTAATCCTAACGTCGGTATTTCGATTACCCGCTCACGCGATGCGAGTACGGTATCGGTGGCAAATAAGATCCGTACTTTAGTTGAGGAGATCAACAAAACACTGCCGGAAGGAACCAAGCTCGAAGTCACGCAGGATGGTGGTAAGGATGCCGAGAGCAGTCTGAATAACGTGATCGAGTCGCTGATGTTCGGTGCGGTGCTGACGATTTTTGTTGTGTACGTTTTCCTTAATTCCTGGCGCTCGACGCTGATTACGGCACTGAGTTTGCCGACATCTGTGATTGCCGCATTTATCTCTGTCTGGCTCTGTGGTTTTACACTGAACTTCATGACCTTGCTCGGTCTGTCGCTGGCAATTGGTGTGCTGATCGATGATGCGATCGTGGTGCGTGAGAATATTGTGCGTCACATGGAAATGGGCTCGGATCGTCGCACTGCAGCCAGTAACGGTACGCGTGAAATTGGTCTGGCAGTTGCCGCTACTACGTTCTCGATTATTGCCGTGTTTATTCCTGTCGCGTTTATGCCGGGCGGTGCGGGTGAATGGTTCCGCCCATTCGCTTTGACGGTTGCCAGTTCGGTCCTGGTCAGCCTGTTCATCTCATTTACGCTGGATCCTATGTTGTCGGCGTACTGGGGTGATCCGGTCGGACATCATCTGGAGAAAAAAACGGGCATCAGTTTATTGCTGTCCAAGTTTAATCACTGGTTCGATCATCAAGCAGACCGCTACAGTAAAGTAATCGCCTGGGCGCTGCATCACCGCATCTGGATGGCGATTATTGCGGTAGTCAGCCTGATCGGTGCGCTGACGCTGCATGTGATGTTTGGCGGTTCGAGTTTCTTGCCGGCTGCGGATAACGGTACCATCATTATTGATATCCGCACACCCTCAAGCTCCAGTCTGGATTACGCACGGTTGAAGGTAGAAAAAGCGGCAGAGATTGCCCGTACCTTGCCAGAGACCGTGGCAACGAATAGTAATGTGAATGCCAGCGGTGGCCGGGTCTATGTGGACTTGGGTAAGAGTACCAAGCGCCAGCGATCTGCTGAAAAAATTGCAGTCGATCTGCGCAAAAAAGTTGCTGGTGTCATCGGTGCTGAATATGTTGTGCTGGACGACTTGAATAATGGCGCACGTAAGCCAGTGCAGATCCAGTTCTCTGGCCCTGATTCGCGCAAGTTAATGGCGATCACCACGGCGTATATGGAGAAATTACGTGCGGTTCCGGGTGCGGTTGATGTCGGATTATCCGAGCAGGATCCGATTGATGAACTACAGATCGAGCTGGATCGCGGACTGGCGAATTCACTGGGTATTTCCGTCGGTGACGCGGCGCAATCTCTGCGCGTTGCATTTGCCGGTGTTGAGGTCGGTGACTGGGTGGATCCTACCGGCGAAGCACGTGACGTTGCAGTGCGCTTGCAGCCGGAAGACCGGGTCAATGCAGAGAACATAGAACATTTACCTATTGCCGTCAGCGGTACCGATAAGATGGTTCCC
Organism: Undibacterium sp. RuTC16W; assembly: GCF_049339445.1. NCBI lineage: Bacteria > Pseudomonadati > Pseudomonadota > Betaproteobacteria > Burkholderiales > Oxalobacteraceae > Undibacterium > Undibacterium sp. RuTC16W. The sequence continues at coordinate 125,557 of NZ_JBMPPE010000002.1, read as the reverse complement.
CTTGATCAGATCGCAAAAATCACGATGGGTAAAGGTCCGGCGCAGATTCAGCACTCTGACGGTAAGCGCATGATCGCCGTGTCTGCCAATGCTCAGGGACGCTCGCCAGGTGAAGTCACGGCAGATGCCATGAAGATCGCGAACGCGATTGATTTTCCTACCGGCTACGGGATTGAGCTTGGCGGTGCTGCACGTGATCAGAAGGAATTGTTCACCGAGATGGGTATTGCGCTGATCTCAGGTATCGGCCTGATGTACCTGATCCTGGTCATGCAGTTCGGTTCTTTTACGGCACCGATTGCAGTGATGCTGTCCTTGCCTCTGAGTCTGATTGGTGTGGTTCTGGCGTTGCTGCTGACGCGTGGCACCCTGAACCTGATGAGCTTCATCGGGGTCATTATGCTGATGGGATTAGTCGCTAAAAATGCGATTCTGTTACTTGACTGTGCCCGCAAGCGCGAAACGGAAGGTTTTGGTCGCGAAGAGTCGCTGATGTATGCTGGTCGCATGCGTTTGCGCCCGATTTTGATGACGACGTTCGCCCTGATCGCTGGTATGATGCCGGTCGCGATCGGCCTGGGTGAGGGGGGAGAATTTTATCGTCCGCTGGCAGTCGCCATCATCGGCGGTACGATTACCTCGACTTTGCTGACCTTGCTGGTAGTGCCGACTTTTTATGACAGTATAGAGATCGCCAGAGACCGGATGTTTGCTAAGTTCCTGGCACGCGATGCCCGCTGGAATACCTTATTTGCGTTCGTGACGACCTTGATTGAAGCCCTGTTGACGGTCACTTTGCTGCGCTTTACGTATCGCCGTATCGTACGTCTGGGATCATTTATATTCAGACGTGGTCGCCGTGCTGCCTAGCGAGTATTGCTAGCGAAATAAAAAGCCGCTCAGATGATCTGAGCGGCTTTTTACTTTGTATGCAGGTAGATTTGCTATCGGTGAACGTCACTTAGCGAGATATCAGGATTTTTCCCTGGTTGGAAATACCTTATTGCGTTGCAGATGCCTGAACCATTCTTTCAACATTTGCTCCTCATACTTGTAATCGCTGCTGCTTAAGTTTGCTTTCGATAAATAATACATATCGCGAATCTCTTCTTTACCGGAAGCGACGATTTCTTGCTGAGGATTCTTGAGCGTATAGGACAGGGACATTTTTGGCCAGTCGATGTCTTTTAGTACGCGGATGTCGCGCATAGTCCTAGCATAGTTGTACTCGATCCTGCCTGCGAGGTCGATATCGGTGATCTGTACTTCCAGAATGTATCCGTCGGGAAGTGTCTTCGCCAGGTCGGAAAAATACAGACTAAATTCCTTGCTTACCCGAATTTGTGCATCTTCCAAACTGTCGTTCACATTACGGATATCGGTGAACTTTTCTGGCTGAACGAAATCAACTTTAGCTTCGCCTGCAAAGGCGGGGAGAGTGGCTGCGCAAAAAAGCGCGGTGATCAGTGAACGTCGCATCATATTGACTCCTTACTTGTGGACCAGCTACCCCACCATTTTAGTCAGTTTTGTCATTTGTCAAAGAGGTCTTACAAACGGATGCGAAATCGCTTTGCGCTGCTCTTTTTTGTTACATAAGGACACAAAGCGATTTACTCAACAATATATATCAGCGTACTGAGTCTGCCTTGATGATTTCGGTGAGTACCCGTCCTTCGCTGGCACTCGGTGGACGTACGTGCAACAGATGCGCCAGCGTCGGGGCGATATCCACCACTTCCGCATATTGCCCGTAAGCACCCGGTTTGATCCAGTTTTTGCCCATCATGATCAGCGGCACATTGGTGTCATATGCATATGGTGAGCCGTGGGAGGTACCTGTCGTGCCGCTACCGAAATACCAGAAAGGTTTCGTCACGACCATGACATCACCGGATAATTGCTGGTTCCAGCCGCGTTGCATTAACTTGCCCTGACGGGTATCTGGCAGCGTACCTGATTCAAGCTGGGTGCGGGTATAGGTGCGAGCTACGCCTGGATATGCTGACAAGAAACGCGCCACGGCATTTTCTACGTCGTCGCGCTTGAGTCCCTTTTGGTCTATTGCCGGATAGTCGAGCATGACCGCAGGAGATGACCATTTAGCGGCCAGATTAGCGATGCCAAATTTTTGTGCGAGATGCGTGTTGACATCATCCATCAATTTTTTGGTGTTCAGGCGCTGTGCATCGATTTTTCGGCGTTGTGAAAATTCCGGCACATTCGGGAAACCGTGATCTGCCGTCAGCACTACCAGAGTCTTATCAAGGCCCACGCGTTTTTCCAGATCGTCAAAAAACTTTGCCAGCAAGCGGTCAAGACGTTGCAGATGGTCATGCGACATACGACTCTCCGGACCAAAACTATGATTGATGTAATCGTGACTGGACAAGCTGATACCGATTACATCAGTGACGCCGGCCGGATTATGACCAAGCTGTTCACCATCAATCGCAGCACGTGCGAAGTCGAGTGTCAGTTCATCGAGATACGGGCCGGTAAAAATCCGGCCGTAGTATTCCGCGTCGGGTTTGCCGGATTTGCTGTCATACACAAACGGGAACCCGGCCTGATTATCAAGCTTGCCCATTCCCGGCGAACCATCCGGCGCATCACTCTGATAGGCTTTTTCCGGTAACAATAATTCCCATTTTTTGCCATAAAATTTATCTTCGGGTTTAGCGGCATTAAAGCTGTTGTACCAGCCGGGATAATCTTGCATGTAGTAAGTGCTGCTCGCAAAATGGCCGGATTTACTCATGTACATATAGGCCGTGCCGGATTTACCCGCCAGCAGAATCGCCCCACGGTCTTTACCAGAGACTGTCACCACTTTGGACTGGCCGCCGTTGCTATAACGGAGTTCATCGCCGACGGTACTGACGCGCAGATTGGCCGGCGACGTGCCATCGCTGGATTTGGTGCTCTCATTGAGATAGGTATGCGCGGTATCCTCCGTGCAGTACGTCGATGTCATTGTGTTGCGGTCTACCCAATCATTGCCGATGATGCCGTGCTGATATGGGTAGGCACCAGTCAGTACCGCTGCATGGCCAACCGCTGTAACGGTGACGCCATGCGCCTGATGACTGTCGCTAAACCAGGCACCCTGATCCAGCAATCGACGGAAACCGCCCTGACCGAACTGATCGCGATAACGCTGCACCTGTTCTTGCGGCAAGCCATCGACAACCAATACGACAAGCAATTTTGGCGTGGTCGCTACGGTATTGGCGGACAGCGATGCTGCGCCAGCTGATAAAGACAAGGCTGTGCTGGCGGCGATACAGGTCGTGATCAGACCCGACAGCAGGCGGCGACGCGCTGCGAAGTCAGATTTTTTCGGATTAAATGGAGTCATCATGATTTAAGGGAAGAAGGAGAAGAGGAGATAAAGCAATCAATACGGCGGAAGTAGAAAACCATTACAAATGAATGCAGATCAATATCATTGCATTGTGAATCATTTCCTTATGCAGCTTCATCATGTGCCATAGATAACCGAAATTCGCTATGGCACATTGGTCAGTAACTATCCTTAAGGTTTGCCACCGACAGGATTATTCAAATGCTTGGCGAAGAAGGCTTCTATCGTATGAAATACATGCTTCTGCTTCGCCGCACCGGCAATGCCGTGCTTGCCTCCCGGGTAGGTCATCAGGTCGAATAGCACGCCACGGGTCGTCAGATCATCAATCAGTTTGGTGGTATTGGTGAACAGCACATTGTCATCTGCCATGCCATGCATGAGTAGTAGCGGAGATTTTAAACCGTCGAGGTGGGCAAACACGCTGCTCTGACGATAGCCTTCGGCATTGTCTTTCGGCTGATTGATGAATTGCTCGACATAGTGCGTGTCGTACAGTGCCCAATCGGTGACTGGCGCAACGGAGACCCCCGCCGCGATCTTGTCAGATGCGGCCGACAATAAGCGCAAGCTCATGAAGCCGCCATAACTCCAGCCAAATACGCCGATACGTTTTGCATCGACAAAGCCTTGCTGACTTAACCAGTTGATACCCACAAGCTGGTCAGCGACTTCATGTTTCCCCAGCGTGTTATAGATGGTATTGGTGAATTGCCGCTCACGACGGGCTGAGCCGCGGTTGTCGAGTTTGAACACGATATACCCTTGCTGTGCCATGTATTGCTCAAACAGGCTGCCCCAGTGTCTTTGCACCGTCTGCGCGCCGGGACCGCCATACACTTGCAGAAATACCGGATAACGCTTGGCCGGATTAAAGTTCAGCGGTTTCTTGATAGAGTAATACAGGGTCTGACCATCTTCTGCCTTCAAGCTGCCGTATTCAGTCGGAACATGCGCTTCTTTGTATCGTGCGTAAGGATGGCTTGCATTGAGTTCGTTATGCTCTATCCAGGTGATCAATGTATCGTCCGGTTTGCGTAAGCTGACTTGCGGCGGTGTATTGTCGTCGGACCAGGTGTCGATAAAAATTTCGGCCTTGGCTGAGAAACGGGTTTCGTGCCAGCCATCGTTTTTGGTGACACGTTGCGGTTGATTAGCCGTGCTGCCATCGAGTTTGAGTGCATAGACCTGTTTGTCGGATACGGCATCACGGTTAGAGGCGACATAGACCGTTTGCGATTGCTCGTCAACGGCGAGCAAGCCGTCAATTCCCCACTCTCCCTGGCTGATGGCATGCACCAGCTTGCCTTGCAGGTCATACAGGTATAAATGCTTACGACCGCTACGTTCTGACATCCACAAAAATTGTTGCGTCTTTTTCAGAAAATAAGGTTTGTCCAGAATGCTGACCCAGGTACTTGCTGTTTCGGTAATCATGCTACGCTGCGCCAGACTGTGCTTATCGACGGCGATCAGGTCTAGCTGTTTCTGGTTGCGGCTCTGGCGCTGGAATACCAGGGTGCTGGCGTCTGCACTCCAGTCCGCTCTGACGAGATAAATATCTTTCTCTTTGCCCAGATCGATGGCTTGTATCGTACCGCTCTCAGGATTCACCAGCGCCAGGCCGACCAGGACATTGGATGCGCCAGCATATGGGTAGCGCTGTTCAACGACTTCGGTCCGGTTTGCATAAATTTCAAAACGACGGGCGACGGGGACCGGACTTTCGTCAAAGCGTTTAAACGCAATGCGTGAGTCATCCGGTGCCCACCAGTAGCCACTGGTCTGCGCCATTTCTTCCTGGGCGACGAATTCTGCTTCGGCATTGTGAGTTGTGCCGCCGCCATCTTTGGTCAGCTGGCGCTCAATTCCGCTGCTGAGTTCGAACACAAATAAATTCTGGTCGCGGACATAAGAGACATAGCGGCCTCCCGGTGAAATTTGTGCTGACATGACCTGGCCGGAAGCGATCTTGCGCGCTTTGTCTGTATTCGACAGATCGATCAGATACAGATCGCCAGCCAGTGGTACCAGGAGTTGTTTGCCGTCAGGTGACCAGCTGTAATCGACGATGCCGCGCAGATTGGCGATGCGTTCGCGTTCACGACGGGCTTTTTCCTGATCAGAGATATTTTCTTCGGCTTGCAGAATTTTGCTATCGACCAGCCTGCGCATGCTTTGATCTTTGACATTGAATTCCCACAGATCAAGCTGGAACTGGTCATTGTCGCGACCGCGTAAAAATGTCACGCGGCTGCCATCGGGAGATACCTGAAGTTTGCGCGGTGCGCTGCCGGACAGATTCGCATTGTCGTAAATGCGGTCGATGGTGAGACGTTCTGCAGAAGTGGAGAATGACATAGCGGCCAGTAGAGTAAACAACAATATTCGCATAAAAATACCAGAAGGTTTAAGTATTACATCACCGCCAGTCACACTCATGATGAGACTGAACCGGAGGGTAGTCTTGGGGTGTTCGGAGGATATCCAGAGAGCAACACGATACCAAATTATGGCTAGTTTTGGTGAATCCTTATGTAGCCCCCTGAGGTGATGAAAGCTGTGATAAAAACTGAGGTAAAAACCAGTATGAAAAAATCTTTTCGATGGATAGAAAGTTTTTGACGCTATTCGAGTAGAATTTATTTGAATTTGTTCCCCGTTACTCTCTAAATTAACGCAAAAAAAGCAAACCTGGCAATAACCTCAGCATCAGATTTTTTCTCCAGAGCACAATGAAAATAAGGAAATGAGGTCGCATGCTTACAGACGGATTTTCACGTTATCTGATCGACATCATGCCGGTATCGATGGTGGTGTTGACGGATAACCAGATCACGTACGCCAACAATGCTGCGGCAATTTTATTGGAAGCCGATAACGCCAGCGTCCTGATCGGGCGTCCGGTCAGTGATTTTGTACATCCGCTCGATATTACCCGCTCAAATAACCGCTTGCATCGTCAGAGTAAAGAATGGTCTAACGCGCCTCAGCAATTTCGTTTGCGCAGCGTCAAGGGTAATTTGCGCATGCTTTTAGTCGCTAGCCTGACTATCGAATTCGAGAATAAAAGCGCCATTTTGTTAGTCGGCATGGACATGACTGCACAAAGTGAAATCTCGGAACAGCTGCGTATCAGTGAGCAAAATTTCCGTCGTCTCTTCGATAATATGCAAGATGTGTATTACCGCACCGATGCCAAAGGTGTCGTGCTGATGGTCGGACCCGGTGTCCGCACGGTGCTGGGATATGAGCCTGAAGAGATCGTCGGCAAAACAGCCGAGTCGTATTACCCGAACCTGGCGGACCGTGATGCACTCAAACAGGCGATCGTCAGGGATGGCAAGGTCAGCGATTTTGGCGGGCAGATGGTACGCAGGGATGGCCGCATCATCGACATCTCTATCAGCAGTCAGGCAATTTATGATGAGCAAGGCGCATTTGCTGGTGTCGAAGGTATTTACCGCGACGTGACTCAGCGCAAAATGCTGGAGCGAGAGTTGCAGCGTCTGGCAACTATCGACACACTGACCGGCATTCAGAACCGGCGCGCATTTTTAGAAAATGCCGAGCAGTTATTTAAAAGCAGCCAGCGCTATACCACGGGCATTACCTTACTGATGCTGGATCTGGATTTCTTCAAAGCGATTAATGATCGCTACGGTCACTTGGGCGGTGATAACGTGCTGATCAAATTTACACAGACGGTAGGGCAAGAGCTGCGCGAATCGGATTTATTCGGGCGTCTGGGTGGTGAGGAGTTTTGTATTCTGTTACAGCAGGCACCGCGTGAAGACGCGATGACTGCTGCCGGGCGTATCCGTGAACGTGTGCAGGAACTGGTGTTTAACGCACCGAACGGCGAGCTGTTTTCTTTGACCGTCAGCATTGGTGTATCGACCAACCGTGAAGATGATGAGCGCTTAGGTAAACTACTGGAGCGCGCTGATAAAGCTTTGTATGAGGCAAAACACAGCGGCAGAAACCGCGTGGTCTGGAAAGATTAAGTATTTTGTATTGATCACGACAAAGACTGTAAGGTATGCAGCTGCCAGTCGACTCATCAAGATGATGTAATCGCGTATGGCTGATTTTTTTAAAATTCAATACAGATCCCGCATACTGCATGCGCCTTTCAGGCCAAAAGAGGCCTGGAGGGCGCATAGAATATAGGCGAGCCTTGATGGAAGCTTTTAAAAACCCTTTAAGCCATATTTCATGGAATCGCTTACTTCTGCCTTTTCTCTGTGTTGAGAGGACCTGGTTTGTGCGTCAGCCCTATCAATGTGATTACTTAATGCAGCGGTTTTAGAAATTCCCTTAGGGAGTCTCTAAAAATTTCATGCTCTGAGATTCAGCATAAGTATTTTTTTCTGTCACGAGTAAGCCATCTTTTTTTGGGAAGAATTCTATGCTGTCTGTCATTCAACTCAAGCAGCCCCGATTCACGATGGTCGCTACAGCGTCCGCAGTGGTCTTGCTGTGCGCTAGCCTGTGTGGTGTCAGCGTGCTGGCCGCTGACAGTCCGGCCAGGCAACTCCATCAACTGAACGAGAACTCGGTGGCGACGGTCGAGCTTCCCCTTCTGGCAGGTTGGTACGAAGGGCAACTCGTGCACTACATCTCAACCGATATGTCGGATCAGGCAATGTCGCAGCAAACGGGTACCAATTATGTGTCACGTCTGTCGTATGCATTACGTGCACCACTGCCGGGACAGCCAACAGCGGTAGACCGTGTGTTTAAATTCACCAATTTCAATCAGGGCAGCGTGTTCCCGTCGGCACCGCAAAAAATCGGCTACCAAAACACCAGCGAGGCTTACACGCCTTTATGGGTGGTCTATCTGGTAACCTGGCAAGCAGGTACAAGTCCACGGACTTTACGTTCTGAAGAAGAGGTCCTGAGCGCCGCCGACAAGCATGAAATCCAGCTCACGCCGACAACGGTCGTTGTAAATTGCCCTATCATTTATTCTGCTAAAGATGGTCTATTGGGTGGCGCAACAATCCATGTGAAGCAGCAAAAAACCAACGAACGCAGATGAGCACGCAGATGAATGCAATCGCTTGCCGCAGAATCAGACCGTTCCTTTACTCACGCTCTCGCCATCTTCCGGACGCAGGCTCCAGAAGGTAATGGACGACAGCATCGTCATCACACCCAGCGTGATGAATGCATGATGCAAGGCGCTGGCCACCGCGAGCTGATCCGACTGAGGCAGGCCGCTCAGATACCAGCCAGTGACAAGTGAGCCGCAAGCCAGTCCAAAGCTCATCGACAGTTGTTGCAGCGTGCTGGCGATCGTACTCGCCATGCTGGAATCCTCCGTTTTGACATCGGCAAATGCCATCGAATTCATACTTGAGAATTGCAGAGAATTAAAAAATCCCTGCGTCAATCCCAATAACACAATCAGTGCCAGCGGCGTACCCGGTGAAACCGTCGAAAACAAACAGATCGTTATCCCTATCATCAGGGTATTCACAATCAATACCTGCCGGTAGCCAAAACGTCTCAGCACTTTACTGGCAATCAGTTTCATCCCCATCGCAGCAAATGCAGCAGGCATCATTAATAAACCTGATTGCCATGCCGGCAGCCCCAATCCTATTTGATACAACAGCGGCAGTAAAAATGGCAAACCACCCAATCCCAGTCGCGTAATAAAACCGCCAACCACCGAGACACGGAAAGTCCTTACCTGAAATAAATTCAGGCGCAATAAAGGAAAAGGAATTTGTCGCGAATGCCAGCCATATGCCGCCAGCAAGCTGAGAGATAAAGCAAACAGCACCATCGTTGACGTCACATCAATCGTGTGTTCGCCAAAGATTTCAAGCAACCACGATAGCAGCGCTGTGCCAGTGCCAAACAGCACCAGGCCAATCACATCAAGCGGTCTTGGTTTGTCGCCGTAATAATCCGGCATATGACGATGAATCAGATATTGCGCCGCCAGGCCGACCGGTACGTTGATAAAGAAGATTACCCGCCATGACATCCAGTGCACGATCAGACCACCGATAGTCGGACCCAATAAAGGACCGATCAGCGCGGGGATAATCACAAAGTTCATTGCCATCAGCAATTCTGATTTGGCAAATGTACGGATGATCGTCAGTCGCCCCACCGGCATCATCATCGCAGCCCCCATTCCCTGCAAGATGCGTGAGGCGATCAGCATTGGCAAGTTCAGAGACAAACCACATAGCACAGACGACAAAGTAAAAATCGCCACGGCAATACTGAATACCCGCCGTGTACCATAGCGATCAGCAATCCAGCCGCTAATCGGGATGCCGACAGCCAGGCTCAGGATATAACTCGTGACCACAGCCTTCAGGCTCAGCGGTGACACCTGCAAACTCGCTGCCATTGACGGTACTGCAGTATTAATAATCGTCGAGTCAAGCTGCTCCATAAACAGCGCCGTCGCAACGACCCAGGGTAAATAGCGTTTGACAGTAGCGGCGTGATCCGTTGTTTCTGATATGGATGACATGGTGCGATGAGAGAGCGTGGCACAAGGAAGCGATGATAGCACTCAGCTGAAAATGGAGTTCTTCGAGGTTAGACTGATCAGGTCGTGATACCCGGTGGTACACGTGATATGGCAATGATCGTTTGATGACCTGCGCAGAGATGCTATTGATTTCTAGTCTGGGCGGCATTAGTAGGCATCAATGAGCATCAATGAGCATCAATGAGCATCAATGGGCATCAATGGGCATCAATGAGCTGATGCACTCACTCTTCTTTTTCAGTGAGGAGTGAGTGAATAAGACGATCAGATATTTTATAAGAATCGAATGATCAAATACTCATCCCCGTCACAATGATCGCGTAAATCAACAGCGAAATCATTGCGATCAACAACAGCGCGGCAGTGCGCCAGAGTGTGCCGAAACCGCTGAGTTGATAAGCATCGCGTAATTGCAGATACATGTGAACCGGTGGGACAACCATGAGCAAAAACACTGCGGTACCAGTGAAATTAAATTTATTCAGTAACGCCACGATGATCAGTAGCACACACATGAACGATAGGGAATACAGAGAAAAAACTGCGTGGTCAAACATCACATAGCGGCGGTGGAAGGCGAATAGCAACCATAAAAATGGCAGTGAAATAGGCATTAATAAGAAAGCGAGTTTCGATGAGTTTGCCTTCATTTTATACAACGTTAATTCCCGGTTGGCGTTCGCTTTGGCTAAAGACGATCCTATTCCCGGGATTTCACTGAGTGCGTTGTCATCGCTAATATTGATGGCCAGACCGTCACTTGAATTCGATACGGATGAGCTGTTTGCTGTGTCTGACTTGTTTTTGGCAGAGTCACTTTTCTTATCAGATAATTGTGCTGATGCGACCTCTAGTGCATGGATTTCTTTTTTTACTGATGAAATTTCTTTACTGATACCGATACGTTTTTGTACATCAGGACCCAGCTTGCGTTTTTCAGCTTCTAGTGTGCTTAACTTGGTTTTGGCTTCCTGGAGCTGATGTTCGACTTCTTCTTTCGATTTCTTTGTATCGCTAGTCGCCTTAGTCACTGCTAATTCCAGTGCCAGGATTTCTGTTTGTGTCTCTTTGATTTCTTCTTGAATGTCGGTGACACTTTCATGTTTTGCAATCAGGGCGGCTTCTTGCTCTTTTTGTCGGGCAAGGGTTTGCCTGGTTTGATCGAGTTCCTTGATCACTTCTTCTTTGGTGTCTTCCTCCATAAGATTTTTGGCCGGATCTTTCATGGTGAAAGAAAACACAAAAAACATCAGAAAAATCATGAACAGAAATAAGGCCAGCGGTGATACGAACGAAGTGCGCTTACCCTCAATGTATTGCCGTGTTAATTTTCCGGGACGGTAGATCAATGCGGGAATCGTGCGCCATGCCTTGGTTTCAAAATGGAACAAGCCGTGCAGCAGCTCTTCAAACATATGCAGCAGAGAGCGATGGATGTGCGCATGCTGGCCGCACACGTGACAATAAGCACCAGTCAGAATAACGTCGCAATTGGCACAGTTGCCGTGTTCACCATGTGGTTCATGCGACTCAGATGACGCGCGTGTAGGCGCATCTCCAGTCGCATCTCTAGATGTATTGCCACCGCTATGATCAAATTCACTGACGACAGCAGCCTGAGTGATCACATCGCTTGATACGTCAATTTCGATTCCCATTGCTGCCCCAGATGCCTGTGATTGATATGAAATCTGTCGGTGAATTTAGTCAGTCAACAGGTTTTTAGTATTGTACGTTCACTATAAATTACGCCCTGACATCTTTCAACTTCTCTACCCGGCGCTGCAGCACAAAAATCGGTTGTGCCCATTCAGTGTCTTTTTTCTTTTTGCTGGTAATCAGCGTCAGTTCTGATGGATCGTAGACGTCGGTGTTATGCGTCAACGGAGTGGTCATCAGGTATTGTGCATCGGTGTTTTTCAGGAACTCACCGACCAGCTGAATGTTACGGATGTCCAGATGGGCAAACGGTTCGTCGATGAAGACGAAACCGCCTGAACCATCTTCGGATTTCAATAAACCGATTAACAGGATCAGCGATTTCATGACTTGCTGACCACCGGACGCTTCGCCGTCATTCATGCCGATCGGGCCTTTGCCGTCGAACTTGAACCGGACGTGCAGACCTGCTTGTGACAGCTGGATGTCGTCATTCTCCAATTTAACCGGATCGGTGTGGACTTCGATCCCTGCCAGCTCGCCGAGCTGTTTGATGTTTTTGCTATAGGTTTTGATGGTGAAACGCAGGCGATCCATATAGGCTGCACGTGCATTGACGGTTGCTTCTGAGGCTCGGTTGTTTTGATAACGACGTTCATCGGTCTCGGCCTGGCGACCTTGCAGCAGAGCGTTCAGGCGTACGAATTGATCGACGACCGTTGAATCGGTTTCCCAATCCTCGCGTGCCAGATTATTGCCGAGACTGCGCAGACGCAGTTCGATCTGATGGACGTTTTCATGTTCGGCAACCAGCTCCTGTCTGTGTTTGGCGCGCTTCCAGTTAACCGGTAGCTGGTGCCAGGTCTGGCGCATGCCGGTGAGGGTTGCAAAATGGCTTTGTCGTTCGTCCGCCAAGCGTTTCTCTGCGCTGCGTAATTGGGATTCTGCATCGGCAATCGCGGCTTTAGCTTGTTCCCATTTCAGATGGGCGACGGTACGTTGTTCGGTCGCTGATTTAAGCAGAGGTGAAATCTCACCGAGGCGACTGCCTACTTCGATCCGTTGTTGTCGGAGTGGCTGTATATGGCGGCTGGCTTCTTCAAATTCAGCATGGCGGGCACTGAGTTCTTTTGCTGCATCGACACCGGCCAGACGCGCTTTGAAGGCGCTGATTTCACCGGCAAGTTTGCTGATGGTAATCGTGAGCTGATCTTCCTGCGATTGCAGACGTGGCAAAGATCGTTGTAATGCCTCAAGCCTTTGAGTACGGCCTGCGCTGCCAAAACGATAGCGTGACGCCTCGACAAACAGCGAGCGACCACCGCGGCGTTCGCCATGATAAGCATCGGGCGTGATCCATTCTTGCGATTTGGACTGAGATTTATTAAAGCTGAGTCCTACCTCAACCGAATCGACCATCTCGATACGCTGTAATTGCTCGATCAGCCAGGCAGGTGCTGCGGCAGTAAAGTTCACTACTGATAACAGACTTTTATCTTTGACAGTCGGTGCGTGGATACGGTCTGGTACGATGAAATGACCATAGCGTTGCTTTTCACCGACGCGATAAGCTGCGCTCGCATCACTGGCTTTGTCCAGTAAGATGACCGAGGTATAACCGCGCAAGACGCCTTCGACCGCACCTTGCCATTTGGGATCCGTTACTTCCACAATCTCTGGCAACATGCTGTGGGAAATACCCGCATCGTTCAAAGCACGACGCATATTGCGTACGTTTTCCGGGTCGGGCAGGGCAGCTTTGCCTTGCAGGGCAGCGATGGTTTCCAGCTCGGCAGCGATGCGGTTAGACAGCGTGTCGCGCTCTTGTTTGTGACGCGAGAGTTCGGCTTCTTTTTTTTCTAAATCATCGGCGACGTTGGCGACATCGGCATCTGCTTCTGCCGCGAGTTTTTGCAGACGAGTTTTTTGTTCCAGCAAACTCTCTTGCGGCTTGAGCTTCGTATTGATGTGTTGCAGTTTTTCGCGCAGTTGAGATTCTTCTGCTTCTAATGCGGCCTCATGCTGCTGCGCTTCACTGTGCATCTGTGCCTGCATGGCGAGACTGCCGCGACGCTCGGACAAACCGTCTTCTTGTGCTTTTAGCTGGCGTTTGCCGTGACGCAGGCTCTGGCTGGTTGCCGACGCATGTTGCAAGGCCTCATGGTATTGCAGCGTTGGCAAAATTTCTTCTTGCAGGTCGCGCTTTTCCTTGTTCAGGCTTTCCCATTGATGGTAGTTCGCCACGCGCAGGCGCAGGCCTTCGAGGTTGGTTTTTGCACCTTCGAGTTCGGTTTCAAATCGCTGTAATTCGGTCTCGGTATCACGCTGATGACGTTTCGCATCGTCATAGGCGTCCAGCACTTCTTTATCACCAAAAACCTGAAATACCAGATCAAGCAATTGACGCGGTGCGTATTCACAGAGTTTGTCAGTTTCGCCTTGTTCCAGCGCCAGCACTTTACCCATCGCGGTCGACAGACCGGCGTGTGACAGACGTTTGCGGTAGGTTTCTACACCGAGCCAGTCGTTGGCTTCCTGAATATCTTCTATCTCGACTTTGCCGCTGCGCATCAGGTACTGACGCTTCCAGTCGCCGCCGTTTTTCTGGATCTGGCAGAACAGCGTGACCTCGTCCTCATACAGGCCGGACATGCGGAAAGGGCGGTTGGAGATCTGCGGCCCGACGGCGCTGTTATCGACGACAGCGCGTATCCAGGCGGTTTGCTGACCCGAATGCCGTGCGTAATGTTTGTACGAGCGCCCCATGGAGCATTCGAGTCCGAACAGGGTACGCAAGGCATCCAGCAAGGTCGTCTTGCCCGAGCCATTCTGACCAGCGATCGTGATGATCTTGGCGTCGAGCGGAATATTCTTGATGCGTTGCCAGTAGTCCCAATGGACCAGTTCTAGTGATTTGATATGGAACATGTGACTTATTCTTCTTCTGCGATGTGATGATTGTCGAGATTATCGGCGCTGTCTTGGTCTGTGCTTGCGTTACTACCAGTGTCACTGTCATGGGTAGCGACCACTTCCTCGCGGTCTTCGCTGGCTGGCGCAATGATGGCGGGTGTCCGGACCGGAATTTTGAAAATGTCCGACAACGCACCGTTGATGATGCGGTCTTTCAGGGTATCGGTATCCATCATCAGATCGAGCAGCGGCCCTTCGACGATCAGATCCGCTTTGCGCTCGACAAAACCATACCGCACGAGCTGACCCAGATTCATATCCATACGGGTTTTCTTACCCAGTTTTTCGCCAAAATCAGCGAGGAGGGCGCGGTAAGAAATACCGATGGACGTATCCTCGGCACGCGGCATGGGCTTGTCTTTGCCAAACATATCGTTCTGATTTTCTTCAGCAAGTTGATGTGCTTCTTGCCGTTCGCGTTTGGGCAAAATGATCAGCGACCATAAGACAACCAGCAGTGCAACGCCGTCACGTGCCAGACTAAAATTATTGTTCTGCCAGGTTTCTCTGGTACCGAATACTTTCGATTCACTATCGCGGGTCAGCGCCAGCGTGACGTGATCGGCATACACGTTGTCGATGAACTTCATACCGCAGGCTTTTAGCCTTGCATCGACATCGGCGCGGAATAATTCGTCGGAGAGGGCGCGTTTAACGAGCTTGTCCTCACGGCGCAGGGTTTGATGCGCGAGCAGGCGGGCGATCAGGAATTGTGCGTCTTCTGTCATTCTTTTTTACTCAATGCGGTGAGGGTGGCGACCGAGATAGCGGAAACGTGCGGGTCAGACACGCGTTGCATTTTGTCTTTCGAGTTAAATTCCAGCGGCAGGCGCGCCAGCGCGGCGGTTGCGCCTTGCAAGGCCGATTCGTTGACGTCGCCCAGCAGCGGCAGCAAGGACGCGCGATACGAAGCAATGGCAAAGCTGGATGGCAACAGCAATTCTTGCAATGGCACTGGCTTGCCAGCTTGCATGTGTTCGATATTGGTCAGTCTATCGAGCCAGTGATCCAGTTCCAGTAAAGCATCGCTGTCGTCATTGGCGATCTCCGGTGCGTTTTCGCCCGTCGGTAAAATGTTGGCGACGGCGGATTGACGATTTGTCAGCAATTCGCTTTCGGCTACGTCAATCATTTCAGACGGCGTAATGAACAGCGGCGTCATCGGATAAGCCAGCGCATCATCCGCCAGCGATGCCAGATCGGCGTATTGCAGCAGCCAGGTTTTGATATCGGTGGTGGATAAGCCGGATTGTCCGAGATGGACGCGTTGACGTTCGATCTGGTTCAGCGCACGCGAAAACATGCCTTGCATATTCAGCAATGCGCTCTGAGCACGGCCGATCGCTTGCGCCGCTCTGTGGGTTGCGGAATCGGCGCGGCTATCGTTGGTGATCGCATGAATGATCTGCGAGCCTTTTTCTACCCAGTCGCAGGCGGTGTGCCATTTTTGTTGGGCGGTACGTAGCTGGAACTCGGAGCCTGAGGCAATCGCGTCGGAAAATTCTTCGGTCAATTCGATCAGACGACCGAGCAGATGGTGCAACTGTTCTACCGATACGCCACCGACCGCCTGCGCCCCGGCGACCTGCGTGAGCATATAGCTCATTTCAGCTTCATCACCTTGTTGCTCCGCCTGATGCTCGGCCTGCAATAAGGAGGACAGTGCTGCCAGCACATTACGGGCTGTGGGCGTGATGCGATACACCGATTGACCTGCATCCCAGGCCAGCAGGTTGTGCGAGCGTAAACGCATCAGGATGGTTTCTAAGCGATCCGGATCAATGTAGCCCAGCTTGGCGTTGATATCGGCACGGGACAACGACGGCGTATCGACGTCGGCAGCAAGTTCGCGCAAGACCAGCAAGCGCAGCATGACGTTGTTAAACCCGCCGTGGAACAGCGCAGTGAAGGCTTGCAGCAGTGGCTGCGCACGTTTTAAAGGGAATATCGGTGCAACATCGTCAGGGCTGATGCCTGGACGAAAAAACGACTGTAGTGCGTCGTCATCTTCATGGCCTGGCTCAGGTACTTTGGATGGTTCGTTGGAGAAATTTTGCATGCGTATTTATTAAATCCTTGCTTATCCATTCGATTTGGAAATAGTGACGCATAATATCATCCGCAAAAAGTGTTATGCTCATTTGGCATTAATACAATAAACGTTAAATCTCTCTGAAAGTCTTGAATGTTTAGACTAGTGTTTTTAATACCTCTATTTGTTTTTGCTTCAAACGCTTTTGCAACGCCTGACGACGATTGTAAGACGAACATTGCTCAGGACGTGGCAAAAGCAAAAGATAGAAAAATGTCAATTTCCCAACAAGAAGAAATTCAATCATTTGGTGAAAAACTCTGCTTAGAAAGAGCGCTTTATGTAATTCATAAGGAAGGAGTGGATAAATCAGCGACCTTTATAGATCAACAAAAGCGAATTTATTTTAAATTTTGTTCGGGTAAAACCACATCATCTTGTGAGTCAGATAATTTAAATCTCAAAGACTTGGAAAACCGTTTTAAAAATGATGTTGCAGCCATTGAAGTGCAAGATAAAGTTATAAAACGATATGCAAGAGAATACGAAACACTTAAATCCTCCGCTGCACGGCAAAATCTATCTGCTAGTGCAGAACTGAAGCGAAAATCGTCTAAATCAGTGGACAAAGTAAAGCAGGACATAATTGACGCTATGAAAGACCCTGAATCCGTTAAGTTTAAAAATCTTTCTGTTTCATCAGATGGCTCGATGGTTTGTGGAGAGGTTAATGCAAAGAATTCAATGGGCGGCTATGATGGATTTAAGAAATTTGTCAATATTCCAGATGAATTAGGACACGATTTTACATTTTATGAAGGTCATGACCCCATAGATATAGAGGGGGCATGTTACAAACAATCGCGAAAAAGATAAAATAAGTTTCCGACGCATGAATTTAGGTTATTTCTTTTCTATAGGTGCATCTTCAAAACCAAGTCTAATCAACCAACTATGCGAATATCTCACGATATTATCGCTGTACTCAAAATTATATGTAGCGTAAATAATCCTCTGTGCAAGCATGAAAATAATGTCTACATAGAGGATTCAATATTTAGTTAAGCTCCTGCATTTCTTTAATTTCAGGAATTGAGCCAACGACACTAACAATATAGGTGAGTACCTCATTTCTGAGTCGATCAATTGATACAGTGGAGTTGCTTGAGCAACGTCTTTGCATATCGTCATTCGCTACAAAGTTAGCTGGAGAGACTCCTCCGAATACGTTTTGCACTCGTTGGTTTTGGCAGCGGCTTGACTCACCTCCTACTCTTCCACGAGCGACATCATCAAATATTTTCTTCCCGCCTTTAAACGCAGTTACCTCGTAACCGTATTCAATTTGTGCGCCTCCAGTAATGATGTCATATAAATATGACGCATTCTTAGGCATATAAAGCGATGCATAAACAATGTTCACATCAAAAAATCCGTACGTAATTGTTTGTGCACTCTCTGGAATGACTCTCTCATCGTTTCTGAGCCGATCAATGTTAAGGGTTACAGTATTTTCGTCCGACGTTGTAACCCACTGAACCTTATCAAACTTATTTTTTAAGAGTGTTTGAATATCGTCTGACAAAAGCCTATCTGCGTTTTTAAACTGTGTGAACACTCGCGTGGGAGTCATTTCCATTCGCATCCTCACAAAGTCGGGATAAACCTTTGCAACTGACTCAAATTCGCTTCTCTTGATATTCATCGACGATAGGAGCGGAGACACTTTTTTAGCTAGAGGAGAGCCAACACCGCCCTTTTCTATGTAGGCCATTAATTGCGTAACTGGTCTGCTATTAGATTTATTCTCTTGTAAATGCTTAATAGTTCTGTTCACAATTAACTCGATATGAGGTGAATTTTTCAAAATTGGAAATGCGTCAGTGTTATCACCTAAATCAAACGCTACCTTGCCGTTTAAATTTCCATCTATAACCTGCTTTTCTATCAAAGCCGAACATTCGGAAATTTCCATACTAGTTAAAATGTCATCTTTTGATAAAGACATTAAATTGCCGAGCTTGATATTTGCCTCTTGAGGAGATGAGACTTCTGAACAAATTCCAATTTGAAAATCTTTAAACGATTTTCGAGCAGCAGGAGTTATAGCGAAATATGCTTTAACTTTTTCAGCTCCATTGGATTGATATAAGGCTCTATCAACATAAGAACTAAAGTTATAAATATCGCTAGCTTGCCTTTTTTCCTCGGCTTGTTTTAAATAATTGCCAGCAATTTCGTCTCGTTTTACTGGCGCACTTCCACAACCGGATATGCTAACCACTACACAAACAGCTACACACCTTAAGAGTTTTGAAAGCATGACATCTAGCCTTAATTGTTGTTTAATTTTTAATATGGCAAAATATATCACTAGTTGTTTCTAAATGTAACCATTTAACAAACATTTTAAATATGATTAAGTCATTAAAATTTTCACAATAGGTTGCCCATGAAGAAGGGAATAGCAGTTGCAGCGCTCTTTGTTACAGTTTTATTTGTTGTGGCGTACCTGAATATTGGCTTTTATTCAATCCAACCTATTGGAGCCGTACCAACAGGAACAACGGTAGTTGTTTGGAGGAAGGGTAAAGAACCTTTCTTTAATTCTCCTGATGCAATGTGTCTATTAATTCAAAATTCTGTATCTTTATGGTGCCGACTGACTGCAATGGGCGCGTCTCCAAAAGATCGAATAATTCTTAAACTTCCGTATCAACAATGGGCTTACAGCATTTCAGTCGATGGCGCGGAATTCGACAGATAATCACCTTCCTCTTAAAATAGAAGAGTTGCAACGTGGCAAGAACTTTTGTAAATCCACAAGGTACTTTTAAAGAGGACGTAGTTGGATGGATAGCGTTGGCGTAATTTTTTTGGTTTTCTGTATATACTGGAACGGAGTAAATTTGAAAGGCTATGTAAACAATGCGGTATCGGCATTATTTTTACCTATACTCCCCATTTTTTAATAAGCTACGTGAACTCTGCCCGTGACAGCGTGAGCAAAACTGCCGTGACCATACGGTCATTCATGATTTGTAAGAAAATGCACCTGAGTCCGACTAAACAAGACGGATTGGGAATGACTGAATCCGGCGTTGTACCAATAAAGATGAGGATAACAAGATGACACAATGGCAAATAGCCACGCTGGGTGGCGGCTGCTTCTGGTGCACAGAGGCGGTGTTTCAACAGATTCGCGGCGTACACAAGGTGGAGTCCGGTTATAGCGGCGGTGCAGTTCACAATCCGACCTATGAGCAAATTTGTACTGGCCGCACCGGGCATGCGGAAGTGGTACGGCTGAGTTTTGATCCTGAGGTGATTAGCTATCGTGAGTTACTGGAGATTTTTTTCACGATCCACGATCCGACGACCTTGAATCGCCAGGGTAATGACAGCGGTACACAATACCGCTCGGTGATTTACTTTCATGATGAGTCACAAAAAACCGTCGCGCAGGAGGTAATTGCCGCGATGTCTGGTGTGTGGGATGACCCTATCGTGACAGAGCTGACTTTGGCGCCGATGTTCTATATCGCTGAGGAATACCACCAGAATTATTTCAGGCAACATCCGAATCAGGGCTATTGCTCCATCGTAGTGGCTCCCAAAGTCGCTAAAGCACGCAAGCTATTTGCCAGTAAGCTTGCTGGCTAGTTGTGATGTTGTGAGCGCATGTTGTTGAAGTTTGTTGAAGTGAGGCTAATTACCTCACTTTTTTTTGCTTTTTTTCTGTTCATGCTGCTCGATATAGTCTTTGCGTACCAGCGATTTGAATTGCTTTGGCAGCCAGGGACGCGCGGCCAGCATGAAGCTGATACGATGTTTTTCTTCAAACGGTAACTTTGCGTCTTCCTGGTGTTGTTCTGAAAATTCGCGGGCGACTTGCTTGAGGCGGGTGATCAGCGCCGCCACCGACTGCCTCGACAGCATGACGTTCACCAGACGCATGATTTCATGCTCACCATCAAAATTCGACTCCAGATATTCGGCATAAGCCTGATCGCGAAAACTGCTTTGGATAGGGCCGTTCGGTATCCAGCGGAAAGTCCGTGATACCAGCAGTTTTACCCGGTTATTGGGGAGCAATTCCAGGAAGCCAATTTTGTCCAGACGCAATAAATGCTTAACGACATCAATCTCGCTGATATCGTAGATGCGGATGATTTGCTCGACGGTAAGCAGATTCAGTACCGAGACGGCGACAATGAATTTTTTCGGGTCGTTGATGATTTCTTTTTCCTGATCAAATGTCAGTTCAGAAATCAAGGTGTCTTCGTTCGATGCCAGCGCCAGATCGCGCAGACTGATCTCCGTTGCATTCAGAATCTCGTCTAGTCGTTGTAGCGTGAAATTCTTTTGGGAAAACATGCGTTTCACGCTCGCTTCCGACATATCAATCCGTGTCGCCAGATCGGCATAGGTGATGTTTCTCGCCTTTAATTCGCGCTTCAAGGCATCGATCAAAATAGTTGCTTTTAGCATCGGAAATTCCAGTGTTAATGATCAGTAAAATCTAAAATGTAAAAAAGTATTAAAAAATAATACACCAAGCCACCTTGTATGCGACTCTTTGTTTGTTGATTGATCACATTCTTGCTTGACTTGATAATTCACTCCGCCGCAGAGATTGCGGGCGTTTCAACTGAAACGCAGTGGAAAATACAGTGGAATTAGGCAGTTCAGATTGCTGATGAAACAAGGAGAAACATAATGGCTTTAGAGATAGCAACATTTGGCGGCGGATGCTTCTGGTGTACCGAAGCAGTATTTCAGCAAATCCGCGGGATCAAGAGCGTTGAGCCGGGTTACTCAGGGGGGCAGGTTGACGATCCCAGTTACGATCAGATTTGCGAGGGCAATACCGGACATGCAGAAGTCGTGCGTCTGATCTTTGATAATGCGGCGGTGAGTTATAAGGCGCTGGTCGAAATTTTCTTTGCGATCCATGATCCGACTACCTTGAATCGTCAGGGCAGTGATGTGGGTACGCAATATCGTTCTGTGATTTTTTGCCAGAGTGAAGAGCAAAAGGCCTGTGCAGCCGCTGTCATGGCGGATGTCGAGGCAAAGTGGGAGAAGCCTATTGTGACTGCCATCGAGATGGCACCGATGTTTTATCCCGCTGAAGACTATCATCACAATTACTTCAAGATGAATAGCCAGCAGCGGTATTGCACCTTAGTCGTAGCACCAAAGGTTGCTAAAGCAAGACAGTTTTTCTCTGGCAGTCTGTCATCTCGGTAGATAGGCAGTTGAGACCGATGGCGATCTCAAGCAGTGACTGGATAAGGAATAACAATCTTCAAATTATCCGAACCTGGCCTCCTTCAGCTAGCATTTATGGCTGCAACCTGCTGATTGTCCATGTGCCGTCGGCCTGTCTGGTATAGACGATACGATCATGCAGGCGGGAACGGCGACCTTGCCAGAACTCTAAGCGCTCAGGTATCAGACGATATCCGCCCCAGTGCGCCGGACGTGGTGGTTGATCACCATAAGCGGTAACTACTTCTGATAAACGCGTTTCCAATAAATCCCGGTTTGCGATGACTTCACTTTGTTGTGATGCAATCGCGCTATGACGGCTACCCAGCGGGCGGCTGTTGAAATAGCGATCATTCTCTTGTGCTGTAATTTTTTCTACGCGCCCCTCGATCCTGACCTGACGCTCCAGTGCAACCCAGTGAAATAACAAAGCAGCATGGGGATTGGTTTCCAGATCATGTCCTTTACTGCTGACATAGTTGGTGAACCAGCAAAATCCACGTCCATCAAATTCTTTGATCAGGACAATCCTTGAACTCGGACGTCCTTCAGGATTGACTGTTGCCAGGCTCATGGCATTGGGTTCGGCGACATCGGCTTTGATCGCCTGGTCAAACCAGGTAGAAAACTGCTGAACAGGATCGCTGGCGACGTCGGATTCTGACAAACTCGCCTGGAGATAATCTTTGCGTAAATCGGCTAATGACATAGTGATGCTCTTTATCGGGAGTATTAAATCTTGTTATTGAAGGAGGATATGGACGATATGGATGATAGGGGTAATATTTAAGGCGTGTCCGGTGAAATACCGCGTCGCGCTCGCATGGCAGCACCTAATCTTTGCATCTGCACGTCGCTCAAAATTCGTTTTGCCATCGGTGCGATATGGGTTTCTTCCAACTCCATGTGATGCAGATACATATCAGAAAAATGCCGGATATCCAGCGCGGATAATTGGGCTGAACTGCCCTCCTGAATTTGCCTCAGTTGTTTTTCCAGGTTGGACCATTGTGCCGTCATTTGCAGGTGCTGCTTCATAATTTCTGGCAACAATTGTTTCAGCAGCACAGCATCCTCTTGTGTGGCGGTCGTTTCCAGCGCTGGCAATAAATCCATTTCTTCGTCTTCATGATGCAGGGGCGCGGCTTGCGTGAAGTATTTCAGCACTGCCTGTGCTGCCTGCCGTGCGTCCTGATCAGCGCCGTGTACTGGCAGATGCGTCAGTAATTTGTCCAGCGTGGCGATTTGCTTGCGAATCCGGTCATGGCAATGTTTTAGCACGGCGATCGGCTGATCAAATCCCGGTGCGCTGTCGAATAATGTAGTCACGATACCTCGATGTGTTTGGCTGTGGTGGGACTAAAATAATGAAAAATTATCGATCATTTAGCACAATCCTGCTTGCGCCATATCAAGCAAACGACAGCCCGGCAGCCTGCTCTTGTAAAATAGCGACAGTTGAATAGCCAGAAATGCTGAGTAAAACCCTATGCAAGATGAATTAGCCGTCGATTTTGAACGCCGCTTTGGTGGCATTGCCCGTTTATATGGCGCTGCCGGGTTGGAACGTTTTAAAACTGCCAGAATCTGCATCATCGGTGTCGGTGGCGTCGGTTCCTGGATCGTAGAGGCCCTGGCTCGCAGCGCAATTGGTCACATCACGATGATTGATCTCGATAATGTGGCGGAATCCAATATTAATCGCCAGATACAGGCACTCACTGATACTGTAGGCAAAGCCAAAGTGACCGCCTTGTCTGAACGTATTGCGCAAATTAACCCGTTTTGCCGGGTCACCGAAGTTGAGGATTTTATTGCGCCGGATAATCTTGAGCAGATACTGGGAACTCAGCAGTTTGATTATGTGATCGACGCGATTGATAACGTTAAGGCAAAGACGGCTCTGATCGCGTATTGCCGCGAGCATGCCATCAAACTGATCACGATTGGCGCCGCGGGCGGACAAACCGACCCGGGCAAGATTGAGATCCGTGATCTGTCACGTACTGAGCAAGAACCCTTGCTCGCGCTGGTACGCAAACGCCTGCGCCAGAATCACGGTTTTCCTCGTGGGGCAAAGAGTAAATTTGGTATCGATGCCGTATTTTCGATGGAAGCACTGACCATGCCGGAGACGGCCGAGGTCTGTGAGGTGGTCAGTGACAGTAGTCAGTCTAATCCCATTGAGAGCGTTGCGTCCGGTGTCACCGGATTGAACTGTGCGGGATTCGGTTCGTCGATTGTGGTGACCGCGTCATTTGGATTGAGGGCGGCGGCGCATGTATTAAAACAGCTCGCCACTCCTCCGGTCGTTCCTCATGTTGCGGGAGCGGAGTCCGCTGAAGTCTGACTTTGCTGTAAATGTGCGCCTGTCGTTTGAATGACGGCGCACACTTGATGGTACGTCCAGCATTTCTTATCTCTACGCTTATCTCTAGGATTTGCCAAACACCTCATTCAACTGCTGGGTTACCCGAATGAAGGTGGTTCGTTTGGTGAGCTCTTTCAGCTTATGTGCACCGACATAGGTGCATGCCGAGCGTACGCCGCCTAAGATGTCGAGCAGACTTGCTTCGACGGGGCCGCGATAGGGAATCAAGACTTCCTTACCTTCGGATGCCCGGTATTTGGCGACACCACCCGCGTACTTTTCCATGGCGGCCTTACTGCTCATGCCATAAAAACGTTTGTACTGTTTGCCATCGCGTTCGATCAGATCACCGGCGCACTCATCGTGCCCCGCCAGCATGCCGCCCAGCATAATGAAGTCAGCTCCGGCACCAAAAGCCTTTGCCAGATCGCCAGGCACCACACAGCCACCATCAGCACAAATTTGTCCGCCCAATCCGTGCGCGGCATCCGCACATTCGATCACAGCGGATAGCTGCGGATAGCCAACTCCGGTCATCTTGCGCGTCGTACAGACCGATCCGGGACCGATACCGACTTTGACAATATCCGCACCGGCTAAGATCAATTCTTCGGTTATATCGCCAGTGACCACATTGCCCGCCATGATGGTCAGATGCGGATAGGCGTTACGCACTTTTTTGACGAAATTGATAAATCCCTCGGTATAGCCGTTCGCTACATCAATGCACACATAATCAATGGTATTGCGGGCACGTGCCATGACGGCAGAGAATTTTTCAAAGTCAGCTTGCGTGATCCCCATGGAATAAAACGCGGTCGATTTCTTTTGCAGGCTAGTGAAATAACTGACTAATGTTTCTTCATCATAATGCTTGTGCAGTGCAACGGATAATTGATGTTCGCCAAGCGCGTGCGCCATCTCCAGTGTGCCGGTGGAGTCCATATTCGCCGCAATAATCGGAATGCCGTGATAAGTCTGACGCGAGTGATGAAAGACAAATTCACGCTGCAATTCAACTTGGGAGCGTGATGTCAGGGTGGATCGTTTAGGACGGATTAGTACGTCTTTAAAATCGAGTTTGAGAGATTCTTCTATGTGCATTACGACTCCTGTGGTCGCGTGGCAGACGACCTGGATGAGGGAAAATCTTTGAGCCGTAATTGAGTATAGTTAATTTGCAGGCGGATGCTGATCTTATTTTTACATAGGGATTATCAGTATGATGATATGTTGTGCGCTTGCGAGTTGATGAGCTTTTAATCATCAGTGCTCTTAACGGTACCCCTAAGTATGCTGCCTCAGCAAGTCTGATAAATTTGCAGGTAGGTCTCTCCGTAACGGAAGAGATGTGAGTGGGTGATAAGTTGTTGTTAATGACAGCTACCGCTACCTTTGTCAGTAAAGGTCTGTCCGGCAACCGGCAGGAACTCCCAGTCGTAGCTTTTTTCATGCAGGCTGAGTTTCAATACGCCATAGGTCGCATTATCACGAATCTCGGTAATAATTTTAGGAAAAAACATCGGTGTCAGTTTCGCGCCGCCTGTGCCGACGACAAAGCTGCGTATGCCATTTTTCTGATCGATATTGCCATGCTCGTCGAGTGGCACGAAACGCTCGTAGTCGTGATCGTGTGAGGTCAATACGATATCCGCTTTAGCATCCGACAGGAGTTTCCAGGCGGCTTGCATGATGTCGTTATTGCCGTGACCACCGGTGCTGAAAACAGGGTGATGCCAAAATGCCAGAGTACAACGACGCGGGTTATTATTTAATTCTTCTTTAAGCCATTGCAGCTGTGCTTGCATCTGTGCACCATCGACATTGCTGTTCAGCGAAATAAGCTGCCATTGACCGACTTTACGGCTGTAGTAACCGCGTCTTTCTGGACCTGCCAGATCGCCAAAATAGTTGTAATAACCATGTGCCGATGGCATGCCGTAATCATGATTGCCGGGTGATGGCAGAGTGCGTGCTTTAAAACGTCCCCAGGTCGGGTCATAACATTGGCTGAATTCTTCGGGTTTGCCGACCGGATAGGTATTGTCACCCAGCGTCAGAGCGACGGCTTTAGGATCATTTGCCAGACCGGCTTCGACCAGTTCTGCAGTTTTTTCAGCCATGCTCTCGGTATAAGGCTTTTTACGGCAGTCGGCGATATCGCCTGCGACATATACGGTGACGGACTTTACTGCTTGTGGTTTAGTTTTAGATGCTTGTCCGGGTTCGGATGCCAGCACTGACGGTGCCATCGATATCGCAGAACATGCGATCAACGCAGCCATATGGGAGTACAGTCTGCGCCGGAGCGCGGGGATACAGAGTCTGAACATGGAATATTGAATGAGTAGAGATGGCACTTGCTGGAGCGGTATTCTAACCGCTTCAGCATTTTCTATCTGATTTGCCCTGAGTCTACGTTAATAGAGCGATCTCAGATCCCTACAGCCTGGTATGTCTTAGCCGCAAGGCATTCGCAATGACAGAGACCGAGCTGAGACTCATCGCTGCACTGCCTATCATAGGGCTTAATACAATCCCGAACCACGGATACAGCACGCCGGCAGCGACGGGGACACCGATGAAGTTATACGCAAACGCAAAGAATAAATTTTGACGGATATTTTTCATCGTAGCCTGACTGAGTAGCCTTGCCTTCACGATACCGCGCAGATCTCCTTTGACCAGGATCACTTGTGCGCTGTTCATCGCAATATCGGTACCGTTGCCCATCGCGATGCCGACGTCAGCTTGTGCCAAAGCGGGAGCATCGTTGATCCCGTCTCCTGCCATGGCGACAATGCGCCCTTGTGCTTGCAGTTGCTGTACAAAGCGGTGCTTGTCTGCCGGCAGCACCCCAGCATGGACTTCATGTAAGCCGAGCTGGGTTGCGACGGCTGTCGCAGTAATCGCGTTATCGCCGGTCAGCACGATCACGCGCAGACCGGAGCTTTGTAATTCCTGTATGGCTTGGAGGCTGGTCGTCTTAATACTGTCCGCTACGCTGATCAGACCCGCAAGCTGTTGATCTATCGCGAGGAACATCACCGTATGCCCCAGCGCTTGCAATTCGCCGCAGCGTTTGTCCAGCTCGCTTGTCTGAATCCGATGATCCTGCATCAGCTGCTGATTGCCGAATAAAATTGTTTTGCCTTCCGAAGTAGCGCTAACACCTTTGCCTGTCACCGAAGTAAAACCTGTCATCGATGCGCTGGTGATCCGGTGTTGTTCTGCATATGTCAAGATAGCGCGGGCAAGCGGATGTTCGCTGGATTTTTCAATGGCACTGGCGAAACTGATGATCTGTTGTTCGGTGTGACCATGCTCGCAGACGATTTGTTGTAAGGCGGGCTTGCCTTCAGTCAGCGTACCGGTTTTGTCGATGAGCAGGGTATCGATTTTTTCTAATTGTTCTAATGCTTGGGCATCTTTAATCAAAATGCCTTCAGTCGCGCCGCGTCCTATACCGACAGTCACCGAAATCGGTGTCGCCAGACCGAGCGCACATGGACAGGCAATGATCATGACCGACACCGCCGCCATCAGCGCATTTGCCAGCGCCGGTGTCGGGCCAACGAGTGCCCATACGATGAAAGCGACTACGGCGATCGCGATCACGCCGGGTACAAAATAGCCTGATACTTTATCTGCCAGACTTTGTATCGGTGCGCGAGAGCGGCCTGCATCATTGACAAGCTGGATGATTTTTGACAATAAGGTGTCGCGACCGATGCGCTCCGCACGCATGCTAAAGCTGCCTTGCTGATTGATCGTGCCGGCACTGACGTGGTCATTAATTTGTTTTGAGACGGGTAAGGCTTCACCAGTGATCATAGATTCATCAACATTCGAGCGTCCATCGATGATCACGCCATCTACCGGAATATGCGCACCAGGTTTGACGCGCAAAAGATCCTTGAGCTGCACCTGATCCAGAGGGATCTCACTGTCCTTACCTTCTGCATCAATCCGGATGGCGGTTGCCGGTGTCAGTGCCAGCAAAGATTTCAGCGCTGCATTGGTGCGTGAACGGGCACGCAGTTCAAGTACCTGGCCAAGCAGGACCAGCGTAATAATGACCGCTGCTGCTTCAAAATACAGCGGCGCCATGCCGTCCATGAGGAAGGCGACTGGCAGGCTGCCAGGGAGGAGTAAGGCGACGAGGCTAAAAAGATATGCCGTTGCGGTACCGACACCGATCAGACTAAACATATTCAAGTGACGCGTTTTAAACGACGCCAGCGCGCGCTCAAAGAATGGCATCCCGGCCCACAATACGACAGGCGTCGCCAGAGCAAACTGCAGCCAGTTAAATAAAGTCATACCAAGGCGATCATGCAGCCGTAAGCCTGGCAGCATGTCGCCCATGCTGATGAGTAAAAGAAGTAAACTGAGTACGACGCTGATTTTAAAACGCCGCGTCATATCATCAAGCTCGCTGGTATCCTCTTCCGCACTGGCCTCCATCGGCTCCAGAGCCATGCCGCATTTAGGACAAGTACCAGGGCCGATTTGCTGAATGTCCAGATGCATGGGGCAGGTATAGATAGCATCTTTTGCCTCAAGTTTTGGGGCTGGACGTGATGCCGGATTCAACCAGTGTTGCGGATTTTTGCGGAATTTTTCCAGACAGCCTGTACAGCAAAAATAATACGTTTGTCCGTCGAGATCGAGTTGATGCGGACTACTCTCATCCACCGTCATGCCGCATACCGGATCAAGCTGTTTGCCCTTGCCGGCGTTTCCGCCGCCGCAGCATGAGCCCGCAGATTCTGTCGTCGTCTTTGTGTCGCTTGCAGCAATGATTGAGGACGCTACGGCCTCTGTCACGACTTTGGGCGTAATGAGTTTCTTTGCTTTGACAAAATTGCCTGGCGCTGCCTGAAATTTTTCGACACAGGAGCGGCTGCAAAAATAATAGGCAATCCCCTGATAGCGAGCCGTCTTGTCCGGATTTTTTGTAACCTGCATACCGCAGACCGGATCGGTGTAGTTTTTTTCTGCGACTGATGCTGTATCTGCCGTGATGTTCTCGTCGGATGACGGCGGGCTGCAGCAGGATCCGTCGGCAGACGCGTGCTGGTGATCATGTGGCTTAGTTTGATTCATCGCAAATGCTCCAATAGCTATTTCAATTTATGATAGACGCTGTACCCAGGAACGGAGTCAAGGACTATATGAAAAATAATGCACAGGCGACTTACACCATAGGGCAACTGGCACGCGCAGCGAATGTCGGTGTAGAGACCATACGCTATTATCAGCGCCGCGCTTTGTTACCTGTCCCACATACCGATACGGGTTTTCGGTCCTATCCGGTGGCATTGGCTGAGCGAATCCGTTTTATTAAGCGGGCACAGGAATTAGGATTTTCCCTGGAGGAAATCGCGCATTTATTGCTATTAGAGGATAGCAACGACAGGAGTGCGATACGCGACATCGCCAGCGAGCGACTAGAGCAGGTAAGAGCCAAACTCCATGATCTGCATAAGATGGAGCATATGCTGTCGCAGCTGATACACCAATGTGCAAGCAGTTCCGCCCAGGCTAAATGCCCGATTATCAGCGCACTGACGACGCAAGCAGTCTAATTTTTTATCGAACCGGACTGTCCGCAGCAGGTGTCCACGGATACGAACGAACACCGCCCGGACAATCTTTTTCTGTCGTTGAAAAATAAAATACTCTTGTAAATCAATGGTTTGTGTTTTTATTTTACACTGGCACGCTTAGTGCTGAATGATCACTATTCTTACCAGGGATAGTGCTATGAATACTGCAACCGCGACTCGCTCCAGTTACCACGCTCACCAGGCTAACCAGGCTCAACGGCTTCCGTTGGTCAAGCGGATGGTCTTGATCATCAAAACCTCGCTGACGGTTGTACTGGGCATACTCACTGCAGTGCTGATGAGCATAATTTTGCTGAGTTATCCCAGCAGTCAGGCGAGCGGCGATCAGGCCGACACCTTGCTGTGTCGTGTTGTACAAGCGGTGAGCATCAATCATGATTGTGACCAATGTGAATGGCGCGGCACATGGGATGCGAATATATTCAAGCTTCGTATCAACATCGAACTCGCTCAGCAATGCCGTTTCTTTTTGCACCTGGACAGCAGCCGGCTGGCACAGATCATCACGACGTCCAATCTGTCCGCGAACTCTGTTGCGGACACCGTGCGGACAGACCGGACACCGCGGACAGTGATCGTCAAAACAAAAAATCTCAGCAAATCAATGACTTAGTTGTGGCACGTTTCCTGCTGATCAATCAATAACTTTTATACATAACTCTCTATGATCCGTGATACCTCCGGCCAAGATGCCGTCATTGCTGCAACACCCGTCTGGCGTAACAAAAAAGTTTATTTGATGACCGGGTTTGCTGTTGTGGTAATCGCATCCGCCCTGATTGTAAGCGTCGCCTGGAGTGGCAGCAGCCAATCCGTTAGCGCTGCCCGTTTAAGTATTGCGACGGTTAGCAGAGGTAATTTGGTCCGTGATGCTGCCGTCAATGGTCGCATGGTCGCCGCAAACAGTCCGACCCTGTATTCGACCGCACCCAGCACCGTGACACTCAAAGTCAACGCAGGCGATAAAGTCAAAAAAGGCGAGATCGTCGCCGAACTCGAATCGCCAGATCTCAGCAATGAACTCAAGCGCGAGCAAGCCAGTTATGAACAGCTGGAAGCGGAAGTCGCGCGTCAGCACATCCTCGCCCGCAAGCAAAAGCTACTGGCTCGCCGCGAGGCAGATCAGGCCGAGATTGAACGCATCTCCGCTGAGCGAACCTATCAGCGCATAGAAAACGCCGGTGTGCTTGGTGTGGTTGCCAAGATCGATTTTTTAAAAGCGCAGGACGCAATGAAATCCGCGCAAATCCGTGCCAAGCACGCAGAGCAGGCAACTGGCCTGGAAAACGAAGACGTCGATCTTGCCTTGAAAACCAGAATCAGCCAGTTGCAGCAACAACGGCTTGTCCGTGACAACGCGCAACGTCGTGTCGATGACCTCAAGCTGCGCGCACCGGTAGATGGCGTGGTCGGTACGCTATCTGTCGCCAACCGCAGCGTGGTCGCAGCGAATACGGCATTGATGACCTTAGTGGATTTGTCGCAGCTTGAGGTCGAGCTGGAAATACCTGAAAGCTATGTCACTGATCTGGGCCTGGGCATGAATGTCGAAATGACGGTCAATGGGATAAAAGCGGTAGGGAAATTATCTGCAATGTCACCAGAGGTTGTCAAAAATCAGGTGCTGGCAAGAGCGCGCTTCAGCGGCGAACAGCCGGCTGGCTTGCGTCAAAGTCAGCGCGTCTCAGCACGTTTGCTGATTGAAGAAAAACCAAATGTACTGATTCTGCCACGCGGCCCTTTTGTGGAAAGTGAAGGAGGGCGCTTTGCCTATGTTGTCGAATCGGGAGTAGCCGTACGCAAACCGATCAAGATCGGAGCGACCAGTGTGACCGCCGTAGAGATTGTAGACGGCCTGAAAGTGGGCGACAAAATTGTTATCTCTGGTACAGATACGTTCCAGAGCGCTCAACGTATTTCAATCAATAATTAATCCATCACCATCGAGAGAATATCTATGTTACGCATGAATAATCTGAGCAAAGTGTATCGCACCCATCTGATAGAAACCCATGCCTTGCGTGGTTTTGAAATCCATGTCAAAGAAGGTGAATTTGTGACCGTGACGGGACCATCCGGATCGGGGAAAACGACTTTCCTCAATATTGCAGGTTTGCTGGAGGAGTTTTCAGGCGGCGATTATTTTCTCGATGGTGTCAATGTCAAAGGCATGAACGATAACGACCGGTCGCGCTTGCGGAATGAAAAATTAGGGTTCATTTTTCAGGGATTTAACCTGATCCCAGACCTGAACTTATTCGACAATGTTGATGTACCTCTGCGCTATCGTGGTTTTAATGCAGCGGAGCGCAAGCGCCGGATAGAGGAAGCCTTAACTCAGGTAGGACTGGTGTCGCGTATGAAGCATTATCCGGCCGAGTTGTCCGGTGGTCAGCAACAGCGGGTTGCAATTGCCCGCGCATTAGCGGGTAAGCCCAAGTTGTTACTGGCGGATGAACCAACAGGTAATCTCGATACTCATATGGCACGTAGCGTGATGGAGTTGCTTGAAGAGATCAATGCCGGTGGTACGACGATTCTTATGGTCACACATGATCCTGAGCTGGCGGTCAGAGCACAACGCAATGTGCATATTATCGATGGACAGGTGAGTGATTTAATCCGTAAAACACCCTCCCTGCACGAGGCGAATCATGATGCACATTCGCTTATCTCTGCCGCGGCCTGAGGACTTACTATGTTTGCTTATTATTTTTTACTCGGGCTACGCAGCCTGCGTCGCAACCCGGCGCTGACGTCCCTGATGATACTGACTCTGGCGATAGGTGTTGCCGCTAGTATTTCTACACTGACGATTTTACATGTGATGTCGGGCGATCCTATTCCGCACAAGAGCGATCGCTTGTTCGCCCCTATTCTGGATAATGGTCCGAAGGAAGGCCATACGCCGGGTGGAAAAGTAAATGACCATCAACTGACGTACAAGGATGTGATCAATCTCCTCGCCAGTAAGCAGGGTGTACGTAGCACAGGACTGTATTCGATCTTAGCTAACGTCGAGCCAAGCCGCAAAGATTTGAATGTGATTGAGTTTGAAGGTCTGGCGGCGACTTCAGATATGTTTGCCATGTTTGACGTGCCCTTTAAGTTTGGACAGGGATGGCAGGCAAGTGAAGATGCCAGTGCAGCAGATGTGGTGGTGTTGAGTAACAAGACCGCCGATAAATTGTTTGGCGCAATCAATCCTGTCGGTCAGCGCATCCGTATGATGGGTGGTGATTACACTGTTGTTGGCGTCACTGAAAAATGGTTGCCTCAGCCGCGATTTTATTATTACAACGGAAGTGATAGCGCATTCACTGACGAGGCAGAATTTATTATCCCATTGAGTAATTCGATTCGCAGAGAAGCCACACATGCTGGCGGCATGAGTTGTTCTTTCCCGTTTGAGCCTGGCTGGCAGGGACGCTTGGATTCGGAATGTACCTGGATGCATTTTTGGTTCGAATTGAAGTCATCTGGGCAGCGTGCAGAATTACAAAATTATTTGGATAGCTATGTGAGCGAACAGCGCAAACTTGGCCGCTTTCAACGGCAGGAAAAAAATCGCCTCTTTAATGTACGCGAGTTTTTACAGGAAATGCAGGTCATCGGTGATGATAGTCAGCTCTCGGCCTGGCTGGCATTCGGTTTCCTGTTGTTGTGTCTGGTTAATACGATAGGTCTGTTACTCGCCAAGTTTTCTGTGCGTGCCGGCGAGGTGGGGGTGCGTCGTGCACTAGGGGCATCACGTCGCGACATATTTAGCCAATTTTTGATTGAAACCAGCGTGGTCGGTCTGGTTGGCGCGGGACTTGGCGTGATATTGGCGCTGGGTGCATTACAACTGATTGCCTTACAGTCGAGGACATTGGCGATGGTGGCGCATATGGATCTTGCTATGTTGGGGCTGACCTTTGTGATGACGGTCACTGCGGCAATTCTGGCTGGCTTGTTGCCAACATGGCGCGCTTGCCAGGTCACGCCAGCGATGCAACTTAAATCGCAATAACCGGATTGCCCTAATCGTATCGCCATCATCGGATTGGATAAAAAATAATGAAAACACTTTTTGAAATACGCCCTATTTTCTCTGCCTTATTACGCAATAAGTTGGGGCCATTTTTGGTGGCAACACAAGTTGCCTTAAGTCTCGCGATTCTGGTGAATGCCATCTATATTGTGAATCTGCGTTTAGTTGCTGCTGCACGACCTAGCGGTGTCGCCAATGAGCTGGATGTATTCAGAGTGCATATTGGTAACCAGAAGTTGGGTGGGCATGAGGATCAGATGGCGATGCAAAAACAAGAGGCCGCGACGATACGCGCTGTCCCAGGCGTCACCTCGGTCGCGCGTACCAACTCGTTTCCTATCTCTTATTCTGGTAGTAATAGTAGTGTCTATAACGATCGCAAACAGACTGTCCGAACTGCCGACTCTGGCATTTATTTTACGGCGGATTCGCTAGTTAAGACCTGGGGTTTGCAACTGATACAAGGGCAGGATTTTCAAGCGGGTGATTATATTGAGACGGATCCTAATACCAGCAAAGAATTTGTCAAAAAAGTGATTGTCAGCAAAGCCCTGGCGGAAAAATTATTTCCTGATCAAAGTAATTTCATCGGCAAGGAATTTTTCTTTGGTTCAGGAGATGATGCGAAAGGTGTCAAAATTATCGGTGTTGTAGAGACCTTGCAGACATCGAATGGACAAACAGAGCCAAGAGGAGGCTACACCACATTGATGCCCGCTCGCCTCTCAAACATCCCCTACGAAGGTTATGCCGTGCGGGCAGAGCCTGGTCAGCGCGACCGGGTAATGAAGGAAGTGGAAAACGCATTGCGCAGAGACTCGATGACGCCAATTAAAGTCACCATGAGGACGATGGAGAATATGCGTATTTCGCGGTACCGTTCTGAAAAAGGTTTGGCGTGGATGTTGCTGGCTGTGAGTGTGCTCCTGATGCTGGTGACTGCCAGCGGGATTGTCGGCATGAGTACGCTCTGGGTTGCGCAACGACGTAAGCAGATCGGTGTGCGTCGTGCCCTCGGTGCGCGTAAGGTAGATATTCTGCGTTACTTCATCACCGAAAATATCGTGATTACCAGCGGCGGAATCGCAGTCGGTATTGCACTCAGCATAGGATTGAATCAGGTTCTCGTGAGTCAGTTTGAATTAAGTAAATTACCGCTTCCGTATTTATTCTTCGCGCCATTTATTTTCTGGACTCTAGGATTGATTGCGACATTCGGACCAGCATCACGCGCTGCCGGTATTTCACCCGCCACAGCAACCCGCAGTGCTTAAAAAACCATGAGCCTGATCGTATTTTTCGACTAGAATCCTTAGTTGAAAAATACACAGGCTCATGCCTTGTTGCGCACCATCCATGTGCCTTTGCAAGGCATCAGGCTCAGAGGCCGCATGGGGATTGCGTCCTGGGCTATGTCGTTGCAAGTTATTTTAAATAGTACTGAGAGCTGAGAATCTACGCTTCTCTTTTGTCCAGCTCCATTTTCAAACCCGCCGTCAACTACGCACTAAGACCATGACACTATGCCCACTGTACTGATCATTGACGATAATCCTTCGATTGCCATTGCGCTGGATGTGCTGCTGTCGCTGCATGACATTGCAACGATCAGTGCACAGTCACCGGAGCAGGGTTTGGCAAAACTGGAGACGACTTGTGTTGATCTGGTGATACAGGATATGAACTTCAGCACCGATACGACTTCGGGCGAGGAGGGTGTCGCCTTATTTCATCAGATCCGTCAGCGGCATGCGGATTTACCGGTAATTTTATTGACAGCCTGGACGCATCTGGATGTGGCTGTGGATTTGATTAAAGCCGGAGCGGCTGATTATCTGGCAAAACCGTGGAACGATCAGCGCCTGATTGCGACGGTACAAAATCTGATCGAACTCGGACAGGTGAATCGCGCTTTGCAACAACGAGTACAGCGTGAGCGCAAACTGAAGCGCGAGCTGGAGCAAAAATATGATGTGCGTCAGCTGGTCTGGCAAGATCCTGCAACAGAGCGACTACTGGAAATGGCATGTCAGGTTGCCCGCTCAGATGTGTCCGTTCTTATCACAGGACCGAACGGTGCCGGTAAGGAAAGAATCGCCGAGATTATTCAGGCAAATTCACATGTCAGGGACGGACCTTTTGTCGTGTTGAATTGTGGCGCCTTGCCTGCCGAACTGATCGAAGCCGAATTATTCGGTGCTGAGGCGGGTGCTTATACGGGAGCGGTTAAAGCACGTGAAGGTAAGTTTGAAGCCGCTGATGGCGGTACGTTATTCCTTGATGAAATCGGTAACTTGCCGCTGGCAGGCCAGATGAGATTATTGCGCGTTCTGGAGACCGGGCGATTCGAGCGGCTTGGGTCGAATAAAGAACGTAGTGTCAAAGTCCGCGTCATCAGCGCGACTAATGCGGATTTGTCTGCGATGATCAGGAGCGGGCAATTCCGCGAAGATTTGTTCTATCGCCTGAATGTGATTCAACTGAATCTGCCAGCTTTGCAGGAGCGGCCCGAGGATATTATTCCTCTGGCAGAGCACTTCCTTGGTGAGGAGAAAACACTACACCTGAGTGCACGGGCGGCGTTATTGCAGCACTCCTGGCCGGGTAATGTGCGTGAACTTAAAAATGTGATGCAGAGAGCCGCCTTGCTGGCAACGACCAGTGAGATCAGGGCCGGTGATTTGGGCTTGCCTGCGCAATCAGCACCGCGCGTCATCAGTGAGGTCATCCTGGATCGCGACACAATCGAGCAGGCGCTGGATAAAGCGAATGGTGTGATTGCACAGGCAGCGTCAGAGCTGGGGCTGAGCCGTCAATCGCTATACCGGCGCATGGACCGGCTGGGTATTAGCAAGTCCGGTTAAACCAATGCCTACAGAAAAAACAGAAGCTGCGGATACTGTAGCAGCAACCACCGCAGCAACCGCAGCAGCAGCGACCAATAGATCTGCAGCGGCAGGATCACTCGCTGTATCACTGGCGGCGCGTTTTAGCCTGGCGGCGTTCTTGCTGGTGCTGACAACGCTGGCTTTATCGTATGGAGTATCGCTGCTCTTTCCACATGATCCGCTTAGTATGGCGTTTGTGGTGATGATGGTGATGTTGCCCGTGACGATCATCGTGATGCGCAGTCAGTTGCATGCCATGCTGGCGTTGTTTCGGGCGCTCAGCGGTACGGTGATCAGTTATCAGGACGGTGATTATTCTCTCGGTCTGCATTGGGACAGACGAGACGAACTTGCCGCTCTGGTCGATGCGCATAATGCACTTGGCAATGTCTTGCGCGAGCAGCGTTTGAATTTGATTCAGCGTGAACTCTTGCTCGATACCATGGTGCAAAACACGCCGGTGGCGATGCTCCTGATTGCGGATCAGGGACCGGTTGTGTTTGCCAATATCGCGGCACGCCAGTTGTTGTTTGAAGGCCGCAAAATCGAAGGGCATACGCTCAGCGATGTTCTCCGGCATTTGTCGCCCTCGCTGCGTGAGGCGATTGACCGGGGTGGCGACGGATTATTTACCGTTAGCAGCAAGACCCTGATTGACGGTAATCCCGATGAGGACGAAGAGGTGTACCACCTGGCGCGGCGGAATTTCAGCCTGAATGGCCGTAGTCATGAGCTGCTTTTGCTCAGGCATCTGACCACCGAATTGCGCCGTCAGGAAGTACGAACCTGGAAAAAAGTCATCCGCGTGATCAGTCATGAGTTGAATAATTCACTGGCGCCGGTCGCGTCGCTGGCGAACTCTGGCGGTGAATTGCTCAGGCGCGGGCAGATAGAACGTTTGCCGGAAATTTTATCGACGATAGAAGAGCGTACCCGTCATCTGGAGAGCTTCATTCATGGTTATGCCAGTTTTGCCAAATTACCGACACCAC
Organism: Undibacterium sp. RuTC16W; assembly: GCF_049339445.1. Lineage (NCBI taxonomy): Bacteria > Pseudomonadati > Pseudomonadota > Betaproteobacteria > Burkholderiales > Oxalobacteraceae > Undibacterium > Undibacterium sp. RuTC16W. The sequence continues at coordinate 87,809 of NZ_JBMPPE010000002.1, read as the reverse complement.
GAATCGAGGCAACAGCCTGGAATACCTTTATCTCGCGGTTGCAATCGCAAATCAGCTTTCATCTGATCGGTGATTTGCTTGAAGATACGGTGAACGTTGATATCGCGCAGATGGAGCAGGCATTATTGAACCTGTTAAAAAATGCGCATGAATCCGGGTCGGCAGCGGAGCATGTGAGTTTATCCGTCCGGCGCATTCAGGGCGGCATACGTATTGACGTGATGGATCAGGGCAGCGGGATGAATGATGCCGTGATGGCGAATGCTCTGGTGCCGTTTTACTCGACCAAACGTAGCGGTACCGGACTCGGGCTGGCGCTCGCAAGAGAAATTATCGAAGCGCACGGCGGCAGAATATTGATGCGAAACCGGCAGGAGGGCGGTGTCGTGGTGACGCTGGTATTGCCTGGATAAGATGGCGTTTGTGATTGCTCTTGTTTTGGACCTGATCGCGTCCAAAGCAGCGCTATATCATTTCACCGATCTGATAAATGTACAGGAGTATATGCATAAATAGTGCATATTCCGCATTTTCTATATAGGGATTTTAAAATACTCGGGGTGAGTATAGTAAATTGTCGTGAAAAAGGCAGAGGACGTAATCGTCTTCTGCCTTTGGTTTATTTACGGTATTGATCCGCAAATACGTGTACCGGTATTACGCAGCTACTTTTGATTCTTGCAGTGTCGGATAGTCGGTGTAGCCTTTCGCCTCACCGCCGTAGTAGGTTGTGCGATCACCTTCATTGAGCGATGCGCCTGCTGCGAAGCGGGCGACCAGATCGGGGTTGGCGATGTAAGGACGACCAAACGCAACGGCGTCTGCCAGACCGCTGGCGATCAGCGCTTCTGCTTCGTCGGCGGTATAACCACCGCAGCAAATCAATGTGCCGGCGAATGCTGCGCGCAGTTGCTTGCGGAATTCTTCGGTCAATACCGGACCGCCTGCCCAGTCCGGTTCCGCGATATGCAGATAGGCGATGCCACGCTGATTGAACGCTGCGGCGAGGTAGAGCGCCATTGCTTCCGCTTCTGTATCAGCAATGCCATGCGCCACAAAATTCGGGGAGATACGGACGCCAACACGATCTGCGCCGAGTTCGGCGATGGCGGTGTCAACGGCTTCCAGTGTCAGGCGGGCACGGTTTTCAATTGAGCCGCCGTAGATGTCGGTGCGCACATTGCTGTTCGTTGACATGAATTGTTGCAGCAGATAGCCGTTCGCGGCGTGGACTTCGACCAGGTCAAAGCCTGCTTTTTTTGCGCGGACGCTTGCCTCACGATATTGCGCAACGATGCCGGGGATTTCTTCTAATGCTAAAGCGCGTGGTGTTTCTGTCGGTACGTTGGCTGGTGTGCCGTCTTTTTGTACAACGAAGCATTGGCTATTCGCTGCGATGATGGCGGATGGTGCAACTGGCGCTGCGCCGTTTTCTTGCAAAAGCGAATGAGAGATGCGGCCGACGTGCCAGAGTTGTAAGGCAATGCGACCACCTTTGTCATGCACGGCATCGACAACTTGCTTCCAGCCAGCTTCTTGCGCATCGGTATAAATACCCGGCGTCCAGGCATAGCCTTGACCCTGACGGGAAATCTGGCTCGCTTCGGTAACGATTAAGCCGGCGGTTGCGCGCTGGGCATAGTACTCGACATTCAGTGCACGTGGCACGTCGCCCGGCTGACCCGCGCGTGAGCGTGTCAGTGGTGCCATGACAACGCGATTAGTTAAATGGATGCTACCGGTACGGACCGGAGAGAGTAAGTGCTTGAGCATGTTCGTCCTTTTAAAATTAGACCAGTCGTCTAGTTGATGATTCAAAAAAAGGGCAATCGCTTGCCCGTCTTGCAAAGTGCTGTAGCTTGTGACTATTAATCCGGTGACTTCAACATCTGTTCTGTCTGCTTGTACGCCAGATTCATCGCGGTCATACTGTGACTCACCTTGGTTAGCAGAGAGGCGCCTACCCACATACTGTATAAAGATTCGGCTAATTGATCGGGATCGATACTGGCAGCCAAACTGCCACTCTTCTGAGCAACACGCAATGCATCGGCGATCTGCGCAGTAATACCTGCCATCCCGCGGCTCAGTGCGATACGCATGGGCTCGGATAAATCGGCCACTTCTGCGGCTAGCTTCACAGCCAGACACATATTCTGACACTGACTGCTGGCCGCAACATCTCGCCAATGGCTGAAATAGGCGAACAAGCGCTCACCGATGCTCAAAGTGTCATTGGTAAATAGCTGTTGCGTGCGCTGATGATAGGTCTCGAAGTAGCGTTCCAGCATGGCGACACCAAAACCTTCTTTGGATTGAAAGTAGTGATAGAACGAGCCTTTCGGAACCTCGGCCTTGGTCAAAATCTCATTCAGACCAATTGCGCTGAAACCGCGCCCCAATATCAAGCCCTCGCCGATGGCGAGTATGCGTTCACGGGTATCTTGATATTGATCTGGTTTGTCCATGTGCGCATATTATTAGACCAGTCGTCTAGTTTCAAGTAAAAATATGCCTACGTTGAGAAGGCCATGCTTCATCATCTTATCTTTCCATGTACTCAGGGCGTCACCGTTACAATTTCAGGACAAGTTGACCATAGGGATCAAACCTGTTCTGTGCGATAATATTAGTTTCCTTTTGGAAATTATAACGACTGGTCATGTGTTACACCCAAGTAAACAAGCTCGCTGATGATGTTTCGCTGGCTTTCACTTAACGAAAGCGCATTAGACCCGTCTGAACACGCCATCTGGAAAATAAGCGCTTTGCGCATTATCCTGGCGTCGGGTTTTTTGCTCGAAGCAATTGTCGCTATTGATAGCTCGCTGCAAGCGATCGCTGTCGGGTCTTATCACATCCTGTGGATTGTCGGTTTTTTCTACGCTGTTCTGGGCATGGGATTGTATTACTCGGCTCGTAATGTCAATCTGAGCGCCGGTATCTTAATCGCGACGGTCTATGGGGCAGCGTTCTCCATCGTGGCATTTATTGATCAGTTTGAGATTGCCAAACTCGGCTTTCTCTTTATTTATACGACACCGATCATCGCCAGGTTGTTTTTCACCAGCAGGCTTGCTGTGATTCTGATGGCGCTGAACGTACTTCCCTTCTTTTTCTTATTACGTAATCAACCGGTTTTTAATTTTATCGGCATCAATACGACGCTGCCGGATAGTCATACGTATATTCAGTCTTTATTATTTTTATTCTTCAACATCTGCATTCCGCTAGCAGTGTTCAGGGTATTGCATGCGCTGGATGCGTCGGCCTTGCGTCATCGTAAAGCTACGACTGCATTAGAAATCAGCCATGATCAGTATCACGAAATTTTTCAAAATGCCGGTAGCCCATTATTATTGACTGATGCGCACGGCATCATTTTGCAGGCAAATCATCTTGCGAATAGTTTGCTGGGGCGGGTCGTTGCACCGGCTACCGCATCCTCTAAGGACTCCACTTTGTTTGACTGGCTGTCTCTGGATAACAGCATTCGCCTCAAGGGCGGCAATCCCGAGGATGGCGCTAATCTGCGTATGTCGGCATATCGTACCCGTGATGGCAAACTCGTGGCGATGGAAAGTATTGCGCAGACCAAGAACGAGCATTACATCGTCGCGCTGCGTGATGTGTCGAATCTGCATTCCATCCATCATGCTCTGGAGTTAAGCCAGGAACGTGAGAGTTATCTGAGCAATCACGATAAGCTCACCAGCCTGCCTGATCGTGATATGTTGCGTAAGCATCTCAAAGACGTTTTGGCCAAAGCCGATCAGGGCAAAGTCACTGCGCTGGTATCTTTTCGTTTGAATAGCATCCGTCATGCGAATCAAAAGCTGGGGATTTATGTCGGCGATATTTTGTTGCGTCGCTTCGCCGAAGAACTGACGGCGGCATTGCCGCATAACAGTTTTTGCGCACGGCTGCGTAGCATTGTGTTCTCTTTTGTTGTGGATGATTTTTCGACACCAAATGAAATCATCAAGATGGTTGATCATGTACGCCATGCTTTACCGAAAGAAATTGATATCGATGGCGAGAGTTTGTTAATTCAATTTTCCGCCGGGATCGCCCTGGTACGTCCTGGCGAGAGTGAACCGGACGATCTGATACGTCGTAGTGAAGTCGCACTCGACACCGCAAGGCGCTCCAGTGACCCTGGCGCAACCCTGTTCGATGAAGAAGACGAAGCCGAAATACGGCGTAGTGTAGAAATCGAAATGGGTATCGTCAGCGGCCTAAGACAAAAAGAATTCAGGCTGGTATATCAGCCTAAAGTAAAGCAGGACGGTTCTCTCGCCGGAGTAGAAGCCTTATTGCGCTGGCAATCGGCGAACCTCGGCAACGTCAGTCCGGTGGAGTTTATTGAGATCGCCGAACGCGCTGGTCTGATCCGCGATATCAGCAACTTTGTGCTGAACACCGCATGCGCGCAAATTCGTCGCTGGCTCGATCAGTTCGGTTTCAGCCCGGTTGTCGCGGTGAATTTATCTGCGTCCGATATGGCACGCAATGACTTGCTGGCGCTAATCGACGGCATTTGTGCAGAGCATGCAGTGGAGCCGTCATTTCTGGAATTTGAGATCACCGAGACAGGCTTGATCGAAAATGAGGTGCAGGCCATCCGCTACCTGGATCAACTTAAAGAACGGGGCTTCGGTATTGCAATTGATGATTTCGGTACTGGCTATTCCTCTTTATCCAAACTCAGCCATTTCCCGGCACGCAGCGTCAAAATTGACCGCTCATTTGTTGCTCACATCGGGAATAATCAAAAGAGTGAAATGATCATCAAAGCGATTGTCTCACTCGCCGGAATTCTCTCTTGTAAGACGGTTGCCGAAGGTGTTGAGAATCTGGCGCAAGAATCCTTTCTCAGAGATATTGGTTGTGACTATTTTCAGGGCTACTTATATTATCGTCCCCTGGAAGTTGATGCCGTGAGCCTGCTGATACAGAAAAATTCCGTGATTCTTGACGAAGTACTTGCCTCGTAACTGATCAGCGAATGTAGGTTTGCAACGCACTGACTTAGTCTGATTTTGCGTTACACATGATTGGCGGTACTTCATGGATAGGTCATATTTCTTCCTGGAATTTATTTCGCTTGATTCAAGAAATTTGCCCTTGCTGGTTTTTTTGGGCGAAGAAATTATTTTTTGACAGAAACACCACAAAACCTGAGTAAAACACATTATTTGAATAATCTTGCTTCCAGATAATCTACAATGTTTTCTCCTCTAATTCGGTTAAAAAAAATGAACTCTCTTTTCAAGATCCTGACATGTTGTGCCATTCTTGCCGCAATGACCGGTTGCGCTTCGATTACCGGTGACAGAAGTCAGCAGGTAAGGATCGAAACCTATGACCAAAGTGGCAATCAAGTGCCGGGCGCAAGTTGTAAATTGGCGAATGATTACGGTCAGGTCAGTGTTACCACGCCGGATTATGGAAACATTCATCGTTCATCCGTTAACCTGAGAATTGACTGTGCTAAACCTGGTTACGCCGATGCAAGTGCGGTTGCAACCTCACGCGCCAATATGAATATGTACGGCAATATTATTATTGGCGGCGGTATAGGGGCATTGATTGATCATAGTAATGGTTCAGCTTATACCTATCCAAAATGGATGAATCTGGTCTTCGGACAGAGTTTGAGTTTTGATCGTCGCAATGAAGTAGAGGGACAGCCAGTAGTGGCTTCGCAAATGAACGGACAGCAATCAGTTCCAGCGGCTACAGTAAGTGCGTCTCAGGCAATGCCTGAAAGATCTGCACCAGTGCCAGCAACGGCACCAGCGCCAGCAACAGTTTCCGCCTCTACCCCGGTTGCGCCAGTTGCCGCAACTCAGGCACCGGCACCTGGCGCCTATAAAATCCAGACCATTGATTTCGTTACCGGTACATCGTCGACGACTGTTGAGAAAATTGCGAGAGAGTATGGTTGCAATGGTGGCAAAGGTGCCGGTTTAATCACTCCGGCAGGGCCAGTAGAAATTTATCGTATGCAATGTGAAAGTGGGCAAAGTTTTCTGGCGAGATGTGAGTTACGCCAATGTAAAGCGATGTAATTGCAACTAAAAAATTAAAAGCCGCCAGAATGAAAACTGGTGGCTTTTTTATTACTTCCGTCGTACAAAATTATGTTGTCTGCCGTGAAATAATAAGCTTATTACCAATAGCATTGAGATACCAGTTTATCCATCTCGATATACTGCCATTTCATAAAAGCCTTCTCCTAATCACCTTCATAACGAGATCAGCATGCTAACCATGCATAAAGAATTCGCTTTACTTTAAACAGACTAAGGGCGGGAGCGGTCTTCTCACTTCAGCTGAAAAGAGCAGGATTCTTTGACTGTGAATACCTACCATCATCTCCACGCAGATGTTGTGATTTAATCGGTCATTCGCATCTAACTAAACAACTCTAATCCGATTTTATCCAGCAGGGAAGAGACTTCCGTATTCTCATCGGGTCAATGTCTTTTTTCGATACAAATAAAACCGGAAATTCTCAACATTCTTTTTAATTTCACCTACACTAAAGTTGTCAGGTGCAGCAGAGCAACGATTCCGTGTGGATGTTTTCCATGTACTGCAGATGTTGAAATATCGTTTCCTTGCTCAGTCGCATAGTCGATCCATCGCTTTCAAAGGAGATCACAATGAAAATCTTTGACAACTACACAGCGCGTTATGAACGGACTCGTGAAGAAGAGTATTCGATGCAAGAGTTTCTGGAATTGTGTAAAAAAGAACCTCTCGCTTATGCCTCTGCTGCCGAACGCATGTTAGCTGCCATCGGAGAACCTGAGCAGATCGACACGCGACATGACTCCCGGCGCTCCCGGATTTTTTCAAATAAAGTTATTAAGATTTATCCGGCTTTCCGTGAATTTTATGGCATGGAAGAAGTCATAGAGCAAGTCGTTTCTTATTTCCGGCATGCGGCGCAAGGTCTTGAAGAACGTAAGCAAATTCTTTATCTGCTGGGGCCGGTCGGCGGTGGTAAATCATCGATTGCCGAAAAACTAAAATATCTGATGGAGAAAATTCCTTTTTACTGCATCAAGGGTTCTCCTATCAATGAATCTCCTCTGGGATTGTTTAATGAGGATGAAGACGGCACTATTCTTGAAGAAGACTTCGGTATTCCACGACGCTATTTACGGAATGTTCCAAGTCCATGGGCAGTAAAAAGACTGCATGAATTTAATGGTGATATTAATCAATTCCGCATCGTCCGGCGCTACCCATCAGTCTTGAAGCAGATCGCAATTTCTAAAACTGAACCAGGCGATGAAAATAACCAGGATATTTCTTCGCTCGTCGGTAAAGTCGACATCCGTAAGCTGGAGGACTATGCCCAGGATGATCCTGATGCTTACAGCTACTCAGGCGGCCTCTGTCTTGCCAATCAAGGACTGATGGAATTTGTCGAGATGTTCAAGGCGCCAATCAAAGTACTGCATCCTTTATTGACCGCAACGCAGGAAGGAAATTTCAAAGGCACAGAAGGTTTTGGCGCGATTCCTTTTGAAGGCATTATTCTGGCGCACTCAAACGAATCGGAATGGAAGGCGTTTAAAAATAATAAAAATAACGAGGCCTTCCTTGATCGTATTTATATCGTCAAAGTACCGTATTGCCTGCGGGTCAGTGATGAGATCAAAATTTACGAAAAACTGGTCAGGACGTCGTCTCTTGATCAGGCGCCATGTGCTCCGGGAACTTTAAAAATGATGGCCCAATTCGCCGTGTTGTCACGACTCAAAGAACCGGAAAATTCCAGTATTTACAGCAAGATGCTGGTGTATGACGGAGAGAATCTGAAAGACACTGATCCCAAAGCCAAGTCGCGTCAGGAGTACACGGATTACGCAGGTGTAGATGAGGGGATGAACGGTTTGTCCACGCGTTTTGCGTTCAAGATTTTGTCCAAGGTATTTAACTTTGACACGACAGAAGTCGCTGCGAATCCAGTACACCTGTTATATGTTCTGGAACAACAAATTGAGCGTGAACAGTTTGCACCGGAAACTGAGCAGAAATATTTTTCGTATATCAAGGAATATCTTGCCCAGCGTTATGCAGAATTCATCGGTAAGGAAATCCAGACGGCTTATCTGGAAAGCTATTCGGAATACGGTCAGAATATCTTTGATCGCTATGTGACCTTCGCTGATTTCTGGATACAGGATCAGGAGTTCCGTGATCCCGATACAGGTGAAAGTTTTGACCGTGATGCCTTGAATAACGAATTAGAAAAAATAGAAAAACCTGCCGGTATCTCGAATCCTAAAGACTTCAGAAACGAGATTGTGAATTTCGTCCTGCGTGCCAGAGCGCAGAATGCGGGTAAAAATCCGGCCTGGACCAGTTATGAAAAACTACGCACGGTCATAGAGAAAAAAATGTTCTCCAATACGGAAGAATTATTGCCTGTCATTTCGTTCAATGCCAAGGCAAGCGCCGACGATGCGAATAAGCATCAGGAGTTTGTTTCACGGATGGTGGCGAAGGGGTATACCGCTAAACAGGTACGTCTATTATGCGAATGGTATCTGCGTGTCAGAAAGTCATCCTGATGTCCGGCTCATGCAGCAACAGGACATCTGACGGGAAGGGCAATTCTTCCTGACTGGTGTGTTGAACCTTATTTTGCAGGAGACCATTTTGGTTCATCTGATTGACAGGCGTGTTCAAGGAAAAAATAAATCTGCTCCGAATCGTGAACGGTTTTTACGTCGCTATAAAGGGCAGATTAAAGATGCCGTAGCCAGAGCAATTAAAGGACGGTCTATCACTGATTTTGAGAGCGGTGAGAACATACGCATTCCCGTCAAGGATGTCAATGAACCGACATTTGGACATGATCGTGGCGGCGTCTGGGAAACGGTTCAGCCAGGAAATAAAGAATATCTGAAAGGTGATCAGGTTGCCCGGCCAAAAGGCGGCGCTGGTGCGGGTAAGGGACAGGCCGGTAATAGCGACGAACTGAGTGAAGATGATTTCATTTTTCAGTTAAGTCGCGAAGAGTTCATGAATTATTTTTTTGAAGATCTGGAATTGCCGAATCTCGTCAAAACGCAACTCGCCTCTACTACCGATTTTAAAAGTCAACGTGCCGGGTATAAAACATCCGGTACCACATCGAGTCTGCATGTATTGCGCTCTTTGCGTGGTGCACTGGGGCGGCGCATTGCCGTTGGCGGTAAATCAGCACGACGTTTGAAGCAGGCTGAGCTGGAGATGGCGGAACTATTACGTAAATCACCTGACCCGGATCATCTGGACGAGCAGCGTATCGCTACCTTAAAACATGAAATTCACCATCTGCGCACGCGGCTTCTGGCGATTCCTTTTATCGATCCTTTCGATCTCCGCTATAGCAATCGCGTCAAGGTGCCGAAGCCATCGACTCAGGCCGTGATGTTTTGTTTACTGGACGTGTCCGGTTCGATGGATGAAGCAAAAAAAGAAACCGCCAAGCGATTTTTTATTCTCTTATATTTGTTCCTGACCAGAGCGTATGAAAAAATTGATGTGGTCTTTATTCGTCATCACACAGCGGCATCCGAAGTGGATGAGAATGAATTTTTCCATTCACGTGAATCGGGTGGCACGATTGTCTCGTCGGCATTGAATTTGCTGACGCAGATCATACAGGAGCGCTACCCTGGCGGAGACTGGAACGCCTATGTCGCACAGGCATCTGACGGCGATAATTGGGATAACGATTCAGTGACGTGCCGTCAATTATTAATCAACACGATTATGCCGCTTGTCCAATATTATGCTTACGTAGAAATTACCGAAGGCGAGCCACAAAATTTATGGCAAGAATATACGCAGGTGCCGGAACATCATGCGCACTTTGCCATGCAAAAAATCCGAACACCGGCCGATATCTATCCGGTGTTCCGTGAACTGTTTAAAAAACAAGTGAAGTGAGTATCGTGATGAACAGCCCGGTTACGACTTCCAGCAATCCACATCGATTACCAGAACAATCAGAGTGGACATTTGAATTGATCGAACAGGCGCATGAAGAGATCCGTCGTGTGGCACAAAATTTTGGACTGGATACTTATCCGAATCAACTCGAGGTCATTACTGCCGAGCAGATGATGGACGCTTATGCGTCAGTCGGGATGCCAGTGTCGTATCATCACTGGTCGTTCGGCAAGCATTTTCTTTCGACTGAAAAAAGTTACCGGCGTGGTCAGATGGGACTGGCGTACGAGATCGTGATTAATTCCAATCCCTGCATCGCCTATCTGATGGAGGAGAATAGCCTGACCATGCAGGCCCTGGTGATCGCACACGCTGCTTATGGACATAATTCTTTTTTTAAGGGGAATTATCTATTTCGCACATGGACCGATGCTGACGCGATTATTGATTACATGGTTTTTGCACGTAATTATGTGACGGATTGTGAGCGGCGGTATGGCATAGAAGCAGTAGAGCTGTTGCTCGACTCTTGTCATGCCCTGCAAAATTATGGTGTGGATCGTTATAAGCGGCCAGCTAAATTGTCGCTGGCAGAAGAGAGGGAAAAACAAGAAGAACGTGAGCGCTATCTGCAATCGCAAGTGAATGATCTCTGGCGCACCTTGCCGCGTCGTGATGAAACGGTGGCTGATCAGGAAGCCATACGTTTTCCGACCGAACCCCAGGAAAACCTTCTGTATTTCATTGAAAAATATTCGCCCTTGCTGGAACCATGGCAAAGAGAAATCGTCCGCATTACACGGAAAATTTCTCAATATTTTTATCCGCAACGCCAGACTCAGGTCATGAATGAGGGCTGGGCGACCTTCTGGCATTACACGATTTTGCATCAGTTGTTTGATGAGGGAATTGTTGGCGATGGTTTTATGATGGAATTTTTGCAGAGTCATACGAATGTGGTGTACCAGCCGCCTGTGACCAGCCGTTACTTTAACGGGATTAATCCCTATGCACTTGGGTTTGCGATGATGCGTGATATTCGTCGCATTTGCGAACATCCTGATGAGGAGGATAAAAAATGGTTTCCCGATATTGCAGGTAGCGACTGGCAACAGACCTTGAATTTTGCGATGCGTAATTTCAAAGATGAGAGCTTCATTGCACAATATTTGTCACCGAGACTGATACGGGAATTCCATTTTTTTTCTGTACTCGATGATGATCATCAAGACAAACTCAGTATCTCTGCTATTCATGATGAGAGTGGCTATCAGTACCTGAGACAGCAACTGGCAGGTCAATACAATCTTGGCAATCGTGAACCTAATATTCAGATATGGTCTGTCGATATGCAGGGTGATCGTGCCCTGACCTTGCGGCATAACGAATATCTGCGCCGTCCGCTGAACAAGCAAACGGACGAGGTGTTGAAGCATGTCGCCCGCTTGTGGGGTTTTGATGTGTATCTGGAAACCGTTGATCAGCACAATAACATCCTGCATACGCAGGAGTGCAAATGGGAAAAACGTAGCCGTATCCGCTAGTCAGCAATTCTTGATGTTGCGATAAACCACAAGGCCCCACAAAAAATAATCACCGGCACGGTACAGCGTCCGGCTATCGGATAGAATAACTGGCATGCACATGCATAGTGTGCGCCGCAGCATAATCGCAGTATATTCACCTACTATGAAATGTGTTTCGGATGTTAGACGCTATACGCATCTGATTTATTCGATTTTTCCCGCTTAACTATTTCGACGGAGTGTGCACGATGTACCTCGATCACCCAAAGATTTCGGCAACTCATAGCGAAACAGAACCAGATCGCCTTGATCGCTTATATCGCGTTTATGGCTACGCAATCGGTCTTGCCGATGCTGATAGAAACGTCGATTGCATCACTAAGCTAGCAAAAATTCATGATCACAAAGGGACTTTGATGGTGATCTGGCATGTCGCTCCAAGTGAAAAAGAAAAGTCCTATTTTTCGCGTGCCTGGCTGAGCAAGATTGGCGATGAATCACCTCAGGTTGAGCATGCCCTGATGTTGATGGAAACGCCTGCGCCAGTTGCTGCTGAGGCCTGATCTACCTGCTTCAATGTATCGCCAGATCGCTCTGATCAGAATAAAAAAGCGCCATTCAAACTACTTGAATGGCGCTTTTTCTTAAGGTGTTATTGACGACAATATCTGTGATGATTGGCCGGTGATACGGGGGATTAGATATTTTTATATTCAATGAAATTTTAAATCCTCTACCAGTTCTGAAATGCCCGTCCAGCCGATTTCAATCCCGATACACAGCAAAATAAATGCAGATAAGCGCATTAACACGGTTGCACCGATGTCGCCTAAAAAGCGCTCCATATTCCGTGCAAAACGGTAGCACAGATAGATCACCAGAGTCGTCAGCAAGACGCCGAGAGCCGAGGCGATACTGGTGATCAGCCAGTCCACCGGTTTATGGGGCATCTGTGTGCCGAGCGTCACGGACGCCGCGATCGTCCCCGGCCCTACTGTCAGTGGAAAACTAAACGGATAAAAACTGCGGCGACGCAATTCTTCTTTGCTCCAGGTGCCAACGTGGGATTCTGCGACAGAGGTGCGTAATTTATCCTGTCCTTGGTCGTTCAGCAGCTTCCAGCCTGCCATCCCGACGACGATGCCGCCCGCGACTCTGACGATAGGTAAAGAGATGCCGAAAAAATCGAGGACATAAGTGCCAATAAAGATGGCGCCCATCAGCAGGAAAAAGCAATTCAGTGCAATCCGTTTAGCCAGACGATTCGCCAGGCTTGATTCAATCGGCCCCGTCATCGACAAGAAAATCGGCGCGATCGCAATCGGGTTCAGGATAGGCAGCAGCGTGATCGGCACGACAATCAAGGCCTTGAAGAAAATAATCATCATCGATACGCTCATACATACTCCGAAAAAATCTGAGGTCTTGATTATAAAGTTGTATTGCGGTTTACGGCGAGTTTGCTTGCCGTGATTTTATTTCTATACCGGTAGGTTGTTTTGCTTTCAGTGCGCTATCTGCAAAACCAGATTGAAACCTAGATTTTTCGTTAGACCGCTACAGCTTGAGGTTTTAATTGAATTGATCAACAGGGTGAATGGCTTTAGTAATAGCAGTTCCCATAAAGCATCCACTAATAAAAATGCGCCTTCCAGACCAATAATGGCTGGAAAGGCGCATAGATGCTGCGGTGTCCAAAGTCACATTCAACCTGAACTTATTTCAAGTCGAGGGTTAAAAGTCAAACTTCAATTCGCCGACAACACTGCGTTGCGTGTAAGGGTGAAATGCCCAATAACTTGCATTGTTGAGGTTGTCGATGCCGACGGAGGCAGTCCATTGCTTGGCGACCTTGTATTGGACTCGCAGGTCGGTCACAAAGAAACTGGAGACACCGGTATAGGTTTTGCCGTTCGGATCGCTGTTATCCAGGGTGCCGTATTGCTTACCGCTGTATCGTGCACCGAGAGTGGCGGCGAGATGATCGTTGACTTTGTAACTGGCGACAAAGTTAGCGCGCCAGTTTGGCACACGCGGCTGCCACATTCCGACGCTGGCGGGGAATTTATCGTTTTTGACGATTTTGGAGTCTGCATACGTGAGGCTGCCAGTCATATCGAGTCCGCGCACGAAGACATCATTGGCGATATAGGCCAGTTCTAATCCTGTGGTATGGATGTCATCGACGTTCTGGATATTGGTGACGTTCGGCGTGACGCTGACATTGGTTTGCGAATACAGTGCATCCTGCGTGCGCTCATGGAAAATCGTGGCACGTAGCATGCCGTTATCCAGCGCGTGCTCGATACTCCATTCCGAGGTCCAGGATTTCTCTGGCTTCAGGTTGGGATCGTTATTCACGATGGTATTCACACTGACCGATCCCTGATATAGCTCTGATACGGTCGGCATTCTTAAAGCGCGTCCGGTTGATACCTTCATGGTCCAGTCGTTATCGATCTTGTAGGCTAATGCTGCTTTCGGTGAAAAGGCATTTTCTTCGCGCGCGCCGAACGGTAATGTGGTGCCTGCTGAAGAAATAGCGCCATCGCTGGCACGCCACTGCTCTACGCGACCACCGAGAATGGCTTTCCATTGTGGACTGATGCGCCATGCATCCTGGATGTAGAGACTTTGTAATTCGGTATTCCCCTGAAATCCTGAGAAACGCGAACCGGCTGCGCCATTGATCCAGTCGCTGGTATTGGAGACGAGAGTGCGTAGCTTATATGCCTCGCGCTGATAGCCGAATTCAAACGTATGTCCTTTGGCCGAGTCTGGACGCCAGATACCTTTGAGTGCCAGTGTATTCCAGCCGGTGCCGTTCATATCAGTGATACGACCTGCGCCACCTATATTGGCTTGCGGTATGGCGACAATAGGTGAGCGTGCAATATCCTTGCTGTAATCATACAGACTTGCGGCGATTTCCCAGTCCCACACGCCCTTGGTATTGCTTTTCAGGCTCAGGCCTTGTGCGATATGCTCAAGACTATTCGTGCTGTTAGCAAAGTCGGTTGCGGCTAAGGTATATTTTTTGCCACTGACGTTAATGTCGCCGCTATAGACTGGATTGCCTGCTGTATCACGGAGGTAGCTTTCGACACTACTGTTCATATTGTTACGCCAGTATCCCAGGGTATAACTGACACTCAGCGCGGATGTGATGTTGTAGGCCAATTTGATTTTGGCATGATCTTGCACCGTATGATATTGCCCGGTTGCACCGAGGATCAGCCAGTCCTGATTTTTCGGATTCTTATCAAAGATCGCACCGGTAACGGGCATACCTGCATTGCTGGTAATCCCCGTGGACAATAATTTGTTCACAAAGACGATAGGATGACCGTCACTGTCCAGACGATTGATATTTGCCCACCACGACCAGTCTCCTTGTTTATTTCCCAGAGATGCACTGAGCTGCTGACCGCTATACGACTTATCGGTACCGTATTGCTGAAAATTTTCGTTGAAGGCCAGCACTTTTGCATGCCCCTCAAACTGCGTCGGCATGCGTGTAATGTAATCGACCACGGCACCGGCAGAATTACCAGGATAAGCAGCAGAGAAGGGGCCGTATAGTACGTCAACACGCTCGATTTCTTCCGGTGTGACCAGGCCCCAGCGCGGGGTAAAGCTGGCACCGTTGCCGAGTAAGTTTGATAGCAACACGCCATCAGCGTAGACCAGTGAGCGTGCGCTATTGCCCGTGCCTGACGCCCGGGTTGCCAGTACGGCGTGATTGTAGTCGCCGACATAACGTTTGCGTACCAGCAGACTTGGCATGTATTTGAGTGCGTCTTCGGCATCGATCGCATTGATGGTTTGTTCCATCGTTTTGGCACTGATCCCTTCTATCGTTGTCGGGATTTCGGTCGGTAATGAGGAGGGGCGACCGCCAGTGATGACAACGCGATCCGTCAGGCCGTTGTCGGCGATCAGCGTTTCCGCGGCGAAGCTGTTTGTGCACATAAACGGCAGTGTCGCAGCCACTGCGGCGCTCATTGTGCGGATAGCAGAAATCGCAGAGGTGGCATAAGCTGAAGAAGTAACAGGCAGGGAAAAGCGCGTGCCAGCAGCACGCGAACATTGAATAGAGATCATGGCTCAGGCTTTAAAAAGCAAACTACAAATAAATTGGACGCACCGGAAGCGAATGCAAGGCATCGCGGTTCAGGTGTATGTTCAGGGGTAACTGAGGTGCAACTGAGTTATGACTTAGTCATGACTAAGTCATAACTCAGCGACGAATTAACTCAGAATGAGTGCAGACGGCGTTCAGGCCGGCGGGCCACGGGCGGGAAGAGGAGCGGAGACAATCGCAGCCAGACGTGCTGCGGGGATAGAGCGCAAGGCATAGGACAGCGCATGCACCGGTTGTACGGCATCTTGTTGCGGCAAAACCGGTGTGATACCGGTCGCCAGACAGAAAGAGCAATCGAGCAGGTGCGTCATGCTTTTACTACTTTTTGGTGAGTCTTTATCTTGCTGACTGATCAGTTTATAACCAGTGCTGGTACAAATCAGGCTCATTGCCTGCGGATTGACTACTGGTGCCGCAATCGCAACGCCCAAAGCCGCTGCGTACAAAAATAGTACGAGGGCAACAAGTTGGCGGGAAATGCGTCTTAGGGTCATGGGGCGGGACTATAGCATAAGTGAGGTCTCAAAATCATCCCTGGCGAGTCCATGAAAGGACTAAAGCGCGCTGCCATTGGCCTGGCGGCGAGGCATTACACTCCAGATCCCAGGCAAATCAGAGCAATTAGCGATCTTCTGCTGTATTTGAAACAAAATACAACGGACAGCTTTTTTCAGCGCAGATAGAATGCGTGGCATAAGTTCATCTTCAGGTAATAAAGCTGAGGTAGTAAAAACGGCGGATTGATTATCCTTATTTTTGTCCTTATTTTTGTCCTTGTGTATCACTTGTTAGCGAGTAACGGACCATGAATATTTTCTCCAATTTTCCGGTTTTGTAAAAAAGGATTTTTTTTATGCATCAGCACAAGCCATTGCGCTCGGTTTTTTCTGCCAGTCTTTCAATCGGTTTTTCATTCAGCCTCTCAGCTAGTTTGCTGCTCACGACCATGCATGCCGCCAGCGCGGCTACGGTAACGGATGAAAAATCTGCCAGAACAATCGCGATCAAAGCCGGCAAGTTAGTCGATGTAGAGACCGCACAGGTACTGACGGATCAGGTCATTATCGTCAAGGGTCAGCATATTATTGCGGTCGGATCGAGTCAGGCGACTGCTATCCCGGCGGGCGCGCAGATCATCGATTTATCTAAAGCAACGGTTTTGCCCGGTTTGATTGACGCGCATACCCACCTTACGAGCAATCCGCATGAACATGGTTATACCGGGATCGGTACCTCGAATATCCGTGCCGCGCTGTATGGCGTCCGTGCGGCGCGCGATACCTTGAATGCGGGCTTCACCGCAGTACGTAATGTCGGTGCAGATGGCTACGGTGATGTGGCTTTGCGGGACGCGATCAATGACGGCGATATCATCGGTCCGCGCATGCTGGTCTCTGGCTATGCCATCGGCATTATGGGCGGCCATTGCGATAATAATTTGTTGCCAGCGGAGTACAACGACATCGGCAAAGGCGTGGCGGACGGTCCCTGGGCGGCACGTGCCAAGGTCCGTGAAATGGCAAAATTTGGTGCTGACCTGATCAAAATCTGTGCAACCGGTGGTGTCTTGTCCAAAGGTGATGCTGCTGGCGCACAGCAATATACCCTGGAAGAAATGCAGGCTATCGTTTCCGAAGCGCACAAGCTGGGACGCAAGGTCGCAGCGCATGCCCATGGCGCCAGTGGGATTAACGATGCTTTGCGTGCCGGTGTCGATTCTATCGAGCACGCCAGTCTGATCGATGCCGAGGGCATGCGTCTTGCTAAAGAAAAAGGGACCTGGCTGGTAATGGATATCTATAACGATGACTATATTCTCGGCGAAGGTGAAAAAGCCGGTTTCTTACCAGAGTCGCTGGCGAAGGAAAAAGAAATCGGTCAACTGCAACGAGATAATTTCCGTAAAGCATTTGAATATGGCGACAGGATGGCATTTGGTTCGGATGCCGGTGTGTATCCACATGGCGACAATGCAAAACAATTTTTTTACATGGTCAAATATGGCATGAGTCCGATGCAGGCGATCCAGGCCGCAACGATTAATGCCGCCGATTTATTGGGCTGGAAAAAAACGATAGGCAGTATAAAAGCCGGAAAGTTTGCAGATATCATTGCGGTTTTCGGCGATCCTCTGCGCGATGTCACGACCTTGACCAAGGTGGAGTTCGTGATGAAGGACGGCGATATGATTAAAGTACCTGCGGCCAAATAATCTTGTAGCCAGTAGCTTCAGCGGCTGATGACACACGTTACAGGTTACAGGTAGTACAGTGCACAGCCGCCATCAGCGACGTGTGCGCAGGCATTCCCTATTTATAAAAAAAGGATATTCTTTTGAGACAGCAGACATTCGGGCAGCAACTGATACGCACCAAGCCAGTTGACAACAGCAAAGAAGGAGAAGAGCGTAATAGCAGTGGTCTGCATCGCTCGTTAGGTTTGTTTTCGCTGACGATGATCGGCGTCGGTGCGACCATCGGTACCGGAATATTTTTTACGATGGTTGAGGCGGTACCGAAGGCAGGTCCATCGGTCATCCTGTCGTTCTTGCTGGCTGCGTTGACGGCGGGTTTAACTGCATTATGTTATGCCGAATTGTCCTCGCGGATTCCGGCATCAGGTTCGTCGTATTCGTATGCGTACGCGACGGTCGGTGAGTTTGCCGCCTACATTGTTGCCGCCTGTCTGTTACTCGAATATGGGCTGGCCGCCAGTGCAACGGCGGTGGGCTGGTCTGCTTACCTGAACAATTTTTTAAGCAATGCCATCGGCTGGCAAATTCCTGAAATGCTGCGCTCACCAATGATTGTTGCCGGAGCCAAAGGCGTGGAGATACATTCAGGGCAGATCAATTTGCCGCCGGTTATTCTGGTGATTGTCTGCGGCTTTTTGCTGTTACGCGGTACTAAAGAGTCCGCTACTGTCAATGCCATTATGGTGATGATCAAACTGGTCATCCTGAGCTTTTTCGCGTTTATCGCTTTTTCTGGGTTTAATCCAGAGCATTTCACGCCTTTCTTCAATCAGGACAATAGCAAAGGCCTCGCTGGCATGGCTGGTGTGACTGCTGCGGCAGGTACGGTGTTTTTCTCATTTATTGGACTCGATACCGTGGCAACTGCCGGTGAGGAAGTAAAAAATCCCAAACGCAATGTGCCACTGGCGATTCTTTCCGCGCTGGTGATCGTGACGGTGTTTTATATGCTGGTTGCGGTTGCAGCACTCGGTGCGCAACCTGCAAGTATGTTTGAAGGTCAGGAAGCGGGTTTGTCGGTGATTTTACAAAACGTCACCGGTAAGGCGTGGCCTGCACTGATCTTGTCGGCTGGTGCGGTGATTTCTGTATTTAGCGTGACCCTGGTGACGATTTATGGTCAGACCCGTATCTTGTATGCGATTAGCAAAGACGGCTTGATTTCGCCGTCATTCCAGAAGGTCAGCGTCCGTACCCAAACCCCCGTCAGTAACACCATTATTGTTTGTATGATTGTAGGCATTGTCGCCGGACTGGTCGATGCCACTTTCTTATGGGATATGGTCAGTATGGGAACATTGGTCGCCTTTATGGTGGTATCCGTTGCCGTGCCGGTGATGCGTCGTAAAGGGATCGGCGCTGACAGCGATGGCTTCCGCGTGCCATTTGGCCCTTATCTGCTGCCGGGGTTAAGCGTATTAGCCTGCTTGTATATCGTCAAAGATTTACCGCCGACTACTTACTGGGTGTTTTGTATCTGGATGACGGTTGCGATAGCGATTTACTTCCTGTACGGTATGCGCCACTCACGACTGCATACTGGTGCAGGTAAGTAACGAGAAAGATAATTCCGCGGAAAATCGTAGGGCTCTTGTAATCCAGGAGCCCTAGCTACATCTGATGGCAGTATATTAATAAGGGAAAAAAATGAATCATCTAATTGCTCGATTTTTATTGTCCGTGGGCGCCGCAATGCTGTTGGCGGGGACAGGGGTTGTCGCCCATGCCGAAGTGATCGGCAGCGTGGATACTGCGTTCATTCTGATTGGTCCGGATCACAAGATTGTTGTCGAGGCTTACGATGATCCCAAGGTCGCCGGTGTGACATGCTATGTGTCACGTGCCAAGACGGGCGGGATAAAAGGAGCGATTGGTCTGGCTGTTGATAAGTCGGAAGCGTCAATCGCCTGCCGTCAGGTCGGGCCTATCAGTTTTCCTAAACCTTTAGCGCAGCAGGAAGAAGTATTTAATGAACGTCTTTCTATCCTGTTCAAGAAATTACGTATCGTCAGAGTAGTTGATGCCAAACGTAATGCATTGGTGTATCTGACCTACTCTGATCGCTTGATTGACGGCTCGCCGCAAAATAGTGTGACAGCGGTGCCGGTGGATAGAGCGACGACAATTCCGCTGAAATAGCGATTAGTTTTTTGGCTATGCTGAGGGCGTTCGGTTTATTTTTGGACGCCTTCTTCGCTGTTCCCGCCATGCTTATCCGACAGGCTTTTTCCTTTGTTCGGTCACGTGTTTATTTCACTCTTTGCATTGATAACAAACATCCTGAAAAATCTTCAAACGCACCATAACTCGGTGTCGCAGGTCGGGAGTCTCCGCATAAGTCGGGCAGTTTTCCTGGCGTGTCAGAGCGGCGTGGTAACTGATCTTTCACCATAAAATTAGCTGCTTCCGGCTGCAAAAATAGACTACGCACCGGATGGTATCCAAGATACAGCAGCGCAATTGAGGTCTCTTTATTATCCTGGCTGCGTAATAATCCCTGATCCCTGCTGCGGATAGCTCCATCCACCAGATTGCCTTCTATATCTGCGCTGCTCTCGGGGAATCGTACGGTTATTCCTGCGGTGTCGAGCAGGGTGTTGTGCGTCACCACACTAGCCGCAGCACGATTCAGATAAATGCCATCGTCGGAGCACGAGGCAATCAGATTTGACTGAATGATGCTCTTATCCTGTTCGGTGATGCATCGTCCGTCGCGACAATACTCTTTGCCTGTGCCGCCGCCACCCAGCGATAGCCCGACCCGTTGCCCTGTCGCGCCTCGCAATAGGTGTTCGCATAAGACGATATTCTGTTCAAATTTGTTGGCCGCGCCTGCACCTTTGGCAAATGCGCCATAGCTGATTCTGTCACCCTGATCCTTAATAAAATCCGAGATCATATTACGCCGGATAAGCCAATTATTTGCCGCAACCAGATCAATCAAAGTGACCGGGTTGCTAGTTTTTCTGGCACTGGTATTACTTAATGTGTTGCCTTCAATCAGACCAAAATCAGGCATGCGACCATCGCTGCCGTTGATTTTAAAATGTGCATTGAAATCAGAGATCGTATTGTTCAGCGAGACAAAATACCTGGCGCCGCCAGTCACATGAAAAGCATGCTCGCAGTTGTCGTGATACTGACAGACGCCCCGGATAGACAGATTTTCAAAGGTCCAGTAAGGCGCAGAAACTTGAAAACCTTCACCAAGATTAAATTCCAGAAATACGGTTCCGGACTGTATTGCCCGCACCGTGATTCGGTTACTAGCGGTGCCGGGCCGGTTAGCGATTAACGGCGTACCCACAACATAGTAAGTGCCCGGCATGATTGTGATGACGTCCCCGGGATTGGCTTTGGCCAATGCTGCTACTAGTTGTGTACCCGATGTGACTAAAATGTCCGATTCAGCTTGGGTCGCATGAGGAGCAGACTCAAGCCCGGTTCGGGGCAATGGATTTGCCTGAGCGCCGATGGTGGTGTGGATGGCTTGATGCGGTAAGGCTATGCCACGATCCAATTGCATCAGCGTCTTGCCTGCTAATTCACCGGCTTTAACGATGAAGGGATTGTGATCCGATGTTCGGCGTTCGACATACGGAGACAGTGCGCGAGGCGTTACACCTGCTTGTTGCAGGTAATACAGCACAGCGCAGCCCGCTAGTAGCATCAGGGTGATCGGGATAAGA
Source organism: Undibacterium sp. RuTC16W (assembly GCF_049339445.1). Lineage (NCBI taxonomy): Bacteria > Pseudomonadati > Pseudomonadota > Betaproteobacteria > Burkholderiales > Oxalobacteraceae > Undibacterium > Undibacterium sp. RuTC16W. Next base: position 66,233 of record NZ_JBMPPE010000002.1, on the reverse strand, counting down.
AAATACAGCAGGTAGGGGCGGATGTTGATGCGCATAAAATTTTTAGAATTTTTAGAATTTTTAAAATTCTCAGGGTTATTAATAAACCCTGATTAATAAACCTGATTGTCAGTGATCAATTTGAATCAGATTCAGTTGAACCAAGCCTCAACTCGATACCAGAGCAAGCCCAGCCATTCGTACAAAGCATAGTGTGAGCGACGCATATTCTCTGCTGAGGTAAATAGATTCCATGGCGCACAATCGGTGTCCGCCAAAAACATTGTCGGTGCCGGTACGACTTGTAAACCGTTACGCTCAAACGCCATACGCGCTCTTCGCATGTGCATTGCATCGGTCACGAGCAGCACGCGTTTGATACCGGATTGCTGGAGAATGCGTGCTGAGTAATAGGCGTTTTCTTCCGTATTCCGCGCATTGTTTTCTGCCCATTTCACTGGAATAAGAAAGTCCTGCTCCAATGCTCGCCTCATCCCAACAGCGAGCGTTTCGGTATTCCCGCTGGATTGCCCTAATCCGCCTGTCACCAGTATTGGCAAGCCGGTAGTGCGGTAGAGATGGGCGCCATACCGTATACGTGCCAGCGCGATGTAGTCGGGGATGTCCTGATGGTGGTACTCGGGGCTGCTCTCTATCCTGCCGGCCGTTAAAATAACGATGGCCTCCGCATGGGTGTTTTTGTCAGAGGCCAGCGCTGGCTCCAGAGATTCCAGTGGCCGTATCAATAGCCATGAGCCAATTCCTGTGCTGATAAAGAACAGCAAAAAAATAGAACCGATACGCAAAATGAGGCTTGTACGCGGACGCCATTTGCTGATCAGCATGCCCACCAGATAAATTAAGAAAAGGCTAAGCGGTGGCAAGACAAAGATTTTTGCGAAAGTCGCCAGCATTGCGCTTGTGTGCATAAAGCCTTCGGTGACGGTGTTGAGCAAACTGCAATATATACAAAGTGTGCAAATTGTCACTGAGATTTGATTTTAATTACAAGAAAAAATACACTCGATTCAGTTAAATGAGTTTTAGAGTGTGTAATCACCTCAAATAATGCTTCATGGAAACGAATGCACCTTAAAATAAGAGATTGCATGACCAATTTGAAGAAATCAATGAACACATCCATTGCACCGGGTAAAACGACGGAACAGTCGGTAGATGCTTTGCTGAAGACGATACGTATTCCGCCGCGCCCAAGTTTGCTGGCAGACGTGCAGCAAGAGATGGCATCCAAGGATCCCAGTCCACGGCGTCTGGCGAAAATTATCGCCAACGATGTTGCTTTGGCGGGCTCATTGATGAAACTGACAAATTCGTCTTTTTTCGGCTTGCGATTAAAAGCGACATCCGTCGATCATGCGGTAGATTTGCTGGGATTAAGTCAATGTGGCTTGCTGATGACGGGCATCATTGCGCGTCAGTCCGTTGTGGTGCAAGGGCGGTCGCTGGTGAAGTTCTGGGATTTCTCCAGCAAGCGGGCGCAGGCAATGGCCTATCTGGCCAGTCGTATTCGCGTTTGTCCGGCGGATATCGCGCATACTTTCGGTTTGTTTTGTGATATCGGTGTGCCGTTGATGCTGGAACGTTTTCCTGATTATTCAACGACGCTGGCCGCGGCGAATAAGGAATTCGTCAAGCGCTTTACCGATATCGAAGACGAAAAACATGCGTGTAACCATGCTGCCATCGGTTCACTGATGGCACGTACCTGGGGCTTGCCTGAACATGTATCGACAGGGATTTTATTGCATCACGATTATGCGGTACTGGAGGATATGTCGACCTCGGAAATTGTTCGCTCTCTGATTGCCTTAGCCTTGATGTCGGAATATGGTATTCAGAAATATCATGGACAAGAGTTATCCGCTGAATGGGAAAAAGGTGGCGAGCTGGCGTGTGGGTTTTTAGGTCTGGCGATGGACGAAGCTGCTGATACATTCGATGAACTGCACGAAATATTTAACACGGCTGCCTGAGCATTGTCCGGCACCGACCCATCGCTAAACGATCACGATCACGATCAAATTATCAGACTAGCATCAGAAGACCATTTGTAACCATCACCTCTTATGGCCGTCCACCAAGCAACCGTGCCGGCAACATCACAATTGCACGCAATAATTCAAAGACACCTTCGACCGCAATACCCAGTAGTCTGAACGGCAGGCAAAGCAACCAGACCAGCGGGTAGAGCGCTAAAGCGAGCAATGCCAACGGCCAGCATACGATCAATAAGATAATCCAGAGTAATAAGCCCATCATCATTTTTCCTGGTTAAGTTATCAAGCTAACAGTTGATGCAAGAGACTGCTGATCATGACGATGGCGATGCTAGCGATGACAACGCCATCCATATTTGCGCTGAGTTTCATACTATTTCCTTTCGGAGTCGGTTGATGTGACTGTACTGTAGCCACACGATCCCATGATCTCCAGCCGCTTGCGACGAAATGCAAAAACTCAGGTGTAACCGATCTGTTTTAGGGGATGGATGGCGACTAGTTTCTGCCGCTGCTTAGTTAATTGGTCACTAGCTACTTAATCACTTAGCCGCCGCTTGGATGCTAGCGGTCGTCAGGTCAAAGTGCTATGGACTTTGCGTCAATACATCAAGGAGGGCTGCCGACCCGGCATCAGGATTGCCATCGAACAGGCCGGGGCGATATCGTGTCTGAAATGCGGTCATCACATTACGTGTTGCCTGATCCCATACCCCGGTTTGCGGTACTGCATAGCCATGCTGGGCCAGTTTTTGCTGGAACCAGATGACATCCGGTAATTGCTGTTCAAATACAGTTTGCCTTAGCTGTACTTGCCGACTATCTGGCCAATTGACCAGACCCGCATCGGCAAGTTTTTTCCACGGGAATAAAGGGCCGGGGTCAGGTTTGCGCTGTGGTGCGATCTCGCTGTGACCGAGGATATTCTCCGGTTGAATCTGATGGCGTTTTACGATGTCTTTGAGTAAAACAATCAGTGCATCGATCTGATGAGCTGGATAGGGTTGATAGATGCGTCCCGATGGCGTGTCCTGATAGCCAAGACTCACGATCTCTATGCCGATGGAATTTGCATTTAAGTGGGGATAGGTTTTCCAGCTACTCACGCCTGCGTGATAAGCAAGACGGTTTTCATCAACCAGACGATAGACCATATACGGACTATCATCACCGATCAGATAATGGCTGCTGACCGCTTGTTCGCTGAGCACTTGGAGCGATAAGGCCATATCGAGTGCGGTGTAATGCAGGATGATAAATTTCACCCGGCTTTCCTGACTTTTTGCGGCTTTGCTTGTATCTATGTTGTTCAGATTAAATGCGCTTACATCAGACGCGCTGCTCATCTTGCCAGGCGGAATGCTAGCGCATGCCGTTACCGTAATACTGGTTGCCAGGACCATCAGGATTGAGTGGATACGCCGTTGCTGATCTTGCACACGGGCAGGCAAATGCATAAAAATGTCCTAGGCTTTCATGACGGGCGATACCGTAGGGAAGGTGATCAGAATTTCTGTACCTTTGTTAAGTTCGCTGGAGACGGTAATCGTGCCGCCGAGGATCCTGACCACGATGCCGTGTACGATGTTCATCCCTAATCCCGTACCTCCGTTGCCCATTTTTGTCGTAAAAAAGGGATCGAATATTTGCTTACGTACGTCTGCATCCATACCCGCGCCGTTATCGCTGACAATGAGTTGTACATTGTCAGCATTGAGACGCTTTACTGTGACCAGAATGATGCCGCCACTGTCATCGGCAAAGGCATGCAGCGCCGCATTCATGATCAGATTATTCAGCACCTGACCATAAGGTCCTGGAAAACTATCACAGAGAAGATCGGGTTCGGCCTGCAGACGCACTGTGCATCCGGTTTTGCGTATGGCAGGATTCAGCATCGTGAGGATTTCGCTGCTGACGTTACCCAGGTTAAATTGCCTGCGCTGTTCACTGGTCTGATCAACGGCGACTTGCTTGAAATCGCCGACAATACGTGCTGCCCTCTCCAGGTTGTTGAAGAAAATATCGAAGCCAAGCTGGGAGTGATCAAGTACTTTGGATAAGGTGCTGCGGCGAATATTGCCAGAGTCGACTTCGGTTCGTAACTCTTTCAGATCACCATTGATTGTGGATGCGACCAATAAGGCATTGCCTATCGGCGTATTCAATTCGTGAGCGACACCGGCAACCACGCGACCAAGGGAAGCAAGTTTTTCAGTTTGTATCATATCGTGCTGAGCGCGGTTCAGCGTTTGCAAAGTTTCTTCCAGGGATCGGGTGCGCTCTTCGACCCTTTGTTCCAGATGCTCATTCAACTCCTTGAGTTCGGCGTTGCGCTGCTCTACTTTGTTAAACAGGTCGAGCAGCGATTTGCGTGTCTCTTCCAGGCTTTGCGCGAGTATGCCTAATTCATCATGGCGCATCGCCTGAATAGGTATTTCGAGTTTGCCTTGTGCCAGATTCTGTGAGGCTTCAACCAGTTGATCCATGGGGCAGACAAAACGCCTGTGCATCACGAACAGGATAAAAAGTAAGGAGCCGATAATAATGAGTATTCCGGCGCGACCATACCGTATGGTGACTGCTTTGAGTTTTTGCCGGTAGCCCGCTGTCGTCATACTGATTGTCAATTGACCGAGTTTGACACCATCCCGTACGATGTCCTGTTTCAGCATGAGAGATTTTTCATCCTGAAAATCATTCCGTGTCTTGGATGCAAAGGGCGAACCTGCACCTTCTACGACTTTAATACTGGTGATATCAGGATTGACAAACGCCGCTTCGATGATGGAATCGGCCTGTTGCGGTACAAATTGCCACAAAGATTCGCGTAGTGCCAGAGAGGTCAGGGTGGTCAGCCGTTCCAGTTCGACCTGCACATTCGCCGTATGCTCTTGCTCGATACGGGTGGCTTCTTCCAGATAGACCAGTGCTGATGCCAGGGCGATTCCGACCGCAACCGTAATGGCAATGACTGCTCGCAAAGGCAGCGCTGATTTAATACCATGGTCGCTCGGTCTCGGATTCATGAATCGTAACGGGGGTTCCGTAGGGACAGCGCAATACGTTAGGATGATGTGTTCTGATATCGAGAATACTACAGAATGACTTGCAGGCGCCAGACCTGCAAAGTAAATTCAATCGCGATAATGCAGTTTGAAGAGCACTGTCAATGCATACGGCAGCAACACGTGTAAAGTGTGCGTCGCGACATTGGACTGGTGCAGCTGTGTTCAGATTACTTCTTTCAAATTACTTAATTTAGATTGCTTATTTCAGATTGCTTATTTCTGCTACTTTCATCAGACCAAAAAACGGATCAATCACCACCCATGCGGGTGCCAGCCTGATTTCCACTTTCTCCTGCTTTCCTTTGGTCAATAAAAATCGCATCGAATTCTCGATATTATCGAAAGGACGAGGGCCTGCTTGCAGAGGTTGATCGAGTGGCAGGAAAAAATTATCCCAGTGAATCGGTATCACGCGCTGCGCACCTACCCTGGCGACGACTTCTTTCCAATAAGTTTCCTGAAATTCCTTAGACTGAGTGCCCAGAGTCCCTATCCCTAGAAATACGACGTCTGCATGCTGTCCCTGCAATGCCGCTACCTCAAAGCCTGCTGAGCTATGTATCAGTATCGACTTACCCTCATGCGTGAGCAGAATAGAAAAGCTTTGTCCTTCTTTGTAGGTATTTGCTCTTACTGGCGGGACTAACGGGGCATCGATTGTGCCGCCGGTAAAACCGGTAGGAGCATGTTGTGAGCGGATGAGCTTTAATTGGAAACGACCAAAATTGAGATTCTCCGCATCACGCACTACTTTGATCATCGGTTCTTTGATACCCCAGCCGCGCCCTACATTGGCGGTGGATTCAGATCCGACTAGGACAGCATTGGTACGTCTGGCAACTTCCGGCGCATCCATTGCGTGATCGTAATGGGAGTGGGCGACGATGACGGCGGAAAGCTGCTTAATTCCGGCGTGCTGCAAGGAGCGCTGAATGATTTCAAGATCGGGCGCAATTTTTCCGGTGAATACCGTCTTCGCATCGGGACGCGAGAAAAATCCGTCTGTCAGTATCGCCGTCTCTCCATCGTCGAGCAACAAAGTCGATACACCCAAAAATGTCACGCGCAATTGAGCTTGCCGGTCAGATGCTGGTGCCGGGGGCATCCACAGGTCGGCGTAGGGTGCCAGGCCAGGTGGATTTTTATCTGGTAGTACAGCCAGCTGCCGATCGCGCCAAGAATCAGAACAACACTCAGCAATGCATAAGTAATAAAGCGTTTCAATACGGGCCTGCCTTTCTTGGGGGTGTGGCTTGGTTGGCGTATGTAAAAGAACGTGTCAGAGACTATAGTAAAAAATTTCCGTCACCGCAATCAGGCGATTGTTGCTGTGTTGTTCGCTGCATTAGCCACGGATCTGAGTATGCGCCAGTAACCAGGTTTTAAAGGCGAGCAAAGGGCCGAGTGCCGTATTCTCTTCCGGATACACCAGATAATATGCAGCCGATCGCGGCAGGCTTAATGCCAGCGGAATAGTCAATGTACCCGCATCAAGCTCTGCTTGCACCATGAAACGCGGTATCAGCGCCACCCCCAGACCAGCAGTCGCCGCGCTGATCAGCATCGTGAATAACTCATAGCGCGCTCCTTTAACTGCTGACACATCATTACTGTGGTCATGCAGGTCAAACCAGCGACGCCAGTCATCCAGACGTGTCATCAGATGCAGCAATGGCATATGGCTGATGTCATCTATGCTCAGTTTTTTTGATTTGCCCTGATAGCGAGCGAGAAAAGCAGGGCTGCATACCGGTGTCGTATCGTCTTCACCAAATAAAAAATCGCCTTTTGTGCCGGGCCAGGGTGCTTCGCCTGAGTGTATCGCGGCATGGAATGGTGATTCGGTGAACATGAATGCGTCGGTACAGGTGCTCAGATTGACCGTGATGTCAGGCCGTAAGGTATGAAACTCTGCTAGCCGGGGGATCAGCCACTGTGCTGCAAACGTCGGGACCACGGCAAGCTCCAGAGTGCCAGAGCCGTCCTGTGTACCCATCAGCTCCAGCGTGTCGCGTTCGATACGACTCAGATGTGTCCGAATTTTTTCAGCATAATTTCGTCCGGCTGGCGTTGGAATAATGCGTTGTTTGACACGTGCAAACAAGGCTAGGCCTAACCATTCTTCGAGGCTGGCGATCTGTTTACAGACCGCGCTCTGGGTCAGTGCCAGCTCGTCGGCGGCACGGGTGAAGCTTTGCAGGCGAGCCGCCGCCTCAAAGATTATCAGGGCATGTAAACTAGGGATTTTTTTTCGCATTATTCCATTTCCTCACTAACTTGTGATTTTAACTCGTTTGTCCTTACTCTGGGTTTGTCGCAAAATGTCTTTACTTCAATTAGTAAAATTAAGATGAAAACCAATATCGATACACTGATTTCCATTTGTGCTGGTGACGCAAAATCTCATGAGTTAATGAATTTATTGCATATATCGCCTAAATTTAGCGCCTGGGAAGAAGGGCGTGTCAGCCGTGCCGAGCTGGCTCAGGCGCTGAATATGATGTTATTTGACGGGATTTTGCAGCGTGTTCCCACGGGCAAGGACTACACCAGCGACGTCATTGCCCGTGGTGGCAAGGTGATGCTCGATCATGGTGCTTTGCGTACGGTGCGCTGGTTTGGGATTGGCGACCTGCCGCCCGGAGAAGCCGCCTTGACTCGCATTCTGAAACCGCTCGGTTATCGTTTGCAGGGTAGGTATCCGCTTGATCGTTTGAGCATGACTGGTCGCTCATATGCGCACAGGGATGATCCGGAAAATATTTCTCAATTTTTTGTCAGTGAGTTGCATCCGGAACGTTTCAGCAGGGAATTTCAAGAAGCGGTCACCCGTGTACTGGGTGACTCGGTTGATCCGCTGACGCCGGGTGCAGTAAGTCTGCTAAATGAACTCGATCGTGACGGCACTCTCAGCATGCAACAAGCGACCGAGCTATTGCCCGTGCTGATCAAGTGTTTTGACCGCCAGCATGGTATCCCTGCCTTGTCCGATTACGATATTCTCAAAAGTGAATCGGCTGAGATGGCCTGGATCGCAACTGAAGGTAATGTGTTCAACCATGCGACTGATCGTGTCGTGGATGTATTCCAGACTGCGGAGGAACAGCGTCAGCTTGGCCGTCCGATCAAGCCTCAGGTTGAAGTTTCTGGATCTGGACGTGTGCGTCAGACCGCATTTAAAGCAGCGACCGTCCTGCGAGAATTTCGCACGGATACCGGTGGTGTGATCATGCGTGAGGTGCCTGGTTCGTTTTACGAATTCATCACACGGGATCAGATGACGGATGTCAATGGAGTTCAGCAGCTGGATCTGAGTTTTGATACGGGGAATGCCCAGGGTATTTTTAAGATGACTGCCAATGCCTGATGATATGTACACCTCCGTTGATCCGGCTGTAAGCAGGACTGAATTTAGTAGCGAATTCATTGCTGAATTGATTGCTGAACTCAGCCGCCTTCTGGGTAATTCCGCAGTGATTAGTGATGTCGCTGACTGCGCCCGTTACGTCACGGGCGCGCGGTATGGTGCAGGACGTGCGCTGGCCGTCGTGCGTCCTGCAAATACTGAGCAGGTCGCACAATTAGCGCAGTTTTGCGCCAGGTATCAGATCAAACTCGTGGTGCAGGGCGCTAACACAGGACTGGTCGCTGCCAGCACACCGGATGCCAGCGGTCATTTTCTCGTACTAAGTACCGAGCGCTTGAATCGCCATATTCAGATCGATGTCATCAACCGGTCTGTGGAAGTCGATGCCGGAGTAACTTTGCATGACCTGAATCAGGCGCTGGAGGTGCACGGACTATGCTTTCCGGTTGATCTCGGTGCGAATCCCAGTATCGGTGGCATGATCGCCGCCAATACCGGTGGCGCGCGCTTGATCAAGTATGGTGATGTGCGGGCTAATCTGCTTGGTCTGGAGGCTGTGTTACTTCACCCTGCCGGTACCGTACTCGATCTGCGTGCCGCCCTGCGAAAAAATAATACCGGTCCCGATCTCAAACAATTACTGGTCGGTACCAGCGGTGCCTATGGCATCATTACCCGTGCTGTCTTGCAAGTGCATCGCCTGCCACAGCAAACCGCTACTGCTCTGGTAGTACCACGCGATCAGGCGGCGGTATTAGAGCTGTTGCAAATACTTGAACAGGAGTGCGGCGAATTTCTCAGCGCCTTTGAAGGTATTTCAGGCCAGGCGATGGCATCCGTATTGCGCCATATTCCTGCAATCACGAATCCGTTTGCGCCTGAAGCCGTGCCTGACTATTGCATTCTGATCGAACTCGACAGCACGATGTCAGCGCATCAATCGGGATTGCATCTTGAGGTCTTGTTGAATCAGATACTCGAAACCCATTTTGGTGAAGTCATCACGAATGCGGTTGTTGGGCGCGGCAAAGATCTCTGGCGGATTCGCCATGCGATCAGTGAATCGTTACGTAGCGAAGGCAAGATCATCGCCTTTGATATCTCCATGCCACGATCATCGCTAGTCGCTTTTCGCCAGCGGGCAATCGAATTGATGGAGACACATTATCCGCAATTACAGATCATGGATTTTGGTCATTGGGCCGATGGCGGCAGTCATTTTAATCTGGTCTGGCCTCACGCCGCGAGCCTCGCTTATGATGCTGCAATCGTCAATACTTTGCGAACTGCGATTTACGATATGGTGGTTCATGAGTATCAGGGCAGCTTCAGCGCAGAGCACGGTGTTGGTCCCTATAATCAGATCTACTATCATCGCTACACATCCGATGCTGCCCAGCAGTTGGCAGGCGACATCCAGAAGATGCTGGATCCCGCGCATTTATTTGGCCTGACCTGGTTTGGTCAAGTAAAAGAGGGACCGAACGCTGAAACTAAAACAGAAATGAAGGCCTGATAAATTATCCAGATTTACGCAAAAACTAAAAACATTCGCCACAGAGACACAGAAAAAATGCAGGGGTAAGCGATCCAACGGAATATCGATATCAACCAAATCCGTAAGCAGAATGCGCCTGCTGGCACGAAATGCCTCTGGAAGCCGCATACAGTATGCGACTTCTATTTATATGTTGATAGGGAATTTGTCGTTTTGTGTAAGTCTTAATTCCTTGTTTTTGCCTCCACAAAGGTAGTCATGTCATCTTGGTGGAAGCGACCCGCTTCAAACTCAGCCAAGTGCAGGCAATTGAAAAATTGCTGAGTGGTGTCAGAGCGTTTAGACTGAGATATCTTAAAGTCACATCGTGTTATTAAACCATGTGACTTTGCGTATTTCTTTTGTCTGGATACTTTCATGCCATGTCGTTTTTCATATTTACTGCAATATCGCTGCGCGCAGATTCTGCCGGTGCTGCTCTTCATTAGTCTGATTGATCTTGCCGGTATGTCGGCAGCGATGGCCTCTGCACCCTTACCTTCTGCCACCGCATCATCACTGAAAACCTTGCGGGTTTTATTGACGAATCCAGAAGCGGCACTCGATCCTGCGGCGGCCTCGGATCTACAGTCCGTCAGCATCAATGAAAATATTTTCGATACGATGCTGGAGTACGACTATCTGGCCAGACCGCTCAGACTAAGACTGAATACACTTGCAGCGATGCCTGAGGTCAGTGATGACGGAAAAAGTTATCTGCTGCGTCTGCAACCTGGGATTTATTTTGCTGATGATCCGGCGTTCAAGGGACAAAAGCGTGAACTGATTGCCCAGGATTATGTGTATAGCATCAAGCGCCTGTACGACCCGGCGCTCAAATCGCCTTGGTTATTTTTGTTCGAGCATAAACTGCTAGGTGACGACAAACTTCTGCGCAGCAAAGATACGATGTCCAAGTTCAATATCGACACCGAGATTGAAGGTTTGCAAGTACTTGACCGCTACACGCTAAGGATAAGACTCGCCGCACCTGATCACCAGTTATTATTTCAGCTAGCGACTCCGGCGACCGCTGCTGTGGCACGTGAAGTCGTCGATACCTATGGCAATCAGGTCGGCAATCATCCCGTGGGCACTGGGCCATTCAGAATGGGAGCATGGCAGCGCAGCTACCGCATTGAATTACTGGCGAATCCCACGTACCGCAAAGTCATTTTTTCTTCAACATCAACAGCACCAGAAGACGTTCAGGTAGCAGCGGCGTTACGAGGTCAGCGTTTGCCGCGTGTCGATCGTATTGAGATCAAAATTGTTGAGGAGCACCAGTCGCGGGTACTCGGTTTTCTCAACAAGGAATTTGATTATCTCGAACAGGTGCCACCACCATTGTCCGACATGGTACTGAACCAGTCGCAACTAAAAACTGAACTGAAACCTGAACTAAGCCAGCGAGGTATTCAATTATCTTTATTCGCACCGCTACAAACTTATTACATGTGGATGAATATGGAAGATCCTGTGATCGGCGGCTATACGCCGGAGAAGATCGCCCTGCGCCGTGCGATTGCGCTGAGTTACAACAGCAAAGAAGATATTGCCGTATCAGAAAAAGGTCTGGCCTTGCCTGCACAATCACCGCTGCCGCCGAACGTACTTGGCTATGACGCGCAGTATCGCAGTCCTGTCAGGCACGACATCCGGCTCGCCAATGCCTTGCTTGATAAGTTCTCTTATCAGCGTGGTGCCGACGGTTACCGGCGTCTGCCGGATGGTCAGCCGCTTTTACTCACGATGCATAATCTGGCCTCCACGACAGGGCGTTTGCGCGATGAAAACTGGCGCAGAAATCTGGAGTCAATCGGAATCCGGATTAACTTCGTTAGCGACAAACATAGCGAAATCATCAAGGCAGCACGACTCGGCAAAGTACAAATGACCGAAGCTAACTGGATCGCCGATTTCCCGGATGGATCAAACTTTTATCAATTGCTGTACGGCCCCAACCGTGGACGGGCAAATTATGCCCGCTTTAATCTGCCTGCTTTTAACCAACTATATGAGCGCTCACTGTCGATGCCAGAATCGCCGGAGAAACAAAAAATGTATCACGACATGGCACAGCTGGTGCACGCTTATGCACCTTGGGTCATACGGATTCACCCTCTGTCCGCCGACATCTGGCAACCCTGGTTAAAAAACTATAAGCGGCATCCGGTAAGCTTCACGAACTGGCGTTATCTCGATGTGGAAGCACATTAACTCAGTCTGTTGGCTCATCTAATCGTGATGCGAGTGTTGATGAAAGAAAAATTACTTGTAAATGAATTTCAGAAGATCAGTATCAATGAGCGCATCATGTTGATGCGTCTTGCGGAGCGTCATAGTGAACGAGCGTTGTGGGATGTCCATCAATCATGCAGGATCTGGTGTGAGATTTTCTGTTGATACAAAAAACGGATACCATCCAGTCTCACCACTGAGATGAAAAATATAATAGAAGAATTTTTATTAAAGATCACATCAATCGTTTGTACTCAAGAGGTTTCGTCGCAATATGAATACAGCTATTTTTTCGCGTAATTTACTCAGACAGATTTGCCTGCTGGCGTGCATCGCTCTCCTGTCCGCATGCATGAGCACGCCAACTACCAGCAGAGTCAATCGCATTCAGATTGTCGCATCCCCAGACGCGAATCAACTGAACGCAACGGCAGTCGACATTGTCTTCGTCTATGATAAAAATGTTGAGGCTCTGATGCCGAAATCCAGCACGCAGTGGTTCGACACCAAGGCAGCGCTGACGGCCGGATTGGCGACAGCAATCCAGGTTGTCTCACTACAAATCCCGCCTGCGACCGATGTGAATGTGACGATGCCAGCGAATCACTCCAAAGCGATTGCGGTTCTCTGCTTTAGTAATTACCTGAGCCGCGAAGGGCAGGTTGTTGGAAATATTACGTCTTTTCGAGATGTGACGATTTTACTGAGGTCGGATAATGTTGTTTACCAGGATCGGTAGATTGTGATTGCTGGATTTTAGAAGACTAAATTTTAGAAAACTAAATGAGAGTTTCTAAAAAGCCTTTAGTCGGTATTTCATGGAAGTGCTTACTCCTGTCTTGTCTCTGTGTCTCTGTGGTGAGCGGTCTTGGTTTTGTGTCAGTCCTATAGATAAGATTTTTCAATGTGAAGGTTTTTAGCAGATCCCGAATTATAATGCGCAGCATTAATGCGGCTCCTGGCGTGAAATACCTTTGAAAGCCGCATGGATATTGCGGATTCTGTTTTCAAAACTCTCTTTTTAATTTCCGTAACCCGGATAAATTGGGGGCATGTGCGTTTTATCGCAGGGTATAAACCGCCCGCTCCCCCTCAACACCAAACCGGCTAACAAGACTCACCACAAGCTGGTCAGCATTGCTTGATTGCCCTTCCTGCTCAAGCGAGATCGTGGTCTGCGTGACCTCCTGAACTGAAAATACCCATGTCGTGCCAAATCGTCGCCAGATCGCGATCTGGTGCGCGTTGTCTGCCGTAGTTATTGCTACCTGAATTTGTTGATCGTTGAGCCTGCTTAATTGCGGAGCCGATGGTGGAGTATTGCTCACCCATGTCATTGCCGGTACTAAGGCGGAGCTGGCATAGGGATGGTCACGCAACTTGTCGCGGATCTTGCCACGATTTTTGAGCAGCGCCGTGATGCTGAAATGCAGGTGACCGGGTTCATTACTATCGCCGGTATTCAGCCTGATTGCCTTGATCTGCTGAAGAATTTCTTCTGCTTGCCACGGCTTGTCGCCGTTATCCACACGATTGGTGTAGAGGCCCGGCCAGATGTGGCGGTGCTGTGGGTTTTGCTGGCGCCAGTAGGTAAGCAGACTTGTGAACGATTGCTGGCTCTGTTGAATTGGCCAGTAAAGTTGCGGTGCCAGATAATCGAGCCAGCCGCGCTCCAGCCATAGCTCTACGTCGGCATAGAGTTTGTCGTATTGACTGAAGCCGCTGATGCCTTGCGGTAGTTTGTCGCGCTTGCCTATGCCAAACGGACTGATGCCGAAGCGTAGCCAGGGTTTTTCCTGGTGGATGTTGTGGTGTATTTGCTCGACGAGTTGGTTGACGTTTTCACGACGCCAGTCGGCTTTGGCGAGTTTGCTGCCAGTGCCGATATTGCCGACATAACTGTGCCAGGAACGTTGATCCGGAAAATCGATTTCTGTTTTCGCCGCATTCTTGACTGGATAAGGATAAAAATAATCGTCGATATGTACGCCGTCAATATCGTAACGATGGACGACGTCTTGAATCACTGCCAGCGTGTGCTGCATCGCTGCAGGCTCGCCGGGATCTATCCACAGCATGTCACCATAGTTTTTGACCAGCTCGGGATGGGTGCGTGAAATATGCTTGTCGGCGAGGCGTGATTTATTGGCGTTGCTCTTTGCGCGATAAGGGTTGAACCAGGCATGCAGCTCCAGTCCGCGTTGATGTGCCTGCGTTATCCAAAATTGCAGAGGGTCATAAAACGGTGTTGGTGCCTTACCTTGTTCGCCTGTCAGGTAATCAGACCAGGGTTCCAACTCCGATGGATAGATGGCGTCGGCACTCGGGCGGACTTGCAGCACAATCGCATTGAGATGCATCGCCTCGGCAGTGTTAAGGATATGGATAATCTCCGCTTGCTGCTGGATGACGCTGAGATTCTTTTGACTTGGCCAGTCCACATTGCCTATTGTTGCGACCCAGGCAGCACGGAACTCCCTCGGTGCTGGCGGCGCGGATAGCTGGGATGCACGATTTTTTGTGTCTTGTGTTGTCGGTATGACGGGTGTAGCTAATATTGTTGCTATTGCCTTTGGCAATACGATATCTGTCGCTGGCTTGGCCTCATTGGGTGATGTTGCCGGTGTTGGCTGGGTCGTCTGATTGCTACAGGCAGATAGCATGCTCAGGCACGCCATCGTCAGGATCTGTATTGCTTTTTTAGTCAAGGGAATACTGCGTTGTTGCGAATGTGAGGTCATGCCAGAACTGCCGTGATGAAACAAAGCTAGGATGCTACTGCATTCCCCGTCAATCAACCAGCGCTGTCTTGCTGGCTGATCCGGGTTTAAGGTGTTGTCGGCGGCGTGAGATTGGTTTGATTGGCTTGATTGATCTGGCTGGTAGCGACCCAGTAGATCAGCTCATCGAGTGCGGGTCTGGCCTTGCCTGCATCGCTGTGATTCACCATGGCGACGACGATCCAGGTTTTATTTTGTACATCGCGTACATAACCGGCGATTGCAGTCGCATCTTGTAGGGTACCAGTTTTGATTCTTGCCCGGCCTTCCAGCGGGGTATCCTTGAGCCGCTTGCGCATGGTTCCGTCTATCGCGACGATTGGCAGACTGGTGGCAAATTCTGCATACCAGTTACTGGTCGTGCCAATTTTTAATAATTGCGCCATTTGCAGCGCGCTGATGCGCTCAGTGCGTGACAATCCAGATCCATTGTCCAGAATCAGATTGTCGGGATTGATGCCGCGTTTTGACAGCCATGATCGGATGCGAGCCTCGGCTGCCTGTGCACTGGTCAGATAATTTTTCGCATCAGAAGACTCTGCGCCGAGACTGAGATAAACGCTGCGTGCCATCGAATTATCAGAGCGCTTGTTGATGGGTTTAATGATATCGGCCAGCGTATCGGATTGCCTCTCGAACAGGACACTGGCGCTGAGGGGTGTTTTACCTTCTTTGGCGTTGCCGCTCCAGATGCCATCCATCTCTTGCCACAACTGGCGTATGAGATGTTCGATATAAAGATTGCGATCAAGGATGTTCAGCGACATGGATAACTTGCAGCGTGGCGGCACATGTCCGCTAAGAGTGATTGTAGTCTGGTGTTTGCTATTAGTCTCGATCACCGGGGGATGCGATTTGCTATCCCATTCGCTGCACGATCTGTCGTCAACATTTAACTCGTTTTTGATCTGTAATCTGGCCATTGGCGGTGTGGTCTGTACTTTGATGCTGCCGCCGTTGGTATCAATATCGAAAGTCAGGATATTGCTATTAACCATCAGTGCATCGGGGATCACGTTGTAGTAAGTATTCGGTGTGTCATCAAACGGCAAGGTACCGAGGTCAGGTCGTACCGGTGAAAAATAGGTGCGGTCAAGCACGATGTCGCCATTGATTTTACGGATGCCTTGATTGCGCAATCCCCGTAACATCAGGCTGATTTTGTCCCAGCTAATATCCGGTGCTCCGCCACCGCGCAGATAGAGGTCACCATTTAAGGTATCTTTTTTTAGTGTGGCGTCACTTAAGAACTGCGTCTTCCAGCGGAAGGTCGGCCCCAGCTCTTCCAAGGCAATGAGTGTGGTGAGCAGCTTCATGGTGGAGGCGGGGTTCATGGGCGTTGTCGCGCCAATCGCGAGTGTCGGCGTGTTGCTCTCGGCCGGTAGTACCATCACGCTGATGGCGCTGCCTGGAATACCTGCCTTCGTCAATGCGGCTTCTACCGAGGGCGGCAAACTAGTCTGGCTAAGTGCTGCCGATGCCGACAGGCTCAATACACTCATCAAACACATCGAGACCAGTGACCTGCTTTTCCCTTGCAAACTTGGTGCCGATAAAACCGATGCGAACATGCTGTGACTCCGTGATGTACAAACACGGACATTGTAGTGCAAACATGCGGCGCAGATTGCTGTCTCGCCTGCTTATCTGACAGAGATGGTGAGCTGTTTCATGCTCAAAAAAATGCCAGATCATCAGACCTGGCGCAATGGAGAGTTCGTTTAACCCGGATTTTTCATTAGGACAACGGCAGACAGTTCGCCAGGTGCGCACTTGTCGTTATAGCGCTCCCACTCACATCGCGATGGTGTGATTCCCTTAACAGTCGCATGCTATCTGCATTTCCACGAAGTGATCGCGGCCTAATGGAAAATCTGGGTTTAAGTCGTATGCTCACCAAAGCGCTATTGACGCTTTGGTGATTCATTACCGGATTAACTGACCGTGATCTTGATGCTCTTGGAGTTGGTTTTTCCATTCGCATCGATAATTTTCAGTACAGCTTCGTAGGTGCCTGCTTTGGTGTAAGTATGTCTGGTCATTGCGTTGACGACATTAGGTGTGCTGGTGACTGCGGCAGAGCCGTCACCAAAACTCCAGGTATAAGACCAGATTTTTAAAGTTGTTGTTTCCGTCTTGCTCGCATCAAAGCTGACCGTGAACGGACCCTTGCCCTCTGTTGCGGAGGTGGTCAGGACGATAGCCGCTGGTGCCGCAATCGCCATCGGCACTGTGCCAGTGATGCTGTATTGACCGAGGCTGCCATAGTTGCTGTAACCTGTTTGCAGAGGAGAACCTTTACCAGCACCGGTCACGCTCAGATAGTAAGTGCCGGACGTTGTGAGTGTGGCGGTAAGCGTCGTTGCCAGCGTGGCAGCGTCGTTTGAGGTGGCGAGAACTTTGCCCGTCGCATCGAGTAATTGCAGTGAGATATCGAGATTACCACCGAGAGCGGCTGTTGCAGCTTTCAATGTAATTGCACCCGCACCTGCATTAAAGCTGAACATGTCTACATCGCCGGGAACTTCAATAATGCCGCTGGCGCTGACATTGTTAAAGCCGTTCGCTACGGTGCTACTCATCGCATCGGCAGATGCAATCGTACCGCCATGATCATCGACGCGGGGACTCAGACCTTGTTTGAGCATGATGGCATAGGCATCTTGCTTGTTATTAGCACCGGTAAATTCACCCTTGGCCCATTGGGTCAGATTCTTATAATAGCCGACGCCCATGATCGGAGCCCAGCCTGTTTCGCCATCGCCCTGACCTGCATAGTATTCGGTCGAGGTGCTACCTTGATGCAGCAGGCCCAGAGTGTGACCAAGCTCGTGTGAGACGCATTCGGCGATGGGTTTTTCGCTATTCGCCAGGTTATTCGGGAAGCAAAAAGCCGGTGAGGCATTTGGATTGTAGGTACTGAAAGCGTTGACATACGCATAGCCGCCCGCGGTGTTGGTTTGCGGCGTAATCAGAATCATCACACCGATTTTTCCGGTGACGACACTTGGTGCTTCTGTTGTGATATCGACGTCGAAAGGCGCATAGTCTTCAGCAACACGTAGCCAGACTTTTTGTATCAGGAGTCGCTCAGCATCACTGAATGTCGCTGGCGCTTTATCCAGATCAAAAGCAGGATTTTTGCCAAAGCCGGTAAAGTTCAGATACAGGAGTCTGGTCGAATTTGTTTTGGTGTGCAGTTTAAATGTTTGATCCAGAGGGAAGGGCGAGGTGCTCGCTGCCACGGTTGTTGTAGTCGCTGTCGTGGTCGCGTTCATCACATCACCGGCAGCAGTAACGCCGCTATCGATGTGTAATAAACGTCCTTTTTTATCGATATGCACAGTGCTATCGGATAACAATAATTGTTTAAGACCATCTGAACTCATGCCATACCACTGTGCGACCGCATCGAGATTGCTGGCCAGTAAAGTGATGGCACGCTGCCCGGAAGAGAGTTCGTCGAGGTTGATTCGCGCGAACGGCGAATTCTCGGTTGATCCTTCGGCGCTGGAGGGCACGAAGTCATTCGGCATGTCAATCTGCGCGGTCACTGCATTGTTTGCTAATACCGTATTCACACCCTGATTGATCGCCGGAATTTTTTCGGCAGGTTGCGCCGTTGCCTGGGCTAATTGCAGAGGATTGCTGCCCCACGCTGTTGCTGTAGTCGAGGCCGTTGCCAGATGCGTTGAATGTGCTGAATGCGTTGAGCTAGTTGCGCTGGCCAGAGGAGTCTTGTCGTCGGTACTCAGGCTGACACTGGCATAGGCGCCAAGTCCTCCGAGACCGACAATGACAGCAAGCGCTAAAATTTTGCGCGAAGCAGACATGCCATTTGTGGAGTTTTTCATTTTGATCCCTTTGTTAAGTGTTTAAACAAAGGGCATACGCTGACAATAAAGTGATGTTATGGATAACTGTTGCATCGATGAACAGATCACTTTGTTGGCGACCCCGCTACCATGATCTGTGACAGACCTTAGGCCGGAAGTTTTGCGTCCTTACTTTTCAATAAGTTTGCCCTAGACTTCACTCTAGCGGTTTGGTGATTTGTGTCAATCCGATTTCACGATTTTTTTCAATTTTTTTATGAACTAAGTGACTGATATATAAGAGAAAAAGCCAATTTGATAAGTAAAAAGATGAATTTGATAACGGATGGTGAGAACTGTGCTAACTTCAACGGCATGATTGTTTGTAGAAAACCCTCTGTCTGGATAGTGGACAGGCGGTCTTTGCTGGCGCTCTCATATTTATGTCAGGTTTATAAGCCCTTGTCAGACCTCCTGCAGGCTTTATGGAGCCTGCACAGGTCTGCTACAGGCCTGGTCATACCTTTATCAAGTGCGTCTAGCAACAGACATCACACCCCTATTTCGCTATAATTTCGCCTCACCTCTACCGAATCATTTTTATGACACTTCTTGCGCATCAACTGGAACTCCTCGCTCCCGCCAAAACTATTGAGATTGGACGTGAGGCGATCTTGCATGGCGCAGATGCGGTATACATTGGCGGTCCGTCTTTTGGTGCCCGCCATAATGCGAGTAATGAGATTGGTGAGATCGCGCAACTGGTGGAATATGCCCATCGTTTTCATGCACGGATTTTTGTGACGATGAACACGATTTTGCATGACTCAGAACTAGAGCCTGCACGTAAATTAATCCATCAGTTGTACGACATTGGTGTGGATGCCCTGATCGTACAAGACATGGCGATGCTCGAACTGGATTTGCCGCCGATTCAATTACATGCGAGTACGCAATGTGATATCCGTAGTGTTGCCAAGGCAAAATTTCTCGGCGATTCGGGCTTCTCTCAATTGGTATTAGCGCGTGAATTGACGATAGAACAGATTAAAGCCATCAAGGCAGAAGTCGATACGCCGCTTGAGTATTTTGTTCATGGCGCCTTATGCGTTGCGTACTCGGGACAGTGCTATATCTCGCATGCCCACAATGGGCGCAGTGCAAACCGTGGCGATTGCTCTCAAGCCTGCCGCTTGCCTTATACCTTGACGGACGGTGAAGGCAGGGTTGTCGCCTACGACAAACATTTGCTGTCGATGAAAGACAATGATCAGAGCAGTAACCTCGAAGCCTTGATTGATGCGGGTATTCGCTCTCTCAAAATCGAAGGCCGTTATAAAGACATGGGCTATGTCAAAAATATCACGGCACATTATCGTTTGCTACTAGACGAAATAATGTCGCGTCGCACCGAATTCTCACGCGCCTCCAGCGGACATAGCCAGATCGCTTTTACACCGAATGTCGATAAAACATTTCATCGCGGTCACACAGATTATTTTGCCAACGGCAGGCTCGATAATATCGGTGCTTTTGATTCACCCAAGTATGTCGGTCTGCATCTCGGTTATGTCACCCAGATGGGCCCGACCTGGTTCGATCTGGATGCGAGTGATCCTCTGGCGAACGGTGATGGATTGAATTACATGCACAAGCGTGAGGTCGCTGGCATACAAGCAAACACGGTAGAAAAAATTGGCACTACCTGGCGCGTGCATCCTAACGAGGCAATGGCTGATTTACTCGGTTTAAAAGTAGGTGTGGCGATTAACCGCAATCGTGACCATCACTGGGAATCTGCACTAACTAAAAAATCCGCCGACCGTAAACTTGGCCTGTGGATGACTTTACAAGATCACGAACGCGGCCTCAGTCTGTCTTTATTCGATGCTGATGGCGTGAGTAGTACCGCACATGTTGAACTCACACTCGAGTCAGCACAGCAAGCCGATAAGGCAGAAGCTGCGCTGCGCGATAATCTCGGCAAACTTGGCAACACCATGTTTTATGCAGAAGCAATTGAACTGCAACTGCGTGAGCCCTGGTTTGTACCAAGCTCCGTCATTAACGCCTTGCGCCGCGATGCGGTAACTCAGCACGAGATTGCCCGTCTGGCGAGCTGGCAGCGATCACTGCGTAAAGCCGCGGCAGAACCACCAGCACAATATCCCGAAGCCTCGCTGTCTTACCTGGCCAATGTTTACAACCACAAGGCCAGAGCATTCTACGAGAAGCACGGTGTCAAGCTCATTGAGGCCGCTTACGAATCACATGAGGAAGCAGGCGAAGTCTCTCTAATGATTACCAAACACTGCCTGCGCTTCTCATTTAATCTTTGTCCTAAACAAGCCAAAGGTGTACAGGGAGTGCAAGGCCAGGTCAAAGCAGAGCCAATGACGCTCATGAACGGCAATGAAAAACTGACGCTCAGGTTTGACTGCAAACCATGCGAAATGCATGTGGTCGGCAAGATGAAGAAAAATATATTGCAGTCAGCGCCGCCATCGAGTGTGTCCTATAGTCCCTTGGTATTTCATAAGAGCAGACCAGCGACGCAGCCCGGTTAATTATTCAGGTTCGGTGTCATTTTTTTAGTGGTTTCACTCAGGATAAACATCGCACTATAATGAAGGCATGCCACAGCGAGGATGCCATGATGCCGATTACGCCTGAGCAATTGCAAGAACTCATACTTGAAGTCGAGCGGGAAGATCCCATCGACTTTGCCGACCTCCCCATAGAAGAGCATGTACTGCGCGCACTCGTCGCTGATCATTTATGTGACATGGCGCAGAGTCTGGAGAGTTTTAGCGAGCAAGATCGTCACCTGACTCTGCTCGCAGTCTCTGCCAAACTGGTACTGGAAAATCTGGTACTCCACATCCAGTTATTACGCCAGCATAACGTGCCGCTCAGCAGCAGTGCCGACGCGCTATTACAGCGATTGCGCAACCAGAAATGATCATCCTTGCTCGTCGCTGTTGATCACTGCCAGCGGATTTCGCCTCGTCCTTCCATGTTTGTAGCGACGCTCAGGCAAGTCCGTACTCAAGATCAATTCCGATGTAATTGGGCCTGCGATATCTACTGCCACCGATATTGCGCATCCCCAGACATCTACCGAAGATGTCTGATCTGCGGTACATACATCACAGGCTAGCGCGCAGCCCGAAGAGCCGTCCGTGTGTCTCTGAAGATTATTTATCGTGATGGGAAATGATGCTGTAACGAAGCCATCGGCAGGGCAGGTGGAGAAAATCTTTGTACGTAGTTGTTTAGCCAGAGTAATGGACGAAACTAAACTAACAGAGCAAATGTGTGGCAGTGACGCAAAAATTTTAGAGCGCGCTGCCTCTATTTTGTCTCATGCCGATAGTGAAAATAACGAACGAGTGTATAGGCGAAAGCCGGAATTAATTGAGCCCTTACCTTGAGTATGCTTTTTTTGTAAAAGACAGAAAAAGACCGAAAGGGAATGGTCAAGATTTGAAAGTTTGATGTTTTAACGTTTGAGTTGGGCCTTGCCTTGAAGTAGGAGCTAGGTGTCGGTACTGGCACGCTTGAGCTTGGTTGTTATGTACACGATGGCAGAGCCCGAGAACTCAAGAAAGAACTCTGCCTCTTCTTTTCCCAGTTGCGAGTCGTTTGTTCCTCCATGGCGGACGAAATCCTTGTTGCTCGCGAAACCATAGGCCTGACTTATAAGGCGTTCAATGTCTTCATCGAGTCCGGCCCGCTTGATCAATTTCCCTAAGGTGCCATTCGGTTCCTTCAGCAAGATCATGAGGCAACTCTCAACAGAGCTGATTGACTCCTTCACTGAATTCTCAAAGTCTGGTGCGGCTGCAACGATAAAATTTTTGGCCTTGAGCCACTGAACTCGAACCAGCGAAAGTTCATCGCTCAGGGCGTCATTCGCTTTTGCCCAGTTCTTTGGAGTCGGTTTGTGCGCTTGAATTCGCTTCAGGTCCAAAAGGATATCTGAGTACAGCTCCTCGACATACGTGCGCCTGCTAGCGTACGTTTTCATCTCTTGAAGCTTGCAGAATGCCGAGAACACTTCTAATGACCTATGCGGGTTTGGGTGAGCGTATTTTGACGCTTCAAGTCCGATCTGAACCCAGGCAAAGAGCTCGCGGTACTCGGCTGGCTGTTCCTTGGTTCGGCCATCGGCGACGAATGCAATCATCAGCGACTGCAGTTGCAGTATCTGTGCTCCGAGTTCAAGGGCTTGCTGAGTGTTCACGGTGCTTGTTTCCGACGTCTAACGTCTGAATTAACCGGACTGTGCGGCTTTTCGCGCATGCCTCGTTTGAATGATGGGTTAGAAGCCGAGTTGCTCACAGAAACGGGGGGCGACGCTTCCTGATTTTTACGCCTCTACGCACTCGCAACGTTGTGAAGAGGAGAGCAACATACACTAGGACTAACGCAGTCAGCTTCCAGGGTGACGATGTGAACTCTCTAAAGGCTTCGAGAATTCCAGGCTTTGCGAGCCGTGTCGCCTCAGAGAGCTCCTTGGCGTGGGATTCTTCCAACCGCTTCAAGGTGCTTATTGCCTCGGAAGACTTTCCGTCCTGAATCTTCTTTGCAATTTCGTTCAGCAAATCTGCGTTTGTTGTTCCTGCTGGAAACGCGCTGAAGCTACGTGAGGTAAGGTCTGAATAGAACGCATCAAACAATGGCTTGATGTCTTCCTTTCGATCGACCGAAAGATGATGGCTGCTTGCAATGTTGAACTCAGCCTGCTCAACGACCTCCGACACGGATATCGGTATGGAAATTGTCTCGTCTCGCCTACGTTGATCGATTAAGCGAGCCAGTCTAGTTGTCTCAAGCTTCTTGCCGTTAAGTACATGCTCTTCAACTATGGCAACCGCAGTTTGCTTTACGGACCGGGCTCGCTCCAACTCTGCTGCTGCTGCCTCCTTTTGTGTGGCAAACAGCTGATACCAAGCAACTATGACAGTGGCAACGATGCCGATCACGGTCGTAAATAGATAGCCGAACCAATCTCGCACCTGTTTTGGAGAGGGTGTCGTTGTTGGTTCGTATGAGGGTGATAGAGTCGGTTCCATTGGTTGGTAGTTGCTCCTAGGTGTCTCGTTTCTAGCTGTATGCGGCATCAACTCCGTATCTGATGCTAATTATTTAGTCAAAACAGCAGAAGTGGTCTATCAATAGTTAGAGAACTCTACTTTTGAAAATAGTAAAGCTTAGTTCCATCTAAAAGTGCAATAGAATTGTTCTTGTAGTAACCAATAAGTTTGCAAGGCATTTCTAGTGTGTAAACTTCTTCACCATCAACTTTTAAATCCACTTTTGGGGACGTATAGAAAAGTTGTCCATCGAAGTGTCCTATGTGCTTGTTTTCAGCATTGTAAACTTGTAGATGAGGCTCTTTGATAGACATATAAATTCCTATGATTGGTTGAAGAAGAAATAAAGATAACCTGATTTAATTTTCATTTTGCAAAATTAACGGGCAACTGAAAAAAGGGTTATCGGTTTCTTTCCCCTTGAAACCCTTATGCTTCCTAATTCAAATCGGTTATACCTCAAAAATACTGGTGATAAGCAAATTGTGAAAAAGTGCATAAAATAGCGATATAATTTTATCAGCAAAATTAACAGAATTGCCATTTTTTCGACCAGTAGCTTACGCACTAAAGTTGTGGCTCGAAAAAATTGACTGTACTGAGATGAGATCGAAATTGTCCCGTGCATTAACGGGAAATTGATTTTGAATAGCGGAGTAGATTTGAATAGCGCAAAAAATAAGGCCCTCACGAGGAGGGCCTTATAAATTCTGGCGGAGAAAGGGGGATTCGAACCCCCGGTAGGCTATGAACCTACGCACGCTTTCCAGGCGTGTGACTTAAACCACTCATCCATCTCTCCAGTTTCGCAGTGCTGCTCATTTGCGAAGCTCGCAATTATAGCAGATAAAGATTTCACGGCAAATATTTTATTCCCGCACACGATTTTCCCTTGGTTTTTGGTCTGTTCTGGTGTTGCTGGTTGCTCGTGTTAATTTGACTGCTGCCGGTGTCTGCGGCACGGCTTATTTTCTGGTGGGTTGCTAGCGCGTGCAAACGTTATAATGCCGCTCCATGAACCTACTCAAAACGCTCGCCACGATCAGTGGCATGACGATGTTGTCACGTATTACGGGGCTAGTCCGTGATGTGCTGATCAATAATTACTTTGGTGCGACGGCGCTGACGGATGCGTATAACGCGGCTTTCCGGATTCCGAATTTCTTTCGCCGCTTATTTGCTGAGGGGGCTTTTTCTCAGGCTTTCGTTCCTATTCTGGCTGAATATAAAAATCAAAAAGGCGATGTCGTCACCAAAGAGCTGATCGATCATGTGGCTACGGTGCTGGCGTGGACGCTGCTGGCGACTTGTATATTGGGTGTGGTCGGTGCGCCGGTGCTGGTGTATTTGTTCTCGTCGGGTTTTGCCCAAAATCCGGATAAGTTCGAGGCGACCGTGGTGATGACGCGGATTATGTTTCCGTACATTGGTTTTATGTCGCTGGTGGCTTTGTCTAGCGGGATTTTGAACACCTGGCGCGAATTTAAAATTCCTGCTTTTACGCCGGTTTTATTGAATCTGTCTTTTATTGCGGCGTCGATTTTTTTAGCGCCGCATCTTGAGCAGCCTGTCTATGCATTGGCGATTGCGGTATTTGTCGGCGGTGTGTTGCAGGTGGTGATTCAAGTTCCGGCTTTGATGAAGCTGGGTGTATTGCCGCGCTTCCGGATGAATCCTTTTTTTGCGTTGCGCGATCCTGGTGTGAAGCGGGCTTTGCGTCAGATGGGGCCGGCTGTTCTGGCGGTGTCTGCGACGCAAATCAGTATCCTGATTAATTCAACCTGGGCGTCCTATTTGCCGGACGGTAGTATTTCGTGGCTGGCGTCCGCTGATCGTTTGATGGAATTTCCTAGTGCTTTGCTGGGCGTGGCTTTGGGGACGATTTTGTTGCCCAGTTTATCCAAGGCGAACTTTGAGTCGGATACGAAAGAATATTCATCGCTGCTTGACTGGGGTTTGCGTCTGACCTGTCTGCTGGCGATGCCCGCAGCGGTCGCACTGGGTACCTTGCCTGATGCGCTGACGGCGACGTTGTTCCATAACGGTAAATTCGGTGCAGATGCTGTGCATATGACGTCGCAGGCCGTGAGTGCGTATGGTGTTGGTCTGATGGGATTGATTCTGGTTAAAATTCTCGCTCCGGGTTTTTATGCCAAACAGGATATACGGACGCCGGTGAAAATCGCGATTGGCGTGTTGGTCTGCACGCAGTTGATGAATCTGCTGTTTTTAGGCGGCTTAAAAATGGGGCATGTCGGCTTGGCGTTGTCTGTTGGCCTGGGCGCTTGTATCAATGCGGCGTTTTTGTATGCAGGACTGAGAAAGCGTGGCATCTACACACCAGAATCTGGCTGGATGGGGTTTTTGCTTAAATTGCTGGTTGCCTTGCTTTTGATGGGCGGCGTCGCGTTTTTCTTGTCTGCTCAAGTTGACTGGATAGGATTGAAGCCGCATAAACTCACGAGGGTTGCGATCTTGGGCGGTGTGATTGTGGCTTGTATGCTGACGTATTTTTCTGCCTTGTTTGCGATGGGATTCCGCTTAAAGGATTTTCGTAAAGCGGTTAAGTAATACATATTGGTGAAGTACCTGGAGGGCAAACCGCATAGCGGGTGCGCCTTCCAGACCAATAATAGCTGGAAAGCCGCATTGTGATTGCGCAATTAGGTTGGAGGTCTTTAAAAACCTCCGCACTAAAAAATCCCATCAATAGGACTGACGCAAAAGCCGAGATCTCTCACTAGAGAGACACAGAGACACCGAGGCACAGAGAAAAGGCCGGAGTAACGGAAGTAAGTGGTTCCGTGAAATATCGATTAAAGAATTTTTAGAAATTCCCGTTGTGGAATCAAGCATTGAGATCAAGCGGTGGAGCCAGATTCGGTAATCAGGTAATTTCTGTGTTCAACAGATTTTTTCAATAAAAAAACGGGGCAATCACGTGCCCCGTTTTTTTATGTGCCTGCGATATTGTCACCGCAATTTAGCCTGCGATTTTTTCCCATTTATCCAGCGCTTCGATGAGTAACTCATCCAGTTCTGCATAGCGTGCGTTCAGCATATTGGCTTCGTCTGCACCATGTTTGTAGAGATTTACATCGTTAAGTTTTTCAGTGATCGCTTTTTGTTCTGCTTCCATCGCTGCGATCAGATTGGGCAATTCATCTAACTCGCGTTGCTCTTTATAACTGAGCTTCTTTTGTTTCGCGGCGGGTGCTGGCGTACTCGTTTTCGCCTCTGCTTTGGACTCTGATTTGGTATCTGGCTTACTGCTTGTTTTGACTAGCGGCGTAGAGCTGCGATAGCGCTCCCAATCGGAATAACCACCGATAAACTCGCCCCACTGACCATCACCCTCGGCCACGATTACTTGCGTAACGACATTGTCCAGGAAGGTGCGGTCATGGCTGACCAGGAACACCGTGCCGTCGTAGTCTTCTAATAATTCTTCCAGCAATTCCAGCGTATCAATATCCAGATCATTGGTCGGTTCATCGAGTACCAGTACGTTCGCTGGCTTGGCAAATAAGCGCGCCAGCAACAGTCGATTGCGTTCGCCACCGGATAAGGATTTTACCGGTGAGCGTGCACGTTCCGGTGCGAACAGGAAGTCGCCGAGATAGGACATGACGTGCTTGCGCTGACCATTGATCTCGACGAAATCACTACCCGGTGCGATAGTGTCGGCCAGACTCATCTCGTCATTTAATTGCGCGCGCATCTGATCGAAGTAGGCGATCTGTAATTTGCTGCCTTGCTTGATCAGGCCGCTATCCGGCTCATCTTGCCCCAGGATCAGCTTGAGCAGCGTGGTCTTGCCAGCGCCGTTTTGACCAATCAGGCCGATCTTGTCGCCGCGCATAATGATGCTGGAGAAGTCGCGCACGATGACTTTTTCGCCAAAGGATTTGCAGACGTTTTCCAGTTCTGCCACGATCTTGCCGGAGCGTTCTCCTGTCGTCACGTCGAGCTTGACCTGACCCTGCTGATCACGGCGCGCACTGCGTTGCAGGCGTAAATTTTCTAAACGTTTGACGCGGCCTTCATCACGAACGCGGCGGGCTTTGACGCCTTTGCGTATCCAGATTTCTTCCTGGGCAAGGAACTTGTCGAACTTGGCGTTTTCGACTTCTTCGTTTTCGAGTTGTTCTTCTTTACGCGTCTGATACGTAGTGAAGTTGCCCGGGTAGGACGTGATTTTGCCGCGATCCAATTCAATGATGCGCGTCGCCACGTTATCGAGGAAGCTACGATCATGGGTGATGAACAGCACGCTGCCCTTAAAGTCGCGCAACAAACCTTCCAGCCATTTGATCGACGAAAAATCCAGATGATTGGTCGGTTCATCGAGCAGCAGCACATCCGGCGCACTCACCAGCGCGCATGCCAGTGCGACACGCTTCTTCATACCACCTGACAGGGTGCTCATGATGGCGTCTTTGCTGAGATTGAGTTTGTCTAGCGTGGTTTCAACTTTGTTGGTCAGGCTCCAGGCATCTGCTGCATCGAGTTTGATCTGGATGTCATGCATACGTTCCATCAGCGCGTCGTCGTTATCGCCGCCAAACTGTCCGGTCAGTGCTTCGTACTCAGCGAGCAAGGCGGCCATCTCGCCCATACCGGAGGCGACCGCATCAAACACGCTGATATCTGGCGAAAACTGCGGCTCTTGCTCAACATAGGCGATCTTGATACCTTGCTGCATCACCAGCAAGCCGTCGTCCAGCTTCGATGTACCGGCAATGATTTTGAGTAGAGAGGATTTGCCGGTGCCATTACGCCCGATCAGACCAACGCGCTCGGCGGACTCAATAGAAAATTCTGCGTGATCGAGCAGGGCGACGTGACCGAATGCCAATTGGGCATTGCTGAGTGAAATGACTGCCATAAATACCTGGTAAACGAGGGTGTGATTTAACTAAAGCCGGGAGTGTCGGTGATTGAACGAGACGGCGTCAATGTTGTCTGAAAAATGCCGCCTGAAGCAACCGAAATCCGCTGAAATTGGATGAATAAAGGCAGTATTGTACTTGAGCCGAGACCTTCTATCGCAAAAGCCGTCAATTGCTTGTTATGCCACCCTCAGGTAAGATGCTGCTCTCTTCAAAGAGCATGGCGGTATCTGGTGCTCGAATAGAGTCTCTCCGTAGCACAATGGATAGTGCACATGCCTCCTAAGCGTGGGATACAAGTTCGATTCTTGTCGGAGGGACCATACAGAAAATAGTTACTCAGTGCTATCCCCAATACAAGTTTCTATTTATTTAACTGGACTTTGGATTTTGCTGCGACTCAACAAAATACTAATTTGTGCTAGTCTTTCTGCTCTCAAAGCTAGTCTCTGCAGGAGCGCAGCATGTTTGGCATCGTTAATTACCCTACCTTCGTACTCACGGTTTTATTATTCTTAGCGATACCCGGCCCCGGACTGCTGGGGATCGTTGCGGCCACAGGGAAAAATGGTCAGCGTGCAGGTTTTGTCAGTACGCTGGGCGTCGTGGTGGGTGACTGGGTGCATATGATGCTGGCGGGGATTGGCGTAGCGGCTTTATTGCAGGCAAATCCTCTGGTGTTTAAGGTGATTCAATATCTGGGGGCGGTTTATCTGATCTATATCGGCGTGACTTTGTTGCGGGTGAAAGTAGCGGAGCCGTCTGCATTGCCGGGACAAAGATCACCGGGACAAAGTGTGGACGCGGGCACCAGGGATTTCCGGCGCTTGTTTTTGATTACGCTGATGAATCCCAAAGCGATCGTGTTTTATATGGCGTTTTTCCCTTTGTTTATTAATCCTGCCGAGCATCATGGTGCCTGGACTTTATTGGCAATGGGCGTGACAGTGAGTTGTCTGACGATGTTGTTTTGCTTTGCCGTCGTGTTGCTGGTGAATGTCATCACAACACGTCTGAAACAACATGTGTGGATAGGCAAGATCGCACACAAGCTTGCGGGTGTGACGCTGATTGGCTTCGGTATTAAATTGTCGACGAATTAAAAAGCAGAAATACCATTGCGTCAGTCCAGGTTGATATATGACAAGTCCTGATGGGAATTGAATCGCTTACGAGGCAGAAGGTTTAGAATACGCAGCTAGAATGTAGCCAGAGCGCATTTGTGAACGACACCAGTTCTGGCATTTTTATATGAATTAAAAAAGAAAGAGACAAATGGCGAAAGCATCATTTCAGTGGGACGATCCTTTATTGCTGTCATCGCAGTTGAGCGATGAGGAGCGCATGGTGCAGGAAGCGGCGCGGGTGTATTGTGAAGAGAAGCTGGCTCCGCGGGTATTGGATGCTTTTCGCCATGAAAAAATGGATGCTTCTATTTTTCCTGAGATGGGGGCACTGGGTTTGCTGGGGCCGACGATTCCGGTGGAGTATGGCGGTGCAGGTCTGAATTATGTTTCTTACGGTTTGATCGCACGTGAAGTCGAGCGTGTTGATTCCGGATATCGTTCCATGATGAGCGTCCAAAGTTCTCTGGTGATGGTGCCGATCAATGAGTTTGGTAATGAGGAACAGAAGCAAAAATATCTGCTTAAATTGGCGACGGGCGAATGGATCGGTTGTTTCGGTCTGACTGAGCCGAATCACGGCTCCGATCCTGGCAGCATGGAGACACGTGCGAAGACTGTACCGGGTGGATATTCGCTGAGCGGTGCAAAAATGTGGATTACCAATAGCCCGATTGCCGATGTATTTGTGGTCTGGGCGAAAACGGATGATGGCCGTATTCGCGGCTTTATTCTGGAAAAAGGCTGGAAAGGTTTATCCGCACCGGCGATTCATGGCAAGGTGGGATTACGTGCATCCATCACTGGTGAAATTGTGATGGATGAAGTCTTTGTCCCTGAGGAAAATATGCTGCCGAAAGTTGAGGGCTTGAAAGGGCCATTCACTTGCCTGAATTCGGCTCGCTACGGTATTGCCTGGGGCGCACTGGGAGCTGCAGAATTTTGCTGGCATACAGCACGTCAATATACGATGGATCGCATGCAGTTTGGTCGCCCGCTGGCAGCAAATCAGTTAATCCAGAAAAAACTCGCCGATATGCAGACAGAAATTACGATGGCGTTGCAAGGCTGTTTGCGCCTGGGACGGATGAAGGATGAAGGTACGGCTTCCGTCGAAATTACCTCGATCATGAAGCGTAATTCTTGTGGCAAGTCTCTGGATATCGCCCGCATGGCGCGTGATATGTTGGGTGGCAACGGCATCTCGGATGAGTACGGCGTCGCGCGTCATCTGGTGAACCTGGAAGTGGTGAATACTTACGAAGGCACACATGATATTCATGCATTGATACTGGGTCGTGCACAGACGGGGATTGCTGCGTTCTGATTCTGGTGATGAGCTTGTATGGTTAAAAAAGGGCGCACACTGTGCGTCCTTTTTTTATGAGTTTTTTAAATTGAAGATTTAATGCCCGCTTAAAGTTTCGATACGGTTGCGTCCACGCGATTTGGCCAGATACAGTGCCTGATCTGCAAGCGAGAGCAAGACTTGTGGCGAGGTCTCTTTACTTGGATGTAGCGCGGCGATACCCATACTGACCGTGACATTGGGGCCGGTCTCGGAGGCGGGGTGAGGAATCGCTTCGTCAGCCAGGCGCGCTTTGATTCTCTCGGCAAATGCCATGGCATGTGGCAGGTCTGCATCCACCACCAGCACCACAAATTCTTCACCGCCATAACGCGCAATAAAATCACCGCTGCGCTGTGCTGTCTCTTTTAGCAAGGCACCGAATCGTCGCAGGCATTCGTCACCGCTCGCGTGACCTGAAATATCATTAATCAGCTTGAAAAAATCGATATCGATCATGATCGCCGCAAGCGAGTGTTTGCTACGAGTGGCGCGTAGCCATTCGCTTTCCAGCGTCTCATCAAGCGTGCGGCGATTGAACAGGCGCGTCAGGGCATCGGTGCGCGAGAGCCAATGTAATTCATTATTGGCGTGGATCAGTTGCTCGTTCAGGCGTTCGGCACGGTCTTGCTGTAGGCGCAGTTGTATTTCCAGTTCGGAGCTGACATCGAGTAGCTTATCTGCCATGCGATTGACAGAGTACGACAGCATGCCGAGTTCATCGCGGGATGGATGTTGCATACGACGTTTCAGATCGCCGCTGGCAATCATCACGGCGACCTCGGCCATGTGCAATATCGGGAGGGTAAAGTGACTCGATAGCCAGACGGCGATCGCTGCTGTCACGATAAAAATCGTCAGCATCAGTCCCAGCCAGAGATTGCGCTGATCACGCAGCGGTTTATACGCATCCTCCTGATCGATCTTGACGATGATGGTCCAGTTTGGTTGCGTCAGATTATGGGTATATGCCAGCACAGGAACACCGCGATAATCTTTGCCGCTGAGCAGATGGCGTTCTTCTGATGTGCTGGAGCGTGGCTCGTGGATGCGGGTCAGCTTAGCGACCGGTACGTCCTCCAGCATGGCAAAACGCAACGGTGTAATCGGGCGAGGCTCGCCGTTGGTACCCGTCTCTGTGATGATGAGTTCTTCCGAAATCCAGCCAGCGCTGCCGCCTGAGATGACCCGTAGCGGCTCCATGCTGGTCAGTATTACCAGAATACCGATGACCCGCCGCCCATCCATTAAAGGGCCGCCCGCCCTGATCAGCCGTCGACCGTCTGCACCGACGACACTGGCGGTGATCAGTGGATTGGTGAGTAAGGTGTCACGCGTCGTGACGTCGAGTTCTTGCGATTCCTGGCTGATTGCCGAGACGGAGGTAATCAGCTTGCCATCGATGCCATAGACCAGCACATTATCGATAAATGACGCGCTGCGTTTAGCATCATTGAGGAGTTGATTGGTTTGCTCCAGGGCATCGCTGCTGCGGTGATCGATATAGCTGCTGACGGATTTGCTGAGCTGGGTGCGATTGCTCATGAGCTGCAACTCTGAGCGCAAAAAATTGGTGAACTCATTGATGCGCTGCGCATGCAGGCGCGCGACGGACGCGAGGTGAGATTCGATGGCGATTTCCATCGAGCGCTGGCTGACAAAGAAAAAGGTTGCGACCGCAGCCAGCATACACAGGATGGCGACACTCATGACTAATGCCATAAGTTTTTCACGCAGACCAAACCAGCTGCGTGGAGGTAAGGGTGTCTGATGGGGAGGGATGTCGTCGCTATTGACCGGATCGACATCGGCAATGGTCGATAGATTGCCATTCACCATTCCATCATGTGGGGCTGGTTCTTGCTGTCTATCGCGCGTCGCCATGGCATCACCTTGCTAACACTGACCGCTACAATCCATCAGCGGTGCGGTAGGAATTGATAGGGAACTGCTTGCTAGGGGCTATTAATGCATCCAATACATCGAAAAAATTCAGGTCCTTGATGAGCTTATTGGTCTGATCAAGTTGCGTTGTTTTGCTGAATACCGAATCAAGTATGTTGGCAAATGATAAATCAAATTGTAATGAATGTGCGCAATAAATTGTCTTTTAATTCATTAATTTTCTTAATGGACATGACTGGGCTAGAAGCTATTCACACTTTGCTGAGGGCAGATTGATACGATATAAGAATGATGAATGAATATACTCCCAATTTTTCGATATAAAACATGCCTTATTGCGCATATTTTATATGGGGATTGAATTAATACTGTATGGGAGTATATTTTTATTGGTTCAACGCGCAATCTTGTATAGGAAGCGTTGCCGATGACTAGGCCTTGCCATTGGTCACCGGAATTGTTATGCAGTGGGTTGCTCTGTTTTTGTTTCTTGGTATTTTCACTGTTTTTACAGGGCTGTACGCAAAGAAAACAGTTCAGGAAATAACACCACATCAAGCATTTTGCGCAGGTAGCTGACGCCGGCAGTGCCGCCTGTGCCGGTTTTAAATCCAATGATGCGTTCTACCGTGGTCACATGACGGAAGCGCCAGATGCGGAAAGCCGTCTCCATATCGACCAGCTTTTCTGCCAGTTCATACAAAACCCAATGCTGCTCAGGTGTCTGGTAAACCTGCAACCAAGCGGCTTTGACAGACTCATTGGCGACCACGCCTTGAGTCCAGTCCTGATTCAGTCGCGTAGCATCAATCGTGAATCCCTGACGCGCCATCAGCATGATCGCTTCATCATAAATCGATGGTGCCAGCAGAGCTGCGTTCAACGCGGCGTGCGCATCAGGATTGCTCTCATGGACGCTGAGCATGTGCGCGTTTTTATTCCCAAGCAAAAATTCTAGTTCGCGATATTGATGTGACTGGAAGCCGGACGAGTTGCCGAGATACGGGCGAACGGCCGTGTATTCGCTGGGCGTCATCGTTGCCAGCACATCCCAGGCGTGGACGAGCTGATCCATGATGCGTGCAACACGCGACAGCATTTTGAAAGCGGGTGGCAGATCGCCTGCACGCAATTGCGCGCGCACGGCATGCAGTTCATGCAGCATCAATTTAATCCAGAGTTCACTGGTTTGATGCTGAATGATGAAGAGCATTTCGTTGTGATTGGGCGAGCGCGGGTGCTGTGCATTGAGGATTTGATTCAGCCCGAGATAGTCGCCATAACTCATGTCGCTGCTGAAATCCATTTTTGCCCCATGCCAGGACATGGGGCATTTCGCCTGGCTATCGCCATTGTTATTTTGCTGATCTTGAGTGCTCATGATGGTCGCTTAATGAATATATTGGAATGTATTTGAATGTATTTGAATGTATTTATTATTGAATGATGGATGATCCGGCAGCTATGGTGTACTGCGCTGGCAGCCTACGTTTTCAGGTAACATCATTACGTACGCCGCTGAGCGAATAGGCTTTGCTGTCCAGGATGTCACGCAGACCTTCGGCAGCATCCCAGACATCGCTGAAGCGGGTGTACAGTGGGGTAAAACCAAAACGCATGATGGCAGGCTCGCGGTAATCACCGATGATGCCGCGCGCGATCAATGACTGCATCACGGCATAACCATGTGGATGGGTAAAGCTGACCTGACTGCCGCGACGCTCTTGTTCGCGTGGGGTGACTAATTGCAAGGGATGTGAGGCGCAACGACTTTCTACCAGTTCGATAAACAGATCGGTGAGTGCCAGCGATTTTGTGCGTAATGCTGCCATCGTTGTCTTGCCAAAAATTTCTAAACCGGATTCCACCATTGCCAGCGAGACGATAGGCTGAGTGCCGCAGAGCGCACGCCGTATGCCGGGTGTGCCGTGAAAGCTTGGCTGCATTTCAAACGGTTTGGCATGACCCCACCATCCCGACAGCGGATGCGAAAAGACTTCCTGGTGGCGCGTTGGTACCCAGATAAAGGCCGGTGAGCCCGGTCCGCCGTTCAGATATTTATAGGTGCAGCCGACAGCGAAGTCGGCTTTGGCGTCATTTAATTGCACCGGCACTGCGCCAGCGGAATGAGCAAGATCCCATAGCATCAGCGCACCTTGCGTATGTGCATGTGCGGTGATCGCACTCATGTCATGCAGATAGCCGCTGCGGTAATTTACATGAGTCAGCATCACCAGCGCGGTGTGTTTATCGATAGCCTTGTGGAGTTCTTCGGGCGTATCGACCAGTCTAAGCTGATAGCCGCGATCCAGCCAGCGCGTCAGTCCTTCTGCCATATAAATATCGGTGGGGAAATTACTGCGCTCCGTGACGATCACTTTTCGTTCTGCACTGACAGGATGGCTGGCCTGAATATGCAGGGCGGCTGCGATGGCTTTGAATAAGTTAATTGATGTCGAATCGGTGACAACGACTTCGTTCTGGCGTGCGCCGATAAGGGGAGCGAGCAGGTTTCCCAGTCGTGATGGCAGATCAAACCAGCCCGCGTTATTCCAGCTTTTAATCAGATCCGTTCCCCATTCCTGACGTATCACTTGCTGGGCGCGGCTTGCTGAGGATTTCGGCATGGCACCGAGTGAATTGCCATCAAGGTAAATCACACCGTCAGGTAAATCGAATTCTTGTCTTAGTCCGGCCAGTACATCTTGTGCATCGAGATTCAGGCAGTGTTGGCGATCAATGGTAGTCATAGAAAAATCAAAGTGGAAGTGAACGGAGAATGGCGCGTACCGGACTGGCATCGAGTCCGGCGAGTTTCAGCGGCAGGGCAATTAATTCGTAATCGCCAGCGCTGATGTCATCCAGCACAATACCTTCGAGTATGGCCATCTGATGTTGTTTGACAGCCCAGTGGCAATCCATGGTTTTAGAGGTTTGCGGATCGAGTGAGGGACTATCGATACCGATCAGCCGCACACCGTGCGTCGCCAGCAAGGCAATGGTCGCAGGTGCGATATGCGGAAAATCATCGTCCCACTGGTCTTGCGGTGCTCTGAAATAAGTGCGTAACAGAACGCGTGGTGGCGTCCCGTTTAACTGGGCGGCAATATGGTCAGGCTCCACTGTTGCGCGGCCTATGCAATGGATAACGCGGCAGGTGCCGATATACGTTGTCAGATCGACCTGATCGATCGCGACACCTGATGCATCGTAATGCGATGGCGCGTCGCAATGCGCGCCGGTATGGGTGGACATGCTGATTTTGCTGACTTTGACCGGGCAGTCATCTTCAATTTGCCAGGTGGTATCGGACGCATAAGCCGTGTCGCCGGGCCAGACCGGCATCCCTTTTCGCATAGACGGTGTGATGTCCCAGATACGTGAATCAGGCCTTGCTTCGGTGGCGGACATGGAATTTCCTCGGGGCTGTTGATAAGAATAATTTTATTCTGAAAGTAGTGATGAGTTCTTGCAAATTGCAATAGATAATTGCATTTATGTAGAATAAACTGCGAATGAATAGGTAATATTTGATGGAATATGTGAAATGCAACTAGACGCGACCGATATTAAGATTTTGCACTTCCTGCAGTGTGAGGGACGTATCAGTAATCAAGATCTGGCAGATAAGGTATTTTTGTCGCCATCGTCTTGCCTGAGGCGGGTCAGGATGCTGGAAGAGGCCGGCATTATCAGTCGTTACAGCGCGGTGCTCGATGCGACAGCGCTGGGTCTGGAGGTTGATGCTTTTGTGCAAGTGACCATGCGGCGTGATGTCGAACAATGGCATGAAAATTTTTCAGCTGCGCTGCAAAGCTGGCCTGAGGTTGTCGGCTCTTACATTATTACCGGTGACGCGAATTATTTATTACGGGTGAAGGCGCGTAATCTGAAGCACTATTCTTCTTTTGTACTTGAGCGTCTATACAAAACGACCGGCGTCCTGGATATTCGTTCCAATATCGTATTGCAGACCTTGAAAGATACAAATGAGATTGCGACCGGGTTGCTGCAATCTGAAAAGTAATTTGAAGGTGGGGGAGTGGCACGGAATCCACCAAGTGATACCGCAGTCCCGATTGAGCTGCACTGCCGATCACATCAGGCTCCAGCCCAGGGAAGATTTTTTTGGCACCATCCGCCGATAGATTTGCGATGACCACCGGCATCTTTATCCCCTTCAAATCCTTCCAGAATGTCAAAGCAGGCGGTATAGCCATGCTCTGTTGCGAGCTTGGCGGCATGTCTGGAGCGAACGCCGGAGCGGCATAAAAACAGTAAGGTCGCTGTCGTGTCAGGAACTGCAGCGTGTAATTCGGACATAAAGTCCGGATTGGGTATGCCGCCTGGATACGTGCTCCATTGCACCGCTTTGTGCTGTGCTTCTGGTACTACCACTCGGCCTACCCAATCGCGTTCCGCATTGGTGCGGACATCTACCAGTACCACACCAGTACCCGTTTGCAATAAGGAAAACGCCTCTTGCGGCGTCACAGCGCCAGCATAAGGCAAACCTTGTTCCTGAGCGCGTTGGCGGGCAATAGCGATGAGTTGAGTTGTCATAATAAAATGTGGATTGGTGTATGTGAGTCAACTAATTATGCATGATACCCACAAAACTCAACTGCGGAATCTGGCATAAGGAGGTATTTTTATTCCCCTTGTCTATGCGAATGATTGTTCGGCATAAAAATCAATTGCACCAAAAAAGCTCAATAACATATCGTTTTTCATAAATTGCATTAATTTGGTGCAATATGTTAAATTTGCGTCTAAATGGTGCGCTTTCTCGGTAGGCGATTTTTTGAGGTCCCGTCCCTTACACTTGAAAAGTGTCTAGAAAACAGAGGTTTAGCGCTTTTATTGGGAACTTTGAGATTGCGCAGAGGATGGCATGGATTCTGCTATTATCCCCGGTGAGTTTTGCTAATAGCTTGGTGTACTATAGTTATGCGATTTTTTATCCTGAATGTCAGATAAAGACAGTCCGGGCAGAAAGATCAGCTTGGAATCACAGGTTCAGAGCTAAGTTGGTTAGCAGACCGCTCAGCATCTTACGAATTTATTTTTAGCTCTATTTGAGGAGTTTCACATGGCAATGACAGCCGCAGAAGTCTTGAAAATGGCGAAAGACAACGAAGTTAAATTCGTTGATTTCCGCTTTGCTGATACCCGAGGCAAAGAACAGCACGTGACTGTTCCAGTTTCCCAGTTCGGTATGGATAAATTCGAATCTGGCCACGCATTTGACGGCTCGTCTATCGCTGGCTGGAAGGGCATTGAAGCATCTGATATGTTGCTGATCCCTGATCCAAATACAGCCAATATCGATCCGTTCATGGAAGAAACCACACTGTTCATGCAGTGCGACGTGATCGAACCGGCCGACGGCAAAGGGTATGACCGTGATCCACGTTCCATCGCCAAACGCGCAGAAGCCTACCTGAAATCCTCAGGCATTGGCGATACCGCTTACTTCGGCCCAGAACCAGAATTCTTCATTTTCGACAGCGTACGCTGGAAAATTGATATGTCTGGCTGCTTCGTGAAGATTGATTCTGAAGAAGCGTCATGGACAACAGGCGAAAAACTCGAAGGCGGCAACACTGGCCATCGTCCAACCGTTAAAGGCGGTTATTTCCCGGTTCCTCCAGTCGACAGCTTCCAGGACATGCGTTCTGAAATGTGCCTGATTCTGGAATCCCTGGGTATTCCGGTTGAAGTGCATCACCATGAAGTCGCTGGCGCAGGTCAAAACGAAATCGGTACTAAGTTCTCTACTTTGGTAGAGCGCGCTGACTGGACACAAAACCTGAAATATGTCGTCTGGAACGTGGCGCATACTTACGGCAAGACAGCGACTTTCATGCCAAAACCTATCGTTGGCGACAACGGTTCTGGTATGCATGTGCATCAATCGATCTGGAAAGATGGTAAAAACCTGTTCGCAGGCGACGGCTATGCCGGTTTGTCTGATTTCGCTCTGTACTACATCGGCGGTATCATCAAACATGCCCGCGCTTTGAATGCGATCACGAACCCAGGTACTAACTCCTACAAGCGTCTGGTACCAGGTTACGAAGCACCGGTAAAACTGGCTTACTCTGCTAAAAACCGTTCTGCATCGATCCGTATTCCTTACGTTGCGAATCCAAAAGGCCGTCGTGTTGAAGCACGCTTCCCAGATCCTCTGGCGAACCCATACCTGTGCTTCTCCGCATTGATGATGGCTGGTCTGGACGGCGTTCAGAACAAGATCCATCCGGGCGAAGCCGCATCCAAAGATCTTTACCATTTGCCACCAGAAGAAGATGCACTGATCCCAACAGTCTGCCATTCCCTGGAACAAGCACTGGAAGCGCTGGACAAAGATCGCGAATTCCTGACACGCGGTGGTGTGTTCAGCGACAGCATGATCGATGCCTATATCGAACTGAAAATGCAAGACGTACAGCGCATGCGCATGACGACACATCCTGCTGAATTCGATATGTACTACTCTCTGTAATTTTTTTAAAAAATACAGAATCCAAAAACGGGGTAATTGCCCCGTTTTTTTTCGTCTTTTTATTCTATAAAGACACTTTTTCCTTTCTTGTTACCGATTGTCACATGTAAGTTCCCGATAAGCGTACGTGGCAATTGTGCTATGAGCCTGCTTGGAATACACTAAAGTTGTTAGTGACCAAACCTTGACAAAATGAATCAACTTTTACGTAGTGCAATTTTCGCTGCCGTAGCACTCAGCTCGCTCGCTTCTTCGGCGTCGTTTGCGCTTGCTGATGGCGATGTCTATTTATGTGTTGATGAGAATGGTAAAAAAGAATACAAAAATACTGGCGAAACCAAGGGGTGTAAGCGGGTAGAGCTTCCCGGTATTACGGTTGTGCCAGCGCCTGCCTTACCAAAAAAATCCGCAGCCAAAGCCGCATCAGCACCTGCTGATTTTCCTAAGGTAGATGAAGGCACCCAAAAAGCGCGTGATTCAGATCGGCGTCAGATTTTGCAAGATGAATTGAAAACAGAGGAGCAAAAATTGGCGAATCTGAAGAAGGACTACAACAACGGTGAGCCAGAGCGACGTGGCGATGAAAAGAACTACGCCAAATATCAAGAACGCACCATAATGATGAAAGATGATATTAGTCGCACCGAAAAAAACATCGAAGCACTGAAACGAGAACTCAGTAATTTGAAATAATTATTCAAGAACTGAAAAATCAGCATTTCAGGCATGATGCTTGCGTAACAAGGTCGCACTATGCGGCCTTTTTTTATGGATCATTTTGACTACTTCTATGACCTCGTTTGCCGGACTTGATTTGCTGACATCTGCCGTAATTGTGCTGGATGTTGATAGCTGTATCCTGTATGCGAATGCCGCTGCCGAAAGCATGTTGGACAGCTCGGCAAAATCTTTATCCCATTTAAAATTAACTGATCTTTTTTTGAACGGCGACGAGTTATTAACCGTGTTCGATCAGGCAGTTGCGCATCAGTTTGCCGATAAGCGGCAAGACCTGACACTGGAGCGCGCAGGTCGCGAGCCTTTGCATGTGCACAGTATCGTGACGGCACTGGACAATCCTGCAACGCCAGTATTAATTGAGCTGCGTGAGAACGTCCAGCAACTAAAGCTGGACAGAGAAGAGCGCATGCTCGATCAGAGCAAGGCAAACAAAGAGCTGATACGTAATCTCGCCCATGAAATCAAAAATCCTCTTGGCGGTATCCGCGGCGCAGCTCAATTACTAGAGCTGGAATTACCTGAGCGTCAGTTAAAAGAGTTGCGTGAATATACCCAGGTCATTATCAAGGAAGCAGATCGTTTACAGACGTTGGTAGACCGTTTATTGGCACCACATCGGTTGCCGCACATCGTCGGCGACGTCAATATTCACGAAGTCTGCGAACGCGTACGCAGTCTGATTTTTGCTGAATTTCCTCAAGGCTTGAGTATTAAGC
Source organism: Undibacterium sp. RuTC16W (assembly GCF_049339445.1). NCBI lineage: Bacteria > Pseudomonadati > Pseudomonadota > Betaproteobacteria > Burkholderiales > Oxalobacteraceae > Undibacterium > Undibacterium sp. RuTC16W. Next base: position 25,092 of record NZ_JBMPPE010000002.1, on the reverse strand, counting down.
GTGACTACGATTTATCGATACCAGAATTCCGCGGTGATAAAGAGCAGTTGATTCAAACGGTTTTAAACATTGCCCATAACGCGGCACAGGCCTTGAGTGAGCGGATCAGACATGGCGATGCTGAGCTGACTTTCCGGTCGCGCGTTGTGCGTCAGATCACTTTGGCCAAAGTACGCTACAGGCTGGCATTAGATTTGCATATCATCGATAACGGACCAGGCATTCCAGCCGAAATTCGCAATCGTATTTTTTATCCTCTGGTATCTGGGCGGGATGGCGGTAGCGGATTAGGACTGACTTTGGCACAGACTTTCATTGAACAGCATATGGGTGTCATTGAGTGCGAAAGCCGGCCGGGATGTACGGATTTTCGTATTTTAATTCCACTACCTTAAAGCAGGTAACTGGAAAACCGGAATATCACAAGTGTTCCGATCTAATGGCTTATTTTTCTTACGCAGGATGTAAAACGATTATATGAAACCAATCTGGATAGTTGACGATGATGATTCTATTCGCTGGGTGCTTGAGAAGGCGCTGGCACGTGAGAATCTCGCGACCAAGAGCTTCACGAACGCACGTGATGCGATGACAGCATTGCAAAGTGATACGCCGCAAGTATTGGTGTCTGATATTCGCATGCATGGCGCATCAGGGCTGGAGTTGTTGCAAGTCGTTAAAGCAAAATATCCCGGATTACCCGTCATCATCATGACGGCGTTTTCTGATCTGGAATCGGCCGTAGCGGCTTTTCAGGGGGGGGCGTTTGAATATTTAGCCAAGCCATTTGATCTGGATAAGGCCGTTGAATTAATCCGTCGTGCGCTGGACGAAAGTCTGCGTGAATCCAATGTCGAACAGAATGTTTCTGAAACGCCGGAGATTCTCGGGCAAGCACCGGCCATGCAGGATGTGTTCCGCGCTATTGGACGCTTATCTCAATCGAATGTGACAGTATTGATCACTGGCGAATCAGGTAGCGGTAAGGAATTAGTCGCACGTGCTCTGCATAAACACAGCCCCAGATCTGCTCAGCCTTTTATCGCCTTAAATACGGCAGCTATCCCTAAGGATTTACTGGAGTCAGAATTATTTGGTCATGAGCGCGGCGCGTTTACGGGTGCGCAAGCAACACGGCGCGGACGCTTTGAGCAGGCAGAGGGTGGCACGCTGTTTCTTGATGAAATTGGCGACATGCCGTTTGATTTACAGACACGATTATTGCGCGTCCTGTCTGACGGACATTTTTACCGTGTAGGTGGTCATCAGCCGATGAAGGCGAATGTGCGCGTGATTGCAGCAACGCATCAGAATCTGGAGTCGCGTGTAAAAGATGGCCTGTTCCGCGAAGACTTGTATCATCGCCTTAACGTGATTCGCTTGCGCTTACCTAGCTTACGTGAGCGCCGTGAAGACATCCCCTTGCTGACCAAGTTCTTCCTGGCCCAGAGTGCTAAGCAATTGGGGGTCGAAGTGAAACGCATGTCAGAAGCGGCATTGCAGTTTTTATCTGGACTGGAATTCCCTGGCAATGTCCGTCAGTTAGAAAATTTGTGTAACTGGATCACGGTCATGGCACCAGGTCAAACGGTAGAAGTGCCTGATTTGCCTCAGGACCTGATCCCCGCAGCCAGCCAGCTCGTATCACTGAGTTCTTCAAGTCAGGCCAGCGATATGCAGGCGCGTCATACGGAAACGAATTCAGCACATACAGGGACTGTTAGCAACGGTACGAGTTTTGCGAACGGCAGCATCCCTGAGGTACAAAGTGCGCATAAAACGGAAAGTTGGATGAGCTTGCTGGAAGCAGAGGCGACTGCAATGCTGACCCAGGGACAATCTGAGGTGATTGATAAATTGGGACGAAGCTTTGAATCTATCGTGATCAAAGCCGCATTAAAGCATACTCATGGCAGAAAAAATGATGCGGCAATCCGGCTGGGAATTGGCCGCAATACGATTACCAGAAAAATTCAGGAACTCGGTATTGACGGTGCAAAAGACGAATAAGCTGTCGATGCATGGTTTTTATTTTCAATCGTAAATAAGTACCCAGGCTGCGGCTGCCGATAATTCGGTAGCCGCAGCTTTTTTACGGAGTGTTGATGATGTCCGGTTTGCGTATGGTCAGTATCGATGATGCAGAAGCTATCTGCCGCATATATAACTATTACGTAGTCAATAGCACGATTTCTTTTGAGGAAGAAGAGGTTGGTGTAACAGAGATGACGCGCCGGATTCTGGATATCACTCATGATTATCCGTGGTTAGTGCTGGAGAGAGACGGAATGGTGGTTGGCTATGCATATGCGACGAAGTGGAAGCCCAGATCCGCCTATCGTTTTTCAGTGGAATGTTCTGTGTATCTGTCGAATGACGCGGTCGGACAGGGGGCAGGTACCTTATTGTATGAAAGTCTGTTTGATCAGTTAAGCACGTTAGGTGTTCATAGCGTCATCGGTGGCATCGCTCTGCCGAACTCCGCCAGTGTGGCGTTACATGAAAAGCTTGGCTTCTCCAAAGTTGCCCATTTTTCTCAGATTGGTTTTAAAAAAGATCGCTGGGTTGATGTCGGTTACTGGCAAAAAGCGCTTTAATCCAAAATATATTTTGTTGCGAATGCAATGTTCGTGACACATGTCATAAAAAAATTGTTTTCTTTGATTAAGGTATCAGAGTATTATTTTCCATAGTGAGTGCGATCTGCTTCGGCGCTCACTTACCTTGAAGGATTCTTACGGTCTTCTTCGTGCATATAAAATCAATTAAGAGCTGTAACAGTATCGATACTGTCGCACACTGTCTTTAAAGGAGATGCTATATGAATTTCGACGCACTTTTCCAGCAACAAAATGCATTGCCAACGATCCCAAAAGTGGTTCAGGAAGTCATCGATAGCTTCAATAACGAGGACGTGTCGATCGATGAGATCGCGAAGAAACTCTCCGCAGATCAAGTGCTTAGCGCTAAATTATTACGGTTGGCAAATTCCTCTTATTATCATGCATCCCGTAGTGTCGGCACTGTTGACGATGCCGTGCTGATGCTGGGCTTTATGACAGTACGTACTCTGGTTGTCAGCAGTGGATTGACCGGTGGTTTTAAAGCGATGCCAGGCGTGGATTTGAAAAAATTCTGGCGTTACAGCCTGCATACTGCGATCATCGGAAAATGGCTGGCGAAACAGCTAAAAGGTAATTCTGATTTTGCTTTTACCGTCGGGATGATGCATGCGATCGGTCAGCTTGTTATGCATGCGGCCATGCCAGAAAATATGCTGCAAATAGACAAAGTGGCGAGTCCATACGATTCGCGCCGTCTGGATGTAGAGCGGACTTCTTTCAACTATAACTTTTCAGATGTCGGTGCGGAACTGGCAAAGCGCTGGCGCTTCCCTGATAATTTTGCCTCAGTCATACTGGCGTTTCCAGAGCCTTTATCGGCAACGGTTTTTGAACCGATGGCCGCGGTGATCCATATTGCTGCGTGGCGTTCCCGGGCTTTAGAGAATAATTATTCTGCAGAAGAGTTGCAAGCCACATTCCCTGAAGATGTTGCTAAAAAACTCGGCATTTCTGCGACGCTCATACTTAATGACATGCCGCCAATTGCAGAGCTGAGTGAGGGCATGGAAGACTTAATCGCTTAACTTATCTACTTAACTCAATTAGTTAAGCGACTTCAGCAAAATGGGAAATATCAGACGGTCCGGTAAGGTGTGACGCAGAGATTGGTCCATTTGATATTTCGAGCGATATCAGATTATGTCGCCTCTGGTTGCAGACTACGCTGCATATCCAGTGCAAGCGCCTCAGCTACCCGGATGCCATCAATCGCTGCCGATAAAATACCTCCGGCATAGCCCGCACCCTCTCCTGCAGGATAGAGTCCTTTGGTATTGAGGCTTTGTAAAGAGTGATCATCGCGTTTGATGCGGATCGGTGATGATGTTCTGGTTTCTACGCCGGTGATCACTGCATCATTCATTGCAAAACCTTTGATCTGCTTATCGAATTCAGGCAAAGCCTCACGAATTGCCTCAATCGCAAAAGCGGGAAGCGCTTGTGCCAGATCCACCAGCGTAATACCTGGTTTGTAGGAGGGGACTACAGTCCCTAACTCTGTGGATGTTTTTTTCGCTAAAAAATCACCGACCAGCTGACCAGGTGCATTGTAATTCTCACCGCCCAATTGATAAGCTAGTGACTCCAGTTTGCGCTGGAAATCAATCCCCGCCAAAGGATGTTCCGGATAATCTGCCGGCGTGATACCAACCACGATGGCGCTGTTCGCATTGCGTTCATTACGTGAATACTGGCTCATCCCGTTTGTCACGACACGACCTGGTTCTGAGGTCGCAGCAACGACCGTACCGCCGGGGCACATGCAGAAGCTGTACACGGAGCGTCCGTTACTTGCATGGTGCACCAACTTATAATCTGCGGCACCGAGAATTTTATTACCGGCATTTGGACCGAAGCGCGCTTTATCAATGACCGATTGTGGGTGTTCAATACGGAAGCCGACGGAGAAGGGTTTTGCTTCGACATAAATGCCGCGTTGATGCACCATCTGGAATGTATCGCGCGCACTATGTCCGACGGCGAGTACCAGGTGTCTGGTCGGGATGTATGCGCCATCCTCGAGCTGTACACCTTTCACCTGACCATCCTCGATGTCAATATCAGTCACTTTTTGCTGGAAGCGGATTTCGCCGCCAAGCGCTTCAATATTGGCGCGCATTTCCTCAATCATTTTGACCAGACGGAAAGTACCGATATGCGGTTTGCTCACATACATAATTTCATCAGGCGCACCGGCCTTGACGAATTCTGTGAGGACTTTACGACCGTAATGTTTCGGGTCTTTGACCTGACTCCATAATTTACCATCCGAGAATGTACCGGCACCACCTTCTCCGAATTGCACATTCGACTCTGGCTGCAGCTCACGTTTGCGCCACAGACCCCAAGTGTCTTTGGTGCGTTCACGTACCTCTTTGCCGCGTTCCAGAACAATAGGGCGAAAGCCCATTTGTGCCAGTATCAGTGCAACAAATAAACCGCATGGGCCAAAGCCAATAACGACGGGACGTAATGCGGGCGCGGCCTCTGCATGAGTAACAAAGCGGTAGCTGGTATCCGGAGTGATCGTGATATTTGATTTATTTTTTATACTGACGAGCAGTTGGTTGCCTTGCCTGGTCTCTACGTCAATCGTGTAAATTAATACAATCGCAGATTTTTTGCGTGCATCGTAGCTACGGCGAAAAATAATAAAACTGACCAGATCTTCTTCTGCAATGCTGAGTCGCTGCAATATCGCCGCTTGAATAGCGGATTCAGGATGATCTAGAGGGAGTTGTATGTCAGTCAGGCGTAGCATTTACAGTATTCCAGGTAAAACAAAAATCAAGGTGATGCCAGCAAGGTAAAATTGCTGACTAATCCAGTATTTTACCCTTAAGCGTCTGCTTCATTAAACCTGATCGCGATGCCGCTCGGATTGCCTATGGGATTGAGATCATTATTGCCATCGAAAACCACCAAAAGAAAGCAACCATCATGATTCAACTTTATTACTATCCAGGCAATGCCAATCTGGCACCGCATATGATTCTCGAAGAATTGGGCGTTCCTTACGAGCTGGTATTGGTCGATACCGAGAAGAAAGAACATCAGGCAACTGCTTACCTGCAACTGAATCCGACTGGCAAGATACCGGCATTATTGGACGACGATCTGGTATTGACAGAAACGGCGGCGATTTGTCTGCATCTTGCGGATAAATATTCCCAGGGCAAGCTCGTGCCTTCTGTGGGCACACCGCAGCGCGCGCAGTTGTATCGGTGGCTGATGTATCTGACGAATACCTTGCAGGCTGAGTTGATCACGTATTTTTATCCGCATCGTCTGGCGACTGACAATGCCGCCATTGCACAGGTAAAAGCACATGCAGAAGCGCGTGTTGCTGAGATGATCGATTTGTTAGAAAACAATCTGGCCCGGTCAGGCGGCAACTATTTATTAGGCGAGCAATTCAGCATACTCGATCCTTATTTATTCATGCTGTGTCGCTGGACACGCAATATGCAGAATCCGGCACGAGACCGTGAGCATCTGGGTAAATTTTTGAACCGGCTGGCTGAGCGGCCTTGCGTTAAGCGGACTTTTGACATGGAAGGTCTCACGGCACCGTACTTCTGATACGGACATGCTAGTCTGATCGATGATTCGCGGAGATCACATCGGTCTGCGGACCTGACTCAGGCTTTTGGCCAGCGTAATTTGCGCCACGCGCCTTGTTGCGCCGGATTCAGAAATGTCCAGGCCAGAAAGCGACTCTGCTTTTGCCCCTGGCTCATCGAGATTGTTTTGCTGTCGTACACGCCTGCTTGCTTTAGGCTCGCCTGAAGAGCAGGCAGGTTTGCTGACTTGGATACCAGCGTAGTGAACCAAAAGCTGCGTGTGGCGATCTCTTTGCTCTCTTTTATCATCCGTTGGATAAACGCGGCTTCACCGCCGGGGCACCATAATTCTGTATCTTGCCCGCCGAAATTGAGTGCGCTGTGTTGTTTGGCGGCCTCCTTACCCAGATTGCTCCACTTGCGCTGCGTACCCTCTGCCGCCTCTTTTGCCGAGCCATGAAATGGCGGATTGCACATGGTCAGGTCGAACCATTCATCCTCCGCGACAACGCCTTTAAAAATAGTATTTTTCGATGTCTGCAGACGGAGTTGTATGGCTGATTTTGCGTCAGGATTAGCGTCCAGTATTGTCTGCGCGTTGCTCAGTGATGCTGTACTGACGTCGGTTCCGACAAATTGCCACTGATATTCCTTGTAGCCGATCAATGGGTAGATGCAATTTGCTCCGACGCCGATATCCAGGACTTGTATCGCGCTACCTTTGGGAATTTTGCCGCCATTACTAATTGCCAACAGATCGGCCAGATAATGCAGGTAATCAGCGCGCCCCGGTATGGGTGGGCAAAGATTGTCCTGCGGAATATCCCAGGAGGTAATACCGTAGTGTTGCCTGAGTAAAGCGCGATTCAGTGCCTTGACCGCAGCAGGATTAGCAAAATCAATACTATCGTCACCGCTGATATTTTTCTGGATAAATTCTGCCAGAGAAGGTTCTGCCGGGATCAGCTGATGAAAGTCGTAACGGCCCTGGTGACGATTGCGCGGATGTAGTTTGCCGTCACCATCGGTGTGGCGCTCAGGCTTCAATGCGGAGGGTTTTACGGCCATGGCAAACTCAGCTATGTTCGATTACGTGCGATTACGTGCGATTACGTACAACTACGTTCGATCTAAGGCGCTGACTTGCACAGACTGCTTGCAAGATACGCGGCGACATAGTCGTCGAAGCTTCCGGTTTGCTCTTGCTCTAATTGCGCAGTTTCTGCCAGCGATTTGTCCGCAAGTTCGTTGAAGGTATGACTTTCCTCAGCGTTTGGCGGATTCGCTTTGAAGTAAGCAGCGTGCTGCACGCTTTGATGCAGTCCAAACTGATGGAAAGAATTACCATGCTCACTCATCGCCTGCAATACACGGGCTGATGGCGTCAGCGCGGCATCCTGTAGTTTTTGCAATTGTGTATGCATGCTGCTTGTATGACAGCCGGTGTCACGCTCCTGATCCAGAAGCTCGGCAACCGGACGCATTTTTGATAATAAATCTTGTCCCCATGCTTGCAAATTAACTGCCTCGCCTTGTCGCATTAAAGACAGGCCAGGACGGCGTCCTTCCTTCACTGTGAGCGCAAAATTGGCAGCCTGCTCCTGGCTTTCTTCCGCTGAAATGGCCGGGCTCGCATCCAGTGCACAAAACAGCAAGAATACATCGAGGAAGCGTGCGGTTTCCAGGCTGATGCCAACTGGTTCAAATGGGTCAACGTCCATGCAGCGGACTTCGATGTATTGCACACCTCTGCCGCACAGCGCTTGTATCGGGCGCTCGCCGCTTCGTATCACACGTTTAGGGCGGATTGTTGAGTAATACTCGTTCTCTATTTGCAGAATATTCGTGCTGAGCTGTATCCATTCACCGTCGCTATTCTTGGTTCCGTGGGCGGCATACGGAGGATAGGGCTTGCTGACCGCATCCGACAAAGTGTTGACATAACTTTCCAGGCTATTTTCTTGCGGACGCAGGCCAGATTGCGCATCATTCTGATAGCCGAGATCGCTCATGCGCAAGCTAGTGGCGTAAGGCAGATAGAGCGTATCTTCAGACAAGCGATCAAGATGATGATCGCGCCCTTGCAAGAAGCAACGTGACAGGGCAGGCGATGCGCCGAACAAATACATCAGCAGCCAGCTGTAGCGACGAAAATTCCGGATCAGTGCGATATAGCTCTCGGATTGAAACTGCTGCTCAGTGCCTGACACATCTTCTTCTTGCTTGAACAAAGACCACAACGTTTCAGGCAATGAATAATTGTAATGAATACCGGCGATACATTGCATGGCTTTGCCATAGCGCAAAGCAAGGCCGCGACGATATACGTGCTTGAGCATGCCGATATGCGACTTGCCATACCAGGCGATTTCAATATCTTTCTCAGCCGGCAAAATACTCGGCATCGATTGGCTCCACAGCATTTCGCTACCTAATGCGCTGTAAGCGACCCGGTGAATCGTGTCTAGTTTATTTAAGGTCGTAGCGATATCGCTATCTGTGGGCGTAATGAATTCCAGCAAGGTCTCGGCATAATCGGTCGTGATCTGCGCGTGTGTCAGCGTAGAACCGAGCGCAAGCGGATGCTGAGTCGCTGCCAGCTTGCCTTTTGGATCAATGCGCAGAGTTTCTCTTTCTATGCCGCGTAACCCTTGGCCCAAGAGAGAACGGTGCTGATCTTTAGCCAGCAATAGAAGACGTCGTGTCAATTGAGTATTCAAGGAATATCCCTTATGGAATTGCAGATCAAATAGTAGGACGAGAGGGTAACCGAAATTAGAAAAAAGCGTTGGCGACCCCTGAATTCTGCCTCGGATGTGGGCACTTGTCGTTGCTGGTCAAAATAGATGAGTCAAAAAATAGTGAGAAACATCACCTGAGCTTTTATCTTTGCTCAGATTGACTGGATGTGGATGATCAAAATGCATGTTGTCGTTATAATTCTTTTTAATCAGATTCACGCAAAAAAATTTTGCTCCTCACAACTCTCCGGGAATGCCTCCATGCTCTGTAATCGAGATGTGGTATCTGGCAGAATGGTCAGCCTTGGCACCGTGTTACCAAGGTATGGAAAGGCTTAAAGAGGGGGGGGGTATTAAAATGACGCGATGTGCTCGGACACGAGGTTGTTGTTACCCCTAAAGCGCGTCATTCCTGCATGCTTTCTCCGGCGTGACAACCTGAGAGCTCCATTGAATGGATCGGCATACTTCATTATCGTAGCAATAGAGCTATCCCGCCGGGAACTTCTAAAAACCCTTTAGTCAATATTCATGGAACCGCTTACTCCTGTCTTCTCTATGTGTCTTTGTGTCTCCGTGGTGAAAGGATTTGTTTTTTTGCGTCAGTCCTACCGATGTGATTTTTCAATTTGAAGGTTTTTAGAAGATCCCACATGAATCCGCAGGCTGGATGCGGCTTCCAGAGGCTTTTCGGGCTAATAGGCTTGCCCAGCTTGCGGTTTCATTTTTGAAATATCCTTTTTGAAACGCTCTGTGGCATACAAGCAAATATGGTGTGTACCATGGTTCTGAAGCTTACTGAGTTAGTGGTGTGTTTTTTGATCGTGCAGAGCATTTTGATCGAACTACCGTGCAAAATGGATGCTGCTGGCATTATTCGCCAACAAGACTACTCGCTCTGACCGGAGGCTGATTTGCTTCAGTGCGCTGTACGTACAAAGGCAAGCGTTGTACAGAGTGTTACGCCTCAGTATTTGTTCTTAGAGACGATAGCCGGAATTCGGAGTACACATGTACTAACGACTGCGAATTGATTTCTCATTGATGGACCCTGCCTTATGACAATCACTTACTCGAGTCTCAACCACGCTCTGCGCGTTCCACTTGCGGCAGAGATTCATTCACGACCTTTCTTAAAGCTGGAAGCACCTGAGCTGGTCTCTCATTTTGCTGTATATCGCGATAGTGATGAGGTCACATTAAGCTCAATCGCCGCTGAGCAGCATGCAACACTGGCTGCATTGTGCGCGCACTTTGGCGTCACGCCGCCTATGCTTGAGTCCAAATATTTTTACTATGATTTTGGTCATTTTCGCTTGAAATGGGAATGCCACACTGAGTTTGCGACTTATACATTCGCTGAGCGGCTAGAGCGTGCATTGCCGGTTGCTGAAGCGTTTTTGGCAATGCCGGTGTTGCAGTTACCTGAAGAATGGTTGCTCAGTCTGAAGGGCAAAATCATCGTTGCCGCCCATGTTGTCCTTGACGATAGCGGCGGCAGGACAGAGGCCTTTGCACAAAGTCTGCAACGAGTATTTGAGGGTAATGTACTCGCAGGTAGCTACGTGATGCAGGGAGGCGAGCTATGGACGGATTTCGCGATACAGGCAGATGGTTTCAGCCGTTTTGTGATTCGCGACGTTGGCATGCGTGCTTTGCAGGCAGGGCGTCTGGTGCAGCGTGTGCTCGAAATCGAAACCTACAGGATGATGGCGCTGCTGGGTTTGCCCTATGCACACAGAGCCGCTCCTGCCTTGAATGCCATCGAAAATGAGCTGGTCGCACTTGCCGGTGCGATGGTCGAGACCGATGAGGCGGCGAACGCAGAGCTATCAGAGCAGTCCGGCGTATCTGAGCGTGCGTTGCTTGATCAGATCACGCGATTGGCCGCGCGGATAGAAAAACTGTCACTCGATAACAGCTACCGTTTTTCTGCATCTAAAGCCTATGTGCGCCTAGTACATGCGCGCATCGAAGAGTTGCGTGAAGTCAGGATCGAGGGAATTCCGATGGTCGAGGAGTTTATGGACAGACGCTTGACACCCGCGATGAATACCTGCGATGCAATGGCAAGTCGCCAGGAAGCACTGGCACAGCGGATCGCCAATTCGAACGACCTGTTACGTACCCGCGTCGGTATCGTACAAGAAGCGCAAAATCGCCAGATCCTACAATCAATGAACGCCCGAGCCGCACAGCAGTTACATCTGCAACAAGCGGTCGAGGGCCTCTCCGTCGCAGCGATTTCCTATTACGTCATCGGTTTATTCAGCTACACAGGCAAAGCCGCGAAAGTATTCGGACTAATCGTCAATACTGATGCAGTCGTCGGCATATTAGTCCCCTTTGTTGCCGTCGGCGTATGGCTGGGACTGCGTCGCATGCATAAGCGTGTACATACCGTATGAACGCGATTTTTGAATAAGTAAAATTAAAGCTGAACGTTCTAAAAATGCAAAAGCCACTGACGAGTCAGTGGCTTAGCAATAATATTGGTGGACGGCGGGAATCGAAAATGGCCTGGATAAAGTCTCTTAAGGATTGTCATTAAAATTTACTGCGATAGTTACTGCATTCCGTTACTGGTGCCCCCTGATTACTTTCTAATTTGATTGAAAATGAGAATGTTTTTCAATCAATAAAACGTTTTTAGTAGTTTTTTCATTTCATAGATTTACGAAATGCCGTCCGCCAATGCAGGATAGCCATATCCTCAGTTTGAGCTCCGGATTTGTAAACCCGTCTTGCAACGCAGGGTCGAGTTTCAAACACGACTTGGACTCCGCAAAGTTGCCGAGTCAATCGTCCCAAGTATTAAGACATCCTTCAATGCTGGAGATGTCCGCAAACATCCCTAAACGCGAGGGACATTCAGTATTGACTGTAGCCAGCCATCAATGGGAGTTTTCAATACCCGTCAATGACGCAAGTTCAATATTGTAAAATCGAAAATAATTTAACTTAGATCACAAATGACTATGTCAACAAGAAACCTGCACCTAAATTATCGTAAACGGTTCAGCATTGTCGTAATGCTGTGCTCTGTTTTTTTCTCGAACGTATCATCTGCAGAATCTGATTTAAAGTCGGTACAGTCGATGTCTTCGCAATCGGTTAAAAAATCGGAGCCGTCAGTTGATCAAAAAGATGACAAAAAAGAAATTTTAAAACAACCAACAACAATAGAAATAATTAAGGCACCAGTACTCCAGATAGAAACTACTGATAAAACTGAAAAACATCACGATTACGCATCTTCTGAATGGTGGCTCGTCTATCTTACGGGCGTGTTGGCGGCGGCAACAATTGGGCTATTTATTTTCACAGCATGTTTGTTTAAGGCCACCGTCGCTCTTGGTGATGACGCGAAAGAATCAGGACAAAGGCAGGCCAGCGAGATGAAAGAATCCCTTAGAATTTCAAAAATTTCTGCAGATTCCGCAAAAAAAAGTGCCGATACCTCAATGCTCTCAGAAAGAGCTTATATAACTGCATCTGTCGTGTTGCCGGGACTTAAATGGATAAATGCTTCTACTGGGTTATTTGAAGTTCATATCGCAATCATGAATCACGGACGCACTCCAGGTAATGTAACTGATGTTGCGATCGGATCTAAAATTTTAGAAAATGGTGAGCAACTTGGTAACACTGATATTGCGGCCCGTGAAGTCATTCCAAAAGCATTCTTAGTCCCGAATGATTCGCTCCCGCACTCCAGAAATTTCAATATAAATGGACAAAGCATCAACGATGTCAAGACAGGCAATAAGACTTTGTGGGTGTTTGGATATATTGATTACGTTGACATATTCCACATGAGACGTCGATCGGGTTTCGCTCGTATTTACCAACCACGTTTAGACGACAATAAGCAAATAAACCTCGTAAGAATGACCGAAGGGAACTTTCAGTACGACTATGATCGCCAACATGAGGACGGGGAGGGAAACAATTGACTCAAAGTTCGGTCAGTCAGCTCGCAAAGAAGCCCACATTTTCACTAATTCGCCATTGACGGAAGACCTCGCCTTACCCTCTGGCGTTCCTGGTCCCGCGCTCGCTTTGCCATGGACACGGCATCGTCCATTTGACTTTGATAATTCCTGGCTTTCGCATGGTGCGCCGTCACGCTTCTTCGCTCCACAGGTCAAACCATGCAACAAAGCAGGAAACGGCTTCGCCCATTACGGCCCGACCATTTCCCACCGAATCCATTGTCGATGCTTTCTTTCAACAGTGCTCCAGTAGTTAATCCAGCGCTCGCACAATTTAGTCTGTGTGTATGATCTAGTTCGCTTTACTTATTTTTCTAAGCGTTGCTAATAACTGTAAGGTTCGTTTATCCATGGGGCTTGTTTCAATAAGATAGACATCTGCGAAATTTCAACTTTAAAAAAAGCCCACGCTAAGGCAGGCTTTGTTTTTTGCGGATATTAACAAAATCTCGCGGCGCAATTTTGCACCGATTGAATATTTGTGAGTCGGTTACCAGTACCACGGCGGAGAGAATGAGACCCCGTCACCCAGTCTGGCACAAGTCATCTATAACGGTGGCGGCACCAACAATTACCTGCAATAAGAAAGTAGCGGACAAGAACTCACCCGCGAGTTCGACGGCATTGGTCGCATCAGCAAGACCGCCCTGCACACCACCTGCACGAACGACAAGGCCTACTACTATACCTACAGTGGCGACGGTTGAGAACAAACCATCAGATCCTTCGACGACGCCATGGATCGGGCCGAAATCAACCACTACGTCAACGACGCAGCCGGTCACATCGTCGCCAAATACCATGACGGCGGCAAAGCCAGCGGTGTCGAACGAATTGACTATCTCTACGCCCAGGGCAGCCTGGTAGGCGAGAATATCGGCTAAGGTAGCTTGCTTCTCCTAAACCGATGTTGGTCGCGGCTGGCAGATATTGTTATGATGTGTGTTTTGCTCATTTACCTCTCTTTATCTATCCCCATGTTTGAGTTCCTCTTTAAGCGCCGACCTGCATCCACTAACATCTCCCCGGCAGATGTAACCTCTTTAGCCGAGGGAAAACAAAAAGAGACCGAACATCAGAAAAATACAGTAAAAAATGCGAGCCAGCGCACCGAGCTCATGGAGCGCATACAAACTCTGACGAAGGATGAAAACGCACTGGTCGAGATCGTCCTCAGTTGTGATTTTGCAGATGGGCGTTTTAGCGCTGCACAGCACGTGCACAGTCAGGAGGCTTTACGAAAAATTGCGATGGCTTTGCGCAATACGGATAAACGCGTTGTGAAGTTAATGCAATCCAGGCTGGATGACATTGCGACACTGGATCGTCAACGACAATTAGCGATCCAATATGTAGAGCAGGCGCAGCGATTAGTTCATGACGAAAAACTGATTCCGCAACAGCTTATTGAGCTGGATAAATTAACCGCAAAGCTCAGCGTATTCCCTGATGATCTGAAACAAGAATTCGATCATCAGTATCAAACATTGCAGGCAAGGATTGTGTCGCAGACGGCTTTGCAAAGAAAAATCATCGATCTATCTCATCTGCTGGCGGCATCAATGGGGATTGCTGATGCAGAGCATGCAGCACAGCTCGATCAATGGCAAAACGAATTTGATCAACTATTGTCTGATCCTGAAGCTCCTGGCTTGCCTAAGAATCTGCTGTCAGATTTTACTGAAAAAATGCAAGCGGTACGTCAGCAATGGGTATGGTTGCAAACGCAAAAAAGCAATCCTGAAGAAGCGGTAGTGCGTTCAGACATGGTGCATGAGCAGATGCCGGCAGATGATGCTGAGAGCAATGCTCATTTGTCATCGAATGTTGTTGTAAGTGAGGATGACGAGAGTACGTCAGTAGCGGTATTGCCGATATCAAAAATTAAATCAGCCATACCAGTTACACCAGCCGTATCTGCGGTGAGTACAGAGCAAATCATTAAAGCGATAGAGGCGATGGAGCTTGCTCTTGAGCAGGGTAGCGCATTGCAGGCACAGAAAATTGAGCGTGAGATTTTGCGAGGTGTTGATGTAAAACGTAGCAGCCTAGCCAGCGACCAGAAAGAACGTCTTTTTAAAGTTCAGTCGGAATTAGGACGTCTTTTGTCATGGGCCAAATGGGGCGGTAGTATTTCGCGGGATGAATTGATTAAAACCGCAGAGAATTTGCCTGTGCAAGAACTAGAGCCTAATGAACTCGCAAAGAAAATTGGCGGTTTGAGAGAGCGCTGGAAATCCTTGGAGGCAAGCAGTGGCGGCGCATCAAAAGAGATTTGGGATAGATTTGACGCTGCTTGCAATCTTGCATACGCACCGGCTGCGGCATATTTTCAGCAACTTGCTCAGGGACGATCAGAGAATCTGAAAAAAGCGGAGGCGCTGCTCACAGACTGGCGGAACAAAGCCGATGCGTTGCTGGCAAGCTCAGACTGGAAGTCGGCAGCTCATTTTTTAAACGAGCTGAAACAAGCCTGGCGCGAATCGGGCAATGTAGACCGTAAGCATAAACAACGTCTTGATACGACGTTTAATACGCTATATCAGTGCTTGTCGCAGCCGTTAGAACTGCAAAGAAAAACCGAGATTGATCTGAGAGAGCAATTGATTCAACAAGTGACGGCAATTGATTCTGCACGCCGTGATGCTGTTGATCAGTTAAAGCAGCTGCAAGCTCGCTGGCAAGAACGGGCGCTCGCTTTACCCTTGCGTCGTAAAGATGAACAACAGCTTTGGGAAAAATTCCGCGCTGCCTGTGATGCGTTATTTATGCAGAGGAAAGCGACTATCGGCCAGATTGACGAAGAGCGCAAATCGAATTTGGCAACCAAACTTGCAATTTGCGCGCGTGTCGAGCAGGTGATTGTATCGGCTGAGCAGCAAGATCAGTTTCAGCTTCAACTATTACTGCGAGAGATCACGCAGGCGTGGCGTGAGACCGGTGCGGTTCCGCGTAATGAGGACGACGCGATTGAGAAAAAATTTCAGGCAATTTGTTCACAACTAAAATATCAGATTGAACAGGCAAGGGAAAGTGATGCTCAGGCAGCCAGACATCAGTTGCAGTCAAAATTCGATTTGTGTCAGCAAGTTGAACGTCAGTTGTCAGAGAATCTTGAGCAAAGCAAATTGAGCTTGGCAAAATGGGTGGCAGAATGGAATCATCTTTCGCAGAAAAAAGCAGTATCTACCTTACTCGATCAGGCATTAAATAAGCGCTTTACCGCATGGATGCAAGCGGTTGAGTCGGGGGATGTGACCTATGCCGATCAGTTGTCCGCTAATGCAGAAATCGCAGGAAAAATCATTTTGCAATTGGAAATATTGAATGGTATTGATAGCCCGGCAGAATTGTCCCGGCTTCGTTTGCAGATGCAGGTCGACGTGTTGCAAGAAACGCTCAAATCTGGCAATAAGCACAGCGCCAGCCTTGAGCAGTTGCAACGACTGTATTCCACGCCTGCGGTTCTGGAGCCGTCTCAGCAACAGCGCGTAGCGCGCTTGCTGAAAGCGAGCAACATCTAACCATTGCCTTTGTCAAACAAGCTAAGCAGAATTAAAGAGAGCAAAAGAGAAGGAAATGCTATGAGTTATGTATTCGACCCTAAGACACCGTCAGTGCCAGTAGCAAATTCAGATTTGCTGTTTCCTGTCCACAGAATTTACTGTGTGGGGCGAAACTACGTGGAGCATGCAAAAGAGATGGGCTGGACTGGGCGTGAAGCACCTTTCTTTTTTATGAAGCCGGCAGATGCGGTGCTGCCGGTGTTAGACGGACAAGTCGGTGAAATGCCTTACCCAAGTACGACGAATAATCTGCACCACGAGGTTGAGCTGGTTGTAGCGATTGGTGTCGGCGGAAAAAATATTTCTGTGGGAACGGCGATGTCCCATGTGTGGGGATATGCAGTGGGGCTAGATATGACACGCAGGGATTTGCAACAAGAATCTAAAGAGCAAGGACGACCTTGGTGTACGGCGAAGGGGTTCGATTTTTCGGCACCGATTTCCCCGGTCTATCCAGTGACTCAGACTGGATGGATAGATCAGGGCAATATTCATCTGGATGTAAATCAAGTGCAGAGGCAAGATAGCGATATCAATAAATTGATCTGGAATGTGGCGGAAGTGATTTCCACTCTATCTACCTTGTATGAATTACAGCCTGGCGATTTGATATTTTCAGGTACGCCAGAAGGAGTTGCTGCAGTAAAGTCAGGCGACTTAATGGAAGCGCGTATTGCAGGCGTCGGCGAATTAAAAGTCCGTATTTCTTAAGACTACTTAAAGATATTCTATGAAACTCTATAGCTATTTTCGCAGCTCAGCCTCCTATCGGGTACGCATCGCCTTGAATCTGAAAGGCCTTGAGTATGAGGTCTTGCCTGTTCATCTGGTAAAAAATGGCGGCGAACAATTATCGGATACGTTTAAGCAAATTAATCCCGATGCTTTGGTGCCGGCTTTGGTGGATCAATATCAGGGGCAGGAATTTTCGGTCAATCAATCGCTGGCTATGATGGAATATCTGGAGGAGGTATATCCTGAGATTCCGCTGTTGCCCAAGGATCCGGTTGTCCGCGCTAAAATCCGCGCGTTTGCGTTGGGAATCGCTTGTGAAATTCATCCAGTAAATAATTTACGGGTATTGAAATATTTATCCAAAGATCTGGGGCTGAGTGATGAGCAAAAAAACATTTGGTATCAACATTGGTGTATGTCAGGTTTGCGTATTTTAGAGCAGCGCTTGGTTGAAGATCAGTGTGCTGGCCGTTTTTGTTTTGGTGATACGCCTAGTCTGGCGGATTGCTGCCTGATTCCCCAGATTTTTAATGCTCAGCGCTTTAACTGTGATTTAAGTCAGGTGCCTACTCTGATGAGTATTAATCAGCATTGCATGCAGCTTCCGGCTTTTATGGAGGCATCTCCAGCGAGGCAGATAGACGCTGAGTAAGCTGTATGGTCAGTCGTGAGCGTAAAAAAAGGATGTTAAATTGTTTAACATCCTTTTTTTTGCCAGTGACTTAACGGCAATCAGTTTAGTTCGGCAAATTTTGTGCAGGAAGCGTTTCGGAGAGTGTGTCATTTAACACAGAGATCAAAATTGATCGTGTTAATTTAGACTTTGTTGTGTAGCCATCAATCGCAAACTCATAATTAACCTGTTTTTCCGGCGCATAGCCAGGTTGACCGGTGCGTAAGACGATACGTAAGTTATGACGACCTAATTCATTGCGGATGACACTGACGAGTTTCAGCCCTGCATCAACGGTTTCCATGACGACGTCTAACAAAATGAGAGCCATATCAGAGTGATCAACGACTAATTGACGAGCTTCTTTTGCTGAATATGCATGTAAAAACTCAAGTGGACGACCGTGGATTTTCACGCCACTCAATGCAAGCAAAGTCGTATCGTGCACATTACTATCATCATCGGCAATCAGGATTTTCCAGGGGAGTGTTGCCAGCTTTGTGTCTTGCGTTTCCAGCTCCTCTTCCAAAAAATCAATGAGATCGTCATCGTCACTCTGATCAACAGAACAGCTGGAGATGACATCGTCGGACAGGCGAGCAATCATGCCTGTTTGCTTAAATCCACGGAGATGAATGCCAGATGCCATTAAATGACAGGGTGTCTGAATATCGTTATTGTGGAGGTCTAACAAGCCGGGCATTTTACTGTTCTGAAGCTTCATCAGTTTTCTCCCTGTTGCTTGGATTAAATTTTTTCTCTGTTTTAATCTTATGTGATGCGCCTGTGATAATCAAGAGGTCGAACCACTATTTTTAACAAATGACAACTAATTAGCATATTTTCTATTTCAAATTATGCCAGTGCAAATACCCGGTGGTAATATTCATCATCGTAGTATTTGGTAGTTCTACACTAGTCTGAGCACAGTCTCTATGCCGTCTTTTTTTCTACCCGTTGCAATCGCTTGGGCAATCGGCATCAGCTCGATTACCATGCTTGTCCTGGTGTATTTGCAGCGCATCAAAGTCAGCGCCAGGGCCACCCGATTCTGGGCGATTGCGTACGCCTGCATCGCTCTTCGTCAATTTTGTTCCTTATTAGAGGTTTATCAATTTCCGTTATCTGCAATGGGGGTTGATTTTTTCACGGTAGGGCTCGCATGTTCTTTTTGGTACGGTACGCGCATTTTTTTAGATAAATTCGCTGCTACTCCCCGCATTATTTTGTGCTTCTCCTTGTTGGTGCTCTGGAGTTTTGTCTCGCATCTGACCGGAATTGATCGTTTGTTCCGTGAGTTTCCCGTGTACTTATTTGCTGGTCTGATGCTGATTACATCGGCGGTTAGTTTTTGGCGTGTGCCGCAGACGGATCGCAATGGCGGGTATAAGGCACTATCGCTATTGATTGCATTGAGAGGCATACATCTTCTTGATTTTCCTTTTGTCCGGGGCAATAGTGATTTGCTGCCATGGGGTTTCATGTTGTCTAGTTTATTAGACCTAAGTACAGGCATGCTTTTATTGGTAGTCGCCATTCTGGAACAGAGAAAGCAGAGCGAGATATTGTCAGCCTCAATTCAGGATGAAATGATCGTACGCAAGCAAGCTGAGGGTGTATTAAGGGAGAGAGAGGCTTTGTTTGAAAAAGTCTTTCAATTTGTACCGGATGTACTTGTCATATGCAAAGAAAAGGATGGCCGCTACGTCGAGGTAAACCGGCACTGGGAAGCGGTGACTGGTTATAGCCGTGAGGAATCTCTAGGTAAATATTCATTGGAGTTGCACCTTTGGGTCGATACTAGTCAGCGCGATCAATTACTGGAGGCTATCCGGACTACTGGTGAGGTGCATGACCTCCAGGCGATCTACCGGCATAAACTGGGACATCATTATTTTGTGAGTATTTCTGGTGTGCGTTTTGAGGTTGGTGGAGAGTCTTTTGTAATGTATCTGGTCGAGGACCGGACCGAGTTTCATAAGATTGAAAATCAACGCAAAGAGGCTTTGATTCAGCTCCGTGAGCGTGAAAAGAGATTTGTCAAAATATTTGATCTGGTCCCGGAAGCGATCAGTATTATCAGTATGGATAATGGCATGTTAGTTGATGTGAATACGCACTGGTTATCCATGTTCGGTTTGCAGCGCGAACAGGCAATCGGCAAGCATCCCGGGCAGGATTTAAATCTCTGGCTGGATACTGAGCGCAGAGCACAATTCATCAGTAGATTATTGACCTTAGACCAGGGGGATAGCATACGCGGTGAGGAGATCAGGTTCAGAGGTAAGGAAGATGCGTCAATATTGGCGGAAGCTTTTTGTACAATTTTTGAATCCGACGGACAGAAATACTTGCTGACGGCAATGCGTGACATCACCGAAATTCGTGAAAGCGAGCAGGCAAGAAAGCGCGCGGAACTTAATTTACGAGAAAGAGAAGCTGTTCTGGCAACGGTCTTCCAATTGGTTCCAGATACACTGACGATTACCCGCATGGCTGATGGTCACTACATTGATGTGAACAGGAATTGGGAACCTTTGTCTGGCTATGCGCGCGAAGAGGCGATTGGACGCACATCGGGAGATCTGGATCTTTGGGCATCTGCAGATCAGCGTCAGAAGATGATTGAGCTGATCAAGCAGGATGGAGAGGTAAGGGGAATGCAAATCGCCTTTCGTCACAAGGAAGGGCATATTTTTCAATGCCGTGTTTCTGGTTCTAAATTTGTGGCGGGTGATGAGACTTACCTTTTGTTAGCTTCCCATAATATTGATCAGGAGATCGCCGCCGAGATGGCAAGAGCAAAAGCCGAAATGCTTTTGCGTGAGAACGAATACAAATATTCGACGATCTTCCAATTGTCCCCAATTGCATTAGGACTCGTCAGTGTTAACTCGTCCTTATTCATCGAGGTCAATGATGTGTGGCTGGCACTGTTCGGTTATTTGCGCGACGATGTAGTGGGAAGAACCGCACTCGAATTGCAATTCTGGGAAAAACTTGAGCAGCGCGATGCCATGATGCAGTTGCTATTTAACGAAGGGCGTGTCGATCGTTTTGAAATACATCACCGCCACCAGAACGGGCAGGTGCTCATTTGTTTATTGTCTGCGCGTCTATTTACCATGAACGGCGAAAAAGTGTTTATTTTTGGCTTGCATGATGTCACTCGACAATACCAGATTGAGCAGGAAATTCGCGAGATGACGGTGCAACTGGAGGCTCGTGTCAGGCTGCGAACGATCAAGCTTGAGCAGGCGAATATAGAACTCGCTGAAGCAATGGAGTCGCTGAAGAGAACGCAGGATGAATTGATCCGCTCCGAAAAAATGGCTGCGCTAGGTTCTCTTGTGGCAGGCGTTGCGCATGAGCTAAATACGCCGATCGGCAATAGTGTCACCGTTGCCAGCACCTTGCAGGATAAAACCAGAGAGTTGTTACAAGATATTGACGAAGGCAAATTACGTCGCTCGACCTTGGATAGCTATTTACAAAGCGCTAGTACCGGTACGGCACTTTTAATGAGGACCTTAGGTATTGCGCGTGAGCTGGTCAGGAGCTTTAAGCAAGTCGCTGTAGATCAGTCTAGTAATCAGCGACGGCAGTTTGATTTAAAAGCGGCTTTAGAGGAGGTCATTGCGACATTGATGCCTATGTTTCACAAAGGTGCTTTTGTTTTGAGAACTGATTTAATTCAAGACGTGGCCATGGACAGTTTTCCTGGTCCTCTTGGGCAAATCATTACCAATTTTATGACAAATGCATTGAATCACGCATTTGATGGCAAAGAGAGCGGTGAGATGCGGATATCAAGCCGTCTTCGTGATGCCGGACATGTGGAGATTGTGTTTGCGGATGATGGCAACGGCATTGCAGATGCAGATCAAAAGCGCGTCTTCGATCCATTTTTTACTACAAAATTGGGGCAGGGAGGCTCTGGACTAGGTATGCATATCGTGTATAACTTAGTCACCGGTGTATTGGGCGGATCAATTGATCTGGAAAGTCATATCGGTAAAGGCACTCGCTTCACAATGGTATTGCCACTGGTTGCCCCGGAGATTTCGCCTGAAGTTGATCCTTATCGTGCAGATAAGTAAACTTTTTGTAAGTCACGATGTTGATTTTATATAGACATCAATATGAATAAGTATTCATGAGAACAATCCTTACTAAAGTCACCTGTTGCATCATCTTGTTGTCGAGTGCTCAGTGTTATGCCGAAAGTGATACTGCCAGCCATCGATTTAAAGATATTTACATGAAAGAATGGGCCTGGCGGCAAGCCGAGACAGGAGAGGCAGATGAGGATGCTGAGCAAAAAGTATCTGCCAGCTTGCCAAAGGTCAGTTATTTAGTGCAGGAGTCGAAGCGTCGTTATTGGACTGACGTAGTCGATCAGCTGAATAAAATTAATACTGACGAATTGTCCGCTTCCGAGCAAGTTGATTTTGCGGTCTATAAGATGCAGATTGCTAGCTTACTGCTTAGCCAGGAATTTCGTGACTACGAAAAACCGCTCAATGCCGACTCTGCTTTTTGGTCTGATCTGACTTACATCGCTAAGGTGCCAATGTCACGTAGTTTGGATTTTGAGCATTATCTCGCGCAGTTAAGTGATATGCCTCGCTATTTCTCTGAACAAATCAAAAATATGCGGACGGGTTTGCAGCGTGGCTTTACTCCGCCCCGCGTGACTTTGCTGGGACGTGATGCATCAGTTGAGTCGGTTATTAATGTACCAAATATAGAGAGTAGTATTTACTTCACTCCTTTTATCAAGATGCCTGATTCTGTACCCACAACAGAACAAGTTCGTTTGCGCCAGGCAGCTATGAAGGCGATACGAGAATTCGTGCTGCCTTCACACAAGCTATTATTGCAATTTTTGCGAACGGAATATTTTCCGCAATCCAGGCAAGACCTAAGTGCAGAAAGCCTGCCGGATGGTAAGGCCTACTACCGGTCAAAGATAGAAGAATTTACGACCTTAGCACTATCTCCAGACGATATTCATGAGATCGGCCTGATTGAAATCGCGAAGATACGGCGAGAAATGGATGACGTGATTCGTCAAGCCGGCTTTAAAGGAGATATCCCAGCCTTTTTGCAATTTCTTAGATCTGATGCTCAGTTTTATGCAAAAACGCCTGAGGAATTATTGATGAGAGCCGCGTTTATTGCGAAGAAATTTGATGGTAAGGCGGCAGCTTATTTTGGCTATTTGCCACGCAGACGTTTTGCCATTAGAGCGGTTCCTGCTGATCAGGCACCGTTTTACACATCAGGTCGTGGCGGTCCTGGGATCTACCTAGTTAATACATATGATTTGCCATCGCGAGGTTTATATAGTTTGCCTGCATTGACTTTGCATGAGTCCGCACCGGGACATGCGTTTCAGATGCCCGTTGCGATGGAACAAAAGGGACGGCCCGAGTTTCGGCAGGCTTATTTGTCGGCTTACGGTGAAGGCTGGGCTTTATATGCTGAGCGTCTAGGTGTTGAAATGGGCATGTATGACTCGCCCTACGAATTATTTGGAATGCTGAGTTATCAAGCTTGGCGGGCGGCTCGCTTGGTCGTTGATACGGGCATTCATGCAAAAGGTTGGAGCCGGGAGCAGGCGCAGCAGTATTTGAGGGAAAATACAGCGCTTTCTATGCATGAAGTTGAAACAGAGGTTGATCGATATATTTCCTGGCCGGCCCAGGCTCTTTCATACTATTTGGGTGAGATGACTATCTGGAAGGTTCGTCGCAAAGCAGAAGCTGCACTGAAAGAAAAATTCGATATCCGAAATTTTCACGATACGGTTTTGGCGTTGGGCTCTGTCCCGCTATCAGTATTAGAGCAACGCATCGATCGCTTTATTTCTGAGGGCGGTAAAAGCCCCTATCCCGAGATGAAATGAGTACGTGAGCTCAATATTTCAACAGTTGCGTTAGTTTTTTTCGGATTGGTTGGTCATAGATTCGATCGAGCCACCAGGTTATGAGTACCAAAGTAAGCAGCAAGATAATTCCTGAGGTTGGCGCATAGGCGGCAAATTCTTTGCCAATTAATTTTTTACAGGCAATGTCAATTAAAAGAGTAACCGGGACATGCAAGACATACAGCCCATAGCTAATAGAACCTAATGTGGCATAACTGGCTTTCATCCATTTTTTATCTGATTCTGATCTGCTTCCGATCAATACCAATAAGGGGAACAGAAACAAAACCGTAGCAAGATCATAAAAAGGGCGTAGATCCGCTGTTGGGCTTATGCATAGCAAACTTATGCAAAGTGCCAGAACACACCAACTCGGTAGTTTCGGACGGAGAGATTGACCCTTGTAAGCCGCAATGAGTAGACCCATACAAAAAGAATATGTCACCCTGGGAACACCGCCGACGGCGCTCGACCATTGGTAGCCGAGATCCAGATGTCCGAATTTGATGGCACAAATACTTAATCCAATTGCGGCTAAAAATGTGATGAGGATTAATTTTTTGATGCTAAGAAACCGATAGAACATCGCATAAAGCGCATTGGCAAGTAATTCAAATAGTAGCGACCAGGATGGTGCGTTGACCGCATAGAGCTGAGGTGTTAACGGGGATGGCAGAATGAGCATTGCTAATGTGCTACTGAGCAATAAGGTCGTGATACTCCAATTGGCGGCATTGCTTCCTGCAATAACACTCGCTATTGCTAAAATAATTCCCAGCACAGTTCCCATGGCATAGAGTGGATAAAGCCTGATCAAACGTATACGCATAAAAGAGTAAGTTGATACTCCCTCGTCAAGGCGTTGTGCATATGCTTTTGCAATGACGAATCCGCTAAGAACAAAAAACAAATCAACAGCCAGGTAACTCTCAGGAAAAAATAGCCCCGCAAAATAATTAGATGTATGAAACAAAACTATCAATAGTGCGGCTATTCCGCGCATGCCATCTAGCGTGTGATATTGATGTCTTTGGAAGTTTGTCATTGTTATGTGAATGGCCGATTGTGTTTTGGATAGTAACAAAGCGGGTTTTAATATTGACTATTTCTGATGAAGAATATTTTTAAACATAATCCTTGCCAATGGCGGAAGGAATTTGCTATAGTTCGGCTCCCGTCGAGAGGCGGGAAGGTAAGGAAGAGAAAGAGAAGCGGTTGATACGGATGTTAGAAGTGGGAGTTAGGGGCGCGTAAGCGTGTTTA